>JBBDYH010000017.1:0-7931 GCA_040901795.1 Pirellulales bacterium
ACCCCCGGATGGCTACCCGAGAAAGGGTTTGGGCGCGACAACGCAACCGGCTCCGCACCGGCAAAGCCAGGGACACATGTTAGGGCGCGCTAGGTTTCACAAACCGATAGATCCCCTGCCCCGTCGGCGAGTACGTCATGAAGTACAGCTCCCCCTCTTGATCCTCGCCGAAGGACATGATCGCGACGTTGGGGTCAGGGATGGGGCGGTTGGCAATGACGCGGTTCTTCGATTCGTCATACTTAAGCGCCCAAATCTTATTCGAGACATAGTCGGCGTAGACATAGTGGCCGACGAGCTCCGGCAGGCGCTTGCCGCGGTAGACCGCCCCGCCTGTGATCGACTTGCCCAGGTCGTGGTGGTACTCCCAAATCGGCTCGATGTACTTGTCGCGGGGGCCAGTCCCCTGCGGGCCGAAAGCGTGAAACCCTTCGCGGCGGTTCCAGCCGTAGTTGCCGCCGCGCGTGATCAGGCTGATCTCTTCCCATACGTTTTGCCCCACGTCGCCGCACCAGAGGACGCCTGTTTCGTGGTCGAAGGCGATCCGCCACGGATTGCGCACGCCGTGGCACCAGATCTCCGGCCGGGCCCCTTCGACGCCCACGAATGGGTTGTCCTTGGGGATGCCATATTTCAGACCGGGCGAGCGGCGATCGACGTCGATGCGGGCGATCGAACCCAACAGCGTGCCCACGTTCTGCCCGTTGTCGTGCGGGTCGTTCCCTGAGCCCCCGTCGCCGAAGACAACGTACAAGTAGCCGTCGGGACCGAAAACGATCGTGCCGCCTGCATGGTTCCAATAGGGGCGGTCGATGCGGAGAATCTCTTCCTCGCTGGCACGGTCGGCCCGGTTGGGATCGTCCTTGCTGACGCGAAACCGCGAGATGACGTTGGTCAACCGCTTGATCGTGTACATGGCGAAGAACTCGCCGTTGTCCTTAAAGCGCGGGTGGAACGCCATCCCGAGAAAGCCTTCTTCGTTTTCCTTGTCCTCGTAGCGGACCTTGTCCTCGATGTCGAGAAAGACTTTGGTTTGGGTCGCCTTCGGATCGTTGGTGAAAACGTGGATCACGCCGCGCTGCGTAGCGACGAAGGCGCGGTTGCTCCCGTCTCCAGCGTGCGTGAGCACGATCGGCCGCAGCGGAATCGGACGGCCATCCTTTTCGCCGGTCCAATCGGCCCACTCCAAGTCGGGGAAGGCCAACTCGGTTGCCAGCGGCATCACGCGCTCGTCGAGCTCAACGCCGGGGACGCCGATCGGCAGCGCGGTGAGCGTCCCGGCCTTCATGTCGGGAACTAGGATTTGCCGGCCAGTCGGATCGAGACAGATGTCGGCGGCGGATTGAAAGCCCTCGGCGATTTTAACGGGCTTTTCGCCGGGACGGCCGATCACCCACACGTCGCCCGTTTTCCAACTGCTGACGTAGAGGCGGCCGAAATGGTCCCAAGCGAGGCCATCGCCGCCGTCAAAGCCCTCGGCGTACTTCTCGGTGGTGATTTCTTTCCCCGCGGCGGCTTCGAAGAGGTTGAGCCGGTTGAGCTCGCCGGTCTGGAAGTCGAGGATCAGCAGGTGCTGGTGGCTGTCCATCAGCAGGCCGTTGGGACCTTTGAGGATGGGCGCTGCCTTGGCGTCGGCGACGAGCGTCACTTTGCCTTTGCTATCGATGCCGTAGATGGCTGGTCGGCCTTGCTGACCGGTGTCGCTGACGTAGAAGTTGTTGCCTTTTTCGTCGACCACAATGTCGTTGAGGAATTGCGGCGGCGACGGGAAGGCCTCGGCCGCGGCAAAGTCAGTGACTTTGCCAGAGGGACCAATCCGCAGCACACGGTTCTTATCAGTGACATACAGCGAGTTGCGGAACGCACACAATCCTTTCGGATCGTCCAGGCCGGTGGCCAATGGTCGGGCCTGACCGTTCTCGATCACCACCACCGAGCCGTCGCCATCCTTATTGAATTCGCCAATCAAGCTCACATAGATGCGCCCGTCCAGGACGGCGACCGACTCGGGGTTTCTCAGCCCGGTGGCCAGCGGTTTGGGCGGGGCCGCACAAAGCGCAGCCGGAAGAGTGCAAACACAGACGGCAAGAGCGAGGGCGACAAGGCGGTTCACGGCGAGGCTCCAGGGATCAGTGGTCGGTGGTCAGAGTTGGAGTTCAGCCTTTTAGGCTGCTGCGTCAAACTAAAGCTTGAACTCCAACGGGCCGGAATGGCAGGTAAAGCCGGGATGGCAGGTAAAGATTAACCATCCGGAGCGGCAAAGTCACGCGGTTGGAGCGGCTTTCTCGTTGCCAGGCTCTGCCTGAGAACGGTATGCATGGCAGGCTCTGCCTGCCAATCATTGAGCAACGAAGGTCTCTCCTTCATGCAAGGCAGAGCCTTGCGGACAGTGCGTTTCCAGGCGGAGCCTGGGAACGAGAGCTAGTTCCCAGACCATCTATAGCATTCGCCGAAACGACCAGGCCAGGCGGTCGAGAAACCGCTGCCAACAATTGCGGTTCCGGCAGTGGTCCACCGTCACCCGCGTGCTGTTGTTGATCTCGTGCCGGCAGACGCCCAACAGCGCCGCCGCCAGCGGTCGAGAACGTGCCACGGCCACGAACTCCAGATTGGTGCGCAAGCTGCGCGGGTCGAGGTTGCACGAACCAAGGACCGACCATTCGTCGTCGATCACCATGGCCTTGCTGTGCAGCATTTGATCGTTGCGCTCGTAAATGCGGATGCCGTATTTGAGCAGCCGGGAATAGAAATGCCGCGTGGCCCATTTCACGGCGCGGACGTCGCTTTCGGCAGGGATGATCACGCGAATTCGTACGCCGCGCCGGCGGGCACGCACCAATTCGCGCAGCACGCGACCGAACGGAATGAAGTACGCCATGGAGATCGTGATGTTGCGGCGCGCGCGGCGGATCAGCCGCACAAACACGCGCTGCCCGCGGCGATAGCGGAACATCGGCCGGCAGTCGAAAAAAAAGAAGCGGTCTTCGCCGCTCCGCACCATCTGCCGAAGCGGCCAACGGCGGCCGATCGTCAGGCGCCGGTTTTCGGCGTACCGCCAAAGCTCGTCCATCGCCAAGGCGAGCTCACGCTGCCTGGGCCCCTCCATCCGCACGTGGACGTCGCGCCAGCCGGCCGACATGGGCAAGTTACGGCGACGTTCGTCTTCGACCGAGCGTACCTGGCTCTGATCGACGATGTTCATACCGCCGAAGTAGCCGATTCGATCGTCGATCACAAACAGCTTTCGATGATTGCGCTGATTGAAGAGCTGGAAAAAGCGAAAGCGCCAGAAGGCTTCGCCGAGCGTGTGGAAGGCGTGGACTTTGACGCCCGCGTCACGCAGTGGTTGAAACAGCGATGAAGGCGTAAGCAGGCTGCCGACCGTGTCGTACATCACTCGCACGTCGAGTCCCGCTCTGGCCCGCTGCGCCAAGAGCTCAACGACGGTCCGCCCGGCCGAGTCGTCGGCAAAGATGTAGGTTTCGATCCAAATGCGCCGCCGCGCCGCGCGGAGATCGGCCACCAGTGCCGCGATCATCGGCGTGGACTCGGTGAACAGGGTCCACTCGTGCCCTTCGATCGAGAGCGCCGGCAGCCGTCCGCCGTCCGCGACCGCCTCCTCTGCGCGCGCAGTCAGGCTCGCGACGTCGGCCGCGGGGGCCGGAAGCTCAGGCTCACCAATCGTTTCTGGTCCACGCGGAGAGATCATTCATGTTGTTCCAAAGTTACTCTGGCACATCGCAAACCATCGTGAATCGTCAACTGCCATGCCTTCTCTTACGATTGCATGGAGTTCACAGCCGATCAAGTCGGGATTGATGTAGCCGAAGTCGCCAGACTTCGGGGCATCGCGACTGCCGCCGGAATTCTGGCGAATTCCGCTACCGATTAGCCGCTGGTCGAACGATAACTCGTTCGGTATAACGCTTGCATCGCCCGGCGGGACTCATCACGGAGCTCGGCAGCCCCCCATGGCTCAAATCTTCCATCGCAGCATGAACGCCTTCTCCCGGGCCACCATCCTGGGGTTTGTGTTCATTCTGGCGATCATCGGCTGGATGCTGTGGGTGTTCTACAACTCTTCTTGGGCCACTCAGGTCGGCGTGGTTCGCGATCAGCCGGTGCAGTTCAGTCACGAACACCACGTGGCGGGCTTGGGAATCGATTGCCGCTATTGCCATACGTCCGTCGAAGACAGCTCGTTCGCCGGCATTCCCGCGACGGAGACCTGCATGCAGTGCCACTCGCAAATCTGGGCCGACAGCCCGAAGCTGGCGCCGGTTCGCGACAGCTTTCGCACCGGCAAGTCGCTGGAGTGGACGCGAGTGCACGACGTGCCCGATTACGCCTACTTCAACCACGTGATCCACATCAAGAAGGGGATCGGCTGCGTCACCTGCCACGGCCAGGTGAACGAGATGCCGCTGACCTGGCGCGAGCACACGCTACACATGAAGTGGTGTCTCGATTGCCACCGCAATCCGGAGCAATACGTGCGGCCCCGCGAGCAGGTGTTTTCGATGACTTGGAAGCCGGAAGACGATCAGACGACCCAGGCGGAGCTGGGTCCGCAGCTCGTCGAAGAATACCACATCAACCCGGCTCTCCTGGACGAAGACGGACAGCCGATCACCGGCTCGCATGGCAATAAGTTGACGAATTGTTCGATCTGTCATCGATGACCTGCGCCATATCGCGGCGAAAGCACATAGAAATCCAAAGCGGCGACGAGTCGCCGCACTCCAAAGCACGCGAATGACGACGACTTACCAAAACATGCTCCAAGCGAATCTCCCCCGCTCCCTCTCTCCCCCTCTCCCCCTCTCGCCTCGCGGGCAGCAGTATTGGCGGAGCCTCGAGGAGCTCGCCGACACCGACGAGTTTCGCGAATGGCTGCATCGCGAGTTTCCCCGCGAGGCGGCGGTGTGGGACGACCGGGCGATCGACCGCAGGCGGTTTTTGCACTTGATGTCCGCCTCGATCGCCTTGGCGGGTTTCAGCGGCGGCTGCAGCAATCAAGGCGAGGAGAAGATCCTGCCCTACGTGCGGGCGCCCGAAGGCGCTGTTCCCGGCAAACCGCGGCAGTATGCGACCGCCATGCCGATGGGCGCCAGCACGTTGGGGCTCATGGTGACCAGCCGCGAAGGACGGCCGATCAAAATCGAAGGTAATGAACTTCACCCCGCCAGCCTGGGGGCAACCGACGCGTGGGCGCAGGCGTCGATTCTCACACTCTACGATCCCGACCGCTCGCAAACGGTGATGCACCTGGGCGCTATTTCCACCTGGGAGGCCTTTCTTGCCGAGCTGCGTGGGGCACTGGAACCGCGTGCGAATTCGGGCGGCGAGGGAATCTACGTGTTGAGCGAAACGGTCACCTCGCCCACGCTCGCGCGGCAGATGCAAGCCTTCCGCAAGAAGTATCCGGCGGCACAATGGCATCAGTACGAGCCAATTGGCCGCGACACCGAGCGGCAAGCGGCGCAGTTGGCGTTCGGCCAGGACGTCACGCCGATCTACGACTTCACGCAGGCGAATGTCGTGCTTTCGCTCGACAGCGACTTTCTGTGCCAGGGGGCTGGCGCGGTGCGCAATGCGCGCCAGTTCATGGCTCGTCGCAAGGTCCGCGGCGACCGGAAGGAGATGAATCGTTTCTTCATCGTCGAGAGCACCTGTACCGCTACCGGAACCGTGGCGGATCATCGGCTGCCGTTGACGCCGAGCGGCGTGGGGCGCTTCGCGCTCGACCTGGAGAGAAGACTTGGCGTACCGGGCTTCGAATCGATGGAGGCCAATCCGACGAGCCGCGAAACCGATACGGCGCCGGATGGGCGCGAGCAGTGGCTCGCAGCCCTGGCCGCAGACTTGGAAAAAAGCCGCGGAACCAGCATCGTGCTCGCGGGGAATCAGCAGCCGGCCTGGGTGCATGCGGTCGTCCATGCGATCAATGCTCACCTGGGCAACCACGGCGAGACGATCCGCTTTATCGAGCCAATCGAGACCGAGCCCACCAACCAATTCGAGTCACTTCGCGAGCTGGTCGATGCGATCAAGGGCGGCGACGTGGACGTGCTCGTCCTGCTCGGTGGGAATCCGGTATATAACACGCCCGGCGAGTTCGCTTTTGGCGACGCGCTGCTTGACTTGACGAAGGGCCAAAAGACCACCGTTCACTTCAGCTTGTACGATGACGAGACCTCGGCGCTCTGCCGTTGGCATATCCCGGCTGCGCACTTCCTGGAGTCTTGGAGCGATGCGCGGACTTTCGACGGCACTGCGTCGATCGTGCAACCGCTGATCGATCCGTTGTACGGCAGCAAGTCCGTCCACGAGATGGTTTCCGCCTTGACCGATCCGGCCGTCCTTTCCTCATACGACCTTGTGCGCACGACGTGGCAAGAGCTGCTGGGCGAAAACTTCGAGCGCCGTTGGCGCCGAGCGTTGCATGACGGCGTCGTCGAAAACTCCGCAGCCGAGAACGTGTCGGTTACGCTGCAGCTCGATGCGGCGGCGCTCCGTTCGGCGATCACCCAATCAGGCGACGGTCAGCCGGACGGCGATCTTGAGATCGCCATCCTGCCCGACCCTACGATCTTCGATGGCCGCTTCGCCAACAACGGTTGGCTGCAAGAGCTGCCCAAGCCGATTACCAAGCTGACGTGGGACAACGCGGTCTTGATCTCAAAAGCGACGGCCGATCGGCTGGGTGTCGAACGCGAAGATCTTGTGCGGCTGGAGTATCGCGGCCGATCAGTCGAAGGGCCGGTTTGGATTGTCCCCGGCCATCCAAACGACTCGATCACCGTCACGCTCGGCTACGGACGCCGACGGGGCGGCCGCGTACTTGAGGAAACTGGTTTTGACGCCTACCCGCTGCTTCCCGCCAGCGGCCAGCGAATTGGTGCGGGCGCAACCATTGAGCCACTGGGCGAGAAAAAACCGCTCGCCTATACCCAACATCATCATCTGCTGGAAAGCGACGTCCTCGAGGGCCGCAACATCATTCACTCCGGCACGCTCGAACAGTTTCGCCGCGACGAGCACGCCGTCCACGCCGCAGCCCATCACGGCGAGGCGGAAGCCGCCACGCTGTACCCCCACTACAAGTACCAGGGCCTGCAATGGGGCATGGCCATTGACCTGACCGCCTGCATCGGTTGCAACGCGTGTGTGACCGCCTGCCAGGCCGAGAACAACGTCCCCATTGTCGGCAAGCAAGGCGTGATCAACGGTCGCGAAATGCACTGGCTGCGGCTCGATCTGTACTACCAAGGGGAGAGAGACAACCCGCAGGCGATTCATCAACCGATGCTCTGCCAACACTGCGAGACGGCGCCCTGCGAGGTGGTCTGCCCGGTGATGGCCACGACGCACTCGGCCGAAGGCCTCAACGAAATGACGTACAACCGCTGTGTCGGCACGCGCTACTGCTCGAACAACTGCCCCTATAAGGTGCGGCGATTCAATTTCTTCGGGTACACCGAGGTTGCCGAGCCAGTGAAGAAGTTGGTCTACAACCCCGAAGTCACCGTCCGCAGCCGCGGCGTGATGGAGAAATGCACCTACTGCGTACAGCGCATTAACGCGGCACGCATCGCCGCCAAAATCGACCAGGTGGACAACGGCGGAGAGTTGCATATCGAAGACGGCTCACTGCAAACGGCCTGTCAGCAGGCTTGCCCGACGGAAGCGATTGTGTTTGGCAACATCAACGACCCCGACAGCCAGGTGGCAAAGCTCAAAGCCGGCCCGCTGAACTACGGCGTGCTCAGCGAATTGGGCACGGTTCCGCGAACGACGTATTTGGCGCGACTTCGTAATCCACATCCGGACTTGAGTTAGACACGACCAGTTGGAGTTCCCGCCGCGGCGGGCCGGCACAGCCTAAAGGCCAGGGCTTTGTAGCTAGCACAGGGGCTTGACGATTGGTC
>JBBDYH010000018.1:0-7880 GCA_040901795.1 Pirellulales bacterium
CATCACCGTGTAGTTGCAAGTCTTGGTCTCGTAGACCGGCTTGCAGACCGTGTAGTTGCAAGTCTTGGTCTCGTAGACCGGCTTGCAGACCACGTAGGCGATCTCTTTGGTCCGCGTCTCATAGACTGGCTTGCAGACGGTGAAGTTGATCGTCTTGGTCCGCGTCTCATAGACCGGCTTGCAGACCGTATAGGCGATCTCGCGCGACTTGGTCTCGTACACGGGCTTCATGACCGTGTAGTTGCAAGTCTTGGTCTCGTAGACCGGCTTGCAGACCGTATAGCAGATCTCCTTCGTCCGTGTCTCGTACACCGGCTTGCAGACGGTGTAGCAGATCTCGCGGGTCTTGGTCTCATAGACCGGCTTGCAGACTGTGTAGCAAATCTGTCTGGTCTTGGTCTCATAGACCGGTTTGCAGACCGTGTAGCAAATCTGCCGCGTCTTGGTCTCGTACACCGGCTTGCAGACGGTGTAGCAAATCTGCCTGGTCTTGGTCTCGTAGACCGGTTTGCAGACCGTGTAGCAGATTTCGCGGGTCTTGGTTTCCCAGACCGGCTTGCACACCGTATAGGTGCAAGTGCGGGTCTTGGTTTCCCAGACCGGTTTGCAGACCGTGTACTCGCAGGTGCGGTAACAGGTCTCGGGGACGTACTTCACACAGTTCACGACTTTGTCTTCGCAAACCGTGTCGTAGCACGTCTTGTAACAGGTGTAATCCTGCTTCTCATATACGACCTCTCTCGAGGTCTTCATCACGGTGTGGCTTTGTTGCCTGGCAACCTCGTAGCTGACCGTGGTACAGCTCGAGGCAGTGTGTGTGTAGCTTGCCACGCCGCAATAGCCGGCGCCGGCAGGCTGGACCGCCGCCACGGTCACCGCGACCGCGAGCAACGGCACTACCAACAGAGTTCTCATTGTGCTGCCTCCTTCGTGGACGGCTCAACGCTGGGGAATGGGCCTGAATTGACGAGACCCTTACTCGTCAGTGCCTAACATCGGCTGGCGAAGTTGACGTACATTAGCTCGCTAGCCCATTTGTCGCCGTCTACCGAAATGTCTAACCCTGTGTATACGAACGTCTTGCGTCCATTTATGACGGTTGATCGTTGGCCGCCGAGCGAAGTGAGAGTACCGTCTATAGCGGCTGGGACGCTTATACATGCAGTCCCCTTGTTCCATCCCAAGGCCTGAAATACAGTACCGTTGCAGGCAGGGAGGCAAATCGCCGGTTCTCGATGCCGTGTCGTGGGTCAACAATTTCGCCTTTCGCTTCGCGAAAGGGCGTTCTTTCGAGGAGCGAAAGACGACAACCCGTCAAACCGACCCACTACCCGACACCAGGACCGGCCGTTGCGAGGGTTCATGAGCGAGCAACCAGATAAGACGCCCAGTTTGCCCGAAGGACCGGTCCCTAAGGCGGTTGTGAACCGGCTGAGCCTATACCTGCGGGAGTTACAGCACCTTGTCCGTGGCGGGCACGAGACGACCAGCAGCAGCCATCTGGGCGGATTGTTGGGGTTTACCGACGCTCAGGTGCGCAAGGACCTGGCCTACTTCGGCCACTTCGGGTATCCCGGCATCGGGTACCGATGCGAGGAACTGATCGGCGCGATTCGCCGGATTCTCGGCACGGACCGTGGCTGGTCAGTGGCAATGGTTGGCACGGGCAACTTAGGCCGCGCTCTTTTGGGTTATCGCGGTTTCGGCAGCCAGAATTTCAAGATTGTGGCTGCTTTCGACATCGACCCGCACAAAGTCGGCGGACGAATCGAAGGGGTGCCGATTTATCACCTGGACCAGCTCAACGAGGTCGTCGGCCAGCACAAGATCAAGCTGGGCATGATTGTCGTCCCCGCCCCCGCGGCACAGTCGGTGGCCGATAAGCTGATCCAGGCCGGCATCGAAGGGATTGTGAACTTTGCGCCGGTGACGCTTGTCCTTCCGCCAGAGGTCAGCCTGGTGGGCGTCGATCTAGCGGTTGAACTGGAGCAGCTTTCGTTTGCGGTGGCGAACCGGCAAGCAGGGAAGTAACCCCTTGGAGTTCAAGCTTTAGCTTGTCGGCCTTATCTACCCGTTCGCCGGGCGGCGCGTTAAAATGCCCTCGGCCCCGCGCCACTACCCGGTGGTGTAATGGTAACACTGGAGATTTTGGCTCTCCCATTCAAGGTTCGAGTCCTTGCCGGGTAGCTAGGAGTTATGGTGATGCTTGATGAGCGCGGTCCGAACCGGGATCAACGACTTGCCGAGCTTCGTGCCGCAGTGCAGGTTGGGCTCGATCAACTCGACCGCGGCCAAGGTAAGCCTTGGGATAAAGACGAAGTATGGTCGGAAGTGCAGCGGCGACTTAACGAGCGGCAGATGAAGCGCTGAGGGGTATATGGACAAGTCACGCCTGAAAGACGTCGTGGCCACGCTTCCCGACGAAGTCGATCTGGAAGCGTTTATCGACAAGCTCTATCTGCTTCGAAAGATCGAGATCGCCGAAGGGCAAATTGCCGCGGGCGATGTTGTCGCTCATGAGGAAGTCAAACGGCAGTTTGCCCAATGGCTCGAATAATCTGGCCCCGGCAGGCAACTGAGGATCTGCAAGACATTGTCGAGTACAGAAGCCGTGACTCGGCGCTGACTGCTCGGCGCTTCGCGAGAAAGCTCATCTCGAGAGTCGAACTATTGAAGCGTCTGCCGCTGTCTGGTGGCTTCGTCCTGGAAGACTCGAGCAGAACCTATCGAGAACTGATTCAGGGAAAACTATCGGATCATTTGTCGATCCGACGTCAAAACGGTTTACGTCATCACAGTTCGTCATGCGGCACGTTTACTTCATGCTGAGGACTTGGAGTAGGGTGCTTAGCCGTTTTTCGGATTCACTTACTTTTGGCGTCGCGCGTTCGCCGTAGCCGCTCGATGAACTGCTCCAAATCCCGAGGCAGCGGCATCTCGAAGCGCATTTCTTCGCCGGTGATCGGGTGAATGAAGCCGAGCTCAACGGCGTGAAGGGCGACACGTGGCGCGCCGCTTTTGTCCTCGAGCGGCTTGCCGAAGAGCGGTTGGTGGTAGACTCTTTCACCGCAAATGGGGTGGCCGCGCTCGGCGAGATGGATGCGGATCTGGTGAGTGCGGCCGGTTTCCAAGCGGCATTCGACCAGCGTATAGACTTCGTCTCGATTCACTTCAAGATTCTCGATCGGTCGGATGTGCGTCAGTGCGCGCTTGCCGGTCTGTGGATCATTGGTGCTGCCGCGTCGGCCGTCTCCGCGGTCGCGCACCAGCCGCGTTTCGATTGTTTGTGCCTCGACGCGGCCTCGCGCTACCGCCAGGTACCGTCGGTGCGTGGTGTGCCGCTTGAACTGCTGCATCAAGCCGCGCTCGGCGGTCACGGTCCGCGCGTAGACCATTAAGCCGCTCGTTTCACGGTCCAGCCGATGCACCGCACGTACGGGCGGCGGTACACCCCGCTGCCGGCGGACGCGGGGATCGACCTTGGCGATGATCAAGGGGAGCATTTCCTCGAGCGTCGGCCGTAGCTGCCGACGCCGCTTGGACCAGGTCTGTTCTTCGGCGTGACGCGTGCTGGTAATGCCGGCGGGCTTTTCCACGACAACCAGGTGCGCGTCGAGATACTGCAGGCGTACGTCGCGCTCGCTGGGTGGTTTAGCAGCCGACTGCGCCAACAGCTTGACGACGTCCCCTTCGGCGAGACGTCGACCCTCGTCCAAGCACAGGTTCCCGTTGAGCTGAATCCGACGTGTGCGAATCAGCCTGCCGATGTCCGACCAACTTTGGTCTCCGAGCCACTCTCGCAGCCCCGCCGCTACGGTTCGGCCGGCTAGTTCCGGCGACACATGAAAAACCGGCTCAGGATCCTTGGGCCGGGGCGGTGTCGTCATTGGGTTGGCCGCTAAATGATGTAACCAGTCAAGGGAGACGCCCGGCAAGTACCCCAATTCTACGCGGCGATGTGGTGTTCGGTCACGTCAAGAGTGCGGAATGCGCGGGTCGCACTGTGGTATCTCGCTATACGCGGGGCACAGGCATTGCACCATAGAAACGATGAGATGGCGTGCGTGCATGGCGTGGCCAATTGAAGGGCCCAGCAAATTCCCGGGACCGAGCCTAAAGGAGGTTCATCATGCGAGTTTCTTGGATGCTATTGCTCGGCACAGGTTTGGTCGTCGGTTGTGCCGACCGAGATACAACGGCGCGACGCGATATCATACCGGCGCCGAGTGTTCCCGCGCCAGCGACACCACCCACAGGAGCGCCGCGCACGACCGCGGATCAAGCCGTGCCGGGCGAATCCGGTAGCTTCAGCAATCAAGGACGCGTTGAAACGCGCCTCGAACAACGCGTTTCCAAACCAGTACTCGAGGATTCCGAGACTGCAGTGGATCCGGAGAACACGCGTATCAACCAGCGCGACGCGGACACGGCGTTGACGAAGACGCCACGCGACCAAGGGCAAGGCGCGGAGGACATTGAAACCACGGCGGCGATCCGCAAGCGCGTCGTCGACATGGATCTTTCGACAAACGCCGAGAATGTGAAGATCATCACCGCCGACGGCAAAGTAACGCTGCGGGGCGTCGTCGAGAGCGATGAGGAGAAGCAAACCATCGAGCGTATCGCCCGCGAACTGGCTGGCGAGGGAGATGTTGAGAGTCAACTGATAGTCGATCGGGACTAGGGCGGCACAAGAGACCAAGATACATAAGGAGCTACGCCATGGCACGTTCCGTTTTTTGCATCGTTCACAACCGCCGTCAGGCCGAGACGATTGTCGATCGGCTCAAGGCGGCGGGGTTTTCCAACAACGACATCTCGGTTTTGTTTCCGGATAAGACTGGATCGTACGACTTCGCCCACGAACAGCACACCAAGGCGCCCGAGGGCGCCGTGGCAGGCGGCGCGACGGGCGCGGCGATTGGCGGCGTGCTGGGCTGGCTGGCGGGCATTGGCACGCTGGCCATACCCGGGTTGGGGCCATTTATCGCCGCTGGTCCGATTATGGCGGCACTGAGCGGCGCTGCCATCGGCGGCGCGGTGGGAGGTTTGGCCGGTGCGCTCATCGGCATGGGCCTGCCGGAGTTTGAGGCCAGGCGCTACGAGAGCAAAGTTCAAAGTGGGAACATTCTCATGTCGGTGCATTCCGACAATGCTGAGCAGACCGAGCTGGCGAAGGAAATCTTCGCAGAGGCCGGGGCCGAAGACATCGCCACGGCGTCTGAAGCCGGTGTCCGCACGTAGCTGGTAGCGGCGAAGACGCAGAGAGGAAGGCATGTTGGCCACAGATGAACACCGATGCACACAGATAAGACAGCTCGTTCAATTCCTTGATCTGTGTTCATCTGTGTTTATCTGTGGCTGATAATCCGACTCGTTTTCTCTGCGTCTCCGCGGCTCTGCGGTTCATTATTGCCGACTGCGAGCCCTCCGGCGCGGTGTGCGTTCCAATCTTTTGTGCTAAAATCGCGCAAATCGTCTTCAAGATCGTCTCGCAGATGGCGAATAGGGTTCCAGGCCCTTTCGCTGGAGGAACTCTTTATGTCGGCGCTATTGCTACTCGCGCAAGCAGTCGGTCCAGGCGTATCACCCAATGATATGCCGCTGGGAATCATGATCGTTCTCATCGTCGCTGCCGTAATGGCAGTGCCCATCACCGGGATTATCGTGGGCGTCAGGTACGCTACGAAAGAACGCGAACTGCAGCATGCCGAGCGGCTGAAGGCCATTGAGAAAGGGATCGATCTGGACGGCGTCGAAAGTGAACGTGAGGAGGAACGGCGCTTTCGCAAGGGCATCCTGCGGCTAGCCTTTGCAATCGGGGTCGTAGTTCCAATGTTCGCGGTCATCGGCGCAACAAGTGCCGTCATCAACATGGAGCCGCCAGCCCCCAACATGTCCAACAACATGGTCGTTTTTCTCGTTTGGACCGGAGCCGCCTCGATCGGTGTGGCGGCCGTTGGCAGCGGCGCATGGCTGGCCCAAGGCGCGATCGCGCGGCTGAGCCCTGACGCGCGCCGCGGTTCACAAGCTACATCGACCTACCGCGGGCCCTATGAGACTCCGGAAGCGACCTTGGCCCATTGAATCGCGGTTGACTCGCGAGGTTGAGAACGATGAACTCAATGGCCCTCGAGGCGAAGCGCGACCGCACCTTCTGGCGGGGCATGTACCTGATCGCCTTTGTGATTGGCGTCGTGGTGCCGATTGCTAGCATCATCGCGGCCGGCATATCGACGGCGGAAACGGGTTGGCGTTCGGCCAACATTCTGGTTCCCGATGACGAAGCCAAAACACGCGGCGACGTCGTCTGGCGTGGGGAATTCATTGCCGGCGAGTATGTGTATCGCGGGTACGAATACCGCAGAGTCGAAGGCCCGTTGCTGTTGCTCGGTCTGGTCTGGTCGGGGGCCACACTGATCGGAATCGCGGGCCTGGCCAGCGGCGCATGGATTGTGATGGCCACCGGTGAAAAACTCGGCATCGAGCAAGGACCAGGCTATTTACGGGGCATGTTTTTGATGGCCTTTGCGTCGGGGGCCTTGGTGCCGATCGCGGCAATCATCGCGGCGGGGGCCGTCACCGCCGAGGCGCCGGGCGACTTGACGGAGAAGAGCACGGCACTGCTTGTCGCCATGTGGTGTGGCATGATCGCGGTAGCTATAGCCGGCTTGTTCAGTGCTGCCTGGTTGGTGCGAACCGCGGCCGTGAAGCTCCGCCAGGCCTCGGAGTTAAATCCGCCAATGGGAATCGGCCGCGCAACCTATACGGCCGACGCGCCGTTTCCATCGTGAGGCATTTGCGCGATGAAGGAGTGAGGAGCCGCGAGACGTACGGTACAAAATCGCAAGAGAACCACGGAGGCACGGAGAGCGACGGACTCACTTGATACGCTCTGTGCCCTCCGTGCCTCCGTGGTAAATACTTCTTGCATTACTCCGGAAACAGCTTCGTCGACAGATACCGCTCACCGAGATCGGGCAGCACGGTGATGATCAGTTTGCCTTTGTTCTCCGGCCGCCGCGCGAGCTTGAGCGCCGCCCAGGCCGCCGCGCCGGAGCTGATGCCGCACATCAAGCCTTCCAGCTTCGCCAACTGTCGTGCGCTCTCCATCGCATCTTCGTCCTGCACTTGCACCACTTCGTCGATGATCTCGACGTTGAGCACGTCGGGGATGAAGCCCGCGCCGATGCCTTGGATTGTGTGGCGGCCGGGCTTGAGCGGCTCGCCGTTCTTGCGCTGCGTAATGACCGGGCTGTTGGTCGGCTCGACGGCCACCATCTTGATCGAGGCTTTGCGCGACTTGAGCACCTCGCCGCAGCCGGTGATTGTGCCGCCGGTGCCCACGCCGCTGACGATGATGTCTACCTTGCCGTCGGTATCGCGCCAGATCTCTTCAGCCGTCGTCTTGCGATGCACCTCGGGGTTGGCCGGGTTCTTGAACTGCTGCGGCATGTAGTAGTTTTTGTTCTGCGACACAAGCTGCTCGGCGTGGCGGACGGCGCCGGGCATGCCTTCGGCCGCGGGCGTGAGGACCAATTCGGCCCCCATCGCCTTCAACAGCCGCCGCCGCTCCAGGCTCATGCTCTCGGGCATCACGGCCAGGAACTTATACCCCCGCGCGGCGCACACAAACGCCAGGCCAATGCCGGTGTTGCCGCTGGTCGGTTCAATAACCACAGTGTCGGGCTTGATCAGGCCGTCGCGCTCCGCCGCGTCAATCATCGAGCGCGCGATGCGGTCTTTCACGCTCCAGAGGGGGTTGAGGTTCTCCAGCTTGGCGGCCACGGTGGCGACGCAGCCCTCCGTTACGCGGCGCAGCCGTACCAGCGGCGTGTTGCCGACGCATTGGGTGATTTCTTCGCGAATGCCTGCGGCGA
>JBBDYH010000019.1:0-7696 GCA_040901795.1 Pirellulales bacterium
GCGTGTCCTTACCGAGATCCCAGCGGTTGCTGAGCGGATCGGGATCGATGCCGCGCGTGTCCTCATCGGTGGAGTACATGAGGTTGTTTTCGCCGCTGCGTGCAGCGATTTTCTTCAGTTCGCCAACTTCCCCTTCGGGCGAGCCCGCAGCGACCGGCTTGTAGCCGTATTCGATCGCCCACATGTCGTACGGTCCAATCGTGGTCGAGTAATAATCGCCTTGCTTCACGCCCTTAGGCGCGATGTTGACCGGAGCGTAGTCCATGACCGAGCCGGTGAGCCCGGTTTCTTTCGTCTTCTCCGGGTTGTGCATGTCCGCCAGAGACAGCATCGCGCTGCTCTTGAAATTATGCCGCAGGCCGAGCGTGTGGCCGACCTCGTGCATGGTCACTTCCTTGAGGCCCTGGAGGATGAGCTTCTCGATCTCGGCCTCGCTTTTCACTCCTTCTGCGGCGGCGGCCAGTGCCACTGAGCCGAACGCGATGTCGCGCGAGCGGCCGCTACTGAGCTCGCAGTGCAGGCAGTGTGGCGACGAATGATCGTGCTTCTTCAAGCGGAACCACTCCTCGTAGCTCTTCAAATCCAGCGGTCCGCCTGTCAGCGCGGCGATGCTCTCCGGCGTGAAGGTCTCGTATTCGGCCTTCCAGCCCCGGATAAAACTGTCGTCGAAGATGATGTCGGCGTCGAGAATCTGACCGTTCGTCGGGTTCACGCGCGAGGGACCCATGGCAAAGCCGGCGCTGGCTGTAATCCAGCGGAACGTGTTGTAGTTGATATCTTCAGCGTCCCACTCGGGGTTGTCAGGCTGCTGGCGAACCTCGATGGCGTCGACGAAGCCGGCTTTTTCAAAGGCCTTGTTCCATTCCAGAATGCCGTCGCGAATGGCAGCCCGATATTTGAACGGAACCGTCTTCTCGAGCCAAAAGATAATCGCTTTCTTCGGCGGCGAAATCTCGGCGCTGGGATCGGCCTTCTGCAAATCCCAACGGTTGATGTACCGCACGAAGCGGTCATCGTCGGTCTTGTTCGAATAGTCCTTGGTAACCGTGAGGAAATAGCCCACGCGGTCGTCGGCCATGCGCGGCCGGTACCCGGTTTGCGGCAGCGCACTAATCGAGTAATGAACATTGATCGTGGCGCCGCGGCTGTCGGCAACCGAATCGAGATCGAAAAAGCCCGACGAAGCGTAGGTCGCTGCAACCTGAACTTCCATGTTGCTCGCGAAGCCCTTGACCGCGGCATAGTTCGATTTGTTGGCGGCGAACCCAAAGCCCGGCATCACCATCGAGATCTGCGGCAGGTCGCTCATAAAGACCTGGTTGAGATCGATGACGTTGCCACCCTGCGGACCGATCGTCACCGTCGGCAGGCTGAACAGCACGCTATCGGTATAGGAAAGACCGAGGGCATTGCCTTCGGGGGTGCCCTGTGCTGCCCGGAAGCGCACATTGCGGCGAATAATGCGAATCTGATCATCGACCTTGCGGAACTGCCAGACCCAGTCGTCGCCAAAGCCCCAACTAAACCCGCCGACCAGCGGCGCTTGGCCGATTCCACGTGCAATCGAGATCACCACGATATAGTCTTTGTTCAAATGCTGGCCGCCGATCTCGGCATACAGCTTGTTTTCCTTGAGGTACATTGGGATCAAGCCCGGCCCGGTCTCCGGCACACGCTTGGCATCTTTCAACACGACCGTATGCGGCGGATACTTTGGCGGGGTAGCGGCCGAACCACCGCCTTGAGCGGCAGCGGCGGCGGCCGGAGCGCCCGAAACCGGCTGGGCGTCCTCCTGAGTTTCTTTGACTTCCTTTACGGCGGCCGCAGCGCCGGTAACCGGCGTACTTACCTGCGGGGTTTCGTCGGCCACGAGGAGCGCATGCCACGGGCTCAGGGCCCCGACGGCGAGAATAATGAGCGGGAAACGGATGGCTTTCACGGCGAGAGACCCCTGTTTAAGAAAAACCTGATGCCCTTAGAGAAGATGCTGCGGACGCGACGCCGTTGGACGGCAACCACCGAACCAAATCAAGTATTGCAGTTCATACGACGCAGCGACGCCGATTGTGCGGCCTGCACCGATTGTTTGGGTGCTTTGGCCAGTCTCTAGTCTGACGCATTCGAGCCGGCAATGCAACGCTTCCAGGAAATTGAAAATGTACTGGCCGCGTACCCGGCGGATTGCCGTCCGGGGATCGTCGAAACACTGGGAGGCGCGGGTGGGTTTAGCGGAGCGCAGCTCTGGCGGCTTACCGCACCGCGGGAAACACTGTGTCTGCGACAATTTCCGCCGGAACACCCGGATCCGACGCGTTTGACGTGGATTCAGTCGGTCGTGGCGTACGTTGCAAAGCTGGGCTTTCGGCTGTTGCCGTTGGCCATTGCAACTCGTTCCGGCGAGGGATTCTGCGAGTATGGCGGCTATTTATGGGAGTTGACGCCCTGGATGCCCGGCACGGCGGACTTTTGGAGCGATCGTCGACCGGAGAAGCTGCGCGCCGCCATGAGGGAACTGGCGCGATTCCACGTTGCCGCGGCGACGTTTTCGTCGGCATCACTTAACGACTCGGCGGCAGATTTGGCCGTCCCAGTTTCGGCCCGATCGCCGGGAATCGCGGACCGGTTGGCACTTGTCGATCGGCTTTTGGCCGGCGGCCTTGATAAGATTCGCGCGGCAGTGGTTCAGAACCGGTTGGCGATGCCGGCGCTCGCGGATCATGTAGAGGCCTTGTTTCGCCTGGTCACTCCACGTCTGGCAGCGTTGCAATCAAGCCTCGTCGAGGCGAGCCGCATCGAGTCGCCCCTGCAACCATGTCTACGAGATATTTGGCACGACCATGTGCTCTTCGAAGGAGATCGCGTGAGCGGCATAGTGGATGTCGGGGCGATGCGAATCGAGTCAGTCGCCGCGGACGTGGCGCGTTTGCTAGGCAGCTTCTGCGGAAATGACCACCAAGCGTGGAGAGTGGGCCAGGCGGCCTTTGAAGCGGTACGGCCACTTTCGGCGGACGAGCAAGCGCTTGTTTGGGCGTTCGACCGGTCTCAACTGCTGCTGGCTGGCATAAGTTGGGTAGAATGGGTATTTGTAGAGCGGCGCACGTTCTGCGACCCTTCGGCGGTAGTCAAGCGTATGGAGCACATCCTATCGCGGCTTGGCGTGGAATTTGGAGTGCGGTGACTCGTCACCGCTTTGGATTTCAGTTCGGCTGGAATCGTAATGGCCGATCTATGATGATCGCGGATTGAAAAAGAAAGCGGCGAGTCGCCGCGGCGACCCGCACTCCAGATTTGACCTTGCCGCGGAAATGCCGATAAACTCAGCAGGGCCTTACGTCCGGCCCCACCCGTACGTCTTGCCATCGAGTGTTTTGGAGAACCTTATGACAGGATTTATCCGGCGTCTTTCGCATGTCTTTGCGATCGCCGCGGCATTGCTTCTGGCTTTCTCGTTCTCGCCCGCCCGGGCTCAGTTAGCGCCGATCGACCCTTCCCGCGAGCCCGATGAGGCGGCCCAGAAGGAAAAGGTGAAAGCGACGGCCGAGTTCACGCGGCCCGACGCCGACGGCAAGTCGGTGCTGAGCATTACCGCGAAGATGGCGAAGGGCTGGCATATCTATTCGGTGACTCAGGCCAAGGGTGGCCCAGTGGCCACTCAGATCAGGCTGAAGGAGTCTCGCGAGTTCAAGGCGCCGGAGCAATTCAAGCCAACGAAAGCGCCCGAGGTCCACGAATATCCGAAAGCCTGGAAGGGTCTGAAGGTCGAGGAACATCATGAGACGGTGACCTGGAAAGGGGAGATCGAGCTGGCGCCAAGCGTCGATCCGGCAAAGCTTGAGATTCAAGGGGCAGTCTACGCCCAGGCGTGCGCGGATCAGTGTATTGCTCCCAAGAGCTACCGATTTGTCGCGCGGCTGGCTGAAAAAGGCGCGAACGACAAAGTAAGCGCCGCCGACCGTCGCGATAACGTCTGGCCGGCGAAGCGAGCCAGCGGGACCGACATTCGGCTCGTTGCCAATCAGCAATTGCTGGACGAGCTGCCGACGCTGCCGCTGGACGGTGGTTCGGAATTGATCGGCAAAAGTGCCCGTGGCGGCGATGCAACCGAGGGGCGATACCGCAACCCGAACATTGAGGCCACGATTACCGGTCGGATCGAGCCGGCGGTGGTGGCGCCTGGCGGTACCGCGAAGCTGATTCTCTCGATCACTCCGAACAGCGGCTGGTTCATTTATGCGTACGCCGATCAGCCGATGCAAGGTACTTCAAAGCCGACACTGATCCATTTGTCTGAGACTGATGGACTGATCGCCGGGATGCCGGTGACAAGCTCCGCCGCTAAGCGCAAAAAGTCGCCGCTGGATGGCCAGCTTGTGTCGTATCACGATCGGCAAGTGGAGTGGACCATTCCGTTAAATGTTCCTGAGGGCTCGGCGAGCGGCCCGCGCAGCATCAAGGGGCTCGTTGGGCTTTTAACGTGCAGCGATACGGCTTGTCTGATTCCCCATGGAGTTGAATTTGCCGGTACGCTGACGGTTTCTGAACAGGAGGCGCGCGGTCCGACGGCGCTTGCTTTGAAGACTGCGAGCTACGCGGCAGTTGCAAACGCGCGTTTGGGCGTTGCACCGCCGGGGCCCATTGCCGGCGCGGGGCGGGACGCCGGGGCGGAGGGAATGGAAGGCGACGCGTTTGCCGCTTTGCCGTCGTTTGAGCCGCAGAATCTTTCGGCGCCGGCCGGCCTGCCCGCGATCCTGTTATTGGCCTTGTTGGGCGGCCTGCTGCTCAACCTGATGCCGTGCGTGTTGCCGGTGATTGGGCTGAAGATTCTGGCGTTTGTCGAGCAAGGCGGACGGCAGCGAAGCCATGTACTGGCGCTCAATCTTTGGTACTCAGCGGGGATTCTGAGTGTCTTTTTGGTGCTGGCCACGCTGGCGGCGTTTTTGAACGTTGGTTGGGGAGAGCAGTTTCAATCGACCGGCTTCAACGTCGCGATGGCGGCGGTCGTATTCGTGATGGCGCTGAGCTTTTTGGGCGTTTGGGAGATTCCCATTCCCGGTTTCGCAGGATCCAGCACGGCAACGAAGCTCGCGCACCGCGAGGGGTTTTTCGGGGCGTTTTCCAAGGGTGTCCTGACGACGGTTCTCGCGACGCCATGCAGCGGCCCATTTTTGGGCACGGTGTTTGGCTTTACGCTCCGGCAGCCGCCGCTCGTGATTTACCTGATCTTTGCGGCGATCGGCGTGGGGATGGCATTGCCATACCTGTTGATCGGGGCTTTTCCGAAGCTCATTCGGTTTCTGCCTAAGCCGGGCGCGTGGATGGACACGTTCAAGCAAGTGATGGGGTTTGTGCTCTTGGGCACGGTGGTGTTCCTGTTCACGTTCATGGACCGCGATTATGTCGTGCCGACGTTTGCGCTGTTGGCCGTGCTGTGGGCGGCTTGCTGGTGGATCAATCGCACGCCGTTGACTGCCGACGTCGGGCGGCGGCTGTTGGCGTGGGGCCAGGCTGCGGTATTCGCCGTAATCGTCGGCTACTTCAGCTTCACGCTGTTGTTGCCCCGGCCATCCGTGCTGCCGTGGGAGCCGTTTTCGATCGCCGCGTGGAACAAGCACACCGCGCAAGGAAAAACCGTGCTGGTGGATTTCACTGCCGATTGGTGCGTGAACTGTAAGGTCAATATGAAATGGGCGATCGACACCGATGCGGTGAAGCGATTGACGGAACAGAACGACGTGGTGCCGCTGTTGGCGGATTACAGCGACATGTCGGAGGAGATCAAGAGCATGCTCGAAGCGCTCGGCAGCCGATCGATCCCCGTGCTGGCCGTTTTTCCGGCCGGCGAGCCAACGCGCCCGATCGTCCTGCGCGATCTTGTGACGAAGGGTCAAGTGGTGGAAGCGCTGCGACAAGCGGGACCTTCGAAGGCAAGCGATACTGAAGCAGTCGCGATGCGGAGACCGTAGGGGGGGCCGAGTCCGCGAGGCCCACGCGCAAAGACGTTCAATCCCTAATCGTCCAATGTCGTGGTACCGTCGCAATTACGTTCCGGGTGGCACGTATTTCTTCACGGTCGTGACCGCGTGCCGTCGTCCGCTTTTTCTACATGAGGTAAATCGCGGACTATTGTCGCAGGCGCTAAAGAAGATCCGAGCGAAGCTGCCGTTCCAGACCGTCGCGATGGTGCTGTTGCCTGACCACTTGCATGTCGTCTGGACGCTGCCTCGCGGCGAAGCGCGGTATCCGAGGCGCTGGCGTCAGATCAAGGAGCGGTTCACCGTCGACTTTATTGGCGGCGGCGGACACGAGGGTCCACGATCGTCCTCTCGTATTCGACATCGCGAACGGGCCGTTTGGCAACGACGATATTGGGAACATACGGTGCGCGATGAAGACGATCTCAAACGATGTGTGGACTATATCCATTGGAATCCGAAGAAGCATGGACTCGCAGAGAATATCGTGGACTATCCCTGGTCGACTTTTCATCGCTTCGTAGAACTTGGCGAGTACACCATTGATTGGGGACGCGATGATCCATGTCCGGGCTACGATACGCCCGAGTGGGATACTGCAGTGTAGCGCGTGGGATCTTCTGGTACGTCTAGCACCAATGCGCGTGGGCCTCGCGGACTCGGCCCACCCTACGGGCCTACTCCCATGCCACGCCGCGGGGGCCGGAGAGGACTCGGCCGATGGGCCAACTCGCCAGACCGCAATCGGTTAATTGGCTTTGGATGCTCTCGGCGAAATAGGGGCTGACCACGAGCACCAGGCCGAGGCCCATGTTGAAGACCTGGTCCATCTCGGCCTGCTCGACTTCGCCGAGCCGCTGTAGCCAGGTGAACACCGGCGGGACCGGCCAACTTCCGCGCTGAATGACCACACTGGCGCCATCGGGCAGAATCCGCTCCAGGTTCTCGTGCAGCCCGCCGCCGGTGATGTGCGCGATGCCGTGGACAACTTGCTTGACGCGGTAGTTGGAAAGGATCTTTCTTACTGCGCGGACGTAGATCTGCGTCGGCTCCAAGAGGGCTTCGCCCGCGGTACGACCGAGCTCTTCGACGTGATCATCAGCTTTCAAGCCGGCAATCTCAAAAACGATTTTGCGCGCCAAGCTGAAGCCGTTGGAGTGCAGTCCGCTTGACGCCACGCCGAGGATCACGTCTTCGGGGGCGATCTGTTTGCCGTCGATCAATCGCTTGCGCTCGACCACGCCGACGCAGAAACCGGCCAGATCGTAATCGCCACGCTGGTAAAGGTCGGGCATGATCGCCGTCTCGCCGCCCAACAGGGCGCAGTCGCTCTCGATGCAGCCGTTGGAGACCCCCTCGACAATCTGTTCGAGCAGCGCCGGGTCGTCGTGCGACATCGCCACATAATCCAGGAAGAACAACGGCTCGGCGCCGCAGCAGATGGCGTCGTTGACGCTCATCGCCACGAGATCGATCCCGACCGTGCGATGGTTCCCGATCAGTTGCGCAACTTTGAGCTTCGTGCCGACTCCGTCGGTACACGAAACGAGCACGGGATCGCTGTAATTGCGAGCAAAGAGCTGGTTGGTGAAATCGAGCTGGAAGAGGCCTGCGAAACCGCCGTCGAGCGGGATGACGCGCGGCGAGTACGTACGGTGCAGCAGCCGCGGGAGCCGCGCCATCGACTGACGGTAGACATCGAGATCGACGCCGGCATCCTTGTA
>JBBDYH010000020.1:0-44521 GCA_040901795.1 Pirellulales bacterium
ACAAGGTCACCTACCAGCACCACGGCGCCTGGTTCGCCGAGCACGGGTACGTCTGCTTCATCATCGATAGCCTGCAACTCGGCGAGATCGAGGGGATCCACCACGGCACGCACCGCTATGACATGTGGTGGTGGAACGCCGTCGGCTACACACCCGCGGGCGTTGAGGCCTGGAATTGCATCCGGGCGCTCGATTACCTGGAAACGCGGCCCGAGGTCGATCGCGAGCGGATGGGCGCTACGGGCCGATCCGGCGGCGGGGCGTATTCGTGGTGGATCGCCGCCCTCGACGATCGCATCAAAGCAGTCGCGCCGGTGGCCGGTATTACCGACCTGCGAAACCACGTCGTCGACGGCGTGGTGGAAGGCCATTGCGATTGCATGTTCATCACGAACAGCCATCGCTGGGACTACGCCAACGTCGCCGCGCTGGTCGCTCCCCGCTCGCTGTTGATCGCCAACAGCGACAGCGACGGCATCTTCCCGCTCGACGGTGTTCTGCGGGTGTATGACAAGACGCGAAACATCTACAAGTTCTACAACGCCGCCGATAAGCTCGGCCTGCAGATCAGCCCCGGTCCCCACAAGGACACGCAAGAGCTGCAAATGGCGGCGTTCAAGTTCTTTGACAGGCACTTGCGCAGCGAAGAGCGCGCGATTGACCGCGCTGCCACCAAGCAGTTCCAACCTGAGGAGCTGAAGGTGTTTGAACAATTACCGGCCGATCAGCGAAACACGATCATCCACGAGACCTTTACGCGGCAATTCGAGCAGCCCCGCCCGCCGCAACTCGATCGGCAATGGAATTCCCTCCGATCGGAGCTGGACGATGCGTTACGGACCAGGGTCTTTTCGTATTGGCCGCAGCAGGCGATGACTACGAACGAACCGCCGCGCGTGACGTTCACACAGACCCACGAGGGCGTTCGGCTGACTGGGTACGAATTCAACGTCCACGACGGATTAACGCTGCCGCTGTTCCAAGTGGAGTTGGTTTCACGTCAGCCGCCGAAGAGCGTGGACGTGGAGTTGTCCGTCGTCGATGAGAGCGAGTGGCAGAACCTGTTAGCGGCGCTCGCCGGCAATATCGGGAAATCGATAGAGACGTACCAACTGCCGCCGGCCGATGAGTCGGCTTGGAAAAAACTCCGGGAGCGCCTCGAGCAGCGAGACTTGTTCTTTGTCGCCCCGCGGAACATCGGCCCCACGGCGACGAAACCGGCCGCCAAACCGCAGACGCAACTTCGCCGGCGCTACATGCTGCTGGGCGAGTCGCTCGAAGGCATGCAGGTTTGGGATGTGCTGCGCGCGATGCAAACGATCCGCACGATCGCACATCGCGCCGACAGCACGCTGCACGTCCGCGCCCGCGGCGACCTGGCCGCGGCGGCGCTCTATGCGTCGCTGCGTGAGTGGCGTTGGTCGCCGGCGAACCTCGAGCTTGTGTCGCCCCCGGCATCGCACCGCACGGGCGCTCCCTTCTTCCATGTGCTCCGCTACGTCGATATGCCTCAGGTGGTGGCCTTGGCTGCGGAGGAGGCGCCAGTGAAGCTCGTGGACGTGAAGGAAGAGGATTGGCGTTTTGCGATTGAGACCGCGCGAAACGTGAAATGGAAAGACCGCCTGACGATCGTCAACGAAGAAACGGCTGCAGCAGAGTAAGGATCGACGGCCAAACGACGGTAAGGGCATGCTATCGCAGATAGTACAACGCTCCCAGCACTGCCATGACCAGTACGATCACCAACGCGGCGTCCGGCTCAAGGAACCGGATCCTCTTTTCGACCTGGTAGAGCTGGCCCATGATCGCCACGCTGGTCACGACGACGGTCGCCAGAGCCGTGATGGCATGGTTCGGCGAGACGCTGGCCAAGACCGGGCTGGCATGCACCAGGTCGAGCGGAAACAAAAGCACCATGTTAAAGGCATTGCTCCCGAAGATATTTCCTACGGCTAGATCGAACGCTCCCATCCGCAACGCAGTGATGCACGCGACGAGTTCAGGCAGCGAAGTGCACAGTGCGACCAGCGTCGTCCCCACGAACGTCCCGCCCAGTCCGGAAAGCTCCGCCAGCTCATCGGCCGCCTCGGCCAGAAACGGCCCCGTGGCGACGATCACGGCTGCCGCCACCGCGAATCCCAAGCTCGCTTGCCAGAGTTTCAGTCCGCCGGCCGGTATCAACACCTCCTGCTCGGCGGCCTCCGAATGTTGGGCCGAGACGCGCTGGTCGTAGAAAATCAGGCGAATGCAGAAGGCGTAGGCCACGATGATCGCGATCGTGCCCAAGCCCACGGAGCCAAGCGCCGCGCCGGTCAACCGCGGCGCCAGGAGGATCGCCGTGGCCGCCAGCGCCGCCAACAAGATGCTGGCCGTGGCCGAAAGCGCGTGTGCTACGACGGCGTGAGAAAACATCCGCCCCCGCGATTTCCTCGACAGATCGAGAAACGCCAGGATCAAGAGGTTGAACAGGCTGCTGCCCATCAAGTCGCCCACCGCGAGGTCAGGGTTGCCCAGCCGCACTGCGCTAATATCGACCGTGAGCTCCGGCAGCGACGTCGCGCCGGCCAGCAGGATGCTGCCGACGAGCAGTCGCCCGAAACCAGTCAGGTCGGCGATCGCATCGGCATAACGCGTGAGAAATGTCCCGGCAACGACAATCAATGCCGCCGCAACGAGAAACTGCAAGACGGCCTCGAGCATGCGACATTTCCTTCGGGCAAATAAAAAAGCCCAGGGAGGCATTCCCCCCGGGCCCGCGTGTAGTGATCCTTACGCAAAAGATCACAATGCCCGCGATCATTTAGGCATTTCCTTGAAGGCCTTGTGGCACGATGCACAATCCGACGCTTTCTTCAAGAGCGCCTTCGCATCCTTCTTTTCCTCGACCGCCGCGTTGGCCGCTTCGACCAGCGCCTTAGTCCGTTTCTTCCAAGCGGCTTCCTCTCCCTTGGGCGGCTTGTTCACTTCAAGCGCCTTGTACATTGCCACCAGTTCCTTCAGCTCTTCCTTAGTCGCTTCGCCCCTGTCGTACTTCTTCAAGATGGCGTCCTTGGGCCCATGCGCCTTCTTCATGACTTCCTTGATCGTGTACTTCGGCTTCTTCTTCTCATCGTCGTCTTTCTGTGCCGCCCCGGAGAACGTCCACGCCGTACCCACCGCAACGCCGAGCACCGCCATACTCAACAGCAATTTGCGCATCGAAGTGTCTCCTGTGTCAGACCAAAAAATGTCAACGTGGAAAACGTCCACCCACGCTCAGCCCAAAGGTTTTCCGCGGGCGACGGACAGCGGTCATTGTAGCGAGCGAAAAATCGGATTCCAGCAACTTTCCGCGGTAAATTGGAGACGCGGTGGCGACACACATCAAGGCCATCTAGAATCGCCTGCGAACGCTTACCGCAAACAGGCCCTGGCCACGAATGAACTCACCCACTTCCGCCGCCTCAATTCGCCGGCTGGCCGCCGTGCAATCCGCGTATTTTCTGTTGACGGGGCTCTGGCCGCTCGTCCACTTGGAATCGTTTCTCGTGGTGACCGGGCCCAAGGCCGACATCTGGCTGGTCGAGACCGTAGGCGTGCTGGTGGCCGCAATCGGCGCCGGCCTGGGGCTTTCGGCGGTCCGCGGACGGGTGACTGCCGAAGTCATCATCGTCGCTCTCGCCAGCACCCTAGGTCTCGCGATCATCGACAGTATTTACGTGGCCCGCGGCCGGATCCATGCCATCTATCTTTTGGACGTCGCGGTCGAGGCGGTGCTGATTGCCGGTTGGGCGTACTGCATGTGGCGCGGGCGACGAACCTAGAATGTCAGTCGGCGGCCCTCAACCGCTCGTCGATCCATTCCGCCGAAACGAACCGCCGCATTAGCGCGCGAAGCGATTGCCCGGCGGCGGTCTCGAGAAGGATACTCGAAGATTCGTATTCTGTGTGGTTGTCGGGCGGAGGGCTTTCGCCTCGCCAGACGAAGCCATCCCATTCCAACGTAAGCGGCCCATCGTGCATTTCTGGCGAGGCGTTCACCCGCTCCATCACGCGCATGCTCCAGACGATTCCGTACCAGTCGCGAAAGTCGCGCCATACAAAGCTCCAGGGACGAAGCTCAACCACATCGCGCGCTGAGTCGGGCGTGTGTGAAGCACGCGCAGCCGCGCGGCGAGCGGTCCAAACCGAGCCGAGCAGAAAAACCATCGCCAGCCAAATGGGCGGCCGCCACTCCGTGAGACCGCCAAAAGGCAAATGCGACCATAACAGCAGTATCTGTCCGACGGCTGAATGTGTGGTCGCCAGTCCAAAGCGCGTCGGTAAGTGATTTACCGCTCCCACCACGACCAGCACCATGAGAAACCACGACCGCACCGGGTCGATCGTCAAGGTCTCGCCGCGGCCGCGCATCCAGATTTCGAAAGCGGGCAACGCCAGAATGCCCCACAGAGTCAAGACAATGAACTGCCACGCGACGTTTTGCGGGCGTTTGCCTCCGAGGACCGCCATGATGGGGCAGAACACCAAAACTGCGGCGGCAAAGCGGAGTGTCGGGGCATGGGCGCCTGCGTTGGGTCCGGAAAGGGCCAAGGAGAGCTCAGCGCCGGTGATTCCGCCCACGGCCAAAACGACCCAGCACCATGCGGCGCGCAACGTCGTTCCCCGGAGGCCGCGCCAGCCGGGCCGCAGAAACCACACGCACGCCATACCGAGGACTGCGGTTAGCCAAACCTGTGCGGGTTCTCCCATGAGCTGGCGGCTGGCTGAGAAGGTGGACTCGAATCGACGGCAACCTCTGACGGGTGGCCATCCTATCGCAACCTGCGTTTCCCGATAAGGGTCGTTCGGACCGTAGCGATAGCGCCGACTGTGCCAGGTGGGCAATGTAGAAAAAAGTAAACGTCTGCGGTTGCTTTGCGGCCACAGCGAGGCATGGTTCTGTACGAGCAGTTCAATCGCGACCGAAGCGCCGGCACGTCCGCCGCGGTAACCAACCCGCGCGTCATGTGGATCAGGTTTCCACCGTACTCCGGCTCCGTGTCCGGCGTATCGGCGCGATTGTAGTAGGCACACTCCGTGTGCCGTAGTGTAGTCCTCTGGCTCCGCGAGAGGAGCACCATCACGCGGGAGCGTGATGGCTACACTGCCGCACACGGAGTGTGCGGTCTACATCAAGCCGCAAGCGGAGGAGGCATTATGTACCGGACCATTGTTATTGCGACCGTCTTGGCGGTAGGGGCCCTTGAAGAGTCAACGGCGTCGCCAGCGATGGGCCGCGACGACTGCCGAATTGCCGCAGCGGAGGCCGGTCCAGCAAGGCGTGCGCTCCTCCGCCGTCGGGGTGCGCGGGCGAATCGCAATGGGCGAGGGGCGCAAAGTTTTCCGGCCGCTATGACCGAAGCTGCGAATGAAACGCCACCCATCGCGGCAGTGTTAGAAGCAACGCCCCCGGCCGTGTCGCAGCTTCACCGGCAGGGGACCGAAGTCTGGCCGCAGGCGGCGGCGTTGTTTCCAGCGGAATGAGCGCCCCCCACCTCTACGCTCGGCTCGATGCGGAGAATCGACTTCAGTCTTGCCTCCGCGTCGGACGATACGATTCCTACAAGTCAGTCGGAAGGATGGGCCGGCGATCGCTAGCGTAGCCGGCACATTTCAGGATAAAGATCATGGTAAGACGACGGATCGGCCTACCATGATCTTTTTTTGCGCGCAGGGGACTCTGCCTACTTAGTTCCCTTCGATGACCTGGCCGGGGGGGAGCCGCTCTTGCTGGACTTGCTGTCCTTCTTCTCATCGTCGCCTGCGGCGGAGTCCAGTTTCTTACGAGTTTCCTCGAGCAGCTTAGCAGCGCTGGTGCGGTTGGCGAACGGCTGCGGTTGGGCGATCGCGTCCTCCAAGATCTGAATGGCGTCCGCGCCGCGACCCTGATCGGCAAGAATCTGGGCAACGTAATAGGCGCTATCGGGTGTCAAAGCCCTGGAGCGAATCACGTTTTCCAATACTTGACCGGCTTCCTTCTTGTGTCCGAGCTGGTAGAGCACCCAGCCGTAGGTGGAAACTGCTTCGGCGTTATTCTGGTTGGCGCGGGCGTTGATCTCCGCCAGCTCCAGGGCGCGCTTCTGGTCGCTCGCGTTCGTGCTTTCCACGAGCACAAGCGCCAACTGATTGCTCACGGGAAAGGCCGGCGATTGATTGTACGCCTCTTTGAGCAGCCGCTCCGCCACCGTACGATTGCCGCTGAAGCGGGCCACGATGGCGGCAATCAGCTTCGCCTCCAGCGATTCGGCGTCGTTCTTCATCGCGGCGTCCGCATACTGCTGCGCCGGCTTGAATTGGTTGGTCTGCAAGGCCCACATCGCCGCGGCGAGCAAAGTATTCAGACCAGGCTTGGTTTTCGGCTCCGTGGCCCGCCGGAACGACTCGATCGCCTGCTGACGATAGCGGTTGGATTTGGCCTTATCGCCGGTATTCAACGCCTGTTGCGCTGCCTGTTCGAAGAGCTGCCCCATGGCGACGTCCGGATGGGGCATTCGGGGCTCGGCATCGATTGCGGCCGTGAACGCGCTATACGCCTCGCTCAAGGTCTTGAGATCGTCCGGTGCCGCCTGCTGGAAGATCACGATTCCGAGCCGTTGGTAAGCCATGGCGTTTTTCGGATCGAGTTTGATCAACTGACGCAACAGGGTTTCGGCGGTCTTCCATTGCTGGCGGCTTTGGGCGACCGCAGCCAGACCCTGCAGTACGCGCTTTTCGAAATTCGCCTTCCGCATTGGATTCTCGTTGAACGATTTCACCAACTCGTCAGCATCGCGGTACAGCGCTTCGGCCGCGGTCACGTGGCCATCGTTCAACGAGCCGTCGGCGAACATCAAATACGCCTCCGGATCCTTGGGATGCTTCCGCACGGCTTGTTCCAGCTCCGCAAGAGCCAACTGTGGCTGCTTGTATACGATAAACAGCTTGGCGATCAGTATCTCCGCCGGGGGAAGCTGCCGGTGCGTGGTCCGCACCTCGATGAGCAGATCACGGGCTTCCTTCACGCGCCGATTGCCGAACCTGTTGATGGCCTCTTCCACCTGTTGGTATTGAGGCGAGTCAGCGTTTTCCACGGCATCGCCGATCAGCAGCTTAGCGTTCGGTTGCTGCGGTTGAGCTTCAGGCTCATCAGCGGCTTTAGCTCCATTGTCGGCGCCTTTCGCAGCCCCCTTGGTGGCGGGCTGTGCCGACGCCGGAACCGCTGTGGCCACTGTGATCGCAGCCACAAGGATTCCGCAAACAACAATCGATAGAGCGGAACGGACCGCGCGCCGTTGTGATAACCAGAGACAATAAGTCATCAAAACCCCCCCACAGTTAATTCGACGATGATCGCAGAAAGCGTCAGCCAGTGCCGCGCCGCGTTGCCGATCGGCAGCAAGTCCTATCTATTGTAATTGATGCCCCCCGGTTTGCACAAAGGGCCTCAATTATTTCCGTGGCAACGATTTACCGCGATTTGCTGCGTGCGACTGCTCGCCGCGAGCAGTGCCACTCGATCCAATTTGAGTCGTCCGCCGGCCTGCGGTATAGTGGTCGCGGTTTGGATTCTGCCAACCCTGCCCCTTGCTTGGACCGTGCCATGAGCCGAATTGCCGTTGCCATCCTCCTCGTAGTAACTTTTGGCCTGTCAGCCTTCTTTACGGTAGCCGCACAGCAAGCGGCCGATGCCCCGAAGGTTCGTCAGCAGGAAATCAAGAAAAAGGTCAATGGACGGCTGCCGGCCTACTATGGTCAACTTGTGGATGCTGGGCAGCGGCAACGGATCTATCAGATTCAAGCCACCTATAATCCGCAGATCGAGGCGCTGCGTACCGAGATCGATGCTCTAATGACGAAGCGCGATACCGAGATTCGCAACGTACTGTCGCCGGCCCAGCAACAGCGGCTCGAGACGTTGGTCAACGGCGCAAAAGCCACGCGTGCGGCCAAGGCGGCCAAGAACAAGAAGGCGAACGAGAAGCAGAAATGAGAATTCGTTGGAGTTCAAGCTTTAGCTTGTGCCGCAGCTCGCCACCGCGAGTCGCCGTGGCGACCTAAAGGCTGAACTCCAACTACTGAACCCTGACCCTGAACCCCTTGATCGGTCCGGTCTTCACGCGCGAGCTCGTCACCGCCCCCCGACGGATGCGGTTTTATCTTTCGCGCGCGCTCTATGTCGCTGGCCTGTTGATCCTCGTTTCGACTGCCTGGGGCCTGTACACGGGGACGCAAAACGTTCGCAGCGTCGGCGACACGGCGCGGTTCGGCGCCGCGATTTTCCAGATTCTGGCGGTGCTCCAGCTCACGTTGGCGCTCTTCTTTGGCGCACTGTTGACAGCCAGCGCGGTGGCTCAGGAAAAGGATCGCCGAACGCTCGTGTTGCTACTGCTTACCCATTTATCGAACAGCGAACTGGTATTGGGCAAACTCCTGGCCAGCGTGCTGAACGTCCTTTTAATGCTGTTGGCCGCCCTGCCGTTCTTCATGATGATCGCGTTGTTTGGCGGTGTGTCGTTCGAGCAGATCGCGCGCGTATTCGCGGTGACCTTCGCCACCGTGCTGGCTGCCGGGAGTGCGGGCTCGATGATCGCTCTGGCGCGAGAGAAGACGTTCCTATCGCTGGCCCAGACGACGCTAGTCCTCTTTTTTTGGCTGGCCGGATGGGCGTTCGTGGCGGGCGGTGTATTCGGCCCGGCATGGGCAGGAATATCGACCTGGCAATGGGCGGCGATGTTTAGCCCGCTGCACGCCGTCGTCGAGGCGGCGCGGCCGGTATTGCCGGAAGACGAGTCGTTTCCCGTCTTTGGCTCGCCGGTGTATGCGTTTTTGGCCGTCGCCGGCGTGTTGGCGGTGCTCGTAAACGGCTGGGCGATTCTGCGAGTGCGGGTGTGGAATCCGTCACGTGAAGCGGCGCCTCGCGGCGACGAATCGCAAACCACGGCGATTTCCACGGAACCGACCGTCGCCCCCGAAGTGCCGCGCTCGGTTCATGCCGCCCGTGGCGAGACGCGGCGCGTGTGGGAGAACCCGGTGCTGTGGCGGGAGGTGTGTACCTGGGCTTATGGTCGGCGGATGCTGCTGGTGCATCTCGCGTTTCTGGTGATCTGCGTCGCGGCGGCGTTTGTGCTCGACTCGGCGGCACTCGGTTTACAAGCGACGCGGCCCGACAGCTTACTGGCTCGTGAGCTAGAGACGCGAATCGCGATGACGCTTGCGCCCTTGTTCGTCCTGAGCCTGGTGCTGGTCAACGCACTGGCGGTCAATTCGATCACGAACGAGCGCGACCTGGGCGCGCTCGACTTGCTCCTGGTCACTGACATCTCGCCGTTCGAGTTCGTGTTCGGCAAGTTGGGCGGGGTCATTTGGGTGTGCAAGTGGATCGTCGTTCCGCCACTGCTGTTGTGCACGTATCTATGGTGGCGGGGACCGCTTTCGTTCGAGAATCTGGCTTACCTCGCACTTGGACTGTTGGTGATGGATGCGTTCGTGGCCATGCTCGGGGTCCACGTGGGCATGGCGTATTCGAATTCGCGCACGGCGGTGGCAGTGAGTTTAGGAACGGTGTTCTTCCTGTTGCTCGGAGTAGGTACGTCGATGCGGATCATGGTCTCGTTCAGCGGGTCGTTTCAGATGCAGCTCATGCCGTTCATGGCCGTAATGTTCGGCGGCACTGCGGGGCTGTATGCGGCGCTTGGCTTGCGCAACCCGTCGCCGGCGATTTTTCTGGCGGCGCTTTCGTGTCCTGCGGCCACATTTGTGGCGCTGACGAGCTTTCTCAACGGGCAGACACTGGGGGTGTTCGTGATCGCGACGTTGGCGTACGGCTATACCACAGCGGCGATGCTGATTCCCGCCCTCTTTGAGTTCGACGTCGCCACCGGCCGGACGACCGACGCAGGCGAGTGAGGGCGCATTGTAGGGTGGGCCGAGTCTGCGAGGCCCACGCGTCGGTTCATTCGACGTTCGTTTGTGCGTGGGCCTCGGCGGCCTCGGCCCACCCTACCGCCTACCGCGCCGCAAGACCGGCCGCTACACCATCATAAAAGCGCAGAGGAAGCCCAGGTTGATCGAGACTGCGAAGGCAGTATTCCGCGTGGGCTCGATCATGAAATGGTCCACGGCGGACCAGACCAAAAGCGCGCTGGTGACCAGCATGGTCATTACGCCGATGGTTACGGAGAACCACGTAAAGGCCTGGTCGCCCACGAAACCCAACGCTTCGGCATAGCGCGCAAACAAGAAAAAACCGAAGACGTTGACCACCGAAAGAACCGTGCAAGAACTAAGCGAAAACGTGCGTGGCAGCATGCGAGAATTCCCTCCCTGAGAATCTCTCGATCATAGTCGGAATACTATCGAAGGAAACCCCCGGTTTGCCGCAAGTGGCTGGTTTTATTGACGCTAGCGAAGAGGTCGGTTAAGTTGAGCACGGGTTTGTGTGTCGGTCTACACCCTTGCGGTAATCCGCATCAGCGGGGAAAACGACCATGTCTGCCAGGCGTTTTGCGGATTGCTTGACATTGGCGGTTGTCTGCTTGCTCGCCCACGGCGAACTACGTGGTGCGCCGATTGTTTGCTTGGTTTGTCCACCACTCGCGTTTGAGATCGTTGAGGGTCTCCCGGACAAAAAGACTTGGGACTTTGAGGTCGCCGAGCCGACCACGCGATTCACGGCATTTGCCTTTGCGCTGTCCAGCCTGCCAAAAAAGTACAACTCCACGGGCGTCATCGACGACCGCGCGGCCCCATTCCTCGTGCGAGGGACCGCCAAGCTTGAACTCTCCAAGGGGGAATACCGGTTGCTGCTCCGCGCTCGCGGCGCCGCGCGGCTCTCGCTTGACGGAAAGGTAGTGCTGGAGACGAAGTTCCGCGTGCCCAGCGCCGATGGCCATGGCGCCGTGCCCGAGTTGGCCAGCGTGCGTGAACCCGGCCTGGCGCTCTTGCCCGCCGAGAACCAGGAACAACTCGCGACCATCGAACTGGATGGACAGCCGCACGAATTCCGGTTGGAAACGATCGTCGGAGATCAGAAGCTGCGTCCGGAGCTGGGTGAAATCTCCGTCAGCATTGCCGGTCCGGGGCTTGCGTCGCCGGCCGACGAGCCGTCCTTCTTGTTGCTCGCGCCGAGTCCTGCGATCCCGTTGAGCCAGCCGCGATGGGCCGAATACAAACGAGCTAACCGTGCCTGGCTCGCCCAGTTCGACACTCAGACCCGTCGCGGTCTTGCCGCGCAACACGACGCCTATTGGAAACGTCGCCATGAAATCGCGCGGCGGTACTTGCAAGAACAGCCGTTGACGGCCGTGCCGGATGGTTCGGACAAGAACGGTGAACTATCGCCCGTCGATCGCTTTCTGACGATGGGCGAGCGAGGAGATGGCCCTGCCTTTACGCCGCTTGTCGATGACTTCGCGTTTCTCCGCCGAGTCTCGCTCGACACTGTCGGCGCCATCCCGACTCCGTCCGAGATCGCAGCGTTCATGAATGATAATAGCCGCGACCGCCGGGCGCGGGCCGTCGACCGCCTGCTCGAAGATCCGCGCTGGGCCGACCACTGGACGAGCTATTGGCAGGACGTGCTCGCCGAGAACCCCGGCATCCTCAAGCCGGAGCTGAACAATACCGGCGCCTTTCGCTCGTGGATTTACGAGTCATTATTGGACAACAAGCCGCTCGACCGCTTCGCCACCGACCTGGTGATGATGGAAGGCAGTAAGGTGTACGGTGGACCGGCGGGCTTTGGCATGGCCACGCAGAACGACGCGCCGATGGCCGAGAAGGCGCATGTGCTGGCGAAGGCCTTCCTGGCCGTTGAGTTGAAGTGCGCTCGCTGCCACGACGCACCCTTTCACCCGTTCAAGCAAAAAGACACGTTCAGCCTGGCGGCAATGCTCGACCGCAAACCGCAGAAGCTGCCCAAGACAAGCACGGTTCCCGTCGTCGAAGGCGGCCGTGTTCCGCTCGTCTCCATTTCGCTGAAGCCGGGAGAGAGAATCGAGGCGGCGTGGCCGTTTGATAGCCTCGTAGTCGCGGAGCTGCCGGATGGATTATTGCAGGACGATGACGACGATCGCGAGCGATTTGCCGCGATTCTAACCTCGCCGGCCAACCGGCGCTTCGCCGAAGTGATCGTCAACCGCGTATGGACCCGCTACATCGGCTGGGGACTGGCCAGCAGCGTCGACGATTGGCACGACGCCGAGCGGCGGTACCCGGAACTGCTCGAATTTCTCGCACGCGATTTCGTCCAACACGGTTACGACTTCAAGCATCTGGCCCGAACCATCCTGCAAACGCGGCTGTACCAGAGTCAGGTAGTTGCAAGCGCCACGGCAGAAGTCGGTTCGGCGGATACGTCCGAAGCGCTCGGCCCGGCACGGCGACGAATGTCGGCGGAGCAGATCGTCGATTCGCTGTTCCTGGCCGTGGAGAAGCCATTCAACTCCGAAGAGCTGACATTCGATCCGGCCGGCCGCAGTCCGGCGAATGCGTTTGGGAACCTGGGACATCCGCGGCGCGCCTGGCAATTCACTTCGCTCTCGAACGAGCGCGATCGGCCTGCCCTTTCGATGCCCGTGGCGCAGAGCGTCGTTGATGTATTGGTGGCGTTTGGTTGGCGCGAATCGCGGCAAAACCCGCTTACGTTGCGCGATGAAGAGGCCAACGTTCTGCAGCCGCTGATGCTGGCCAACGGGGTCGTCGGAGCGCGCGTGGCGAGCCTCTCGGACGATAGCGCCATCACCGCGCTGGCGCTCATCGACCAGCCGCCTGAAGCGCTGGTGCAGGCCGTTTATCTACGGCTCTTGACCCGAGCACCGCGCTCCGACGAAGAGCAGACATTCGTCGAGCTGTTGAACGACGGTTATGCCACGCGGCGCACGGGCGCCGACGAGGCCGCTACGGTTAAGGCCGCCAATCGAGATCGCCGCACGGCCGTCGCCTGGTCGAACCACCATGACCCTGAAGCGACACGCCTCAAGATTGAAATGGAGCGCGCGACGCGGGCCGGTGATCCGCCGACGGTGAGACTCGAAACCGACTGGCGCGAGCGGATGGAAGATATGGTATGGGCGCTGGTCAATTCTCCAGAGTTTTTGTTTGTCCCGTAGGTTGGCGAAGGGTGAGTGGTGAGTTGCATGAAGCCTTTACGTGGATCAATCGTTTCGGGCAGGTCCGAAGAGCGAGCGACCTCGCGGCGAGAGTTTTTGGCCACGGCCGCAACGGTTGGTATTGCCGCAGCCTCGCCAGCGCTTCTGCCCCGCGCTCTGGCTAATGCGGACGACGAGAGCGCTCAAGCATCGCAAACAATCCCGCGCGGCAGCGCAGACCACTGCATCTTTATCTGGCTCGGCGGCGGCGCGTGTCAGATCGACACATTCGATCCCAAACGGCGCGGCGACGGCAAGAAGCAAGCCGGGTCCTACTACGACGCGATCGACTCCGCGGTGCCAGGCCTCCAGGTCTGCGAGCATTTGCGACGGACGGCGGCTGTGCTCGACCGTTGCGCGCTGGTGCGGTCGGTGTATCACAAGTCGGTCGATGAGCACGCGGCCGCGACGAACTTAATGCACACCGGGCGGCCCACGAGTGGCACGATCGTCTATCCCTCGATCGGCTCGATCGTCGCGCACCAGCGTGCGGGCGCCGACGACGGTGTGCCCGCTTATGTCGTGATGGGGTATCCCAACGTGACGCGCGGGCCGGGCTTTCTGGGTGCGAAGTACAACTACGTTTACCTCACAGAAACCGAGGCGGGGCCAAACGGCCTTAAGCGTCCGCCGCTCATCAGCGATGTGCGCCAGGCGCGCCGCGAGGCGCTCTTAGCGAGACTGCGCGAGAACTCACGGCAAGCCCATCCCGACGACATGAAGCTGCAAGACTACGTCGCAGCGAGCGAGGCTGGTTTCCGCCTGGCAGGACCGAAATTTATGAGTGTGTTTGATCTCGCCAGCGAGCCGGCCGAACTGCGCAACTCGTATGGCAGCGAGTTCGGACAGCGGCTGTTGCTGGCGCGGCGGCTGGTGCAAAGCGGCGTGCGGTTCATGGAAGTAGCCTCGAACTTGAACTTCGTCAACGGCACCGGCTGGGATACGCACAACGAAGGTCAGCTCAAACAGCACGAGTTGATCGAAGAGCTTGACCAGGGCCTTTCGTCGCTCATTGCGGACCTCGAAAAGCACAAGCTCCTCGACAAGACACTGATCGTGATCGCCACCGAGTTCGGCCGGCCTCCCGAGTTTGACGCCGGTGGTGGTCGCGGACACCAGAGCGGGGCGTTTAGCTGCCTGTTGGCCGGCGGCGGTCTGCGGACCGGCCGCGCCATTGGAGCGACCGATGATCTCGGCAAAAAAATCGCCGACCGGCCGGTGTCGGTCCCCGATCTTCATGCGACCATCCATTGCGCCCTGGGCATCGACCCGGCCGCAGAGCTCTACGACGGCGATCGCCCGGTGCCGATCACGGATCAAGGCCAGCCGATCCGTGAGCTGTTCGGATAGCGGTCATGCTGAGCGGAGCGAAGCATCTGGGACAGCTCGCAGCGTGATCCTGCGCTTCGCTCAGGATGACAGACCAACCAGACAGGCTAAAGCCTGAACTCCAACAGCGCTCCAACCGCAACTGGTCCACCACAGTAGAATCCGCTAGAATGGGCCCTTTGAACGCCTGTGGGCGTTTCCCTTTCCCAATCGGACCCATCGATCATGGCTCGTAAAGTACTTAATCGACGAGAGTTACGCGCTGCCGCCGAAGCCGCGGGCGAAACCGCGGAGGCGCCGGCGAAGAAGACCGCCAAGAAGCCCGCCGCCCGGAAAAGTCGCGCCAAGACTGTCAAGGAGGTCCGATTGAAAGCGTTCTGGGGTGTCTTCAATCAATCGATGAAGCGCATCTCCGTTTTTGATTACGCGGAACGTAAACAGGCAGACAAAAAAGCGGCGGAATTGTCCGCGTCAGGCAAGAGCCCACATTTCGTGCAACTGGTCAAAGAGGTGATCGAAGGATAAGGTGTAGCTGAGTTCGCCAGAATTCAGGTCCGCCGGAAGTCTGGCGATTTCCGCTGCGAATTTTGCACCCTTTGGCCTACCTTGTGCGGCGATGGACGACAAGAACCGGATTCTGATCCCGATCGTCGTCTTCAACATCGTGTTCATGGTCTACCAGTTCTTTTTCAACTGGTTCGGGTCGTTCACTTGGAGCGGCTTGTTTTTGGGCCTGCTGGTCGGGGCGGTGGCGGCTGGCATTGCACTAGGCGCAATGATGCTCATCAGGAAGTAGCTGCTCGCAATTTAAGCCAGGTACTTCCGGAGTTTCTCCAGCGTCTCGTTGGTGCGCAGCTCTTGCTTGCCAAAGCCCGGCTCCGCGCCACTGTTGACGGCTTCCACCTGGTACTCGGGAAAGTTGGTGATGAGCATCACGGGCGTGGCCGACCACTGTGGATCGGCCTTGAGATGGCGGACAACCGCCATGCCGTCGCTGTAATCGAGATCCAGCTTACGGTTTACGAGTACCAGATCGGCGGGCTGTTTCTGCAGTTCCGCCACTGCGCCAGCCAGGTCATGGGCCTGTGCAACCTGTGCGTCGAAGCTGCGTTCAATCAGCCCCCGAATGGCAGCGTGGTCGGGGACGCAGTTACCGACATCGAGCACGCGCTTGGTCATTCGTCTGTCTTGTCCGTAATGGCAAACAAATAGTTCTTGTTGCTGATATACAGCACTCCGCCGGCCACAATCGGCGTGCTGTAGACCGAATTGCCCATGCTGATCTCCGAGATCCTTTCCGGCTCCTCGCCGAGCTTGAAAACGATCACTTCGCCGTCCTCGTCGGAGATATAGACATGTTCGCCCGCGATCAAGGGCGACGCCCACGAGGCGGCCAGCATGTCGTGCGTCCAAAATGGCTTGCCGGTGTTCACGTCGACGCAGTGCACCAGCCCCTGAAAATCAATGATGAACAAGAAATCGTCCTTGATCGCCACGCTGCCCATCGTGCGGTGCATCGTCTCTTCGAATTGCAGCTTGCCGTCGCCGTTCTTGTCGAAGCTGGAGTAATGCCAGACGGCGGCTGAGTTGGGGTTCGCGCGCTTGAAGTCTCCCTCCTCTTTCACCAGCGCCTGATTTCGCTTGTGCGGGATCGGTTTCGACTCGTCCTTGGTGTTGAAGACCAGCTCGGGACTGATGTCGCCGCGCTTGGTGGGATCGACGCACCACAAGTGGCCCACGCCCTCGCCATGCTCCGGATCTTCGCCGACGGCGATGTAGACCTGGTTCTCGTGGATCACCGGCGTGCCGATGATATGGTTGCGGTCGGCGCCCGTGAGTTTGTACTTGCTCTCCTTCGGGTTGCAATCGAACTTCCACAGCAGCTTCGATTTGCCGTTCTCGCCGCGGGCGTCAAAGCCGTACAGCCAGCCGTCGCCGCCGCCAAAGATCACCTGCGGCACATCGTCGATGACCGCGTACGCGGGCGACGACCATTGGCCGTGCAGCACGTTGACGCCGGGCGTATTGTCGGTCCACAGCACCTTGCCGTTGCGTTTATCCACGGCGATGAAACTGGGTGCATAGGGCGACGGCAAATTGATGTGCGCATCGTCCACGCCATTGCTCGTCAAGAGGAACAGGTAATCGCCCGACACCGTGACCGACGAGTTGGCCATGTTGTGCTGCGAGACACCGAGCGCCCGCATCATGTCCAGCACCCAGACCACGTCGGCCTCGTGCTGCTCGTCCCACTCACCGTCCGGCGTATTCTTGAGCGCTTGCTCTTTCTCGTTGGTGATCGCGCCATCGTTTTCGCTATCGCCGAACCCCTCAGTATCGAGGCACTTCAGCTCACCGCGGTTGCTAACGTAGTACACGCGATCCCGTTCGACCAACGGCGAACTGCAGACACCCAACAGCGGCCAGTCGTGTACTCGTCCGGTGTGAAGCTTTTCGTTACTGTCCTGCCAGAGAAACTTTCCGTCCTTTTCATCGAAGCACAAAAGGACACCCAAGTCCACATCGGCGGGGTAGCGTTTCAGATACTCGGCGCCGTTGTTGGTGCCGATGAACACCTTGCCGTTGGCAACGACGGCGTTCCCGTACGTTTCCGAGCCCAGCTTCGCGCCCCATTTGATGTTCTTGGCGGTTTCCTTCTTCCAATCGCCGGTGTCGATATCGAAGTCGCCGATTTCCCACTCGGTCGGCACCTTGGTTGCCACTACGTTGTTGCGCGTCGACGACCCGCCCCATTGGCTCCAGTCGTCCGGGCGGTTTGGGGCATTGGCGATCTTCTGCGCTTCGGCAGCGGTTGTTGTGCCGGTGATCTCCAAACTGAGCTTTGGTTCGGGCAGATCAGATTCTGCGGCGGCCGTATCCGTTGCGCCGTTCGCGTTCGGCTCATCGTTGGGCGATGGTTTGCTATTATCGGCGGGCTGGTCGTTTGGTGACGGTTTGCTGTTGTCGGCCGGTTCAGGATTGCGACTCGGTTCTTCATTGTCGCCGGGCTGCCCGTTCACCGATGCGTTCCCCTTCTTGTCGGCCGGGGAGAGCTCGTCCGCAGCCTGGCCACCCGGCGGTGGGTCGGTGTCGCTCTTGGCCGATGTGCCCTTCGGCTTTTCCGGTGATTTGTGCGCCGTATTGCCTTGCTTGTCTTGACAACCCGCGACGGCCACCAGGCCCGCCACAATCAACAGGGACAGCACTCGTTGCATGAGAATCTCCGAAGAATCGGACGTTGGTAGTTTCGCTAGCGGTCCATCGCGCCTTGTTTCGAGTACGACGGCCTTCCAAGGCCGTCGTGTTTTGGGGTCGGCCTTGGAAGGCCGGCCTACTGCTTTTCAATTCGCCGAACTCTTCACCGCATTGGCCGCGGCTGAGGCGCTTGCTTGCGCCTGGTCGTTGGCGGTCACGCTAATGTTGTCGATGTAAATCTCAGCATTAGTCGCGTCGCCATAGAATCCGGGACTGCCGACCAGGTTGGGTGTTTCGTCCACCGCTTCGATTGTCCATTGGGCAGGCTCCTTTTGGCCGCGCGGCCAAACCTTGCCGCGTAGGACGACGCGTTTTTCGTCGCCGGTCGCCTCCGTCACGGCCTGGAACTTGACCGTGTACCAAACATCGGGCTTCCACTCGAACGGCACAGTTGTACCAAGGTGAGTGGCAACTTGCGGCGGCCAACTACGAATCTGCAACTGCTGGCTTTGCCCCATCATGTCGATCATATACCGCTGCGCGATGACACCCATGTCCGGCATTTGGTTGTCTTCGATCGACGCCCTGAGATCAGCCTGCAGGGTGTAATCGTGCAAGTCGTCGTGCCCCATCCACATTTGGCTGCGCGTGCCCACGGGGATGTACGTCACCTTGACCATGACGCGCTCGCCATCGACCTCGCGCACCTTGTGGCGGTAGCGGGCGCCGACCCAAGTGACCGGCGGCTCGCCCTCGGTACGACCCGATTTGGAGTCGGCGGCAAGCTGAACGTCGTTGAAATCAAACTTCCACGGCAGCGAGGGAATGACGCGGATCCGTGCCGTGCCGGTCAATTCGCCAACCTTGGCGGTAAGCACTGCGGCAATGTGTCGGCCGCCGGTCGGAGCGGTGAACTCGCCCTGCTCACTGATCTCGCCTGGTCCGGCGAGCGTGAACTGGGCGCTCGATTCCTTGAGAAACTGTCCGTGGTCATTGAACAGCCGCACGGTAAACTGCTGCTTGGCGGCCGGCTTCAACAGCACTTCGCCCGGGACGACTTGCGCCCAGGCAGGCTGCGTGTTGTCGCCGATCGGTTTCTCGTGAGGCGGCGCGGGCCGCTCGGTCGCTTGCGGCTTGTGGTCCTTTTTGCCGAGGCAGAATAGCCCCGACGGAGTGGGGAGATAAATTCGGCCGTGCGAAATCGCCGGCGAGCCGATGATGATCGCCGGCGTATCGAGCCGTGTCTTGAAGACCGATTTCACGCCGCCGGCGGTAGTTTGAAAGACATTCAGCGCACCGGTGGACATGACGTAGATCTTGCCGTCGGCCCAGACAGGGCTGGAGCTGAGCATCGTGCCGACCAGCTTCGTCCGGCGGCCGATTTGCTTACCCGTTTCCGCATCGAACGTATACAGGTTCGCGCCATCGTCGGCGATATACAACTTTCCATCGACTAGCAGCGGCGAACCCTTGCCCGCGGTGATCCCTTTGATCGGCCCCCACTTGGCGTTGGTCGTCGTGATGTCTCCCTTGCCGATCCCGTTTATGGCGACCACCGAACCCATGATGCGGTTGTCGAGCGTCACTTCACCTTGTGAAGCGTAGACGACGTCGTCTTCGACGACCGGCGTGACGTTGAGGCCGCGCCGCGACATGCGGAAGTTCCAGATCGGCTTGCCGGTCCGCGGTTGAAACGCCCAGATCGAGCCGTCCGACGAGCCAAACACCATCGCCCGCTCACCATCGAGCACCGTGATCACCGGCGTGCCAAACGTGGTGTCTGCCGGGCGGAGCGTCGTTCCGTTCACCCAGCGGACTTCGCCGGTGTGCTTGTCCATCGCAATGAAGCGATGGGCCGGTACCGCGGTATCGCCCCAACCGACGACGACGGAGTGGACCAGGATCAAGTCTTCGAACAGAGCCGGCGTGTTGGTGCGGCCGCCGTAGGTGCTCAGCAGGCCAAACTGTTCGTGCATTGAGCGCGACCAGATTTCTTTGCCTGTGGCGCCGTCGAGACATTTGAAATAGCCATTAACCCCTTGCGCATAAACGCGATCCGCTTCCGGATCTGCGACTACGCAGGACCAACCGACGCGCTCGGCTGGCACACCGGAAAGATAAACGTTGTGGCGGCTCTCCCACAACTCTTCACCCGTCTCGGCATCGAGGCAAAGGACTTTTTCCTGCTCCTGCTTCGTTTCCGGCTCGTGGCGCGTGATGGTGTAGAGCCGGCCATTCATGATCACCGGTGTGTTGATGCTGCCGGCGTCTTTGTTGTTCCATAACAGGTTCTCACCGGTGTCTGGATCAAAGCGATCTACGAGGCCGGTTTCGCGCGAAATACCGTTTTGCTCCGGCCCGCGCCACATCGGCCAGTCGAGAGGATCTATCTTTCCGCTCCCCTTAGCCGGGGGGTCCGATGCCTCCTCAGGCTTAAACAGGGTCGAACCTCGAGCATTGGGCAGCGGCGATTTGTCAGTTCGGTTCGAGCGAGCGACGTTCGACTTCGAGGCGGCCGTGCTTTTTTTGCCTTGTTTCGTTGATTGGGCGAACGCCAGACAGGCGATACCTGTCCAAACAACGATCGCGATGCCAAGCGTCCGGGAAGGAATTCGCATGAGAGATTCTCGTCGGGCGGGATGGAGAGCGAGAACGGCAGGCCACGTTGTCTCTTTAGGATACGGGAGCGGGGGCCGGGGAGCAAGTCGGTGAGTTCGCAGTACTCGCCATGGCTTTTTTCGACTCGATTTGGTCTGCGATTCGCACAAGGCGATGTAGTTCTTCGCTTGACGCGGGCGATGGGAGCCTACTTGAAAGTGAAAGCGGCGACAAGTCGCCGCAGTTCAAAGCAACAAGCACCCGAGCTACGCGCGCCAGCGAACGAAGCCTTCGATAGCTTCGTATTCGGCGAAACCAAGTTTGTCGTAGAGCCGCGCGGTGGCGCGGTTGCGTTCCTCGGCGCGCTGCCAGAACTCGCGCTGGTCCACGCCGGGGAACATCGCCTTGTCCTTTTGCGACTGGTGCTTGAAGATCGCCACGCGCTTCCGCAAGAGCTCCTCGGGGCTGATCGGTACGGCCATCTCGACTTTCTCGGGCTCCCACTCCTGCCAGGCGCCGCGGTAGAGCCAGATTTCGGTGTCCGCAAACCACTCTTCCTGCCGGACGCGCTCGACCGCCGACAGGATCGCCGTCAGACAAACGCGGTGCGTGCCGTGCGGGTCGGACAGATCGCCGGCCGCGTAGACCTGATGCGGTTTCACTTGCCGCAATAAGTCCACGATGAGCCGAATATCCTCCTCTCCCAGCGGCTTCTTACGGACCTTGCCGGTCTCGTAGAACGGCATGTCGAGGAAGTGCAGGTTGGAGATCGGCACGCCACAGTCACGGCTCGCGGCACGCGCCTCCCCGCGGCGGATGAGCGCCTTAATCTGCTGCACTTCGGGGCCATCGACCTGACCCGGCTTCTTGTGCCGCAGAAACTCTTCGATCTTCCGCTCGATTCCTTCCACCTGCTCCGGTGCGGTACCAAAAAGCCGCGCGAAGTCGAGCGCGAAATCGACGAACCGGCTGGCGTCGGCGTCGAACACCGCGATGTTGCCAGACGTTTGGTAGGCGATGTGCACCTCATGCCCTTGATCGACGAGACGGATCAGCGTGCCCCCCATGCTGATCACGTCGTCGTCCGGGTGCGGCGAGAAGATGACCACGCGCTTGGGGTAGATCGTGTCGGTGGCGCGGCGGATGTCACCCGGGCGTTTTTTCTCAGCAGGCTTGCCGCCGGGCCAGCCGGTGATGGTCTCTTGCAGGTTGCGGAAGACGTCGACGTTGATGTTGTAGGCTGGCCCGCGCTCGGCGAGCAGATCTTGCAGTCCGGCTTCGTTGTAGTCCTCGTCAGTAAGCTTGAGAATTGCCTTATCGAGTTTGCGGGCCAACCAGATCACGGCCTTGCGGATCGTCGCCTCGGTCCATTCGACGGGCACCAGCAGCCAGGGGGATTTCAGACGTATCAGCTCGGCGGCCGCCGCCTGGTCGAGCACGATTTCGGCGTTGGGGTGCTCCTGCAAAAAGCTCGCGGCGACAACGGACGTGATCGGCGCCTCGATCGCCTGCGCGATCACCGCCGCCTTATGCTCGCCGAAAGCCATGAGGATGACCCGGCGCGCGTCGAGGATCGTGCCGACGCCCATCGTGATTGCCCGGCGGGGAACGTGCTCCTCGCCGAAGAAATCACTGGCAGCATCGATCCGCGTGACGCGATCGAGCGTGATCAACCGCGTACGGCTGTCACGGCCTGAACCGGGTTCGTTGAAACCGATGTGGCCGGTCCGGCCGATGCCGAGTAATTGCAGGTCGATCCCGCCCGCCTCGGCGATTTGTTGCTCATAGCGCTGGCAGTAACGGTGTACTTGTTCGATCGGCAGCGTGCCGTCGGGGATGTGGATGTTCTCGCGCGGGATATCGACGCGATCGAACAAGTGCTCGTGCATGAAGCGATGATAACTTTGCAGCTCCAACGGCTGCATCGGAAAATACTCGTCGAGATTGAACGTGACCACGTTGGCGAACGACAACCCTTCGTCTTGATGAAGCCGCACCAGCTCGTTGTAAACGCCGACGGGCGTCGAGCCAGTGGCCAGGCCGAGTACGCAGCGTTGGCCGGCCGCGGCTTTCTGGCGGATCAGCAAGGCGATCTCATCGGCGACGGCCGCGTTGACCTCGCGCGGCTCGGGAAACACGCGAGTCGGAATCCGCTCGCGGGCCGTGAGCAAACCAGAAAAACTGGACATGGAAGTACTCCTGGCGCCGGGCGAAGCTGAACCTCCGACAAAGAGCCGGACGGGAACACCGATGAACTCAGATAAGAACAGCTAAACGCGGATCGAGCGGGGATGCAATCGACGGCACTATTATTATTCACATTTACAATAATTGTCAACATGAAAGATCGAGATATAATCTTGGAAGTCGCCGGTGTGGAACTCGCGGTCGCATTTATTACCAGCACGCAAGTTAAATATTCGACTGCCTTAGGCAGAGTGATGAAAGACCTATGTTGCTCGACGCCCGACAGCGAGAATTCTTGCGGCTCATCTGGCGGGAAAACCGGCTCAGCCGTTGGGAGCTCCACGAGCTAACCGGGGTCAACCCCAACGCGGTTGGCGCCGAAGCCGCGACGTTACTCGAGCTGGGAATCCTTCGCGAGGCCACGCCGGAGCCGGTGGGTCAAGGGCGGCCCCGCGTGCCACTGGAAATCGACACGGTCACACGCGACGTGGTCGGCCTGGCGCTGAGTCCGGGTCAGGTCGAAGTGGCGCGGCTGAACCTCCGCGGGCAGTTGCTCGGAAGCACGCAATCAAAAGTCGTCGGCGACGTCACCGAGCTGGTGTCGACCGCAGAGCGGCTGCAAAAAAGTGCGATCCGCGAGCAAACATTGGCCATTGGCATCTCCTCGCCGGGGTTCCTCGATCCGGAACATCGAGCGATCCTCTTCAGCTCGGTTGTCCGCCGGCAGCAACCTCTCAACGTGCAAAAGTTGTACGAAGCCGCCAAGGACCGGCCGATCGTCTTCGAGAACGACATGCACGCCCTGGCCGTCCGTTGGCTTTTGACACATCAGGCCGAGCAATCGCAGGACGTGCTGTTGGTGTATCTCGGCGATGGGCGGCTGGGGGCTGCGATGCTCATCGAGGGGCGGCCGAACCGCGGCTGCCTGATCGGCGCCAACGAGCTGGGACACACGCGGTTTTTCGTCGATGTCGAGCGGTGTTACTGCGGACAGGTGGGCTGTCTGGAGCGGATTTGCAGCAGTGCCTTTCTCAATGCGGGAAACGGGACGAATCCGAGTGGCGGACGGACCGGCCGGAACGGGAGGAACGCGCGCAATAAAGAGGCCGAACGACCGGCCGCAGGGTCTTTGTTCGAGCGCATTGCACGGTATGATGGGAGCGATGAGCGGCTTGACCAGATGCTCCAGCTTCTGGCCTGCGGCTTGTCGAACGCCGTCAACTTCGTGCGGCCCAATCGGTTGGTGTTGGTCAGTGAGTTCGCGCGGTATCCGGCCTTCAACGATCGGTTACTGCGCGAAGTCCGGGGCGGCGTATTGTTTGAATTGGTAGATCGGGTGCGGATCGATGTTTGGGACCAACCTGGCGCTGTGTCGGCCGAAACCGCAGGATGGCTGGCGCTGGCGGGACTTTATCAGGAAGGATGGAATCCGCTGTGACTCTCAATCAAGCGAATCTGAACGAACGGCTGGCGGTTTGTAGCTGGTCGCTGCAGCCCAAGAACGTGGAGGAGCTGATCGCCGGCATGCTCGAGATCGGATTGTCGCGGGTGCAGCTCGCGCTGGAGCCGCTGGTGGGACCCAGCGAAGGTTGGCGGGACACGATTCTGCGGCTCCGCGAAGCCGGCATCAGCATCGCCTCCGGCATGATGAGTTGCGTCGGCGAGGATTATACGTCGATCGAGTCGATCCATCGTACCGGCGGAGTCGTGCCCGACGTCACTTGGCCCGAGACCTGGGCGAACTTCCGGAAGGTCGCGCCGATCGCGGCCACCAACGGCATCCGCCTGGTCACTCTCCATGCGGGCTTCATACCCGACGACGAAGAGAGCTTCCTGTACGCCAAGCTGGTGAAGCGAATTGCGCAGATCTCCGCGCTGTTCTCGGAGTATGGAGTGCGAACAGGATTAGAGACCGGACAAGAGCGGGCTTCGACCTTGCTGAGATTCCTGCAAAACGTCTCGGAATTCGACGTGGGCGTGAACTTTGACCCGGCCAACATGTTGCTCTACGGCAGCGGCGAGCCGATTGACGCGTTGCGCAGTCTGCTGCCGTTTGTAAAGCAGGTGCACATCAAAGACGCCACGCGTTCGCCGCAGCCCGGCGTCTGGGGCGAAGAGGTGGTGGTCGGCACGGGAGAGGTGGATTGGCGCGACTTTTTCAAGGTGCTGGACAGCGGAAAATTCTCCGGATATTTGGCCATCGAGCGCGAGGCGGGCAACAACCGCGCCGGTGACATTCGCACGGCTAAGGAGTACTTAGACAAATTGATTGGAGGATGATTCTTTCGCTGTTGTCGTTTCGGCTACGAAACAATTTTACCGCCGAGACGCAGAGGCGCAGAGATAGAAGAATTTTCGACTTTGCTTGCTCAGCGTCTCAGCGTCTCCGCGGTTCAATATTGCAGATAAATGGAGGCGTGGTCCTCGCATTCCCCATTCCGCATTCCCTCATTCCCCATTTGTCATGTCAATCAACGTCGGCATTCTCGGCATGGGCTACATGGGCCGCACGCACTACGAGGCCTATCAGCAAGTCCCCGACGTCCGCGTGCGCGCAATTTGCGACAACAAACTCGCCCGGGCGAAAGGTGATTTGTCAGGCACGGCAGGGAACGTACTCAAGGAGGGCATCGATCGGATTTCGATGGCAGGCGTTCACGGTACGACCAACTGGCGTGAGGTCGTGGAGCTGCCCGATGTCGATGTCGTTGATATTTGCACGCGAACGACTGGGCACGTCGAGTTGGCCCTGGCGGCGCTGGAGCAAGGGAAGCACGTTATCTGTGAGAAGCCGTTGGCGAGGACTTCAGCGGAAGCCGAAAGAATGGTCGCGGCGGCTGATCAATCGCGCGGAGTCTTTATGCCGGCCATGTGCCTGCGGTTCTGGCCAGAATGGGTGTGGGCGAAGGAAGCTGTGGCGGATCGCCGCTTCGGCCGCGCTTTGGGAGCCACGTTTCGCCGTGTCGCTTCCATGCCCAAGGGTTGGTTCTCGGAGGGCGCGCAATCCGGCGGGGCGCTGCTCGATTTGCACATTCACGACGTGGATTTCATCCTCTGGCTCTTCGGCCGGCCGCAGGGGGTCTTTAGCCGCGGTTACTCCAAGACCAGCGGTGAGGTCGATCACGTCGTGACGCAGTATTTGTTCGCTGGCGCGGAGGCGCCGCGGCTCGTCACGGCGGAAGGAAGTTGGTGTATGGCCGATGGCTTTGAGTTCGAGATGAGCTTTACGATCAACTTCGAGGATGGCACGCTGGACTACGACTTCGCCCGCGGCGCGCAGGCGCTTAAGCTGTTCCGCGCGGGGCGGACTGAATTTGTGACCTGCAAGACCGAGAACGGCTACGTCGGCGAACTGCGCTACTTCACCGATTGCATTCGTCGTGGTGAGAAACCCGCGACCGTTACCGGCCGCGACGCGGTCGAGTGTTTGAAGGTCTTGGAAGCCGAGCGCGAGAGCGCAACGTCGGGTCGCCTCTTCACGTGGTAGCGTCTCTCCGAGACGCTAATGCGAGTCTCGGAGAGACTCGCCTACGTGGATCGACTCGATGAGGATCTGCGGCTCGTCCGTTTCTGGTTGCGCGTCTTCCGCCAGCACTGTGTCGATGAGGTAGTACAGCAACTGCCGCAGTTCGTCGGGCTGGATCTCATCGGCGACCGCTTCCGCGCGCTGACGGTACTTGTCCACCAGGCGGCTAGCTTTCTCGAATACGCCGGCTTCTTGATAAAGTCCGCGCACGCGGGCCACGACCGACGAATCGACTTGCTCGGCTGCGACCAGCCGCTGCAGCTCGGTACGCTGCACGTCGTTTAATCCCTCCAAAGCCAGCGCCCAGAGCACTGTCGGCCGGCCGCCCAGTACGTCGCCCGCGGCAACGAGCTTATTGTGGTTGTCGCCGCGCCAGTCGCCCAAGTCGTTCAGGATCTGAAACGCCACGCCCAGATGCCGTGCAAACTGGCTCATCGGCTCCAGGTACTTCTCGATCGGCCCGGCTAACCGCAGACCCGAGAACATCGCTGCCTCGAACGCCGGCGCCGTCTTGAGCGCGTAAATCTTCAGCGCATCGAGCGGCGTAATCTGCTTGCTCCGCGAATCGCGCCAGAGCAGCTCGGCGCCCTGACCTTCGCTCAGCTTCATGTGCGCATCGGCCAGACGGTCAAGAATGTCGCTCACTACCTCGGCCGAGAGCGTCTTGGCCTCGCGGCTGACCAGCCGATAACCCAGGCCGATCAAGTAATCGCCGACGTTGATTGCCGTCGCCGTGCCGTACCTGCGGTGCAGCGTCTGATCGCCATAGCGATAGGCGTCGTTGTCCTCGATATCGTCATGGACCAGCGACGCTTTGTGGAACGTCTCGATTGACATCGCCACGCGCTTAATCGCCGCATCGAGCGCCTGCAAATGCGTCGCGCCTTCGCTGCCGGTTGCGTTTCCGCCAGTCAACGCGTCGTACACTGCCAGCGTAATGAATGGCCGCGAGTGCTTGCCGCCTTTCATGAGAAAGTCGTAGGCGATCGCCTCGGTGCCGGCGATGGGGTCGATACCTCCGATACCCTGCCCGTTCATCTCCGCCAATGCCGGACCGCCCCGCTGCCGTGGCGTCAACCGCTCTAACTCTTCCTGCTCGAACATCTTCTCCGCCGCCCGCATCAGATGCACATAGCTTCGCGTCTGATCGCTGGTCGGCTGGACGGTGTGCGCAAGCGAGATCATCTCGCTCACCCACTCTTCGTCGACGCCAGTATTGCGACAGTCGCTCGACAACAGCGGCACGGCCATGCAAGGGATGCCGGCCAACAGGATCTTGTCGATCGCCTTCTCCAGCACGTTCAAGCAGGCCACGCCGACGATGGCGTCGACGTACCCGCTGATGATGATCTTGAGCACAATCGGCGAGCCTTCGGCGACCAGAACCTTGTAGCCCAGGTTCTCGGCTGTGGTCCGGAAATCGGCGATCGTGCAAGCGCCGCACTTGCGGCAATCCAAGCCGAACTCGTCATAGTCGGCCGGGCACCCTTCAGCGTGCTTCAGACAATGCGGCAACAGCAGCAGTCGCCGATTGTGTGGCACGGCCGCTACCTGGCTGCGCCAGAATTCCGTGGCCAGCACCACCATCGTCCAGCCGAGGTGCCCTTCCGGAAGTCCTTGCTCTTCCAGAAGCTGCCGCGCGACCGACTCCATCTCGTCCTTGCCCAGCGGCCGCGACTTGTCCAGCTTGCCCGCGACATCCACGCACCGCGCCTTGAGCTTTTCACGCAAGTCGCGCGGCTCGGGCACGATCTTCAGATGGCTCGTCTTCCGGCGGCGCGGCTTGTCGCCGTTGTTCGCTGTTGACGAGAGAGTGGATCCCGCGGCTGAAGACGATATCGAAGACGCATCACCAACGGCCTCGCTGCCGCGGGTCGGTGTGGTGGAGAGTACGGTCGCCAACGGAACCACCTTTCGAGTTCGGAGTGCGGATATCGCAGTGCGGAGCCAGTCGCGTGTAGGGTGGGCCGAGTCCGCGCTTGCCCACGCGCACGTGGCATCCACTTCAGCCATCATCCCGCGTCATCGTTCAGCGTTTCCCGCCTGTTCCTCAATAGACACAAGTTCGACCGCCCCACATAACCGCCCCACCGCCTCGCCCAAAGCCGCAACCGTACATACTCGCGGATAGAGCCTTTCGTAGTACCATAGTTTGGCAAAGTAAAACCCAACCGGAGCCGGCCGCCCATGCCGCCCATCTTCAACGGCACGCACCAGCCAGTCAACTCCTTGCCGGATCGCATTTTGCAACGAATTATCGACAGCCAGCGGGCCGTTGTCGAGACCCGCCAGCAAGCCTTCCAGCGCCCAGGCGGTCTCCTCAACGCTAGAACCGTTAGCCGCTGTCCTATTTAACACCGATTGCCGTGTATCGGAAACGGCCTTAACGGCCGCCGTTCCCCAACCGCCGTCCGCATTCTGATTGGTGACGAGCCACTTCATACCGCGGATTGCCGCGCCGTCGTCCATTCGCCCTAAGTCTCGATACGCCAATAGGACGCGAGCCGTTCCGTAAACGAGGTTCTCTTCGTTAGGATGATCTTGATTGCCGAACCAGAGCGGCGACCACGAGCCATCGGCCCTCTGAGAATTGGCAAGATAACTAAATCCGCGATCGATCCTTGCGCAGAACCTGTTTCGTCCCTTGGCTCCCCATCTGCCCAATTCAAACCACGCGCTCAACGCTCGCATTGCATGCGCCGTCAAGTCCGGCGAGCTGCGATCGAAGGGCAGCGTTCCCCAACCGCGACAAAACGTTGGCCAGCCTCCATCTCGGTTCTGAAGGTTCGCAAGCCAACACGTTCCGCGAATCGCGGCAACATACGCGCGACCGTAAGCCCCCGGACCGTGCGGCGCCTGCCGATTGAACTGCTTTGGGTCCGCAAACGTCGCCAACGCAAGAAGCGCACTGGCCGTGTCATCCACATCCGGCACCGCGCCACTCAAATCGCTCCATCCCCAACCCCCCGGCGCAGCCCCCGTAAACGGATGCCGCTCGATATGTTGGCAGGAAAGCAGCCACTCTATGACGTTCGCGCCAACGTCGCCAGCACTCCGCACTCCGCACTCCGCACTCTGCACTCCCGCTGGACCCTGAACCCTGAACCCTGAACCCTCTAACGCATTGACCGCCAGTGTCGTCACCCACGTCGCCAGGTTCGTGTCAATCGGCCAGCTTCCGTCGGGCCGCACCGTGTCGAGCAGGAACTTCACTCCGCGGTCCACCACCGGATGATCCGCTCGACCGGCGCCCGCTAAGCTCATTACCACGAAGCTGGTTAGCGGGATGGCCTCTAAATAGCCGCCGCTTTCGGGTTGCATTCGCTCGAGCACTCTCAGCGTGCGATTGACAGTTGCTCCGCGCAGAGCTCGCACCACGGGATTCCGCGGCTTACGATGAAAGAATCGCGCCTGTCCAATCGCAACGAGGGCGGGAATCGCGTAACTCACCACCGGCAAGCGAAAAAACCGATACCAGCTCTGGGGAAAAGCCGCCAGCTCGAACGGCAGCGCGCTCACCTCGCGCCAATCGACGACCCCCGCCAGTGCGCAGTTCGTCAGAATCGGCACTGCGAATGTCTTGTCCTTGCCATATCGCGCTCGCAAACCGCTGATGCTGCCCTTAGCGTCGATGTACGCCGCGGCGCTATTAAGTAGATCGCGATGAGGCTCGCCTGCCGCGGCTGCCAAGTGAAACGCCGCGCGCACCAGCATCGTCGTCGCGATGTTCGAATGACTGAGGTCCGTATCGCCGAAACCACCGTCACTGTTCTGTTGAGTCGCCAAAAACTCAATGCCGCGATCGATCAGTGGCCGGAGGTCCGGGGTTTGAGGCTTCGCTGAACCCTGAACCGTGCCTGCCCGCCGTGGCGGGAACCCTGAACCCTGCGATCCTTGAGCCAACGCAAGCGCGCTCACCGCCGTCGCCGTCGCCAGCGCGGAACTGGCCAGCTCACCCACCCAATGCCCTTCCGCCACGCGCTCGGCGAGTAAGTCATGTCGCGCGTTTTCGTACGCGGCCAGCAGGCGGTCAAAGTCGATATCCAGCAACGGGCAACTCGCGGAGGGTGGGAATTCGGTGGGCTGATTTGCAGTCTAGGCGGCCAAGCCGCCAATGTCGAGCGCCGGCGCCGCCTGTTATAATCATGGCCGCGTCGAGATCGCTGAACCCTGAACCCCGAACCCTGAACCCTCCCCATGTATTTCCGCATGGCCAAACGTGTGCTTCTCGAAACCGATAAGCGGCTCGTTTGGAAGCTCGCTTGGAACTTTGGCTTCAAGGGCATGCGCGCGGTCCAGAAGCACAAGGCCCGTCTCCGCCGCGGGGAGTTTTTTCCACCGTTCCTTTACATCTCGATCATCAATAGCTGCAACCTCCGCTGCCAGGGCTGTTGGGTGGATGTCGCCGCCAAGCAGCAGACGATCGATCTGGCGGCGATGAACCGCACGATCGGCCAGGCCAAGGAAGTCGGCAACGCGTTCTTCGGCATCCTCGGCGGTGAGCCGTTCATGCATCCCGAAGTGCTTGACATTTTCGCAGCGCACCCGGACTGCTACTTCCAGGTCTTCACCAACGGCCAGCTCATCACCGCGGACGTCGCCCGGCGGTTGCGGCAGATTGGCAACGTCACGCCGCTGGTTTCCATTGAAGGCACCGAGATCATCAGCGATACACGTCGCGGCCGACCGGAAGTCTACGCCCGCTCGATGTCCGGCCTGCAAAACTGCCTCGACAACAAGCTGTTGACGGGCGTCTGTACCAGCCTGTGCCAGACCAACATCGACGATCTCCTCACGGACCAATGGGTCGATAAACTCATCAGCATGCGCGTGATGTATCTCTGGTATCACACGTACCGCCCGGTCGGCCCCGAGATGCACGCCGAGCTCGCCCTCACGCCCGCCCAACAGCTCCGCGCACGCCGGTTCGTCGTTGAGATGCGCGTCAAGAAACCGATCGGCATCATCGACGCCTACTACGACGATCAAGGTCAGGCCCTCTGCCCCGCGGCCACCGGCTTCACGCACCACATCAGCCCCTGGGGCGACATCGAGCCCTGCCCGATCGTGCAGTTTGCCAAGGAGAGCATCCACGACGAGCGTCCCTTGCGCGAAACCTTCCAACACTCCGCGTTCCTGCGTGAGTTCCGTGAGCTGGCGGCGTCGACGACGCGCGGCTGCATTGTCTTGGAGCGACCCGATCTTCTGAAAAACCTCGTCGAACGGTACGGCGCCCGCGACACGACCGCCCGCCAGACGGCGCTTGCCGAGCTGGAGGCGATGGAGTGCCGCCCGTCGCAGTTCGCTCCTGGGAGCGAGATTCCGGAAAAGAGCTGGGTCTATCGCTGGATCAAGCGGCATTTCTTCAATGACTTTGGGGCTTATCGGAGCTACCGGCCGCCGAAATAGGACGAATCAGATGCTGACGTTAAGCTTCAAACTGCGTTCGATGTTACTCGGCGTAGCAGTCTTCGGCATCGTGTGCGCCACAGTGTTTTCCGGCTCGGTGTGGTGGGCAAGGGTGTTGGATGTGCTCGTGTGGGGCGCGCTGGTCGGCGTGATTATCGCAGCGAGTGTGGGCCATGGTGGTACCAGATACTTCAGTCTTGGCTTTGCCATCGCCGCAGGGCTGTATGTGCCGATGGCATTTAGTGGGACCTTGCTACAAAGACTGCCAGGACCGCACGTTCTGGCTGACGAGTTAGCTAAGTGGATTCAGGAGGGGATGGCTCTCACTCACGCGAAGCGCGTTGTTGAACCGGGGTTTGAAGCAAAGTATGAAAACGAGGGAATGATCCGAGTGGGACCCCGCTCCGTTTACTTCATCTGGCAGAGCGGAGATTGGGAGCGCACACAGCGAAGCGTGCACTGTGCGACGACGCTTCTTCTCGGCTGTCTTGGCGGTGCACTGGCATTGCGATTTCGCGCGATTGACGAAAAGGCGGAAGGGGCGACATTCTATCGCGCGGCGCGGAGGAAGTAATCAGGGCTAGACCCCAGGTGCACCAATGCGATCTAGCATCGTCGTTGATCCGCGAATCCACTTCGGCAAGCCATGCATCGCCGGCACGCGAATTCCCGTCGAGAACGTCCTAGAACTCGTCCATTGCGGCATTCGACCGGACATAATCCGCCGCGACTACTACCCAGACATCACGCCTGACGACATTCAAGCCTGCATTCTTTGGGAGTCATTGAATGAGCATTGCGGCCAGTGAACCCCGGCTTAGCTCGATTGAAGTTACCGACGACACCATCACCGCCCATCTGCTCGATGGCCGCACGATCAGCGTACCGCTCGTCTGGTCCTGGCGACTGGCAGGCGCCACGGCGAAGCAGCGACAGAACTACCGCATCATCGGCGGTGGCGAAGGTGTCCATTGGCCTGATGTCGATGAGGACATCAGCGTGCGCGGCATGCTCGACGGCATTCCTGCCCGGCCACCCAAACACGTGACGAAGCGGTCTTAGCTGATTTGTCGGAATGGGATGAGCAGATCATCGCAGCCGCAGCCAATGATCGGCCGCGAACTTGGATGCCTCAATTGCGACTGACTCGTCAGTGAGGTCAGACTGGGGTGGTTCGAAAGCAAAGTTGTCTCCAAGGTGGACAGATAAGGCGTTCTTCAAGCGGCGTGCAAAGTCACTGCGATCCAAACGGATGCTGGTGAGATCGTGAATGCCTGGCAGCTCTGGTGCGCATGGCGACCGCTCGAAAAGGATGCTGCCGTGTTGCAGGACGGCGCCGCGTTGACGTCGCTGAGCGCTGCCCGCGATCTTCCAACCGTAGAGCAACACGTCGCCCGGTGTGCGACGCTCGAAGCATAAGAACGGCTCTGCGCCATGATCGGGGGCGCCGCATCCTGTTGCATGTGGCGATTGATCGCCGCATGCCAGGAGGTTTGCGTTGAGCCCATACTCCGCCAACACGGCTACGATGGACGTGTGGATGGCGTTGTAAAGCTCGGCGGCCCGGCGGCCGAGCGGATGTTTGGGCGGAAGAATGCAGCTATACGTCAGCTCGCGATCGTGCAGGATTGCGCCGCCGCCCGTGGCTCGCCGCACAGCCGCGCAATCTGCGCTTGCTGGGTGTTGAGTGCGATCTGCATAACGCTGGAAGTAGCCGAGCGAAAGAGTGGGCACTTCCCACTCGTAAAAACGCAACACCGGCGGCGCGCCCTCGGCCGCGCGGTGCAGCAGCGCCTCGTCGATCGCCATATTCCAACTGCCGCGCGCCGGAGGATCGTGGAGCCAGATCATGCCGATGGATTGCCTTGCCACTTCATCACCGGCACTCGCGCGGCTTGCACTTCGTCGGGACGACTAATGGCCGTCGTGTGTGGCGCCTCGCGCAACAGCTCCGGCGATTCTTCCGTAATCCGGAACAGCGTCTCCGCGAAGGCGTCGAGTGTCTCTTTGCTCTCGGTCTCGGTGGGTTCGATCATCATGGCTTCTTTAACAGTCAGCGGGAAATAGACCGTCGGCGCATGAAAACCGTAGTCGAGCAATCGCTTGGCCAAATCCATCGCCGATACGCCGCGCTCGGCCTTGAGTTTGGACGCGCTTGCTACGAACTCGTGCAGGCAACGGTCGCCGTGGGGCACCGGCAGGATGTGCTTTACGCGACTAAGCAAGTAGTTGGCGTTGAGCACGGCGTTCTCGGCAACTTCACGCAGTCCCCGGGGCCCGTACGTGCGGATGTAGCAGTAGGCGCGCACCAGCACACCCACGTTGCCAAAGAAGGCTCGTACGCGGCCGATGGACTTCGGCCGATCGTAGGCCAGCCGGTATCGATCGCCGTCGAACTCCACGAGAGGAGTAGGCAGATAGGGGGCGAGCGCGGCACGCACGGCGATCGGCCCTGCGCCTGGGCCGCCGCCGCCATGCGGACCACTGAACGTCTTGTGGGGGTTGAAGTGCATCATGTCGGCGCCGAAGTCGCCGGGCCGAGCGATGCCGAGGATCGCGTTCATGTTCGCGCCGTCAAGATAAATCAGCCCGCCAACTCCGTGGACCATCTCGGCGATCTCTTTGACCCGCCGCTCGAACAGTCCCAGCGTGCTGGGGTTGGTAATCATAAAGACCGCGACCTGATCATTCAGCTTTGCGCGCAGATCGTCCAAAGCGACCGATCCCTGCGGCGTACTCTTGACCGTGATCGCGTCGAAGCCGGCCATGGCGGCGCTGGCGGGATTCGTGCCGTGAGCGCTATCCGGGGCCAGGATTTTGGAGCGGTGTTCACCGCGGTCGCGGAAGTACGCCGCCGCCACCATCAGCGCCGTCAACTCGCCCTGAGCGCCGGCCGCCGGTTGCAGCGAGACGGCGTCGAGGCCGGCGATCTCGCCGAGAATCCGTTGCATCTCGTAGAGCAACTGCAGCATCCCCTGTAGCGTCTCTTCGGGCTGATACGGGTGCAGGTCCGCCAAGCCCGGCATGGCCGCCACTTTCTCGTTCCGCTTGGGGTTGTATTTCATCGTACAAGAGCCAAGTGGATAGAAGTGCGTATCGACCGACATGTTCTGCGTGGAGAGGTTGACAAAGTGCCGCACCAATTCCGGCTCGGTCAACTCCGGCAGCGGTGCAGGCGTGTCGGCAATCGCCCAAGCAGGCAGAAGCGACTCGACCGGCGTCTGCACGTCGCCTAGCGGGATGCGCGTCGAGCGGCGGCCCAAGCGCGATTGTTCGAAAAGCAGTTGTGTGGCGCGGATATTACGCATTCGTTTTGTTGCAGGCGCAAGTCCTAATGAGCAACCTCCTTGAGGATAGACCATTTCGAGCTTTGTAAGCGGTTCTCCAACCTCTCTTTAGCTTCGTTGGCTTCTTCCAGCGTGCGGAAGCAGAGTTCTAATTGCTCTTCATCATTCTCATATGCACCTTCATCGAGCATTGCCTGCCAGTATTGCTCATGCCGCGCGCGTTCGTCCTTTTGATCTGCCGGCTCAATCTTATAGGGGAGTAGGCCAAAGTCATCGGCCTCCGGGACGGTATAGCCAACCGCCGACACAATCTTTTCGCGATACGACTTTCCCTCCGCCCGTTCATAGGCCGCCAGAATCAGCTCAATGCGATCCTCGTCGTTCATTCCGCGAAACTTGTCCCAGATCACTTGGATCTGAACCAGCCCTGTCAAAAGTGAGTCCTCGATGATCATCGGCTGGCCACGTTGCCTTGGCGCGCGCAACTCACCGGCGAGTGCTTCTACGAATTCGTCGGGCGGTCGACCGCGGACAGGCGGGCGTGATATATGGCGTGGCATGGGAATAACTTTAAAAAGCCAGGTTGCTGAATAACCAATCGACTGACGCTTGTACTCGTGCAGCCTCGAAAGGCCATGCACGATTCTTATGGTATCTCAGTGTTTCGCGCCAATACTTGTAAACGTTCGATGCGTTGAAAACGATGCGACTAGCAATCACGACGGAATATGGCCTACCCAGGCGTGCGCGTTCATTAACTAGCAACCGGGCCCATCCCTCAATATTATGCAACCCGCCGGACCAAGAGATACCATGAATTGAGAAGCTCTGTTTCTTTGCACGGTCCAAGTCCGCAAGAGTTATCGACTGTTGCATACGATACCCGATCGTGGAAAAATAGGCAGCCTTAATGATCATCTCGGCGGCGTAGCCCCAGAAGTAAATCGCGGCCGTCCTTCGGCGAGCTTCGGTAAGTAGTTGAGCGTCGAGATATCGTACCTTAGCGGCTGCCCGAAACCCCCGGATGCTGTCCGGTTTGCACCGCTCAGGCAATGGTTTCGGCATTGGCAAACACCATGCTCGGGTCAGGGTTGAGCGGTGCGTTCCAATGCCCTAGCCAGAACCGCGACGACCGCATCTATCTCCGGCCGAGTGCGCCTTTCCGTTACGGTAATGAGCAGGCAGTCGGCCAAGTCCGGATACCAACGCCCCAACGGAATGCCGGCGAAGTAACCGGCGGCCGCCGCATTGCTCAGCAGGCCTTCCACATCGCCGGCCTTGTCGCGGAGGACAAATTCTTTGAACGTTGGCCGATCGAAGGCTATCTCGAAGCGGCCTGTTTCCACCAGACGCGACGCGGCGTAATGCGATTTGCGAAGACAGGCGGTTGCCGCTTCGCGCATACCGTCTGGTCCCATCGAGGCCAGGTACACGGTCGCCCGCAGCGCGAAGAGTCCCTGGTTGGTGCAGATGTTGCTCGTGGCTTTTTCGCGGCGGATGTGCTGCTCGCGGGTTTGCAGCGTGAGCACCCAGCAGCGCTTTCCGCGGCGATCGACGGTCTGGCCGGCGATGCGGCCGGGCATGCGGCGGACGAACTTCTCGCGGCAAGCCATGATGCCGAGATAGGGTCCGCCGAACTGCATCGGGGTGCCAAGCGATTGCCCTTCGGCCACCACGATATCAGCGCCGTAATCGCCCGGCCGCTGGAGCAAACCGAGGCTGATCGGATCGACCGCCACGACGAACATGGCGCCACGGTCATGTGCGATCTTGGCAAGTTCCATCACTTGTTCGATGCAGCCGAAGAAGTTGGGCTGTTGCACCAGGACGCAAGCCGTTTCGTCGTTCACCGCCGCAGCTAGATCGTCTGGCAAGATGGTGCCGGCCGGTGCGCCGACAGTGACCAACTCGGCGCCCAGGCTGGCAAAGTAGGTATTAATGATCTCACGGTACTCAGGATGCACGGTGGCTGCGGTGACAACTCGCCGCCCCCGACCGGTCGCGGCCATCGCCATCAATACGGCCTCGGCGGCCGCGCTGCCGCCGTCGTAGAGGCTGGCGTTGCTCACATCCATGCCGGTGAGCTGACAGATGAGCGTCTGATACTCGAAGAACGCCTGCAAGTTTCCCTGACTCGCTTCCGGCTGGTAGGGTGTATACGACGTGTAGAACTCTCCCCGCGAGGCCACGTAATCGACAATCGACGGGATGAAGTGGTCGTAGCTGCCGCCGCCGAGAAAGCAGATCTTTTGACCGGCCGCGCTGTTCTTGTCAGCCAGCGACGAGAGGTGATCGAGAAGTTCCAGCTCAGTAAGCGCGGGCGGAATATTCAAGTCGCGACGAAATCGAACATCGGCGGGAATTGGTGCGAAAAGATCGTCGATTGACGAGACCCCGATCGCCTCGAGCATTGCCCGCTGATCTTCGGGAGTGTTTGAAATGTATGCCATCGTGATTAGGACGAAGGACGAAGGACAAAGGACGCGATAACCACACCGGCGCGAACGGATCTTTCGTCCTGCTTCCCTTCGACTTCGTACCTAGTGTTGTTCCTCAGCGCACTGTCGCTGGTATGCCTGGTAGTCGAGCAGGTTTCTCAAACTCTCTTCGCTCGACAGCTTGACCTTGACCAGCCAGCCCGCGCCGTAGGGATCGGCGTTGAGGGTTTCGAGCTTGTTCGGCAGGGCGTCGTTGACAGCCATCACGTCGCCGTCGACGGGACTGTACAAGTCGCTGACCGCCTTCACCGACTCGATCTCGCCGAACGCATCGCCGGCTTTCAGCTTGCGGCCGACCTGCGGAAGCTGCATGTAGACCAGATCAGTGAGCGCCTCGACGGCGAACGACGAGATGCCGACTGTGGCCACCCGCTGGCCTTGGGCATCGTTTTCCAGGTGGACCCATTCATGGGTCTTGGCGTAGAGGAGGTTTTCGGGGGACACGGGGAGGGTTCGGAGTTCGGGGTGCAGGTTGGAGTTCAGCCTTCAGGCTGTGCGGACAAGCTAAAGCTTGAGCTCCAGCTCAGGGTTCGGAGTTCATCGTTCAGCGTTACTTCTTCGTTTCTCGGCGGTAGAAGGGGAGTTTGACGACTCGGGCGGGTTCGGCGCTCCCGCGCACGTCGATGGATAATTCGGTTCCCACCGCAGCATGCCTACGGTCGACGTAGCCCATTGCAATTGGTTTATTGAGTGTGGGCGAGAACGTGCCGCTGGTGACCTCGCCCACCGTTTCGCCGCCAGTGAGGATCGCGTGATGCTCGCGTGGCACACGTTTGCCCGAGAGCTCCAATCCGACGCGGATGCGCTGGGGCGACATCTGCTGCATTTTGCAAAGCGCTTCGCGCCCGGGAAACGTCCGGCCTTCCAGATCGACAGCGAAGTCCAGCCCCGCCTGCAACGGCGTGATCTCTTCGCTGAGCTCATGGCCATAGAGGGGCATGGCGGCTTCGAGCCGTAGCGTATCGCGGCAGCCCAAACCACAGGGCATCGCACCGAGTGACTTTGCAGCATCCAGCACCTGTTGCCAGAACTCGGTCGCCGCTTCCGAGGGAAGCATCACTTCGAAACCGTCTTCGCCGGTATAGCCGGTACGGCTAACGATTGCCGAGTGTCCATCAATCGCGGTTCGCCGGCAGTGGTAGTACTTTAGGGTGCTGATGTCGCCCTTCACCATCGGCTCAAGCACTTCGACCGCGCGTGGGCCTTGGACCGCGATCATCGCCAACTCATCGGTCGCGTCGTGCAACTCGACTTTGGAGCTGTCACAAAGCAGCGCCTCAATCCAGCAGATAATCTTCGCGCGGTTGCTGGCGTTGACCACCATCAGGTAGGACGTTCCGCTGTCGCTCGCCGCCTGGTCGCCGCGTGATTCAGGCGGCAAGCGGTAAACCAGTACATCGTCCAGGATGCCGCCGACGTCATTGGTCGCCAGCGCGTACCGCACCTGGCCGGGCGACATATCGGTCACGCGGCGGGTCACCAGCGAATTCAGAAACGCCTCGGCGCCGGATCCGGTGAAGACCAACCGGCCCATGTGCGAGACATCGAACAGACCAAGCGCGCTGCGCGTGGCATTGTGCTCGGCAACAATGGAGCCGTAATGCACTGGCATCGACCAGCCGGCGAAATCGACAAGCCGTCCGCCGTGCTCAGCGTGCCAATCGTGGAGCGGTGTTTGTTGCAGGGTCGCCGTCATGGTTCGCCAGCCTTGAGGATGAAACGCTAGGGTATTGTAGCGGTTTCGATCAATCGTCCAAGGTCCAAGCGAGAACCGAATCCGCAGGTCGCTCTGACGTTGAGCCTGGGACGCCGGACGTCGGCCGCGGTCATCGCCGGCGCTTGCCTCGGGGGCGCGGGGGCGCTTTCGACTTGTTCCGGCCGCTGGCGTTGGCACGGGGTTTGACGCTCTTGCGGCCACGACCGTCTCGGCTGGGAGCGGCTGCCTTCGACAATGGCGAGCGGCGTTTGCGATCGACAATGCGGAAATCGAGCTCACGACGATCGACGTCCACGCGCGCGACCTCGACGCGCACCAGGTCGCCTAGCCGGAAGGTGTTGCCCGCGCGGCGGCCGGTCAATGTGTGGGATCGCCGATCAAAGTGATAGTAGTCGTCGGCGAGCGTGGTGACGTGGACCAGGCCTTCGGCCGGAAGCTGCACGCCCTGCACAAACAGGCCGAACTCCTCGACGCCAGTAACGATGGCATCCAGCTCTTGTCCGATGCGATCTTCGAGATAGTGCAGCAGCTTGAGCTTCGTCAGCTCGCGCTCGGCGGCTTCGGCGCGTCGCTCGCGGTCCGAGCAGTGCTCACCGAGCACGACAAGTTCGGCCAGGTCGTTGACGGCCTTTTTGCCTTTGATGATCGCATCCAGCAAGCGGTGAATGGTCAGGTCTGGGTAGCGGCGGATCGGCGAGGTGAAGTGGCAGTAGGTGTCGCTGGCCAGAGCAAAGTGGCCTTCTTCTTCGGGGCTATAGACCGCGCGTTGGAGGCTGCGCAACACCGCGTAATTGACCGCATGTTGTTCGGGCCGTCCCTGGACCGCCTTCAGCAACCGCTGTAGCTCGAAACGGCTCTCCAGGCTCTCGGTCTGAAAGCCCAGCTCGGTGACGAACTCGGTCAGGGCCAGCAATTTTCGCGGGTCGGGCGAGGCGTGAACGCGGCGAAGGAAGTGATAGCCGGCCTTTTGGATCATTTCGGCGACGGCCTCGTTGGCCGACAGCATGAACTCTTCGATGATCTGGTGGCTTTCGGTGTTGACCGCGACATGGGCGCCAGTGACCTTGCCGTTCTGGTCGAGATCGACTTTCACTTCTTTCATGTCGAGCTCCAGCGCGCCGCGGCGGAAGCGACGAGCCCGCAGGATCATCGCCAGCTCGTGCATGTCGGCCAGAAGCTGGTGGACCTGGGGACTGAGCTTCTTGCGCCACGCCTCGCGATCGGCGAGGTACTCATCCACCTCCTCGTAGGTGAAGCGGCGGGCGCTTTTGATGGCGGCGTTGTGCGCCTCGGCGGCGACAAAAACACCCTCCGCCGTGAGCTCCAGGAACGCGCTCTTGGTGTAGCGCACCTTGTGCGGCTGGAGGCTGGCCAGATTGTTGGAAACGATCTCCGGCAGCATCGGCAGCACGCGGTCCGGCAAGTACACGCTGGTGGCGCGCCAGTGCGCCTCGCGATCCAGCGCCGTGTCTTTTGGCACGAAGTGCGAGACATCGGCGATGTGTACGCCCAACCGCCAATGCCCATTCTCCAACCGCTCCAGCGAAATCGCGTCGTCAAAATCACGGGCATCGACCGGGTCGATGGTGATGATCGTGTCGCCCGTCAGATCCAGCCGCCCTTTGAGCGCTTCATCGAACTTGTGCGCCTGAGCACGCGCTTCGTCGAGCGTGTCCTCCGGAAACTCCTCGGGCAGGTCGTACTCGCGGATGATCGAGAGCGTGTCGACGCCCGGCTCGCCGCGGGGTCCGAGCACTTCGGTGATCACTCCCTCGCCGTCATGGAACTGCGTGGGAAAGCGGACCATCTCGAAGACGACCTTGTCGTCGGGCTGCGCGTTCTTTGCGCCGGGATCGCCGACGAGGATCGGGCGCGCAAAGATGGTGCCATCGACTTGCACATAGGCGCTGCCGGCCGACTCGAAGTAAGTGCCGACAAATTTGTGCGTCTCGCGCTCGATGATCTCGACGATCTCGCCCAGCGGGTTGGTGCGGCGGACATCCCGGTGCTTGCTGAGCCGGACGAGCACGGTGTCGCCGGTGGCGGCGTCTTGCGTGCGGTCGGCCGGGATGTAGACATCGGTCTTGCGGCGATCGATCTCGACCGACACGCCGCTGGGTCGGACGAAGCCGTGACCGGCGGACGTACGGCGAAAGACACCGACGACGTTATCGGCCGATGGCCGCTTGCCGCCCGCCTTTTCTGCGCGCGGTTTGCCATCTTTCGTCGCAGCCGCAGCAACGGGCACGATCAGATGGTTCGATCCATACGCGATTTTGCCCTGCTTGACGAGCAGCTTGATGGACTTCTTGAGCTGACGGAGCTGGTCTTCGTCGAGGCCGAGCTGCTTGGCAATCACGCGCGGCTTGACCGGCCGATAGTCGGGATGATTGACATGGGTGAGGACTGCGGCGGAAAGGTCTGTGTTTTCCATGTCGGGTCAATCAGGCCGATCGACGTCCTGGGGGTCAATCGAAACGCGGTTATTGCCCGTTAGCGGAACGCGCCACCGCCCCTTTGAACAATTTGCGATTCAAATTGTGATGGAACTGCGTCCAGGAGCTGTCGAGGTTGGCGTCGTCGCGGATCAACTGCTCGAAACTGTGGAGCTTGGCGTCGAGGTTGTCGAGGTGGTGCAAGGCGATCGCTTCGAGCGTCATCGGGAGCTTTGGGGCGCCATACTCGTATTGCCCGTGATGGCTGACGATCATATGCTTGAGCCGCAGGACGGTTTCGGGGCACGTGGCCTCGCCCGAAAGCCGCTCGGCCTCGGCGATCTTCTGCTCGAGGATGCTGACGGCCAACACGGTGTGGCCGAGAAGTTGTCCGGCGTCGGTGTAGGCGAAGCCTTTGTCGCAGCTCAGCTCCTCGACTTTGCCGAGGTCGTGCAGGAACGCGCCCATCATCAAGAGGTCGGCATTGACGGCCGGATATCGGTCGACGATGCGATCGACGACCTCCATCAGGTTGACCACGTGCTCCAAGAGGCCACCCGGATAAGCATGGTGGTTTTTCACACCGGCCGGCGAGCGCGTAAAGCGGCGCATCAACTCGTCGTCAGCGAGGAAACACTCGGCCAGGTTCCGCAGTTCGGCGTCCTTGATGGCCCGCAGGAGCTCGGCCACGCGGATCGCCATGCGGTCAATGTCGGCCGGCGTGAGACAGGCAAAGTCGTCGAACTCCACTTCTTCCGGCCGCGCCTTGCAGACGTTCGTGGCGATGAGCTGGAGGGCCCCCTGGTAGAGCTGCGTGGCGCCTTCGACGCGGACGAAGTCGCCATCTTCAAAACCGCGGTAGTCCGCATCGTCGGCGTTCCACATCCGCGCGCTGATCGAGCCGGTGCGGTCGGAAAGCTCCACCTGCAAATAGAGATTGCCATTGCGGTTGGGCCGCAACTGCTTCTGCGACGCCAAAAAAACCTGGTCGATGGGCTCTTGCCCTAGCTCGCTAATGAATCGCCGCGCCATGAATCTGACTGCCCGAGGTTGAATGAAGTGTGGTTTTTCAGTTTAACGACCATGGGAGCGGGCTGATAGTGCCGCGCTTGGAGTGCGAGGACTGGTCCTCGCTTTCTTTTTCAGATACCGATCAATGGCCATCGGTCCCTGGCAACCGTGACCGCATTGAAATCCAAAGCGACGACGAGTCGTCGCACTCCAAAAGTCAGCCCTCAGGCCGTGCAAGATCGATGACGATTTCTTCGTCGGTGACCTCGCGCACGAGGGGCGTGTTCTGCAGGTTGAATCGCCCGCCAAGCTTGTCGTTGTCCGGTGCAGGGTCCAACTGGCGGACGGTGATTTTGTATTTGCCGGGAGGAAGCCCGCGCCCGTCGCGACCGCGGACGGTGAATTCGCCCGACTCTTCGACCGCGGCGTCGGCGGGGTCTTTGTCGATCGTGCCGTCGTCACTCATGCGGTAAAAGTGCAGCTCGACATAGCCCAGGCCGAGTTCCCGCCCTTTCACGGCCAGCGGCTGCCCGCCGTTGGTGAGCTTGCCGCGCACGGGAACGGAGTCGTCTTGTGGACCGCCGCAACCGAGGAAAAAGAGCGCGAACGCCAAGCCGCAGACGCAGAACAAGTATCGAATCATTACCGGTGCTGTAGTGCGTGACATGGTTGTTCTCACGTTACGTACGACGGCTTTCCGAGGCGGCGGCGAAAGATCGACGGCCTCGGAAGGCCGTCCTACTCGGGGCTGGCCATCCACTGATTATGTTTCATCACCCGAGGGACCGTACAAGGCGGGAACCGGGATGTTGTTGAGGCGGAGGTAGACGCACAGGATTGCGCGATGGTGAATGAGGTGGTTGAGGACAAAGCCGCGAACTGCCGCGGCGCGCGGCAGCGTAAGGAGCGGCTTGCCCCCTTCGGCGAGCGACCACAGTTGGCCCATGTCGTCGTCGCGGGCCGCCGCGAAGGCTTTTCGGGCGGCGGCGACGTTGCGGTCAAAAAGGTCAAGGATCTCGCTGCGGGTTTTCAGATCGGGGGATTTGTAGCGCGGGCCGCCGACTGGCGCCATATCGAACGAATCGGCGGTGAGTGTGCCTTCCACCCAACCGGGAAGTTCGGCCAGGTGGTTGGCGTTCCAGCCGATGGTGTTGGACTTGGGATGCGGACGCCAGTCAAGTTTGTCTTCGGGCACGCGCTCCAGAACTTTCCGCGTGCCGGCCATTTCCTGATCGAACTCTGGGATAATGGATTGAGCGTAAGTCATGGGAATTCTCCTGACGAGAAGTGGGATTATTGTGGTTTTTTTCACCACGCGATAATTGCGCTCGATAATCTGATGTTTGGTGCAAAAAGGGGGGAACGGCCATCGGGCGGACGCGGTCCAAGTCCTTGGCGGTACTCGGGTTGCTTACATTCCGGGTCGATCCGGTTCAGGGAATTATGCACCATCGAGCATTTTGCGTCGATGCCGCAGGCGTGAGGTCCTCGACTGTGGCTACGGGTTAAACAACGCCGTTGGCTTCATCGAAAACGCAAAACAAACAGAAGGGCACAAAGGAACGAAGAAAAGTCTCATCCTGCCACGGCAACGTCGGGGATTCGAGCCGGCGGTCGAGCTGGATCGTGGCCAGAGCGCTTGCTAAGGCTAGATAGTATACTAAAGAACACTGATTGTGTCAAGGCCTTTTTTGTGCCACGCGGGTGAGGCAATGGTGGGCCGGCGGCCGCGGCGGCCTTGTCCCACCCTACGGCCTGGTCCCACCCGACCGGCTCGACAATTTTCCATGTCCGCGCTTGATCTTTCAAAGCGGCTCGCTTACGCTAGCGGCACAAAATTGGTGGACTGCGAGCGTCGGGGACGAGTTGGGCAAGCTCGACTGAAGGGCCGGGTCGATCTCGACGAATGATGGCGATGGCCGGGGCAAGGTTCTAGCGGCCACGCCCGCAAGCGGTCAGCGGCGGCCGATTTCGGACGTCGCCGGCTGTCCTGCCTCGTATTCCGCCAGCGGGCCGGAGACCATTCCGGCGTAGTCGTGTACCGTTGTCTCGCGACAGGGAATGGCTCTGTCCGACACGATCACGGCGGCCGCCACTGCGAGCAAGACGCGCGCGTGATCGGCAATCAGTTATCTCGTGTGTGAGGAGTGACAAGCATGCCGGTTGGTACGATTAAGAAGC
>JBBDYH010000021.1:0-41258 GCA_040901795.1 Pirellulales bacterium
CGTCGTCGTCATTCACGACCCCGTCGAGGTTGGCGTCGCCGGTGCGCGTGTAGGCCATGAGCAGAGAGGTGTTGTCCACCGGCTGTCCGCGGAAGCTCGTGTATGGCCCTAGGGGAAGTGTTGAGTTCTCGGCGTAGCCGATCGAGCGCGACTCGGGCTCGGCCGCGGCGGCGCTGCTGCTGGTAATGCCTTGCCCGTTCCAGGTTTTGCCCAGGCCTGACCCGCCGCGACCGGCTGTAATCTGCTGTCGAACGGTGGCGAAGGGGCTTGCGCCGGTGTAGTTGATGATCGCGGCGTTGTTGGCCAAATCGAGCCTCGCGGTCGGTGTGGCGTTGCCCGCGATGGCAAGCGAGCCAACCATCGACGTGCTCGCGGCTGTGCCACCGGGCGCGATGGCCACCGTCCCGCCGTTCACCGATAAGCCAGTGGCGCGAAGGTTGTTCACCGTCAACATACCGTCGCCAACCTTAGTCAGATTTCTGCCGCTGGCATTGAGCGAACCGGTCAGCGAAAGATTGCTGGCCGCGGGCGTGACCGTGATCGTCGTGTTGTCTGCCAATGTGACCGGCGCGGCGATTGTGTGACTGCCGCTGGCGACGTTGATTTGCGCGTCGCCGGTCATGGCGTCCAGCGTAAGAGTTTGTGGACCGCCGATCGTGTAGGCGTTGGCGTTGTCGAAGTCGAGGCGGCCGACGGTGATCGGGGCATCGACGGTTACCGTGTGGGGCGACGTAATAACGCTGCCCAGCACGGCTTGCGCACCCATCCCATTGGGAACGCCGCTGGCCCAATTTGCCGGCAGCGACCAGTTGCCGCCCGCATCGACGTTCCAAGTTGCCGTCTGAAGCGCTGGAATAAACGTTAACTGATGGACAAAAGCCGGCATGATTTCGCCGTGCGATGCGTTGGGTGAACCAACGACGGCTGTTAGTATGCCGGGGACTCGATCTCCGCGATGTGGTGGCGATGCCCCTTGCAAACCGATCACGTCCATTAGGAGATTTCCCTGGCTTGGATCAAAGAGATAGGGAGTCACGCCTGCAGAATAGTCGGAAGTATAGAATTCCCCCGGGCCTGGGCCTGGGCCACTGGCGTCCGACACATAGGTCGCTCGCCCGCGGTAGAAATGCTTGAAGTTCGAACCGAGGTTATCGTCAAAGCGCGAGCTCAGGTTCGGTGGCCCCGCTTGCATGGTAGTTAGGCGAAACTCGGTGTCTGGGTAGAGGACGGTGAGAGGACTCGTCAGGCTTTCGTCCGGCCGGAAGGTGATGTCTACGAGCCAGTGGGGTGTGTTGCCCAGCGCCGCAAGGTCCTCGGAGGGAAACACCGCCTGGTAGCGGAAAGGAACGGTGGCATCACGATCCCCGGTTTCTCCCTCGCCCTCCATATCTTTGTAGGCACTGGGCGAAACGATCTTTATTTCCTCTGCCTGACTGCGGTTCATGCCCCAGAGCAAGAAAGCAACGCCAATTGCGAGTAAACGTAGTAGCTTGATCATTGGGTCGGTCCTTAGGCGGTCGGAGTGAGCGTTCTGATTTCTATTAGCCGCGATTTCGAATGCTTGCGCGTTGTGCGAAATATCGGCCAAATCTGATTTCTTGACGCGCGCCATCAGGCCGCAGCCCCCTCGGCCTGATGGGCGGCCCGATGGCTACAACGACGCTGGCCCGACCGCGATGTCCCAAAACACCCAGTCGCCGTGGACCTTCTTGGCCGTACCGCCGAAGGCGGTCTTCCCCATGACCATGTTTGTCGCGGGGTCCACGAGGATGCACTCGAAGTAGATGTCCGCCGTTTTGCCGTCCGGATCGAGTTCTGTTTTGTAGGCTGGGGAAAGCGAGGCCCAATTGCGGTTATTCTGCAACGGCGGGGCGACATTGTCGAACCAGTCGAGGACCCCGTCTCTGCCTTCGAGCGTGCTGCCGCCGACCGTGAGTGTAGCGTCCGGGGCCCACAGCGTCGCAATGAAATCCAGATTGTCCGCGCGGTCGTGCGGGTCGCCGTTGTAGGAGATGGCCCCATGGAACGCCGCGTGGAGGTCGTGGAGCCGCGCGACTTGGGCACTTCCGTGGTCACCGCCGCCCTGGCCGGCCTGCGCCATGCCGGCCGGTGGGGCGGCAATCAATGCGATCACTCCGAAAGCACAGGCGACTACAACCCCTGCCAACATCAGCTTCCATTTCGTCTTGCTCATGGTCATTCTCCTACATGGTATGTGTGCGGCGATAGCCCTCGCCGCGGTTGGGGCTTTATCTCTGCTGGAATCCGACGAAATCAGCGGGATGCGCCGCGGCGGGTTTACTCGCCGATGCGCCAGCGCTCCGTCGTCGGGTTGTTGTTCGCCTGTCACGTGTTCCTCGCTCGGAGTAACATGGATTCTCTGCTGTGGTCTGCCTTAGAATGGAGAGACATCGCGCCGAGCGCGCCGACAAGCGCCGGGCGGTGCGCCGTAGGACGGATTGAAATTCGTCCCACATCGTCGAGCCGGGAATGGAATGTTGGTCTCTACTGTTCTGAGCGTAAAAGCCGCTTACCCTCCGACACGGGTCGGCAAAGAAAACCATGTTCGCTGGAAACTCCGTAACCGAGTGGATGGGGAAGTTGCAAGGCGGCGACGATGAAGCCGCGCGCCAACTCTGGCGACGGTATTTTGGCAGGCTCGTCGAACTGGCTCGCCGGCGGTTGGGCACTGCGCCGCGGCGAGTGGCCGATGAAGAGGACGTGGCGCTGAGTGTTTTTCGCTGCCTATGCCAAGGCGCCGAACGTGGCCAGTTTGCCGACCTGTCGGGGCGTGATGAACTCTGGCGGCTGTTGGTCGTCTTGACCGAACACAAAGTCATCGATCAGCGGCGGGCCGCCACTGGACAAAAGCGGGGTGGCGGTCGCGTGCGGGGCGATTCCGCCTTTCCCGAGCCTAGCGATGCCGATAGCCCAGGTGGATTCGATCAAAATGCAGGCAATGCTCCGACTCCAGAATTTCTGGCCATGCTGGCCGATGAGCACGAGCGGCTGATGAACTCCCTTACTGACGAGCGGCTGCGCCGCATCGCCGAAAGCAAGCTATTGGGTTACACCAACGGCGAGATTGCCGACGAATTGGGTCTGACGCGGCGCAGCGTCGAACGCAAGCTGCAGCGCATTCGCGAGCTCTGGACCGAGGAGCTCGATCGATGAAAGCCGCGCGGTCGAGTGCGACGGAAAGCGACTTGCGGCCGCAGTCGCAGCGGATCGACGAAATCTGCGACGCCTTCGAGCTAGACTGGCAGTCCGGTCGGCAGCCGCTTATCGAAGCATATTTTGCTGGCGCCGACGAACCGCATCGCGAAGTCCTCTTCCGCGAACTCCTGCTCGCCGAGTGGGAACTATTGGATCGCGATGCGAGAACTGTCCAGCTCGATGCGTACGTGGCCCGGTTTCCCGAGCAGCGAGATGTGATCGCAACACTGTTCGATCAGCGTCAAAAGCGCGAGCCTACGGGCCAGTATTCGACGCCGGCCTTGTCGCCCGATACGTTGGGCCTCAACGTCGGTTCAAAAGATATTGGGGGCGCTGATCTTACCGGCCAGACCATCGCGCGGTTTTGCGTCTTGGAGCGCCTCGGCGCCGGCGGCATGGGCGAGGTCTACAAAGCTCGCGATGTGCTGCTGGAACGCGACGTCGCCCTGAAAGTGCTTTCTGCCGAGTACGCCAAGGACCGGCGGCGATTGCAACGGTTCCAGCGCGAGGCGCGAGTCGCCTCCGGGCTCAATCATCCTCATATCGGCGCAATTCACGATGTCGGCGAACACGAGGGACGCCCTTTTCTGGTCATGGAGTTGATCCAGGGACAGACCTTGCGGCAGCTTATCGCCGCGCGACTGACAATCGCCCAAGTCGCAGCCCTAGCAGTTCAGGCTGCGGGTGCGCTCGCAGCCGCCCATGCTGCCGGCATTGTGCACGGGGATATCAAGCCGGAAAACATCATGGTCCGCAGCGACGGCTATGTGAAACTGGTGGATTTTGGCCTGGCGCGCCTGCTTCCGACGGCAATTTTCAGCGACAACGCTTCGGTCGACATGCCGCCCGGCGCAATCCTCGGCACGCTTCGCTATATGTCGCCCGAACAACTTCGCGGTGGCGCCGTCGACAGCGCTAGCGACGTCTTTTCGTTCGGCATTGTGTTGTACGAGCTCGCGACCGGCTGCCATCCGCTGCCAGGTCACCCAAGCCCGTCAGTTTTCGAGACGATCGCTTCAGCATCCATCTCGCTCGATTCGCAGTTGAACGCACAACTGCCCGTAGACCTGCGATCACTCATTGACCGGATGTTAGCCAGTGATCCTCGATTGCGTCCAACGTTCTCCGAAGTAGCGGCAGGCTTGAATGTGCTAGTCGGAGGCTCGGCCATCGACGGTAGCATGAAGGCGCGCGCTGAGCCCAATCTGCACGTGGGCCGAGAGCGTGAGCTGGGTCTTCTCTGGGAGCACCTTCGGTATGCGGCAGCCGGCCAGGGTCGCGTACTTTGTGTGACCGGCGAGGCAGGCATTGGTAAGACAACGCTCGTCGAACATTTTCTCGCGGAGCTGACATTCCGTGTTCCGTCTTGCACAATTGGGCGCGGACGCGCAAGCGAGCGGTTGGCCGGCGCCGAGGCGTACTTGCCCATTCTCGAAGCGCTCGAAAGCTTGCTTCGCGGCGAACATGCCGACTCGGCCGCACGTGTGATGCGGACTGTTGCGCCGACCTGGTACAGCCAGGTTGAATCAGTCGCGGCAAGCGTGCCCGCAGTTTCGCAGGAGCGGCTCAAACGCGAGCTGCTTGCTTTTGTCGAGGAGATGTCGCGCGATGCTCCACTGGTCCTATTCCTGGACGACGTACACTGGGCGGACGTCTCGACCGTGGACCTGTTGGCCTACCTTGGTATCCGCTGCGATCGTCTGCGAGTGTTGCTATTGGTTACCTACCGACCTGCCGAGCTGCTCCAGAGCCGGCATGCGTTCGTCCGTGTCAAGCAAGAGCTGCAAGGCCGCGGAGTTTGTCGCGAGATTCCGCTGGACTTCCTGACCAGGCCGGACACCGAGAAGTATCTCGCAATCGTCTTTCCGGAGCACCGCTTCCCTCCGCAATTCTCTGAGCTGCTTCAAGCCAGAACAGAAGGCAGTCCTCTTTTCCTGGCGGATCTGCTCCGTTATCTCCGCGATCGTGAAGTGATCGTCCATGAGCAGGAGCGTTGGATACTTAAGAAGTCCGTCCAGGAAATCAAGTCGGCAATGCCCCAATCCGTCGGCAGCATGATTCAGAAGAAGATCGACCAGTTGGACGCGGAGGATCGACGGCTGCTGACCGCCGCCAGCGTGCAGGGTTTCGAGTTTGACGCGGCCGTGGTGGCCAAGGCCCTTGCGCTCGATGCTGCAGAAGTGGAGGACCGACTTGATGCGCTGGAGCGCGTCCACGGTTTCGTCCGGCTGAGCCGGGAGCAAGAATTCCCCGATCGGACGCTGACGCTGCGCTACCACTTCGTTCATGTGCTTTATCAAAATGCTCTCTATGCATCGCTGCGGCCGACCCGGCGCGCGGCGCTCAGCGCGGCGGTGGCGGAGGCATTGTTGGCCCATTACGGCGAGAAGAGCGCGACCGTGGCCAGCGAGCTGGCGCTGCTCTTCGAAGCCGCGCGCGCCTTTGAACGTGCCATCCATTGGTCTCTGCAAGCGTCCGAGCAGGCCACCCGTCTCTTTGCCTATCAGGAGGCGGTGGCGCTTGCGCGGCGTGGGCTCTCGCTCGTTGCGATGCTGCCGGACACGCCCGCGCGGGCAAAGCAAGAACTTGCCCTGCAAATCGCGCTGGGCCCGGCTTTGATGAATACCCTCGGATGGGGAAGCCCAGAAGTGGGAGCGACGTACCTGCGGGCCCAAGAGCTGTGCGGGCAGGTGGGAGATACGTCTCAGCTATGTGGAGTGCTATGGGGGCTATGGTATTTCTACCTCCTGCGTGCGGAAATCCAGACAGCGCGGCAGTTCGCGGAGCAACTTTTCACGCTAGCGCAGAGTAATCAGGATCCCACACTTCTGCTGCTGGCCCATAGGGTGCTCGGGCAGACGCTGTATTTGCTGGGAGAGCTGCCGGAAGCTCAGGCGCATTTAAACGAGGGCGCTAGCCTTTACGATCCAGAGCAACACAGCGAACTGGGTTCTCGTTATGGACAGGATCCCGGGGTAGTATGTCGGTCCTTTGCAGCCCACACGTTGTGGCTTCAGGGCGACGCCGACCGGGCCGCACGAGCGAGCCGCGAAGCGCTGAGTCTGGCCCGAGAGTTTCCTCACTCTTACACTCTCGTATTCGCCCTTGTGGTCGCGGCGATCTTCCATCGCTTGCGGCGTGAGGAGGAGCCCGCCCTCGAACACGCCGAGGCTTTCACCGCGCTGTCGACGGAGCAGGGATTCACGCCCTTCGTTGCTTCGGGAAATATCTTGAGTGGTTGGGCGCTTACTATGCGCGGCGAGGACCGGATCGCCCAGATACGGCAGGGTCTGGCCGACTGGCTAGCCCAGGGGAGCGAACTGTGGCGACCTTTTTTCGGTGCCATGCTGGCGGAGGCTTACGGGAAAATGGGGCAGAGCGAGCAAGCACTCAGTTTGGTGTCCGAAGCGCTGGCCCTCGTAGATAAGACCGGCGTACGCCATTATCAGGCAGAGCTGTACCGCCTGAAGGGTGAATTCCTGCTGGCTTCCCCAGGAGAGAATCAGGCCGAGGCTGCAGGTTGCTTTACGCAGGCCATCGGTATCGCACGCCGTCAAAGCGCCAAATCTTTAGAGCTGCGCGCCGTAGTGAGCCTGAGCCGGCTATTTCAGAGGCAGGGCAAGCAAACCGAAGCGCGCGAGATGCTGGCGGAGGTCTACTGCCGATTCACGGAAGGCTTCGATACGCCGGATTTACAGGACGCGAAGGCGCAGCTCGAAGCGCTTGGTGGATGGTAAAAGCAGGGAAGGAACAGGACAGCTCGGCTACGCCACGCTGTTTCCGTTTGCGGGCCGACGCCCAAGTGTCGCGAGGGAAGCACGCCTCGCTGCCCGAAAGGCCGCACTCAAAGGACATCGTGGCCCGGTCCTGTCATCGGCTGTTCCGCGACGGAAAGCTTCTCGTATCGGGCAGCGCAGACAAGACTGTCAGGCACTGGCGCGCCGCATCCGACGAAGAAGTGGCCGAAGCAAACGTTTCCTCGATGCCACTGCGGTGACCATTGCTTCGGTGAGGCGAACCGTTAGGCGACCGACTCAGCAACGGTGCAAAGACCCACAGATGGATTTGGCTAGGATACAGGCGGTATTCGTTGACCAGGTCGCGATGATCCGCCAATGGGCAAGAAGTTAGACAACGGGCACACGCCGCAGCGGTTGTCGCCATGGAAGTGCTGGCCTACAATCAGTTTACGACCGTCAATGGAAAAGCTCTGGTGCGCTGCGTGGTTAGTGATGTCCGCGCGCCGAGAGTCTGGTTGGGCGGGTCATGCGGAAGCAGACGATTCTCGGTTTCAGGGGGCGCCGATCCGTCGAGGGCACTATCACACGCTTGGCGCAGTAACCTTGGTCTGTAGGCGGAAACGGTCGTCGCCAGGAACGGGAAGGAAGTTCAGGCAGCGACGCGGGGCACGCTGCAAACATGGCCCCACCCGCACAAGGCGGGCGGTGGCCGGGCGATGCAGCGGGTTCCAGTTCTGGTTTGCAAAACATCGCTCCACCCCGGCAAGCGGGGCGGCGGCGAGCAGGGACCATTGCGCTGAGAATCACTTATGAACACGCGGCCCACCCATGTTGCGGTCCTGGGCTCTACCGGAAGCATTGGCGTTAACGCGCTCGCGGTCATCGAAGCATCGGCAGGCCGGCTGCGCGCCGTCGCTTTGTCGGCCCATTCCAAAACCGAGCTTGCGCTTGCGCAAGCGATTCGACACGAACCGCGCTGGCTGGTGATTACCGACGAAGAGGCGGCGGCGCGGCAAGATTGGTCCAGCCTGCCCGAAAACACTGAGCTATTGATCGGACATGCGGCGCTTGAGGAGCTGGTGGGATCGAACGGTGCAACGGCGATTCGCCGACGGGAGTCGGCGCCTACAATCGGGGTGCGTCGACAGGAGTCGGGCACGGTGGATAGCGGCAAAGCAGTACTTGCAGATGTTGTGCGATCGGCCGTGCTCGACGATGTGTCCATCGATATCGTTTTGGCGGCGATTGTCGGCAGTGCCGGCCTGCGCAGCACCTGGGCCGCTCTGCAAGCCGGCCGCCGTGTGGCGCTTGCCAACAAAGAGACGCTGGTCATGGCCGGTCCCCTGGTCATGGACCTGGCCGCCGCAAACGGTGTGGTGATCCTGCCGGTCGATAGCGAACATAGCGCGGTGTTTCAATGCTTGCAGGCGGGCCGGCGTGACGAGCTGCGGCGGATTATTTTGACGGCCAGCGGCGGGCCGTTCCGGCGACATAGCCTGAAAGAGTTGGACCGTGTAACCGTGGATGAGGCGCTGCGGCACCCGAATTGGAGCATGGGGCCCAAGATCACCGTCGATTCGGCCACCATGATGAACAAGGCGCTCGAGATGATCGAGGCTCGGTGGCTGTTCAATTTGCGTCCCGACCAGATCGACGTGGTGGTCCACCCGCAGTCGATCGTGCATTCGATGGTGGAATTCAACGACGGCTCGGTGATTGCACAGCTCAGCCCGCCCGATATGAAGCTGCCCATTCAGTACGCACTTTGCTATCCTGAACGGTTTGCCGGCGCGGCGCCGCGACTCAACCTGGCCGAACCGATGGGGCTGGAGTTTGAGCCCCCGGACGAAAAACGGTTTCCGGCTGTACGGCTGGGTCGCGAAGCGGCTGAGGCCGGTGGTACGGCGGGCGCCGTGCTCAACGCGGCGAACGAAGCGGCGGTGGGTTGTTTTTTGGCCGGCAAGCTGGCGTTTTCGCAAATTGTGCCGGCTTGCCGTCATACCTTGGAACGACACACGTTTGAAAACTATCCCAACCTGGAGCGGCTAATGGCGCTCGACCGTTGGGCTCGCGAGGAGGTTGTACGTTGGTCACGGAATTGATTCTCTTTGGCGGCTTTTTGGATGGTTTGATCGACGCCATCGGCTGGCTGCTCAGCCCGAACAACTGGTGGGTGATCCTGCAGGTCGCGCTGGGCCTCGGCTTTGTCATCTTTGTCCACGAGCTGGGGCACTTCCTGGTGGCCAAAGCCTGTGGCGTGAAGTGCGAGAAGTTTTACATCGGCTTCGATATCGGCGGGCTCAAGCTGTTTAAGAAGCAGTGGGGCGAGACCGAATACGGCATCGGTATTTTGCCATTGGGCGGATACGTCAAGATGCTGGGCCAGGACGATAACCCGTACCGCGCCGCCGATGAGATGAAGCGTGCTCGGGGCGAAGGCGCGGGGCCGGAAGGCGCCGCCGCAGCCGGCACAGCCGGCGACGCGATTGCCCGAGGTAAAAGCATCGCGTTTGGCCGAGCTCTCGGAGTTGAAGGCGCCGACGAGCCGCGTCACCATCTTCCGTCCGGCGATCTTCCGCCCGAGCCCACGGCCGAACCGCATCTGCCGTACGATCCGCGGAGCTACATGGCCCAAAGCGTGCCGGAGCGGATGGCGATTATTTCGGCCGGCGTGGTGATGAACGTGATCTTCGCGTTCATCATGGCGACCGTGGCGTATCAAATGGGCGTGAAGGAGCTGCCCTGCCGGATCTCACAGGTCTTTGGCGGGGGCGCCGCCTGGGAAGCTGGCTTGGAGGCCGGCGACGAAGTCGTGCAAATCGGCGATATCGATAAACCGATCTACGATGACCTGCGGACGCGCGTAACGCTGAGCGACTTACGGGAAGGGGTGGAGTTTCTGATCCGCCGAGAAGGGCGCGAAAAGCCGTTTTCCGTCACGTTGCACCCGAACGCGGATATTGGCATACCGATCATTGGCGTCGGCGGGCCGGTCAAGCTCGAACTCGGCAAGCCGTCTGTCGAGACATATTCCGCCGGCGCTCGCGCCCACCCGCTGTTTCTGCCGGGGGACCGCCTGCTGAGCGTCAACGGCGACGCCGTTTCCACCGTTAAGGAGTGGCAGAGAGCGCTGGTTAAGCATGCCAAGGAACCGCTCCGCATCATGGTGTTACCGGCATCGAAAGACCATGAGGACTCTTCGGCCGATGTCAGCGGTGAAATCAACGCGGAGGACGACGACGATCAGCGGCCGCGGCTCGTGACCGTGCCGGTCAGCCCGCGTAAGAGCCTGGGGCTAGTGATGGACACGAGCCCGATTGTGGCGGTTCAGGATGGCTCGCCCGCCGCGCAAGCCGGCATCCAGGTCGGCGACCGCCTGTTGACGATCGATGGAGAGCCTGTCGGTGATCCGATGACATTAGCCGACCGGCTGGCCGCGCGCGCCGAGAAGAAGAGCACCGTTGCGCTGCGAGTGAAGCGCGGCGAAAAGACACTCGACCTTTCAACCCAATTGCGACCCGTCACCTGGTTAGAACGGGCCGGCCCGACAGGCCGCATCTCCGCCCCGGCGCTCGGCATTGCCAACCTGGTTTTGACGACGGTTCAAGACGTCGAGCCCGATAGCCCAGCGGCACACGCGCGGATGCGTCGCGGCGACGTAGTCAAGTCGGCTCAGCTTATAGTTCCCCAACCGCTCCTGGAGGCAAATCCCGAGCTGCGTCAGCCGCCGCCGTTGCCGTTGAGCGACGAAGAGTTGCCGGCCTGGCCGCTTGTGATCGTGGCGTTGCAGTCGCATCATCCGCGCGGCGCCGTGAAACTGACATACGTTCGCGAGGGGCAAGAGCATACCACGGTCATGGAGCCCGCGGAATCGGACGAGTTCTTCAATGCCGATCGTGGGTTGGAGCTGGCGCTGGATTATCGCGAGCGCGAGGTGGCTGGAATCGGCGAGGCGGCCGCGCTCGGGCTGCGAAAAACCGGCGATTCGCTGCTGATGGTTTATCGCTTCCTGCAGCGCCTCAGCCAGGCGCAGATCTCGCCGAAACTCCTTGGCGGGCCGGTAACGATCGCACGAGTCGCGGGACAATCCGCCGAAGAAGGGTTCCCCGCGCTCTTGATGTTTCTCACGATGCTTAGCGCGAACCTCGCTGTGGTGAACTTCCTGCCGATTCCCGTGCTCGACGGCGGGCACATGGTGTTTCTGATTTACGAAGGGATCATGGGAAAACCGCCGAGTGAGCGCGTGTTTGTGATCCTGAGCTATTTGGGGCTGGCGTTCATTCTCACGTTGATGCTATTTGTGCTGGGCCTTGATTTCGGGTTCATTTCGCGGCGGTAGGATTCCGTGGAGCCGCAACCGATGAGCGATAAGCGCGGTTGGCGACGCTTCGTGCCGGCCTTTAGCCTGCGGACGCTGTTGGAGCTGGTTTTCGTCTGCGCGGTTTTCTTTTATGTCTGGTTTAATCGACCGCCCGACAATGTGATTCGGCCGGACCATGTGCTGCAAATCGACGCGGATGGCACAATTCCCGAATCGCCAATTCGTGGCGCCTACCTCGTTGATCCGGACGGCCGTGTTAACCTTGGGGCGGTATACGGCAAGGTGAAAGTTTCCGGCATGACGGCCGACGAAGCAGAAGCCGCGGTGCTCGCCAAGCTGCAAAAGATTCTGAGGAGTCCACAAGTGGTTATCTCAATTGCCGGTTGGCGAGATTCCTGGGAGCTGGGGCGTGTGGACGCGCTCCAACAAGAGATTGAGGAGTTACGGATGGAGGTGCGCAGCTACGAATGGAAACGGAAAGGACTTGGCGATCCGCAAGACCCCGTGCCGGAGGCCGTCCGGAACCGTTAGTCGTCTGTCGAGTAAAGGCGTAAGCCGGCCTTCCAAGACCGGCTAGACGCGACGGCCTTGGAAGACGGTCGTACTCCGGATTCTCATGGCAATTCCCTCGCCAGTTCGTTGTGTTCTCTTCGATGCGGTGGGGACGTTAATTTTCGCCGACCCACCGGTGAGCGCCGTTTATTCGGAGGCTGCGAATAGATTTGGCCTGACGCTCGACGAAGCGACCGTGGAGCAGCGTTTTACCGAGGCGTTTAGCAAGTACAACGTCAATATGCAGGACGGCGGCGAGGCGACCAGCGAAGCGAACGAGCGCGACCGTTGGCGCTCGATTGTCGCCGAGGTCTTTCCGGAGCTTGGGCAGTGCGAGGAGTTGTACACACGGCTGTGGGAACACTTTTCGCTGCCAGCGAGTTGGCGGCTGTACCACGATGTGGCGGATTGCTGGAGGCGATGGAGCGACCGGCGGGTGATGCTGGGCATTGCCTCGAACTTCGATGAACGGCTGCGGGGGATCTGCCGCGGCCTGCCGCCGCTCGATTGCGAGCACGTCTTCATGTCGTCGCGACTTGGTTGGCGCAAGCCGGCGGCGCAGTTCTTTCACGCAATCGAGGACACGGTTGCGCTGAGGCCCGACGAGCTTTTGCTGGTCGGCGACGACTGGGCAAGCGATTGTTTGGGCGCGACTGTCGCCGGTTGGCAGACCGTCTATCTGGATCGCGCCGGCCACAGCGAACGTCCGTTTGCCATCCGGTCGCTCGCCGAACTTCTGTAGCTCCGACCGTGATGCGCGGCGGCAATCCTTCGTTTCCTCGGTTACGTTTGTTAAACAGCAACAAATGAAGAAAACAAGGGGATTGTCCGTCGGTTCATTGATCTTGCCCCGTTTGCCTCGTCTGCGGTAGCATTCCGCGCCAATTCAATCCGCCGCATTCTTCTTGTTCTCGGGGGGTCGTCATGCCGATCCGTCTTGCCGCGCTGGCCAATCTAGTAAATGGGCAACTCGTCGGCGATGGTTCCCTGTTGATTCATGCCCCCGCGCCGCTCGAAACGGCCCAGGCGGACGAAATCAGCTTCCTCGTTTCCGCGGATAAAGCTCATCGGCTCGCACGCAGTCATGCCGGCGCGGTCATCGTCCCGTCCGGCTTCACGTCCGACCGGTTTCCCGCGATCCAAGTGGCCGAGGTTCATGCCGCCTTTGCCCAGGTCGTCGGCTATTTTCATCCGCCCCGCAAGCGAAGCCGCCGCCGCGTGAGCATCCAAGCCATCATTAGTTGGACGGCGAAGCTTGGCGACGATGTTCATATCGAATCCGGCGCGGTCCTGGGCGACGAAGTCGTGGTTGGCGATCGCGTGACGATTCATAGCGGCGTACAGCTCATGGCCGGTTGCCGCATTGGAGACGATGTGACGATCTTTCCCAACGCCGTGCTCTACGAGGATACGATTGTCGGCTCGCGCTCGATCATCCACGCCGGCGCGGTGATCGGGGCGTATGGGTTCGGCTACAAGTTCGCCGACGGCCGTCACCAGCTTTCGCACCAATTGGGTCACGTTGAGATCGGCGCCGACGTGGAGATCGGCGCGAACTCCACCGTCGACCGGGGCACCTACTCGGCCACGGTGATTGGCGATGGCACGAAGATCGACAACCTGGTGATGATCGCCCATAACTGCCGCATTGGCCGACACAACATGATCTGCTCGCAAGTAGGCATTGCCGGCAGTACGACCACGGGGGATTACGTCGTAATGGCGGGGCAGGTCGGCGTCCGCGACCACGTGCATATTGGCACAGGGGCGAAGCTGGGCGCCATGGCTGGCGTGGCGAACGACGTGCCCGATGGCGCCCATATGCTCGGCGCGCCGGCCGTGCCGGAGCGCGAGCAGAAACTGATGTTCGCCACGATGGCCAAGCTGCCCGAGATGCGCAAGCAGCTCAAGCAACTGCGACGGCAGGTGGATGGGCTCGTCGGCCCGCCAGAACAAAACGATGAACGTGCGGCCGCGTGAGAAGGACAATGGGGAATGTCGGAATGGGGAATGGGGAATGAACGTTCCAACCTTGGCGCTTACTGCTCCCGCTCGCGTCGGTCTCGTTGCCGGCTGGGGGCGCTATCCGATTGTCGTGGCCGAAGCGCTCAAGCGCAGCGGACACGAAGTCTATTGCCTCGGCGTCAAGGACCATGCCGACCCTGTGCTGCGAACCGTCTGTGATGGATTTGCTTGGATGGGGCTGGCCAGAATCGGGCGCGCGATCCGTTACTTGCGGCGAAACCGCTGCCGCGACGCCACCATGGCGGGCAAGATTCACAAGATGCGGCTCTATCAGCCCTGGGCCTGGCTCAAGCACCTGCCCGACTGGCGAGGAGTTCGCACGTTTTATCCGCACTTTGTCGCGCGGACCAAGGATCGCCGCGACGATACGTTGCTGACTGCAATCGTCGATGCCTTCGCTCAGGACGGCATCGTGTTTGGCCCGGCTACCAATTATGCTCCGGAGCTGCTTGTGAAGAGTGGACCATTGACGCGCCAGCGGCCCAATGCCGCGCAACTCAAAGACATCGAGTTCGGCTGGAGGTTGGCCAAAGAGATGGGGCGACTCGACGTCGGCCAAAGCGTCGTCGTCAAAGATCAGACGGCGATTGCCGTGGAAGCGATCGAAGGGACCGACGAGTGCATTCGCCGGGCAGGTGCGCTCTGCCGAGCGGGCGCATTCACGGTGGTCAAAACTGCCAAGCCACAACAGGACATGCGCTTCGACGTACCCACGGTTGGCGTCTGGACGCTCGAAGCCATGGCCGCAGCAGGAGGCAAGGTTCTGGCCATCGAAGCCGGCCGCACGATCCTGGTCGATGAGCCGGAGTTTCTCAAATTCGCCGACCAGCATGGCATCGGCGTGGTGGCGCTCGAAGCCGATGGCCGGTTGGCCGCGGCTTAATACGCATATCACGCGCGCATGCGACGAGCGTCTATAATGGCCTTGTGTCCGATTCCTCACGCACACAAGGCGTCTGTCGATGAACCGTTATCCGTCTGCTCGGCCGCTGCAAGGCCTGTGGATTGTTGGCGCCCTGGCGATTGTCGCATGCGGGCTCTTCCGGTCAGCCTGCTTTGCTGACGATGCGATCGATGGCGATACAATCCCGCCGGCGCTCACCGAATACAAAGGCCGCACGATCGCCCAGACGATGCACTATCTGGGCGCGGACTGGCTCACGCGCGAGAGTCGGCAGCGTGAAGAGGACTGCGAGACGATGCTCAAGGCGCTGGGCGTCAAGGCGGGCCAAACCGTCTGCGACATGGGCTGTGGCAATGGTTTTTACACGCTGAAGCTCGCCGAAATGGTGGGTGAGAAAGGCACCATCTATGCCGTCGATATCCAGCAGGAGATGCTGCGGCTGCTCGAATCGCGCGTGGAAAAAACCGACCTCAAGAACATCCGGCCCGTGCTCGGCAGCCTGATCGACCCGCGGCTGCCCGAAGGAAAGCTGGACCTCATTCTATGTGTCGATGTCTACCATGAGTTCTCGCATCCGGAGCACATGCTCGCGGCGATGCGGAAGGCCATGAAGAAGGACGGCCGCCTGGTGCTCGTCGAGTTCCGTAAGGAAGACCCCAAGGTGCCGATCAAGGAGCAGCACAAGATGAGCAAGGCGCAGATCCTAAAGGAGCTGGAGCCCAACGGTTTTAAGCTCGTCGAGGAGTTCGACAAGTTGCCGTGGCAGCATATGATGTTTTTCGAGAGGGAGTGAGGCGAGCATACTGACGCAACAGTGGAAGACCTTTTAGTCCCTTCCAATCTAGGCGGCAAGGAATCAGATTAAAGTTCTGCAACACTAAATAGCGTCAAACTACGCCCGGTCGAGAAGAAGAGTCCGCATCTTAGAATTGATTTCCAGTTGATACTGCTTGAGCAACCGGGTGCCAATCAGAATCTCTGAACCTGCGGCGAAGGTAACATTGACTGTGACCTCTCGTCCGTCAAACGGGAAATCAAGTCGGTAAACGTCTTCCTGTATTCTTTGCCCTGCGGCGAGGACCGATGTCAATTTGCCAACATACCGAGCATTCAAGAGGTCCCGAAGTTCGAGGGGAAGCTCCAGATCGCCGTTGAATCCGGTATCGACAATTGCTGAAAACGTCTGTCCCGCGACATCGAGGTTGATGGTTGGCACACCATCAGCCGAGACGGTTCCCAGAATCAACGACGCCCTCCCTTCCTGAAATACGCATCGAATCCGACGCGCTCAAAAAAAAGAGGGGCGTCGACTCCTTCCGCATCGCGCTGGTCGACAACGTCCCCGATCGACTCGCCGAACCAAATCCGTCCAGTGTGAGGCTCAACTCCCGCCGTCATGCCAAACTTGTCGGAAACGTCGTGCTGGCGTTGATAATCGGCCCAAATCTGTTTTGCCTTTTCCGTGTCCGCGGGCTTCCAGTCAATAGCGTTCGCCATAGAGTCCTCCCAATTGCATTATACATCCGCGGAGCTGTATCAAGTTACCCTGCCGGTTGAGCCGCCAAGGCCTCTTGTGCTCGCGGCGGAGTGCCGGGGCCGAGGAGCACGCGGATCGCTTCAACAAGCATCAGTCCGGCCAGCCCGACAAGCACGACGCCCGCCCAGGCAACCGGATCGGTTGGCACTTGGAATTGCCCGCTATCAGTTTGGAACTTCGGCCAGGTCATCGAGACAAGCGCCCAAGTGCTCATGACGTACATCAAGACCGTAGGGATGCCTGTCACGAACCACACCCACCGTGCCCGCCGTGTCCGCCAGAGCCAAACGGTCACTCCCAATAGCGTGAGCGCCGCGAGCAACTGATTGCTCGCTCCGAAAAGTGTCCAAAACGTCCGCCACGCAGGTACCGGTTGCCCCTCTGCGTTGACGGTGGTTTGCAGCACAAAAAAGAGAGGCACTCCCGCGGTGAGCGTGGTCCCCAGCCAGCGGCCCTTGGCGTCGTGCCAGCCGGTCAACTCTTGGACAATGAATCGGCCGAGGCGCGTACAAACGTCGAGCGTGTCGTAGACAAACGTCGTGAATGCCATCAGCCCGAAAGCGAAAGCAAACGTGAACGGGATACCAGTCACGGAGAGGAACTGCCCGATGCCGTTGGCGTAAATGATGTTCGGACCCCCCTTCATCACGTCTGCATCGCTTGCGTTGCTCTGCGAAAGGATCATCACCGTTGCCAGCGCCAGTACGGCCACCATTGCCTCGAGCAGCATCGCGCCGTAGCCGATCGGCCTGGCGTCGGTCTCGCGTCGGAGCTGTTTCGAGGTCGTCCCGCTGGCGATCAGCGAATGAAAGCCCGAGCACGCGCCGCAGGCGATCGTGATGAACAAGAACGGCAACAGCAATTCCCCCCCTGGGCCCGCGGCATTCCATCCCTTGAAGCCGTCGTACTGGATCTCAAATCCGCCAAACAGCACGCCCGCACCGCCGGCAATCAAGGCTGCATAGAGAAAATAGCCGCCCAAGTGCCCGCGCGGCTGCAACAACAGCCAGACCGGAATCGCGCCGGCTATCAGGCAGTATCCGAGCAGTACGACGTCCCAAAGCTTGTGCGCCGCCTGGTCGGCTTGGGCCAGCGTAAGCTCCGGCTGAAAGTACTGAACCATTAAGCCGACATCGAGCGGGATGTATTGGCCCAGCCAGATCGTCACGCCGACCAGCGGCAGGAAGATGAGCGTGGCCAGCCCCAGCGATAGCCTCGTGTAGCGCAAGAGCAAGCCCATGATGATCGGCAGCGCAAGATACAAAAGCGACGAAGTGGCGATCGCGCCGCCGGTCACGCCTCCGCTTTCGCTGATGTTGGCCGCTGAGACTGCTTCTGCGGCGGGTGGTTCCTGTCCCAATCGCCTCCATTCCGGCCCACCGATAAAGGCCGCGGCGGTGATGTCGGTGAAGGCGACGATGATGTAAACCAGCGCAATCCAGATGAACGAGAGGAACATCAGGTACGAGCGCTCGCTCATGTGTTCGCGGACCACTTCGGCGATGCTGCGTGCCTTGTGGCGGATCGAAGCCACCAAGGCCGACAGGTCGTGCACACCGCCAATGAAAATCGCGCCGATGAGAATCCACAGCACCGCCGGTATCCAGCCGAACCACAAGCCCGCCAGAATCGGCCCCACGATCGGTCCGGCGGCGGCAATCGCCGAGAAATGCTGTCCGAGCAAGAACTTCGGCTCGATCGGCGAGTAGTCCACGTCGTCGCGTAGTTCGATGGCGGGCGTTTCTCGCCGGGGGTCAAGCTCGAACAGGCGGGCAAGTATGCGCCCGTACGTGAAATATGCAATGAGCAGGACGGCGGCCGAGATGAGGGCCAGAGCAAGGAGGGTCATGGCGGCAGGAAGAGGTTCGACCGATTGGAAGAGTAGTTGATGTCTACTATTACGATACCGAGCCGGTATAGCGCGAAGCAAGTTCGGCTAGCAGTCCACGCGTCGGTATCCGGCAAAACTCGCCCTTATTGCGCAACCACCGAACCCCTATAATCGCTTCATCGACCGCAAGCCGCGGCCTTCCGGCACGGAGCTGCTCACTACGACTCCTGAACTCTTTGCTGAAGTTCAAGCTTTAGCTTGCTGCCAAACAGGCTAAAGCCTGAACTCCAACAGTCCCTGACCACCGACTACTTGCATGGAACGACTCGTTATTATCGGTAGCGGCCCGGCCGGTTGGACCGCCGCCATTTACGCCGCGCGCGCCAACCTGGAGCCGCTCGTCTACGAGGGTGCGATCACCGAAGAGAACCGCATCAACGGCACGCTGCCGCTGGGCCAGCTCGCGCTCACCACCGAGGTCGAAAACTACCCCGGTTTCCCGTCGGGCGACATGGAGCCGTACCTCGACGCCGCGATCCACGAAGACCGCCGCATGCTCATGGCGCCGCATCACAAACACGGCGTGAGCGGTCCGGAGTTGATGGAGCTGATGCGGCAACAGGCGCTCAATTTCGGCACGCGGATTGTCACCGACGACATTGCCAAGGTCGATTTGAGCCGCCGCCCTTTCAAGCTAACACCACTCGCCGGCGATCCGCTCGATGCGCAGTGCGTGATCATCGCCACCGGGGCGCGGGCGAACTACCTTGGCCTGCCGTCCGAAGAAGCTTACAAGAACCTCGGGGTCAGCGCCTGCGCCGTCTGCGATGGCGCCTTGCCACGGTTTCGCAACAAGCCGCTGGCCGTCATCGGCGGCGGCGACTCGGCCGTGGAAGAGGCGACGTACCTGAGCAAATTCGGCAGCAAGGTGTATCTTGTCCACCGTCGCGATCAACTTCGCGCGTCAAAGATCATGGCCGAGCGCGCGCTCAATGATCCCAAAATCGACATCGTCTGGAACCACGAAATGGCCGAGGTGCTTGGCGACGGGCACCAAGGCGTGAGCGGCATCCGGCTCAAAAGCACGGCGACGGGCGAGGTCCACCAGCGCGACGTGACAGGCATTTTTCTGGCGATCGGACACACGCCCAACACGGCCTTTTTGGCGGGCCAGGTGGAGCTGACCACGAAAAAGTACATCAAGTGGACGGTTCCGTTTCGCACGAACACCAGCGTGGAAGGTGTCTTTGCGGCCGGCGATGTCGCCGACGATTACTACCGCCAGGCGGTCACCGCCGCCGGCACGGGCTGCATGGCCGCCCTCGACGCGGAGCGGTGGCTGGCACATCAGATTGACCACTGAGACACATTTGGAGTGCGACGACTTGTCGTCGCCTTCTTTTTCATGGACGTCTTGCGGCTATAGAGACGTATTTGAAATCCAAAGCGGTGACGAGTCACCGCACTCCAGATCGCGGGTTGCCCTGACCGCGCATCTGCCGCTCGTGCACGCGAAGGAGGCTGGCGATGTAGGGGTCAGCCCAGGGGAGCAGGTCGGCGTGATCCGACACTTGCCGACGGGTTGCGTCCGCCTCTTTGTTTGTGAGCCTGTTGGGCCGTCGTTTCATGTTCATCGTCGCAATCCTCCGTGTTAACCGATGCTGGGCGCCCCTGCAACCAGCCGATCGCTGAATGCTGGCGACGTATGGCAATCGGCGCGCCAATGACGACTCGCAGCATCATTGCCCATCTTACAGAAACGACGTAAGCTTCGGTCGAACAACGGCTTACCGAGGTTGAGAATCGCCCGACGAGCCGGCAATGCATCCCGCTGCAAGGAAAGAATTACAATCGTTGAACGTCCATGCGTCACCCGCCGCGCCGAGTGGTTAAGCGCCGTCGCGAGTTGGCTCTAACCGTAGCGAGCGGCGCATGCTAAGCCGCGTTCGTCTTTGCGCTCACGTCGTCAAGCTGCTTCTCCAAGTACTCGAGCGCTTTACCGAGCTGCTTGTCGGCCTCGTCCAGTTTCGGCGCCTTGTCATTCTTCGAGGCCACGTCGCGCTTTCTCCACCACTCGGCCCAATTGCTCAACTCTTCGTCGCTGAGTTTAATCCGGTAGCCCTCGTTCGGCATCACGCCCCATTCGGCTTGCTCGTTCTCGTGACCGTCCGGTTGCGTTGGGTCCGGCCGGCGGTGAATCTTCTTGTTGCTTGGCCGGAAGTAGTACGCGGTGGTCAACTTAAGATCGCGGTGGCCGTCGCCGAGTGGGATCACGCTCTGCACGGTCCCTTTGCCGTAACTGCGTTCGCCCACGACGAGCGCTCGCCCATGATCCTGCAGCGACGCCGCCACGATTTCGCTGGCGCTGGCGCTGTATCGATTAATCAGCACGACCATTGGGAAACCCGAGTAAGTGCCCGGAGCGGTGGCCTGATAGTGCTCACGGACTAAATTCGCATCACGCCCGCGGACCGTGGCGATTGTGCCACTTTCCAGGAATAGGTCCGAGGCGTAGACGGCAGCATCCAGGTATCCCCCCGGATTGTTCCGCAGGTCGAGCACCAAGGCGTCAAAGCCTTTGTCTTCGAGGTTGGTCATCACGGTTTCAAGCTCTTCGCGCGTGTGCTTGCCGAAGTTGATGATCCGCACGTACGCGATGCGCGGATGGCCTGGCAGAAAGAAGCTCCAATCCCCATCGGGCCGGCGCGTGTCGCCCAGCACCGAAGGAACCTGAATGATCGCCCGCTCGATTGCCGCCATCTCGATTGGCTCCTTGACATCGGGCCGCGCGATGGTGAGCTTGACCGCATCGCCGGGCTTACCCTTGATGTGCGCGGTCGGGTCATCCAACTCCTTTACGTTCTTGCCATCGATGCGGACGATCTTGTCGCCCGCCAGGATCCCCGCCCGGTAGGCCGGCGTATCGACGATCGTGGCTACGACCGTCAATTCGCGTGTCTTCGGATCGTGGTTGATATGGATGCCGATACCGCCAAATTCCTGATCGAGCGACTGGCGAAATTCGTCGCTCTCGGCGGGACCAATGTACATCGAGTTTTCGTCCAGTTCACCCAGCATGCCATTCACCGCCGAGGCAAACAGCCGCTCCGTGTTGACATCTTCCACATACCGCTCTTCGACGTGCTCCATGATCTCGGCAAAGTAGCGGCCATAGGGATTGCGATCCTGAGCCTGATAGCAGACGAACGAGACCAAAGCGGTAAACAAGATGGCCAGCAAATTGGCGCGGGGCATGGAGAGGTACTCCGAGGGTTATTCATTTCATCGTATCGCGTCTAAGGTTTAACGTCCAAGGACGAAGGGCCACGTTCTCGGAGCGGCGAGGGCCAATTGCAAAATGCAAATTACAAATTGCAAAGTGTGACGGAGGACATTGCCATGGCGGCGGTTCAGAAGCCGGGCGCAAAGGCGTAACGCCGGCCATTTCTTTACGCTCCCTGGCAAAATAAAAATTCTCCGCCCTTGCGGTTTACCGCAAATTCTATAATACCGCAAAATCAAGTGACCGATTGCTTGACAGCTTGTTGAGGCAAGCTATAGTGCGACCCGTCCGATCGAGTGCGACGCGCAAGCATCAGGGCGATTTGCGGGTAGTTGTTATCTTTGACCCACTTCTAAGAGTTCCGAGTTTTTCTCTTGCGGCGCGTAATCTCAGTTCGGCGAAAACCGCAACAGGACCAGTAAGGGCGGAGACCGGTTGAGGGCAGGAATCAGAAAGGGCAGCGGTTGAGTCCACGAGTGGGGTTTTCCTGTGAAGTGCGCAACGGGGCTCATCTTTGGCAGGGATTGTCCGGGCTATCTTCTTTGACGTGGGAGTCGTCGCCATGCGCAAGCGTTCTCGCTGCCAGTCCGTTCGTCGTTCGAGCCACCGTTCGTTCACCGCTTGTTTTGAGCCGTTGGAGGAGCGGCGGCTGCTTGCCGGCTTGCCGGCCAATACGTTGGCGCTGTTTGAGGGCGGCATCGACGCCGCCGGTGAGACAGACACGGTGCAGATTCATTTGACACCCCAGAACTTCGCGATTGGCAATGCCGACGGCGGCCATATCACTCTGGGCTTTGTGGTTCAGCCGCAGGACAGCGGCTTGCTGCCCGAAGCTGTGCAGATCGACAAATTGAGCGGGCCCGGCAACGTCCCGGTCATTTTCGAGAAGACCGGGCTGTCCGACGGCAGCAGCCTGGTGCTGGCCAAGCTGAAGCACGGCGACTACGAGATCGACATCACGAGCCGAAACAACACCATCGGCGGCTGGCAGCTTCAAGTGTTTCTGGCCGGCGACGTCGACGGCGACTTTGTCATCAACACCGCCGACAGCAATCTTCTCAGGCAGGCCATGCAGGGCACTCCCACGCCCGCGATTCTCGCTGTCGGCGATATCAACCGCGATGGCCGGATCACCGGCTACGACCTGGCGCGGGCAGACACCAACAAAGGGGTATCAACCTCCGTTCGCATACTCACCGTGTCGGCCGGTCTCGATCCAACAGACGACACCGGTCTGGCGGGCGACAACCTCGTCAGGCATACGCCGGTCGACATCATCGGCACGACGCAAGCCGGCGCAACTGTGCTGCTCGACAAAGACGGCGACGGCTTCGACGACGGCACGACCACCGCCAGCGCCGGCAGTCCGACTAACTACGCGCTATCGGCGGGTCTGATACCAGGAGCGAATCTGCTCCGCGTCGAAGCGCGCGATGCGTTTGGGCAAACAGCCCACGCGCAGACGACCGTCACGCTCGATGCCATCGCGCCGACGGTCGTTTCGACCACACCCGCGGCCGGTGCGACGATCGATCCGCCCGGCAGCGGCAATATCGTCGTCCATGTGATCTTCAGCGAGCCGATGATCGGCGCGAGCGTGCTCTCGTCGCTTTCCGTTTCAGGGAACGACACAGGCGCTATCACGCCGCTCGGCGCGCAGTACAACGACTCCACGCGCACGCTGACGTTCGAGATCGGCCAGTCTCTGACCGACAGCAATATCAGCGTGACGGTCGGCGCGACTGCAGCCGACCTGGCCGGCAATGGCCTCGCCGGTGGATCGTTTCCGTTCAGCTTCAACGTTAATCGCGTCGTGGGGATCACGCAGATTTCACCCGCCAACGGCGAGGAGTTGGTTTCACTGACGCGGGAAGCAATTATCCGGTTTTCGGCGCCTGTCGATCCAACGACTGTCACATCCAACGCCATTCAGGTTATTTCGCTGGGCGCGACAGTGTCCGGCCGGTTGATGGTCAGCTCGACCGAGCGGTTCGTGACGTTCTTCCCCAACCAGCCTTGGAACGCCAGCACCGAGGTCCGCATCCGGATCGACGGCGACCGGATCATGGGACGCAATGGCCGCGCGCTCGACGCCGACGGCGACCGCCAACCCGGCGGGCACCGCACCGCCGACTTCACCACGCTGCCTCTCACGCGCATCCCCGGCACCAACGTGTTTGGCTTCGTGCGTGACTCGTTCACCCAAGCGCCGATTGCCGGCGTGACGATCCGCGTCGACGCATTCCCGCAGGCCAACGCCGTGACCGACGCCAACGGCCGCTTCGAGCTCCGCGACATGCCGGCGCCCGAGTTCTTTGTCCACATCGACGGCTCGACGGCCGCCGCACCCGCCGGGTTTGTGTACCCAGTCGTCGGCAAGCCGTTCCACAGCGTACCGGGACAGACGGTGCAGCTTGAAATGGACCGTGAGCCGTTCGACATCTTCTTGCCGCCGATGGCCCTTGGAGACATCCAGCCGCTTTCGCCTACTCAGACGACCGAAGTCGGCTTTGGCAACGCAGGGCGAGCCGACCTGGTCGAGATGTTCCCGAACCTCGACCCGTCCATTTGGGACCGGATGCAAGTCAGCTTCGCGCCCGGCGCTGCGGTGGACGAATTCGGCAACCGGGCCACTGAGGCGGCGATTATTCCCGTCCCGCCGGATCGCATTCCTGCTCCGTTGCCACCGAACCTGAATCCGGAACTGGTGATTTCGATCCAGGCCGGCACCGCAACCAACTTCGACATCCCGGCGCCAGTGACGTTCCCGAATCTCGAAGGCCTTGCGCCGGGCGAAAAGAGCCTCATTTTCTCCTTTGATCACGATGCAGGCGAGTGGGTCGTGATCGGGGCGGGTTCCGTGAGTGCCGATGGATTAAGCATTGTGTCCGACGTGGGCGTTGGAATTGCGGCGCCCGGATGGCATTTCACTTTCTCAGGGAGTCAGAACTTTGACTTGTTGTCACCAAATAATGGAGATAAGGATTATGACACAAGACCAATCGATGGCGCAACGGACCTTGCCATCATCGCTGCAGCAGAAGCGGCTCTGTTATTACCGTTGGGGGGAACAATAATCGGCATTGGAGGCATTCAGGTTGCTCGCGCATTTGGTTTCTCAACTGGCGATTTCGTGCACACGGCCTTGCATTTAGCAAACTTTCTCGCAAATACAGGAGCAACACTGAGCTATCCGATCGGATCTGAAGCTTCGGATCTAGCCCGCGCAGACTCTAGTGTGATTGCGAATCACAATAGAATCCTAATGGATGTCAAGCGAGAGCTTGACGCGCGCGTCCAATCGGGAAGTGATGACACCTCGATTGAACTTGTTCTGGCACGAAGCCAAGCCAATGTCCGATTTACTACGCTGGATCTGTTTTTCGCATTTGGAGGAACACAAGGAATTAATGTCGAGGGCGAGGTCGACATCGTTGACGGCAGGTATGTTGGCTCCATTCGATATACCTATGCCGATACCTATGGTTACGGACGCGATGATGCCAACAGCTTTGCGTGGCCTGATCGCTTCGCGCGAACACTACAAGAGTACGGCCTCGCGCGACCGTTTCGAGCAGAAGTGGCTGTCGAGTTCCCGATCGATCTGCCTGCGCCGGTTGCGCAACAGCAGTCGATCCAATTTAAGGGCCTCCTGCGACCCGCAGCAGAAACGCTGCCCAGATCCGAAGCACTCGGCTTCGGAAATGACGATCGCGTCTACTACCGATTTATTCTGGATTCCGGCGTGGAGGTTTCTGGCACGACATTATCAAATGGTCAACTGAATGGTGTCGTTTTGCCCCCGCGTCGCCAGTACAGCGCCTATTTTTATCAGCCGAGCACAAATCGATCGACCACACTATTTGGCGATACCGGAGCATCTGGGGAACAATTTGGATTCATTGGCTCACCGTCCGCAATCGGGCTTGAGGACTTTGGTGGTGTCGACGCCGATGGCGATGGGCTGCCGGATGTTGGAGAGATTGCGATCGGGACGGATCCCGGCCGCGTCGATACTGACAATGATGGAATCGTCGATTCTACTGAGATTCAACAGGGTCTCGATCCGCTCGACGACCGCGGGTTTCCGACCGGAATCATTTCCAGCCTGCCGTTGCCAGGGCCGGCGACGGAAGTTGTGGTCGAAGGCGATACGGCCTACGTGGCCACCGGCAGCCACGGCCTGGCGGTTGTCGATGTCGGCCGGTTCAACAACCCAATATTACTCGGTCAACTCGATTTGCCGGGCATCGCGACGGACGTTTCGGCGGCGCCCGAGTTGAACCGCGTGGTGGTGACGACCAATAGCGGCGGCGTACATGTCGTGGATGTTGCCGAACCAATGGTTCCTACGCTGGCACGAACGGTAAATGTCACGGGCAGCCGCGTAGAGGTCGTGGACGGCGTCGCGTTCGTCGCCAATGGCGGCTCGCTCACCGCGATCGACATGCTCACCGGCGACATTCTGCAGTCGCTGAACCTCGGCGGCGGAACCATCACCGACATCGCCAAGGAAGGCACGTTCCTTTACACAATCGATAACGGCCGGAGTCTGACGGCCATCGACGTATCAACGGGGGACATGGATGCGCGCGGCTCGGTGTTCCTTCCCAATGGCGGCGGGAAGCTGTTTGTGGGTAATGGAATTGCGTATGCCGCGGCCGCTAACACGAGCGCCGGCGGATTCGCCACCGCAAACGTGTCGAACCCCGATGCTCCGACCGTTATTAGCGGGAGTGACGCGCCCGTTGAAAGCGTCCCTGGCACTGCTATTGTCACAAATGGCTCCGGCATTGGCCTATTGATCGGCCAATCCCAGCGTGTAGCTGGCGATCCGTCGTCGCTGAACCTTGTAGACATAAGCGATCCCGCAAACACTTATGACTTCCTGACTCAGATCAATTTGCCGGCACCGCCACAAGGCCTCGCCGTCGCTTCCGGCCTTGCCTTTGTCGCCAACGGCACGGCTGGATTGCAGGTCATAAACTACCTGCCGTTCGATAACCGCGGCCAGGCCCCGACGGTCAACATCGAGACATCCGTCGCCGATGTCGATCCGGCCACGCCGGGGATCCAAGTCTTGGAAGGAACTTCGATTCCTATCCGTGCGGACGTGCTCGACGAAGTGCAAGTGCGCAACGTCGAGTTGTTGGTGAACGGCACAGTCGTCCGCAACGACGTGTCGTTCCCGTTCGACTTCTTTGCCGTGGCACCGAACATTACGCCGGAGGCCAGTAGCGTCAGCTTGCAAGTGCGGGCTACGGATACAGGCGGCAACGCCGCGCTCTCGAATGTGCTGACGATTCATCTGGTCCGAGACACGTTCGCACCCTCGATCGTCAGCATCGCGCCGCCCGACGGGGCAACAGGCTTTGAAGGGCTGCGGTCTGTCCGAATCCGCTTTTCCGAACCCATGGACGCGGCGACGATCAACACGAGCAACCTGTCGATCGTTGAGGCGGGATCGGATGCTGCATTCGGCACCGGGGATGACATGCCGGTGAACATCATCAATCTTCAGCTTCGCAGCGACGATAGCTTCGTGCAATTGACGACGAACCCGTTGCCGATCGGCAGTTATCAAGTGCAAATCGCAGCCGACCAGATCACTGACCGCGCGGGCAACCGACTCGGCGCGGGCGACATCGTCAGCCAGTTTACACTGGAGGAGTTCAGCGGCCCGATCGCCAAGACAAACAACACCACGGGCGTTGTCGATCGTTCCAGCGCGGCCCGTTCCGTCAGCTTCACCGCGGAGGATTTCGGGGGCGCCTCCGTGGTCGCGGACGTGAACGTCGTCATCGATTTCATGAAACATGACGGCGAGAGCTTCGGCATCGACCGTGGCGGATGCGCTTTTAACAATGAGATTTTCTTTATCCTGCGGAGTCCGTCGGGCCAATCCGTCACTTTCATCCCGACATTCACGTATAGCGAGATCTGTCCCCCTGGGGGCCGAGTCCTCGTAACGTACGATGATGAGGCGGAGACAGCAGCCAGTGGCATGCCACGGAGTGGATCGTTCCGACCGCCCATTCCGCTGTCCGCCTTCGACGGCGAGGACGGTATCGGCGTTTGGACGGTTACGATCGGCGACTCAGTTGGAGCGGACGCGCTGAGTTTCTGGAGCGTGACGGTCGTTCTCAATAGTGAGGCATCGCTGGTTGGCCCTTCCAGCCTCTTGCAAGGCGAGACGACGAACGCGTCGGCCATCGAATCGAGCCTTGACGATGGAACATCGTTTGCCGATTTGGCGATCTTCTCGTCCGCGTTTAAATTTGGCGATTCCATTACAACTTCCTTCGCCGCGGCCAGGGCTGCCACAGTATTGCCGCGCACGATAGACGGTACTTCGCCGCCGGTACCGTTTTGGTCGCAGGCAAGCCAGATCGATCAGCAACGATTGGATGAAGGCAGGTTTCTACTTCGTACTTTCACGGGGGGCGGCCGGCGTGCAAGCGTGCATTCAGCAGCGCACGATCGCTTGTTTGCAGAATTCCTGGATGATCTGTTGGAGAGAAGATTCGACGGTGAGTGGAGTAATTGATCTAGATTAGAACGAAGCGACCGCTTAGACTCGCGCACGCCTATCGGCTCAAGGGCCGCGTTCAACCAGGAGACCCAATCGTATGACAGCCGAACGTGACACGAACCACTTGATCGGTACGCTTAAATGGTTTCCGGCATTGGTGGCTCTTGTGCTTTTCGCTGGACTCGCACAGCGGGCTGCGGCCGATGTGGTGATCGATTGGAACAACGTCCTGCTCGAGGCCATTCGGACCAACAACGTGTCGCCGCCGCGGGCGTCGCGCGCGATGGCGATGGTGCATGGGGCGATGTTCGATGCGGTCAATACAATCGATCGCACGCATCAGCCGTATCACGTGCAGCTCGTCGTCTCGCCGGGCGGCAACCGCGAGGCCGCCGCGGCGCAGGCGGCGCACGACGTGCTGGTGAGCCTGTTTCCAACGCAGCGATCCACTTTCGACGCAGCGCTGGCCGACAGCCTGAGTTCGATCCCGACCGGCACACCCAAGGTTGGCGGGCAGGCGATTGGCCAACAAGTCGCGGCGCAGTACATCACGTTGCGAGCGAGCGACCATAGCGCCGACATCACGCCGTACACCCCTGGAACGCAGGCCGGGCAGTGGCGGCCGACGCCGGCGGGCTTCGCCCCGGCTCTATTCCCGAACTGGCCAACGGTCACGCCGTGGTGCATGCCCGACGGCGCCCAATTCCGGCACGCCGCTGGGCCGCCATCGCTTACTAGCGCGGAATACACAGCGGCGTTGAACGAAGTTAAGTCTCTGGGCGCAGCAAACTCCACGACGCGTACGCAAGAGCAAACCAACATTGCCCACTTCTGGGCCGACGGGGCGAATACATCGACGCCGCCGGGCCATTGGAACCAGATCGCGCAGAGCGTAGCCGCCGCGCAAGGCAACACGCTCAGCGAAAATGCGCGGCTGTTTGCACTGTTGAACCTGGCCGAGGCCGATGCGGCGATCGTGTCGTGGGACAACAAATACGCGACGAACCTCTGGCGGCCGGTCACCGCAATTCAGTTGGCCGACCAGGACGGCAATGCGGCGACTGAGGCCGACGCGAACTGGACTCCGCTGATCGCCACGCCGCCGTTCCCGACGTACACCAGCGGCCATAGCACTTTCAGCGGTGCTGCGGCCGAGATCCTGGACTTGTTCTATGGAACGGACAACGTTAGCTTCACCACGTCGGCCGAGGGCGCACTGGGCGTTGTCGATCGGACGTTCACGAGTTTTTCGCAAGCGGCGCTCGAAGCCGCCGACAGCCGGCTGTACGGCGGCATCCATTTCCGCTTCGACAACGAGCATGGCATGCAAAACGGCATTGCCCTCGGCCAATTCGTTTTCGCCAATGAGCTGCAGCCGATCCCCGAACCTGGCACGTGGTTGTTGGTCCTTTGTGGTGCGGTTACCGTCGCGTTCGCAACAAGGCGGATACGCTCTCCCTGAGGTTCGTATGACCAACGACCCCCGCCTGCTCTCGGACCGCTTTTCCCGCTCATCGAAGTACCATCCCGACTGGATGATCGCCAGCGCCAGCGGCGGGGCGAATTCGCTATGGCTAACCGAGTGGCTGGCCGAGGCGCTGGACTTGCGGCCCGGCCTGCGCGTGCTCGACCTCGGCTGCGGAGTTGGGTCGTCGTCGATCTTCCTGCGGCGTGAGTTCGGAGTGCAGGTGTGGGCCACGGATCTGTGGTTTAGTGCCTCGGAGAATCTGGTGCGCATTCGCGACGCAGGTGTTGAGGACGGAGTGTTTCCCATACACGCCGACGCACGGTCGCTGCCGTTTGCCAACGACTTCTTCGACGCCGTCGTCAGCATCGATTCGTACTTTTATTACGGCACCGACGACCTGTACCTGAACTATCTCGCCCGCCTGGTTAAACCCGGCGGCCCGATTGGAATCGCCGGGGCGGGGCTGGTGCAAGAGATCGACGGCGCCATTCCCGATCACCTTCGCGCCTGGTGGGAGCCGAGCATGTGTTGTCTGCACTCGGCGGATTGGTGGCGGCGGCACTGGGAGCGGACCGGCATCGTGGCGGTGGACCTGGCCGACACGATGCCCGACGGCTGGCAGCGCTGGCTCGACTGGCTCAAGGCGGTCGCTCCTGAAAACACGACGGAGATCAAGACGATCGAAGCCGATCGCGGCCGGCACATGGGCTACGTTCGCGTCGTGGGTCGCCGTCTGCCGGACGCGACGCTGGAGGAACCCATTGTTTCCGTGCCCATGGAGTACACCAAGAAACCACTACTCCGCAGTTAGACGCAGCAGCCGTGACATCGCTCCGGTCAGAGATGACAATGGGGAAAGCCTCGGTCTTCCTTGTTTTGTGCTAGCCCTCTGTCTTTTAGCGCTCGATGCCAACTCCATGGCCGTCTGTGACGAGTGGTTTGTTGCTGCTTGTACTCTGTACATCGACGGCCGCGCTGGAAGACGCGCCGCCGTTCGAGTTGGCCCAAGCACAACCTGCGGACGGCGCTAAGGATGTCCTCGTGACGGCCTCGATCAGCTTGCGGTTCAACCAACCGGTGGCCGCCGGGTCGTTGAGCCATCTCACGCTGCACCGTGTTGCCACGGAGGAATCGACCGAAGTTGCCGTGCGGCGTGCGACGGATCTGACCAATGCTTCGATTACACTCTCGCCCGAGGAGTTTCTTGAGCCTGACTCAGTCTATGAAGTTCGTGGGTCGACGCTGGTGAAGGCCCGCAGCGGCGCTCCGCTCATGCCGTTCCGCTCGCGCTTCACGACCGGATCGGAGGCGCCTGCGGTAAACGATGGGCTGGTGTTTACGGCCGAAAAGTTTGACGATACGCGCTCGATGACGACCGTTCTATTCGGTCCCGATCGTTGCCTCTACGCCGCCGACGCCTTCGGCAGTCTTGTGCGGTGGGACATCGCCGCGGACGGAAAGCCCATCAACAAGCAAACGCTGCTCGCCGACCCGCAGAAAAGCCGCCAGTACATCGACCTTGAATGGGACCCGCAGGCCAGGGCCGACGACCTGATCCTGTGGGTGAGCTATGCCGAACGTCTGGCTGCCAAGGACGATCGCCACTATTTCACCGGAACGATCGCTCGAGTGGAGCTCGGCCGCAAGAGCGGCGACACGATCAAGGAGCAGGTGGTTATCACCGGCCTGCCTCACGGCCGCGAGAAGCAGGGGGGCTACGACACGCTGCCGCACCAGCCGAACGGCCTGGTGTTCAAGGACGGAAAGCTCTATCAATCCGTCGGCTCGACATCGAGCAGCGGCGGGCCGCCGAACTGGGGTTTGCCCGAACAAGTACTTTCGGGATGCGTGCTTGAGATCGACGTGTCCCGCATTCAGGCGCCGCTCGATGTGCATCCGAAAACCGGTTACGACCCTAATGCAGCCGACGCTCCGGTTCGCATCTTTGCCACCGGCGTTCGCAACGCGCTGGAGCTCGTGGCCCATTCCAACGGCCGCCTTTATACGGCCACCAACATCAACGACCGCGCCGGCAAGGCCGACGGCGTGCCGGACGATCCCGATATCGCAGGCGACCAGAATACCCTGGTCACACACACGACGCCGAACCACGAAAGTCTGTACCTGATCGAGCGCGGCCGGCACTACGGGCTGCCCAACCCTGCCCGTCGCCAGTACGTGTTGGGGGGCGGCAACCCGACTGCCGGAGAGGATCCATTCGAGATTCCGGACTATCCGGTCGGCACGCGGCCGGAAGACGGCTTCGCGCCCGAGTTGATGTACCCGCTCTGGCCGCATGGCGGAACCAGCCCGAACGGGATGATCGAGTACCTGCCGAGTTTTTCGCATCCACTGCGCAACGCTCTCGTCTGCTGCTTCTACTCCGCGGGAGACATTGCCGTGATGCCGCTTGGCACCGATGGAATGCCCACCGCGGTGGTAAAGCTGCGCAGCCCGACGGGCAAATTGCGCTTCAAGGGGCCGCTCGATATTACGATGGATCCGCAGTCGGGCATCCTCTATGTTGCCGACTTTGGCGTGCAGTCCAAGTTCGGCGCCGAGGGATCGATGGTCTTGCTGCGCCCCAACGCCGCCGCGCCATATCCGCACAGCCCGGTCATCGCGGGGATCGACTGGGCCCCGGCCGACACCATTGTTCGGCGAGCGAAGGACGGGGACAATTGGCCGGTCACTTGGGCAGACGACGACGCCCTTTATACCACCTGGGGAGACGGAACCGGTTTCCTTCCCAAGGTCGAGCGGAAGCTGAGTTGTGGGTTTGCGCGAATCACCGGCTCGCCGGCCGACTTCACCGCCGTCAACGTGCGGTCGTCCGCGGAGCAACTTGGCGACGGCCGGCGCGGCATGAAGGGCTGGGGCCTTCTCGCCGTCGAGGGGACGCTTTACCTATGGTTTGGGCACGCCGACAAAAACGGCGCCGCCGCTCAACTGGCCTGGTCGAAGGATTACGCCAAGACGTGGACGCTGGCCGACTGGCGGTTCGAAGAATTCGGGCTCATCGGGTTTGTCAACTTCGGCAAAGAATACGCCGGCGCTCGGGACGAGTTTGTCTATGCCTACTCGCACGACGGACCGCGGGCCGACACACCCGCCGACCAATTCGTCCTGATGCGCGTTCCGAAGTCGAAAGTCGCCGATCTGGCGGCGTGGGAGTTCCTGGAGAGGATGGATGCGAACGGGCCGGTGTGGACGCGCGACGTCCGCCGGCGTGGCGCGGTGTTCAAAAATTCCGACGGCTGTCTGCGATCGGCCATGACCTACAACGCCGGTCTGCGCCGCTACCTGTGGTGGCAACAAATCCCGCAGCCGCAGGGGCACAAGGATCGTGGCGACACCCGCTTTGACGGCGGGTTTGCCGTATACGACGCCCCCGAGCCGTGGGGGCCGTGGACGACGGCCTACTACACGGCGAAATGGGACGTGGGGCCGGGCGAGCACGGCGACTTCCCGGCGAAGTGGATGAGCGCGGACGGCAAGGTGCTGCACCTGGTCTTCTCCGGCGACGATTCATTCAGCGTGCGGCGTGCGACGTTGCGATTGGCTGGCCCATGACGATCCCCATAGACTCATCCAGCCCACAGTCAGCGATTATCATCCTGAGCGAAGGGAAGGATCTCGTCGGCCCTGAAAGAGGATGCTTCGCTGCGCTCAGCATGACAATCAACGTTTGTCGATCATGGTGTTCGACCAGCGGTCTTTTCGTTCCTCTTCGGTGGGCTCTTCGACACGGGTGGCGATAGTCCATACGTGCCCCGCGGGGTCGATGATCCATGCCGTGCAGTCGCCCCAGAATTGATCCTTCGCCGGAATCAGGATTTGCGCTCCATTGACGACTGCCCGTTCCACCGCTTGATCCACGTTCTCCACGTAGACATAGATCACCACGGACGAGCTGCCGTCCGGCTTGGGCGCGCGGCTCGTCAACGTCGGCCACTCGGCTTCGATCATCAGCATCGCCGGGCCGATCTTCAGCAACGCATGTGCGACCGATCCGTCGGGTCCCGGTCGGCGTCCCAGTTCTACAGCTTCGAACGTGCGTATGCAGAAGCTGATCTCAGCGGCCGGGTCACGACATACCAATCGCGGGATGATCACGGATGCGCCCTCGGGAATTCCTTTTGAGTTTTTGGCCATGGTTCGCTCCGAATTTGCATCCTGGGATTATCGCGCGCCGAGCGGCTGGTTTCGAGCAATGTTCGCGATGAAGTGAAAGCTGGACATCGTCATGCCTTCACGTTCGTAGAAGCGGTGCGCGTCCTTGCGTTGGATTCCGGAATCGAGATGAAGCTGGGCGCAGTTTTCCTGCGCCGCGCGTTCTCGCAGCCAGGCCAGCAATTTGGCGCCACAGCCCTGAGAGCGGCAAGCCGCGAGTGTGACGAGATCGTCAACGTACAGAAAACGTCCCCACGCCAGATTCTCCAAAATGCGAAAGCCGGCGACCGCAACCGGGCCGCCCGCGTCCCGCATCATTGCCAGGCGAAATCCTGCCGCCTCTTGGCGACGCACGCGCGAAAGGAACTGCTCCGCGCCGATGTGCGGCCGCAGCTCCCGCATGACGATGTAACAAGCGGCAATATCCGCGTCGGATTCGGCGATGGTGATCTGCATGATCGGGGTAGGGAAGGCCGATTGAATTCGGCCTCCCCTCCCGCCAAACCGGACGGGCGGATTTCCCGCATCCGGCTTTCCAGTTGATAGTTTTACCTGCAAGAGGATTGACAAGCGGCGATGCTTCACGAACCGATAGCCCAAAAACTCAAAGCCGTCCGTGACCGCCTCGGCGATCCGCGTCTTGGTCGGATGCAGCGTGAGACCGTTCTCGGTCGTCCACGTCTGCACCAGCGCCAAGGCGCGATCGGCCTGCTCGCGCGTGCGGCAGAGGGTCACAAAATCATCCGCATAGCGGACCATCTCGTACCCCGCCTGAGCCACCAAGTGGTCCAGGGGGTCGAGATACAGGTTGCTCAACAGCGGACTGAGCACCGCGCCTTGCGGCGCGCCGCTTTCCGGCGTCGAGTGCGTCAGGCCATCCAGGATGCCTGCCTTCAGAAACGCCTCGACCAGTTCCAGCACGCGTCGGTTCCAGTACGTGACGCACCGCTCCTTGCACCACGCGGTCGCGCACCGTGGGGATGCCCAGCGGTCGCGTTTCCTGGCTGCCCGGCTTGGGAAGATGGACTCGCCGCACCGCCTGCGGACGGTAGCTGCCGTCCTTCAGTTGGCCGACCAGCTTCTCCAAGTTCCGGGTCAGGTCGCGGGTGAAGTCTTCCACCGTGACGTGATCTACTCCGGCCGCTCCTCCGTTGGCAGCGACTTTTACTCTGTACGCTGCTTATTCTGAGGCAATGGACGCGTACCGGCGCCTTGGCGCCGACCGCTCAGTGGAGGTTTGGCGAATGTTTGTCGAGCATTGGCAGTACCAACGCCTGCTTGATCGTTGCGCGCGTCGCGTTCTCCGTGGCACGCGCGATCCGCTCAACTGGCTCGGAAATGTGAAGCACGAAGCAATGTTGCTCTTGGCTCGGCAACTCCGGCGTTCACTCAAAGGGCCGATAGATCGTGTACCATCCGACTCGGCCTTCCCAGCCTGGCTCGCGGTGGTCACCCGCCGTCATTGTCAGGAGGCGCTGCGTAGGCTGCGCGGCGGCCGCCGAGGCTGTCGGCAATTGCTGGACGATGACATTGCCGAGCAACGCATCGATCCCGATGCGCTCCTCGACTTGCGCCTGGCGATCGATCGTCTGGCGCATCCGCAGCCCCGGCGGTGGGTCAGTGAATACCTTCCGCCTCCCGGGCATGAAGTTTGCCATTGATCTGTTCAAGTTCACTCCGACCGACGTCGACAGCGGCTATGGCTGGACTTATGTTGAGGACTCGCGGGCCTATGGCAGCGACTACCTGCGGTGCTCGGCTGGCGATGCCGTCGACGCCTACATGGGCCTCACTCTGCCGGCGTCCACGGTCAGCCGCACTTACGAGGTATATGCGACGTGGGTCTCGGGTGAGTTTAATCTGACCACCGCCGAGTTCAGGGTCGAAAACTCCAGCGGCGCGGTGCTGTTGACCAAGACCTTTAATCAGCGGATGAATCCGCCGGACTGGCAGGACTCGACTGGTAGATGGTGGGGACTGATCGGAACCATCACTAATCCGCCAGGGTCGTTCGTTGCCGTCCGCGTGGCGGGCGTGGCCCCGGCCATCGCCAACGCTGCCAGGTTGATCGAGGTCACTGCCTAAATAAGCGGCGTCCCGCGGTTTAGTCCGAGCGACTAGCCGCGGCATGCCGGTATAGAGCGACCGCCGCCAGGGCCAATGTTATTCCGCCCAGCACCCAAGTCGATGGCTCAGGAATGGTCGCGATCCAGGCCCCGGACATGGAAGCATCTGCCGCGGTTCCACGCCCGGCAAGGGTCGTACCGTCTCCAGATATCGCGGTTACCTCCGTCAACCTCCAGCCGGTTAAATCCAGGCCCAGGCCGCTAAGGAAAGGTTGCAGGTCCACGGCCCCTATGCTCTCGCTCCAGAGGGCGGGCTTATCGATGCCGAGGTTGCCGACGATCGCACGGCCATCTCCGGAGATAGCCCTCGGGATGATGCTGATCTTAACCATGCCTGTTTCAGCCGTCCAACGAAACCCGCGGTTGGAAGATACGCCTTGCCTGCTGACCCCCACGACCACTCACCCGTCCGGGGTCATGTCTCTCGCAAGCGATTCCAAGTCTCCGGACAATGTCCCCAGCAAGGTATTCCGACCATCGCTCCAGCGAAACGCCTCGGAATACAGGTCTGAAATCGCATTCCCGGCCACAATCGAACCGTCGGCCGAAGCCGCGATTGCCTGTGCGTGACCTGTTACCAACGGCGTCACACGACCATCCGTTGACCAACGCACTGCAACGCTGCTGATACCGCTTTCGCCAACCACCATCCCGCCATCGGCCGAAACGCCCCAGGCGTAGCTCTGATTGAACGCGCCCAAGTGATCGAGAATGATAAAGCCGGTTTCGGCTGTCCAACGAAAAGCCTCGATTCCACTGGAGGGTCTAGCCGCCTCCCTGTACCCCACAACCACCGCGTCGTCCGCAGATACGTCCGTGGCAATCCCAGAAAACGCGGCAATTCCGGCTTCGCGCGTCCAGCGAAAACCTGGCCCTACGGCGACTTCGCCGTTGGCCGACAGCGCGTCAATAACTACCCTGCCGTCTGGCAGGTCTGGCAGCGGCGTAAAGGACGGTTCCACCGCCTGTACACGGTTGGCAATTAGCAACAGCGCTGACACCAAAAAGTATTGAAGTTTGGACATCGGCGACCTCCTTCTCCCGACCATCTGGCAACTTTATCCTACCACGCCAAAGAGAGACCACCAGCACCATGCGACACCGAGCCACACGAGACGGTTTACTTGAATGTCGGACCAGCCGCGGATCGCGCTTTCTATTTAGGGCGGCGTTTCTTACGATGGCGCTCGTTCGCGTTTGAACATGCATTGAAATCCAAAACGGCGATCCCCGCGCGCCGGGACCGCACTTCAAAGGCGGGGAGTCCAAACCTGCATGAACGCCGATCGCAATCTGTTGTTTGGGATTCTCGCGCTGCAGATGGACTTCGTCACGCGCGATCAGCTTGTGGCGGCGATGAACGCCTGGGTGTTGGACAAGAAGCAGCCGCTCGCTCAGATCCTGCTCAAGCAGGGGGCATTGTCCGCCGAGGTGCACAAACTGCTCGAGGCGCTGGTGGCTCAACATCTCAAGCAGCATGGCGGTGATGTCGAACGGAGCCTGGCCGCCATCGCCGCGCCCAAGCCAATTCACGATGAGCTGAGCATGATCGGCGATTCGGAACTTGCCATGAGCATGATGCATCTGGCGCAACCGCAAGCGCCCTCGGACCACGACATCTATGCCACACAGATCACGGACCCGGTTGCCGCCGCGCTCGGGGCGAAAGCGCGATTCGGCCGCGACAGGTTCGCCACTCAGGGCCCGAGCGTCGGGTCGTCCAGCTCGGCCGGACTGCGGTTCCGGATTCTCCGCCCACACGCCAAGGGGGGCCTGGGCGAGGTCTTCGTGGCCAGAGATGAAGAGCTGCGGCGCGAGGTGGCGCTGAAGCACATGCAGAGCCAGCACGCCGACAATCCGGACAGCCGCTCGCGGTTCATGTTGGAGGCGGAGATTACCGGAAGCCTGGAGCATCCGGGGATTGTGCCGGTCTATGGATTGGGAACGTACGACGACGGCCGTCCGTTCTATGCGATGCGCTTCATCCGGGGCGACAGCTTGAAAGACGCCATCGATCGGTTCCACAAAAACCCGCCGCAAAACAGTGGCGATCGTGCGCTCGAGATGCGGAAGCTCTTGGCACGGATGATCGACGTTTGCAACGCCATCGAATACGCGCATAGCCGTGGCGTCGTCCACCGCGACCTGAAACCGGGCAACGTCATGCTCGGAAAATACGGTGAGACGCTAGTGGTCGACTGGGGTCTGGCGAAAGCGATGGGGCAAACTGGCGTGAGCGTTACTCCCGCCACCGTCACCGACGAGGGATCGTTCACTCCTACACTCGGGACCGGGTCCTCGCCAACTTTAGCGGGCTCGGCGCTGGGGACGCCGCAATACATGAGTCCCGAGCAGGCGGCGGGTCGGCTGGATATGCTCGGCCCGCAAAGCGATGTCTACAGCCTCGGGGCGACACTGTACTGCCTTTTGACCGGGCGGGCGCCGATGTCGGATGGGACGCACGATATCGGCGCCATGTTGCGGCGCGTGCAGAGAGGCGACATTGCTCCGCCGCGGAGCATCAAGCCCGACATTCCGCGGCCGCTGGAGGCGATTTGTCTTAAGGCGATGGCGGTTGAAGTTGGCCGGCGATATACGTCGGCGCGGGCGCTGGCCGACGACTTGGAACATTGGTTGGCCAACGAGCCGGTGAGCGCCTGGCGCGAGACGCTGGCGGAGCGTGCAGCCCGCTGGGCGCGGCGGCACCGCACCTGGATCAAAGCGGGTGTCACCGCAGTCCTCGCGATCACCGCAATCTCTGTTGTGTTCAGCTCGTTGCTGTATCAGGCGCGGAACCGGGCTGAGGAGAGTTTTCTACAGGCGCGGGCCACGGTGGATCAGTATTTCACAGATGTCAGTGAGAACCGGTTACTGGACGTACCGACGCTGCAACCGCTGCGAGAAGACCTGTTGAAGTCGGCGCTCGCGTACTATGAGGGCTTCGTCGACCAGCGCGGAGACGACCCGAGCGTGCGCGCCGAGTTGGGCAAGACGTATTACCGGATCGGCCGCATCGAAGGGCAAGTGCGGTCGAAGCCCCGGGCTCGCGAGTCGCTGGAACAAGCGCGCTTGATCCAGGAGGAGCTGGCGGCGGGCGGGTCCGCATCTGCCGAGTTGCGAAGCGATTTGGCCGAAACGTACAACGCGATTGGCGACGTCGAGCTGCAAATAGGGAACGATCAGGAGGCGCTCGCTCAGTTCGAGGCGGCGCGAAAGCTGCGCGCGCAGCTTGTCGATGAATCGCCCGAAGACGGCCAGCTCGGGCGCAAGCTGGGGAACAGCTATGGCAACATCGGGATCACGTTGGCGCGCCTTGGCGACGCGTCAAAAGCGGAGACGCATTACCAGCGAGCCAATACGATTCGCGAGAAGCTGGCTCGGCAGCACCCCAAGAACACTCAGTTCGGCCGCGACCTGGCGTCGGGGTATTACAACTTCGGCGTGTATCAGCGGGCCAATGGGAAGCTGAAGGAAGCGTTGGATCAGTTTGGCCGGGCAGCGGGCGCTTATGAGAAGCTGGCGGCACTAGAGCCTGCGAAAACGGACTTCCAACGCGAGCTGGCGATGACGCGCCGCGTCATTGGGGAAGTCCATGTCGAGTTGGGAGACTACGAGGCGGCGCAGAATTCGTACGACGAGGCGCGCGAGCTGGGTGAGCAGCTCGCCAGGCGGAACCCGTTCCTGCTTTACCTGCACGCAGACGTCGCCGCCACGTATACGAGCGTTGGTCAATTGCAGCAGAAGCTGCACCAGTTCGCTGAGGCGTTGCAGGCGTTTGAACAGGCGCGGTCGATTCTCGAGCGGCTCACCGAGGAGGATGCGACGGTGACGCGCTATCAGCACGATTTGGCGGCCGCCGAACTCCAACTTGGCATCGCGCAGCTCGAACGTGAGAACCTCGCTCAATCGCTCGCCCATCTCCAATCCGGCTTGAAGATTTATCAGACGTTGGCCGAGCAGAACCGCGATGATTTGAGCTTACAGGATGGGATTGCCGAGGCGCATTTGAACATTGGGCTGGTCCAACGCGCGAGCGAAGAACACGCCGAAGCAGTCCAGTCGTTCCAGCAGCAGGCCAGCATCTACGAGAAACTGGCAAAGGCTTCGCCGGCCCCCGAGAATGTATTCGGCCTGGCCGACGCGCTACTGAACGTCGCCGTCGAACAACGGGCCCTGGAGCAGGTCGATGACGCGCTCGTCACGCTGGAGAAGGCGCGCGGCATTCAAGCCGATCTGGTCCGCGATCATCCGGCGGTTCCCAAGTACCGGCTGGCCGAGACGGAGATCGATTATTTGATCGGCCGGCTGCGGTTCGAACGCGCGCAACGGGGTATGGTCGAATCGGCCGACAGCGCCAAATGGCGCGAGGATCTCGATGTCGCGCTGGCCACCTATCGCCGCGTTCGGGATCAGCGGGAACGGCTGCTGAAGGACGTCTCCGACGATCCCTACTACCAGAACCTGTTGGGCGTGGCTTTGGACGAGCTCGCCGTCGTATTATGGCAAATGGAGGCCAAGGAGGAGTCGCTCAAGACTTCGCGCCTGGCGACCGAATACTTGCGAAAAACATTCGACAACTCGCCGCAGTTGCTGGATTACAAAACCAATCTTGCATCCCATTATCGAAACCGCTCTTACTTGGAACGCGAGGCGGGCAATCTGAGCGATGCGGCAAGACTCGCGATGGACTGGAGAAAGATTTCCTCCGGAAGCGCCGCGGCCCTATATGAGGTCGCGGTTGCGCTGGCTTCCACGGCCGCGGCATCTAAAGACGGTTCTGAGGGTCCAAAGACGGACCGATCGGCGTGGCTTGACCAGGCCGTAGAGATAATGGCCGAGGCGGTCAAAGCCGGCCTCGACACTAACAAACTGCAAGACGACCCCGCGCTGAAGCCGCTGCATGAGCACGCGGGCTTTCAGGCGCTTCTACAAGCCGACGGCTAGTCGTTGTCTTAACGTGGGGCAGACATTCCTGTCTGCCAATCGCGGCAGGCAAGAATGCCTGCCCCACGAGCGCCAGCGAAACAATGAGTTTAAGCCGAACAATCGCGCCAACCGATAGACAAGGAAAGATGCGCATATGCGGCTGTCATCGGGAGTCTGACACTTTGAGGGGACTATGGAAACCGCAAGCTCTAGCGAGACTCTGCGTTACGAAGCGATCGCCGTCGCCCGATACCCGTTCAATCGCAGTGCGCTGTGGGCGTTCGTCAGGTTGGCGCTTATCTGTGGCGTGTGCTGGTTCGCCGCGCGGCGAATCGCTGCCGGGGCGCCCCCCGCGGCAGCGGATGTGAGCGACCCTTACTTCGCAGAAGATGAAAGTCCGGCATCCGATGATGCGGGCGAGGATATTGTGGCCCGGCTGGCACGAATGCAGCCGCAGCTTGCCCCTTTGCCGACAGGTCCGTCAGGAACTGGTGCTGTCCCGCCGGGCGGTCGCGCGCATTCTAGCGGCGTTCCGCAAGGCCACGAGCGTGGCGCTGGCCGAACCGGCAGCTGCGGCGCGCCGTCCTCGGCGCTATCGTGTGCCCTCGCGCCCGGCCCTCGTTC
>JBBDYH010000021.1:41268-44461 GCA_040901795.1 Pirellulales bacterium
GGCCGCCGGGCCTCGCCACTTGCCCTCGGCTCGTCGCTACGGCGCTTAGGCGGACCGCGGGGTCCACAGGCCGCCGCCCCGCCAGTCATTGGAGACCGCTTCGGTGGCGGCCAATCGTGCCTTATCATCCCGGTCATGGTTGGTCCGGGGACACCATTCGCGACATCGGTCCAAGCGGGATCCAGTTCTGTTCCGTTCGATTTTCCGATGAGCGGCAACGCTAACGACCCATTGACGATTACCTCGGCTGACGAGTCGCCGGGATTTCCCTCGCGCACGTTTACCACGGTGGGCAGTCAAGCTCAGGTCGACCAGACGTTTCGCAATGGCGGCAACATCCCGCTGCAGAACCAACCGGAGTTCAATCAAGATGCCCAAAACGCGTTGAACGCCGGGCATCCCGCTGGAACTGTTTTGCCGACGGGCCAAATCGCCGGCGGTAGTGGTACGGTCACGCCGCTGGGGACCGAAGCTGTGCTCGACACGGCTAGTTCGCCTCCACAAAACGGCCGCTCGCTATCCGGCAGCGACTTCTTTTTCATTCACGGAAATTTTTTGTTCGTCCCCGACGTCGTTTTTGGACCGCAACACCCAAGCGTGGTCTGCATCGATCCGGCCAGCAGCGGCGCCGGTGTGCTGGGCACTTCCAAGCTGGCGGAGAACTGCAGTCCGCTGCCGCGCGATCGCGTGTACTTCAACTACAGCATGTTCGACGACACGCCGTTGCTCCCCAGCGGCCAGGACGTGCACCGGTTTTCTCCGGGGGTTGAGAAGACCTTTTGGAATGCGCTCGCGTCGGTGGAGATGCGGTTTCCGTTTGCCGCCACCATCAATCCGGATCTTGTGTTGACCGACGGTGGCATCGCCGCGGACGACGATGTGGTGTTCGGCAACATCTCCACGATCTTCAAAGGGTTGTTGTACCAGAACGAAGTGTTTGCCTTTTCGACCGGTCTGCAAGTCGCGGTACCCACAGCGCCGTCATTGAACGTGTCGCTGATCAACGGTACGAGAATCGTCTCAATCGAGAACGAAGCGGTCCACTTGATGCCTTTCGTCGGCGCCTTATATACGCCGAATGACAGGTTCTTCACGCAGGCCTTCCTGCAATTCGACGTGGACGCCAATGGCAATCCGGTTGCCGTGAATCCGCGAATGCAGGGGCTGACCCCGATCGGTCGGCTGCACGACACGACGTTCCTGTATGCCGACTTCAACGTCGGCTACTGGCTCTATCGCAGCGAGGAGGCCGGACTGACCGGTTTTGCCCCCACGGTCGAGCTGCATTACAACACCTCTCTGGAAACGAGCGAGTTCCTGGCCTCCGAAGGCTTTGTGATCGGCGGCAATCTGAGCCAGATCAGCAATCTGAACCTGACGATGGGTTGCTACTTTGAGCTGGCCCAGGACAACAGCCTGGTCCTGGGCTACACCCTGCCGATTGGCAACCGGGTCGATCAGCAGTTCGATGGCGAGCTGCGGGCCTTCTTTACGCATCGCTTTGGCGCCAGCAGCCGCGCGGCCAGGATTTAAACCGCTAACAATATTAACCCGACGCGTAAGCGAGGGCGAACCTGCCCGCTCCTCGCTCACGCTTCGGGTTATTGGGTGCCCGTTGTGTTAGCGGTTCTTAGTTAGCGGGGGGGTGGCCATCGTGCTAGCATGGCGGATTCGCGCAAGATTGAGCTTACGTAGAATCGCAATTTCGCCACAATAGTCCGCGCCCAAAATCATTAGCGTCGCCATCATAGGAGCAACGGAATGCGCCGCCTGTGCTTCGCCGTTTTCTTTGGCCTCTCGGCCCTCATAGTTCTTCCATCGCTGTCTACGGCTGCCGGTCCGCTCGATCCGCGCGGCAAGATTCACATCCCGATTGGCATTCCGAACACGCTCGACTCGCTGAAGACGTTCGTCGAGGCCGAAGGCAACTTTTCCCCCGGCTTTGGAACCTACGGCATTTACTTTTGGCTCTACGATCCGTCCTCGGGCCAGTTCATCTCACCCACAGCGCCGGGAGCGGCGCACGAGCGCGGGTTGGGGGACAACGGAGCCTTGATCCCTTGGACGCGCTGGGGAAGTGGCGACTTCGCGTTAACCAGCTCGGTCTGTCAGGTCGAGCAGAAGTGGCAAAACGAGCGGTTGCAAGTGGCGGCGGCGTACGTCGAGATTAAAAGCGCCGCCAAGTCGCCGCGCGAGCTTCAGCTCTACGTCGCGCTGCGTCCTTTGGGCGCGGCCGGCGGGGCGGTCACCAAAATCGCGCTGAACGACAAGCGCGACGCGTTCTTAGTCGACGGCCGGTTGGCGTTGTGGGCGGAGCGGGCGCCGACGGCCATCGGCGTGAGCGTCGAGGACGATGTCGCCGATTATGCCTTGCGCGGCCGAATCCCCAGCGACTTCGGCGTCGGCTCGTCGGGCGGTTCGTGCTCGGCCCTGATGCGCTACGATCTGCGGCTGCCGAGCGAAGGCGCGTACGAGTTGGGCTTTATCTGTCCTGTGCTTCCCGGCCGCCGTGCCGCTGCCCATCAATGGGACGGCAAAAGCCCCTGGGCGCAACTGGACGAAGCGCCGGTGAACCCAAAGACCGGCGGCCAGCTTCAACCCGACCCGGGAATTGAATATTACCGGCGACTGAAGAGCGCGGATTTATTCGCACAAGCGGAAGAGGATTGGCAGGCGATTGTCGGCCGCGCGATGATTGGCGTGCCCGATGAGCGCTGGGGCGAGGCCTTCGGGGCAATCATCGGCCACGTCGCGATGGCGATGAACGAAGGCGCGCCCGACGTCGCGGTGACCAATTACAACGTCTTCAATCGCGACGGTGTCTACGTCGCTAACATCCTGCAGAAGTCGGGGAACAAGGACCTCGCCGAAAGGTGCATCGACTACTTCCTCACGCATCCCTTCAACGGTCGCGTTCAACCCGAGGCCGACAATCCCGGTCAGATCCTGTGGGCGATCGGCGAGCATTGGCGGACTACGCGCGACACGCAGTGGCTGAAGCGAGTCTATCCGCATTCGATGAAGCTCGCCGACATGATCGAGTATTACCGCACGCAGCCCGAACCGCATTGGGTATCGGAAACCAGCCTGGAGTTTGGCAGCGCGCTTTCCGAGAAGCAGCGCAAGCGGCTCAAGCCAGGCGCCTGCGACGGGTATCATCCGGAATACACCGAGGCGTTCGACATCGCCGGGA
>JBBDYH010000022.1:0-44035 GCA_040901795.1 Pirellulales bacterium
TTCGCCACCGGTGTTCCTTAGGATATCAACGCATTTCACCGCTCCACCCTAAGTTCCGCTTACCTCTGTCTCACTCAAGCACAGCAGTATCGAAAGCAGTTCCTCAGTTAAGCTGAGGTATTTCACTCCCGACTTGCTGCACCGCCTACGCACCCTTTAAGCCCAGTAATTCCGAATAACGTTTGGGTGGCTCGTCTTACCGCGGCTGCTGGCACGAGCTTAGCCCACCCTTCCTCTGCGGATAGGTCAATCATGGGGGAGAACCCCCACAAATTTCCTCCCCACTGACAGTGGTTTACAACCCGAAGGCCTTCATCCCACACGCGGCGTCGCTCGGTCAGGCTTGCGCCCATTGCCGAAGATCCTCGACTGCAGCCACCCGTAGGTGTCTGGGCAGTGTCTCAGTCCCAATGACGCGGGTCGTGCTCTCACACCCGCTACCCATCATCGCCTTGGTGAGCCATTACCACACCAACTAGCTAATAGGACGCAGACCCGTCTAAGGGCGGAATCACACCTTTGATCCGGAGATGTTATCGGGTATTACCCGCAGTTTCCCGCGGCTATCCCCGACCCCAAGGTTGGTATCTACGTATTACTGTCCCTTTCGCCGCTTTCCCCCTTGCGGGGTACACGCTCGACTTGCATGCCTAATCCACGCCGCCAACGTTCATTCTGAGCCAGAATCAAACCCTTCAGTTTTTTTGCTTTACCGAGCCGGTGGTCATCCCACCGCCCGGGTTGTTAGCCAAAAAGTTGTCCAGGTCTGAGCTGGAATTGTATACTAGCGAGCCGGAAAAAACGCATTTGTCGCGACGTGATCGGGGGGCTTACGCCGCCCCGCTCGCCGATCCCCGAAGTGACCGCGTTGCGATGCGCTCTCTCAGCTCGCCGGTCACAGTCTTGTGCTGGCTGATACTAAAAGAGATCGAACTACCAAATTGTCAAAGATCGAATGCGAATGTTTCGTTCGCAGCTACTTCCTACGCCGGCCACAACCAGATGGTTCGCCGACGAAGAGAAAAATTTTGCGAATCAACCAAGAGCTGATTCGCATCGGTTCTTCAGTACGCGAGTCCAAACCATTCGGTTCGCCGCGTTCACTGGAGGGTCTGTCAATCTACCAGAAATCATCCGGCCGTCAACACCCCCGCCCGGACAATTCGCTATCAGAATTATTCGGGTCAGATCTTTGCTTACGGGCGATGGCGCAGAAGAATTGAGACGGGAGAAAACAGGGTCCGCCGTTCATCCCATTTTGCCTATTTTAATGCAAATGGCGGACAAGCTAAAGCTTGAACTCCAACGCTTACGGCCGGAAGAAGCTAGGACGGCCGATGGCGGACCGCAGGCCTCGCTCAGCGAAGTTGTAGTTGGCGCCGTTCTCGCCAGCGTCCAGTGCGAGGAAGAACTGATCGCGACCGGCCGTGCCACCCGTGGTGCCGAGCGACTCAAGGCCATCGACGAACTGCGCGGGCTGCGTCTGCTCGATCACGTAGCTGCCAGCCACCAGGCCGACAAACCGGTAGGCGCCGTTGGCATCGGTCGTGGTGATGAGGTTCACCGGCCGTTTTAAGAAGTCGGTACCCCAGAGGTGAATTGAGACATTTGGCAGTGGTTGTTCCGCAGCGTCCTTTCCGCCATTGCCGTTCGAATCAACATAAACGAATCCCGACAGGCTGCCGGTCTGAAAATCTCGGACGGTGACCGTTACCGTAGCGGTGGCCGTGCCTCCGTCGCTATCGCTTACGGTGTAGGTAAATATGTCAGTTCCCACGAACCCGGCCGCCGGCGTGTAAAGAAGGCCGCCGCCACCGGTTGCGATCGTGACCGTTCCGCCGTTGCTCCCCTGGCCGACGGCGGTGATCGTCCGTGTATCGCCGGCGTCGGGATCGGTGTCGTTGGCCAGCACGTTGAGCGGGTTGTTCGACGTGTCGCGGTCGACTTCGCGCGCGTCGTCCACCGGCGTTGGGAGGTCGTCGACCGGGGTCACGGTGACCGTGACGGCGCCGATCGCACTCCCCTGGTTGCCGTCGCTGACTGTGTAGGTGAACGTCTCGATACCGGAGAAGTTCGCCGCGGGAGTGTAGGTTACGCTCAGGCCGTCGGGCGCAATGGCGATCGTCCCGCCGTTGGTGGCGCCAAGGACCGCGGTGATCGTGAACGTCTCGGCGCCATCGGGGTTGGGAAGCGCCAGGTCATTGGCTAACACGTCGATCGAAGTGGTAGCGCTATCTTCGGCCACGGTCTTGGCATCCGGGGCGGTCGGAGGTACGTCGTTGACCGCCGCAATGTTCACGGTCACCGTCGCCGTGTCGGTCCCGCCATTACCATCGCTGATCGTATAGGTGAAGGTATCGACGCCGGAGAAATTCGCGGCGGGCGTGTAGATCAAGCTCAGTTTATTTTCGGCGATCGTCACCGTGCCGTCGGCGCTTGTTTCGCCGACCGCGGTGATGGTCAACGTTTCGCCCGTGTCAGGCGCCGCGCTGTCGTTGGCCAGAACGGTCAGCGGTGTCGGCTCGTCGTCTTCGTCGATGTCGAACTCGTCGTCGCTGGCCGTCGGCGGATCGTTTACGTCACCGACCTGAACTGTGACCATCGCAGTGGCGGTTATGCCTGTGCCGTCGTCGATTGTGTAAGTGAACGTCTCATTGCCGACAAAGTCGTCGGCGGGTGTGTAAATCAGTCTTAACTTGTCCGCGGCGATCTCAATGGTCCCGCCGGCGGACGGCGCGCCCAGTTCGGTGATCTCGAGCGATTCACCTTCGTCCGGCGCAAAAGAGTCGTTCGCCAACACGTCCAGCTTGTTGTCTGTCGAGCCTTCGGCCACTGGGAAGGTGTCTGGCGCTGCGGTCGGCGGATCATTTACGGCCGTGATTCGCACGGCGACCGTAGCAGTGTCGGTTCCACCTTTCCCATCGCTGACCGTATAAGTGAAGGTTTCTTCACCGGAGATGTTGGCCGCTGGCGTGTACTTCAGGCTCAGCCCGTCTGCGGCGATCTCGATGTCCCCGCCGCGCGAACCTTGAGCGACCGCCGAAACCATCAACGTGTCACCGGCGTCGGGATCGGTGTCGTTGGCCAACACGTCAATCATGTTGTCGCTGCTGTCCTCAGTCACGGTCGCAGTGTCGTCGTTGGCCGTCGGAGTCTCGGTCACATCGCTGACGGTGACGGTGACGGTAGCCGTGTCAGCGCCGCCGTGGCCATCGCTGACGGTATAGGTGAAGGCCTCTTGTCCGAAGAAGGCCGGTGCGGGCGTGTAGACAAGCGACCTGCCTGAAGTTGCAATCATGATCACACCGCCGTTGCTGGTCGCGCTCACGGCCGTAATCGTCAGCATCTCGCCGGTGTCGGGGGCCGTCATGTCGTTGGCCAGGACATTCAACGTATTCGCCGATGTGTCTTCGTTCACTGTGAGAGCGTCATCGTTGGCCGTTGGCGGATCGTTCAAATTCGTGACGGTCACGACCACCATTCCGGTCGCTTCTCCACCTTGTCCGTCGACGATCCGGTAGCTAATCAGCTCGGTTCCGGCAAAGTTCGCGGCCGGCGAATAGATGAGGGTGTCGTCGTTCGGGCCGATGCTCACGACGCCACCGTGGCTGCCCGGATCGGCGCCCACGATCAGGAGCACGCCTTGGACTCCGGGCGCCAATTGGTCGTTGGCCAACACATTGGTCACGTTCTCCTGGCTGTCCTCAACAAAGGTTGCGAAATCGGTCTGGGCAATCGGATTGTTGTTGCGGACGTTGACGGTGACGATCGCCATGCTCACCAGACCGCTGCCATCGGAAACTACGTAGGAGAATGTCTCGGCGCCGGTAAATCCGGCCGCGGGGGTGTAGTGAATCCGCTGACCGTCGGTGGGAATGCTGACTGTGCCGCCTCCACTCGGTGTACTGACGGCGGTGACGCGCAGCATCCCGGTGTCGTCGGGCGCGATGGAATCGTTCAGCAGCACGTCGAGCACCGTCGTCTCATCTGCATCGACGGTAAACGTGTCGGGATTGGCGGTGGGCGGATCGTTCACGGCGGTGACCGTCACCGTTACTGTTCCGGTCGCGGGGTTGCCGTCGTCGTCGGCGACGGTGTAAGTAAACGTGTCTTGGCCGACGAAATTCGCCGCAGGTGTGTACTGCACGGTTTGGCCATCGAGCGCGATGCTGACTGTGCCATGCGCGCCCTGGGTGACCGCGACCACGGTGAGCGGTTCCATGCCTTCGGGTGCAACCGTGTCGTTGGCCAATACGTCGATGACGGTGCTAACGTCCTCGAGGACCGAAGCCGTGTCGGCGACGGCCGTCGGCGGAAATCCAATCATGACCTGGTCGCCCACGAAGATGATCTCGTCGGCCGGCACAGCCGCGTTGCTGCCGAAGACTGTGGTGTCGAACAAGATCGTCATGTCGTCTTCGACGCCGAAGCTGACCGGACCCCTTGCGGCGTCGCCGGCGACCTGCATCGGCGCCACGAAGATGATCTCTTCCTGCGAACCGTAGGGCTGCGTATTGGAAAATGCGCCGATGTCTTCCAGCTTGCCCGCGGTCGCGGTGATCGAGCCCGCATTCCGATGGCCACCGGGAAACAGGTTCACTGCATCCAGCGGATCGCCATAGGTAATTGAGCGGCCGTCGAGATCCGCCATTACCTGAGACGCGTTGAAGGTCACATCGACGTAGGCGGAGAAGACTCCCCGCGAGGGGTCGTTCTGTGGCTCGCGGAGATCCTTGACATAGCCCCGCAGTTGAAATTCCTGACCCGGCAACAGATTTTCGACAGGGTTGCCGTTCAGATCGGTCACCTCGATGCGAATGCGTATCTGCTCACCCTGAGCGGCATTGAGCTTGTTAATGACGGCTAGTGCATCGGAAGAGTTTAAGACGCCGTCGCCCGTTACATCGAGGAACGCAGGCTGCTGCTCGCCGGCCGCCATGAAGCTGAAACGGGTGATGGCGGGCGCGGGAGATCCGGTGAGCTGGCGCGGTCCGCCAATGTTCAACTCGTTGATGAGGCGCAGGGCGTCGATCGCGGTTACGTAGCCATCGGCGTTGACGTCGGTCGGCAGATTCGGATTCTGCCAGGACGAAAGAGCGTCGGCGGCGAGCATCGCGCGTGTCTCGAGTCGCTCGGCCGAGAGCAATCGCGAGCGAAAAGATTCTCGGCCGCGGCGGCGGGGGAGAATGGCCCTGCGAGTAAACAATGCCTGTAACGCGGATAAGGTGGACTTCATGAGGTGCTTATTCCTGGGCTGACAAACCGAATGCCACGAACAATGCCGGCCGGGACCGAACGCCACGTCGAAGGGCTGTGCCGAGCCGTGGCCCGATAGATGAAGTGAGCCGGCGAAGCCAACGCCTGGGCAACGTTTGCCGAAGAATCCAGTTCCGGTACCGGGGGCGACTGTGTTCGTCCCTTAGACTTTCACGGTAAACCAAGCTCTGAGGGACTTCAAGGTTTGGCCGGTCAAATTCAAGATGTGCCGGTTATGCGGGTTTTAGAATGGGGTGAATAATTGGACTGCGGCGATTCATCCGCCGCTTCGGACCTCCACGCAGCGCGAAAGGCGAACGATCGCTATGGTAGAAAACGAGAACAAGTTGTCCGGCGATTCGTCGAAATGCCTGGTTCTGGTCCCCGTGGCGGCGCACATCGAGCCGGCCTGCGAGGCGGCGCTAGCGGAGCTGGCACGCGGCGGTTACACGGTGCGCCGTGTGTATGGCTACGCCGCAATCGATCAGGCGCGCAACGATATGGCCACCGACGCGTTGGCCGACGGGTTTGAAGAAACGATGTGGATCGACGCCGACATCTCCTTCGATCCTGCGGCAGTGGACCAGTTGCGAGCCGCTCAGCTCCCGATCGTTTGCGGAATCTATGCTCGCAAGGGGCGGCGGGCGCTGGCCTGCCATGCGTTGCCGGGGACGAAGCGGTTAGTCTTCGGCGTCGGCGGCGGGCTGTTGGAGCTGCGCTATGCGGGCACCGGTTTTCTCTTGGTGCGGCGGCAAGTGTACGTGGATCTGCAAGAACGTCTTGGGCTGCCGGTTTGCAATCAGCGTTTCGGACGAGCGACGATTCCGTTTTTTCAGCCAATGGTGATTGAGGACCGGGAGGAGGTCTCGGACGAAGGAGGTGAGAATATCCCCTTATCTCCCCTCGTATCCCCCCATCCCCATTGGTACTTGCCCGAGGATTTTGCGTTTTGCGAGCGGGCTCGCCAGTGCGGGTACAAGATCATGGCGGATGCCACGATCCGTCTCCGGCACCACGGCAGCTATGGCTACAGTTGGGAAGACGCCGGCATCGACCGTACGCGCTACGACACGTTTTATTACGACGTCGAATAGGATGCCAAAATCAGCCGGCACGCGCTAGCGTCCGGTTCCTGAGAACCACAGTGGAGCCTGTGTGACCGGCGATCTCACCACGAAGGACGCGAAGAGCACGAAGTGAGCTTCATGTGCTTTACGTTCTTCGTGGGTTCATGGATCTCCGACGGCGTACGTCCTGCCGGACGGCAGCCGGACTACACCGCGAGTGTTTGCTAACGAGTCCACAGCTGCCTGGAAGACCGCGGAATCGTCGGTCTTGCCATCGCCTATGGCGCCAAAGCGGCGTACGTCGGCGACGTGCATAGCGTTACGACTGAGCCGCCGTTTGCTTCGTAACGACGGCGACGATTGCGCAGCGCGCGATTCTCCGCGCGGGACCAAAATCGCTAACGCCACAGCCGCCAGGGTGACCAGACCGTTGCGCAGAAACGAGCGCCGCGACGGCACCGAAGCGCCATTGCTCGTCGTGGTTTTGCACCTCCACTCAGTTCGACCGCTGCGGAAATAAAAGCCGAGAAATCCGAGCACAGCAACTACGGCCAGCACGATCGTTGACGGCTCGGGTATCGTCGCCACCCAGGCTTGTTGCCCATTCGGGCCGAAACCCGTGCCGACGATTGTTAAGCCATCTTCTGAAATCCCTTCGGCGGAAAAGAGACGCCAATCGTCCAGGCCCGTCGCTCCGCCGAAAATCAGGACGTCGCGCAAGGCGTGCATTCCTGTTTCAGCGGTCCAGTAGAATGCTCCACTGGCGGTAGTGGCCGGATCGCCTCCGGTGCCGACGACCACGGCGCCGTCTCCCGAAACGTCGAGCGCCATCGTGTCGCGCCAGCCTCGTGAGTCCAAGCCGATCGTGCCCTCCTGCTCGGTCCACCGGAATGCTTCGGTACGAAAAAGAGTCATCCCTTCGCGAAAAAAGTTATCTCCGACGACGACCGAGCCGTCCGCTGTGACTGCTTCTGCTCCTGCACTCAAAAATCCTGGACGCGGTATCGGCGGCAATGGCATCGACCCCGTTTGCGGCGTCCAGCGAAAGGCAGGGCCTCGCGCATCTCCAACCCACAGAGAGCCAACAACAACGGATCCGTCCGCGGACACAGCGTGCGCGCTCATCTCGTCGCCGCCCAGATCGCGCATTCCAGCCGCAGCGGTCCAGCGAAAAGCAGTACGTCGCGAGTTAGACTGGCTCGTTCCGACAACCACGCTGCCGTCGGCCGACACGCCAAAGGCGTTGCTCTCGAAAGCGCCGCCGGGTAGGTCGCCCAGTCCTTCAAACGGCGCGTCACCGACCCAACGGAACGCTTCTTCACCCCGGGGGGATAAGAAAGTGCCTACAACCGTGGCGCCGTCGGCCGACACGGATGGTTCCCTTAAGAACTCGGAGAGGGTGAGTCCCGTCGATCGTACGGTGGTCCCTTGTGGCGTCATACGAAAAACTGAAAGAGTCGCACCTGGCAAAGCGATCGACGTGCCGACGATGACCGAGCCGTCCGCTGAGACGTCAAACGCAGCGCTCCGGACCCCTCCGAAGAGTCCAAGCGGCCTGAACGTCGCTTGCGCGTGCGCCGCCGTGTGCCTTGATAAGAAGACAAGTCCAACCGCGCAGGCGATAAACAAGCTCACGGTGGCGCGTTGGAAGGCAAAAATACGAGATCGCTGTAGCGTGCTCCAGATATTGTAAATCATTGGGCATCCTTCTGGTGTGGGGCACTTGAGTTCGTCCCGTTCACACGTCAGCCGTTTCAAGTGAATCACTTGGAATTCGGCCTTGATCGTTCCACCGTTGCTGCCCGCCATGTCACGGATTTCCGATCACCTGAAAAGCGATCTTGATCGTCCCGTTGAATGCGGTACTGCCAGCATTGCGAACTTTGATCGTGACCGAGCCGGCCGCAGGGTTTACTTCCCACAAATGAGGTTCGCCGCCGGTGTTTCCGCCGGCACCGGTCGTGTTGAACACGCTGACCACCACGTTCGAGCTAGCGCTGATCAGTTGATTGGTCAGCGTCAGCGTGTAGTCCAAGCCGGCCCCGGTGGTCAGCGACTCACTGGTGACAATGCCGCTCTCGCGATGCAGCGTAGCGGCGCCGGCGGAGGCTATGACAGTCCCATTCCCGCCTAGGTTGCCGGTAGCTTTCTGGCCATTGACGTATACGTAGGCGGCACCGGTCACGCCGCTGACCCGGTTTCCGGAAAAACAACTTGCGCTGGAAAGTCCGGTGATTCCATTAGAAGCTGTGCCCACCAGGTCTTGGACAATCATGCCTGTCACTGTGCCGTTGACTGCAACGCCGTGACACGTCGATGCACTTCGGCCGGCGATGTTACCGCCCACCAACACACTGCCGGCGCCGGTCAGATGGATGGCGTACTGGTTTTCGCCAGGACCGGGAGCGTACATGAAAACACCCATAACTACGGTATCGAGGCCGTCGCTGAAAATCCCCCCGCCGCCGATACAGTGAATGTCGTTAAACGTGCACCAGTGCGCGCTTGACACATTGATGTTTCTACCAGCGCCGGTGCGCCAACTCCGCAAGTTGCTGAAGCGCGAGGAATAGCCGCCGCTCTTAATATCGATGGTGTGTTTTGTGCCCGGATGGTTATGGAACATGCAATCCGCGACCTCGCTCTCCGTGACGCCGATAATGATGCTTTCAGCCTGGTGGCCCCAGAAGAAGCAGTCGGACACGTGCACGCGGCCGGCCGTGCCGTCGATGATTGGCTGCGTTTCTCCACCAAGACCAGCGCCGTTTTCATGATAGGAATCGGTGTGGTAAAGAGCTCCACCGAGCATTTTGATCTGCCCAGAATACGCGGCCTGGATGAACAAGCGCCGCGAGAACAGATTTGCGTTCGAGATTACACCGCCGACCTCGATCACCGGCTTGCCGCTGGCTCCGCATTCGTCGAAATTGCAGTTTTCGGCTTGGAAAAAGTTCCCTATTTCCAACTTGAGCGCGCTACCGTTGAGCCACATAAACAGACACTCGCGAATCGTGAACTCAGCGGCGTCTGTAACCCACACCGCGGCAGTCCCGATGGCGGTCTGGCGAAAGGGCGTGCCGCCATGCACGATGTCGTTCAAGCACAGCCCTCTAATGCCGCCGCCCGCTCCAAACCCAGCCGACGTGAGCGCGCTATGCCGCTCCCACTTGAAGATATGAGTCGTGCCAGTGCCGGGCTTTGGAACGATGCTGGCCTTCTCGTTTTGGTTGCTTCCCGATGTGCCTCCGACAAAGTGGCCGTACATCTCACTGACGATCCACACCGGATACTTGGCGTTTACGTTCACGTTGCCGACTACGTACTTCCTATTGGGCGGCACGCACACAACGCCCCCGGTTTCCACAAGCGAGTCGACCGCCGACTGAAATGCCGCGCTGTCGTCGGCTGAGCCGTTCCCAACCGCGCCGAAATCGAGGACGTTGGCGACCTGGCTGGTCAAAAACCGCCGCCTTGCGTTGGACAGCGTGATGAACAGGTCAGTCCCATCGAACTCGACCGCGCCGGCTGCCGGCGAGCTCAGCAGCGCGCCGGCGGTCAACTTTAGCGGCGGAACCGTCGTCGTGCCCGCGCCAAGCTGCAGAAGAGCCGACGAAGAAGCTGTGCCAATGCGCACGTTCCCGCTATTCGATACAGCCGCGTGCGTGGTCGTGCCCGCGCTGTTCTGAACCGAAAGGATATCGCCGCTGTTGGAGGCGCGGACGATCGTGCTGCCGCCGACGCCTTGCGTTGTGCCGCTGCCGCCGCTGCCCGGTTGCAGGATGATGTGGCCGGCGTTGCCGCCGGTGGCGCCTGAAAACGCATTGCCGCCGCCGCTGCCGGTTTTCAGATTCAAATTGCCGGAGTTGCCGGCCGCCGAGCCACTGTCCGAGTCGCCGCCGGCGCCTGTGTTGATCGTCACTGCGCCCGAATTACCGGCTGCGTCGGTCCCGCTGGTGTTCGGGCTGCCATCGCCGGTCTCGATCGTCAGCGTTCCGCTGCCGCCCGTGCTGCTGCCCGCAACGTCGCCCGTGCCAATCGCGAAGCTCCCACTGTCGGAGTTGGCCTGGTCTCTGCTCTTAAGCGTGTTTGTGGCCGCATCGTAGAAGAAACCGAAGTTGTTTTGGGCCAGGACGGTGCCTGCGCCGACGAACAAGACAGAACCTACCGTCCCCCCCCCACGGAATCGCCAATGTTGATCGCCATGTCGATACCCTCCGTTGCAGGGGCGTCTGGCCAGAGAGCGATTCAAACCGGGAGCGGAACGGCCGCAACCGTAGCGCGGCGCAACGAGCGGCAGATAGTTCCGTCGGGTGAATTGGAAACAGGCTCAACGTCCCGTGGATCGTAGTTGGCCTTACCCCCGTATAAGCGCTACTCTACATCCGCGCGATGACGAAAGCAACAAAAAAAGTGGGGCAAGTGAAGTGCGGAATGAATCGGGACTGTGGAACAACGTCCAGATCGCGCGTGCTGCGCCGCATGATAGCATCCATCGCTCTCAAGCTTTGGCAAAGCGTTAATGGGGATTCCCAAATCGCGGACGATGTTCGTTCCCGAGCGGCGCTCGGGAACGGGTGGAGGCGGGGCTAGCGGAGCTGGCACGCCGCGGTTACACGGTGCGCCGTGTGTATGGCTACGCCGCAATCGATCAGGCGCGGAATGACATGGCCACCGACGCGTTGGCCGACGGGTTTGAAGAAACGATGTGGATCGACGCCGATATCTCCTTCGATCCTGCGGCAGTGGACCAGTTGTGCGCCGCACAGCTTCCGCTCGTTTGCGGAATCTATGCTCGCAAGGGGCGGCGGGCGCTGGCCTGCCATGCCTTGCCGGGGACGAGGCGGTTAGTCTTCGGCGTCGGCGGCGGGCTGGTGGAGCTGCGCTATGCCGGGACGGGGTTTCTCCTGGTACGGCGGCAGGTCTATATCGAGATGCAAGAGAGGCTCGGGCTGCCGGTTTGCAACCAGCGGTTCGGCCGCCTGACGATCCCGTTCTTTCAACCGATCGTGATCCCCGATGGCGGCGGCCACTGGTATCTGCCCGAGGATTTTGCGTTCTGCGAGCGAGCTCGGCAGTGCGGGTACAAGATCATGGCCGACACCACGATCCGCCTCTGGCATCATGGCAGCTATGGCTACAGTTGGGAAGACGCCGGCAAGGACAAGGATCGGTACGAGACGTTTTACTATAATGTTGAGTAGCGTCTCGCCCTTCGGGCGCGCTTAAGATAAAGCGCCCAAAGCATCAGTAGAGCCAACCCTGCTAGCACGATTGTCGATGGTTCGGGGATCGTCGCCACCCAGGCCTCCTCGCGCCCATTGTGGACTCCTCTTCCGGCCAGCGTGAAACCATCTGAAGAGACTCCGCGCGCTTCGACCAGCAGCCAACCGTCAAGGTTTGTGGCGCCGAACGAGACCAGCAGGTCCTCCAAGTTCAACATGCCGGTTTGGGGAGTCCAATAGAAGGCTCTGCGTCCGTCCTGGTTTTCGCTCATTCCGACAATTACCGAGCCGTCGGCGGAAACATCATAGGCCTCACTAATGCGGCGACCTCCCGGGAGGTCTCCCAAGCCGACCATTCCATCCAGCTCGGTCCAGCGGAACGCTTCAGTATCGTTCAGGCTGAACTGATTAAAGCCGACCACTACAGTGCCGTCGGCTGACACTTTTCTCGCCCCGGATGTGACAGCTCCCGGAGGCCGGGGCAGTCCCACCATTCCCCCTGTCGCGGTCCACCGAAATCCTTGCGAGCCCGAAGGCGGCGAGGCAATAGTGCCTCCCACAACAACGCTGCCATCGGCCGACACGCTGGATGCACTGGACTCTCCTCCATCCAGCGCTCCAATTCCTACCATTCCTGTCGCGGCTGTCCAACGGAAGGCCTCTTGACCGTTCGCCGTAGTGCCGCGGCCGACGACCACACTCGCGTCCGCAGAGGCATCAAAAGCCGCGCTATCAAGTAAAGCTGGCCCACCTGGGAAATCCCCCAATCCCTCGAAGGCCCCAGAAGAACTCCAGCGAAACGCTTCAATGCCGAAGTCTTGCCTAAGATAGCTGCCGACAACAACGGAGCCATCGGCCGATACGGCAGCCCCGTCCCGAATAATAGCATCGCGAAGCATACTATTCGAAGTGCTCCAACGAAATACTTTCGGCGTCTGAGTAGCAGAACCTGAAACAGTACCGACGACGACAGAACCGTCCGCCGACACATCTGTCGCCATACTTCCAGAGCCGCCAAACACCCCAAGCGGTGTAAATGTGGCTTGGGCATTCGCCACTGAAGTGACCGATAGCCAACTTAGCGTGACCAAGAGCAAGGAGTACGCATCAGCGCGTGCTAGCAACTGCGCGTAGATGTTGCTATGTGTGAACTTTCTAGACATAAGCGCTTCCTCAGCGATGTGGATCTGTTTAGCAAACTCGTGCGCTCGATTTCAGTTCTGGACCAAAAAGTGAATCTTGATCGTGGCGGCGTTGTTTGGCGGCGGATTGCCGTTGCTGAAGGGCACGCCTCCTGTGTTCTTCACGATGATCCAGCAGGTGTTTAATGCCGGGAACACCTCTTGGACCTGGTAGCTGAGCGACTGACTCTCCGTGCCGCGCTGGACGGTCGCTAGAATTCGACTGCTAGTGCCAATGAGCGCGTTCGTCAGGACAAGCGTGTAAGTGCCCCCGGCAGGGGTTGTTATCGGGTCACTCTCGATAATCCCTGCCTCAGCGTGCAGCGTAGCAGCTCCTGCTACGGCGCTTATCGTCACTGCGTAACCGCCGTTGTTCCTGGCCAGAGCGCCGCTGGCCCAGACATACGGCCTGCCAGTACCGGACAAGCCGTAGACGAAATTGTCGGCAATGACGGCGTTGTTGCTCGTGGTTATGATCCCGTCCTTGTTGGCGGCCAAATTGCGAACTTCGCAGCCAATGACCTTGGGCGTTGTGCCGCTCACGCTGATGCCGTGAGTGGGTGTGGCGTTCGAATTGCCGTCCACCTGGCAATTGACGATCGAACAACCACCGACCCCTTTGATGCAGGCGCTTTCTGTCGTCTGCAGCGCAAAGCAATGCACGTTCGTCGCCTGGCAATTCAGCCCGGCAAGGTCAACGTTGCCCCCTTCCTGAAGGTAGACGTCGCTGAGCTTGCACGACGACGCCTCGATGTGGATCTGCTGCGCTTGTTGCGTCGACGTGCCGATGAACGTTAAGTTCGCGAACTGGCTATTGGCGGCGCTGGGCAAGACATGCAGCGATTTTGTCGTTTTGCCGGTTGCGGCGTGAAACGAGCTATTGAGAATCATTGACCGTGTTCCGGCAGATCCGGTGAGTTGGCCGATAACCACGTGCGTTGCTTGATTGCGACGGAACGAGCACCCTTGTGCGAAGAGCGGGCCGTTCGTCGCATCTACAAAAGTTTGATCAGCCGTGACGGAGGGGTCGGCCTCGAAGCCGACGTTCTGTAAGTAAACCCCGCCGACCGGCACTCGGATATAGGAGGCGCCGTAGTTGATTTCTAGTTCCGAATCAGCGATGTGGAAATAACCCTGATTGACGGGAGTCTGCAAGTCGATCATCGGCTTGCCGGATGCGCCGCACTCGGATACGTCAATGCGCTGAATGAAAGTGTTGTTCCCCCATTCACCTGCGTAGAAAACTCGTCCCTGGAGATAGTAGAACTCACAGTCCCGAATCAGAAAGTTGGCCCCATTGTCGAGGCGAATTGCCGAATGAATGGAATAGGTGCGCTTGGAAAGTCGCGGTTGCATGATCTTCAGACCAATGGCCCCGCCGCCACCGGCAAAGTCAAAGGGATCAGTGTCAGCCACCTTCACCCATCTGAACATTCCGTCGTCAAGCTGAGCGATCGGCTGGATATAGCCTTCCTCGGTGACGTTGTCATTGTTCCAGCCTCCCATGCGCGAGACGAGCGAAATCGGGTACTGGCTCCGGATCGTCACCGTCGAGCCAATCCCGTACTTGAGGTTAGGCGGAAAGTAAACAACGCCGCCTGTGTTGGCATTAACCAACGAATTGACCGCGGCCTGAATCGCTGCGGAGTCATTCGTCCCATCCCCCTTGGCGCCGAAGTCAAGGACGTTGGTGATGTTGGAGGCATATTCCAGCGCCCTGCGAGCGCCTGAGCTGAGTGTCAAATAAAGCTTGCTGCCGTCCCACTCCACAGCGCCGGCGGCGGGCGACGTGAGGAGCGTACCGGAGCTGAGCCTCAACGGCGGAAGTGTCGCCGTGCCAGCGCCAAGATGCAGAAGCGCCGAGGACGAAGCGGCGCCCACGCGGAGATTCCCGCTGTTCGATACTCCGACATGGGTGGTGGTGCCGGCGCTATTCTGAACGGCCAGGATGTCGCCGCTGTTGGAGGAGCGGACGAAGGTGCTGCCGCCGACGCCTGAGGTCGAGCCGCTGCCGCCGCTGCCCGGTTGCAGGATGATGTGGCCGGCGTTGCCGCCGGTGGCGCCTGAAAACGCATTGCCGCCGCCGCTGCCGGTTTTCAGATTCAAATTGCCGGAGTTGCCGGCCGCCGAGCCACTGTCCGAGTCGCCGCCGGCGCCTGTGTTGATCGTCACTGCGCCCGAATTACCGGCTGCGTCGGTCCCGCTGGTGTTCGGGCTGCCATCGCCGGTCTCGATCGTCAGCGTTCCGCTGCCGCCCGTGCTGCTGCCCGCAACGTCGCCCGTGCCAATCGCGAAGCTCCCACTGTCGGAGTTGGCCTGGTCTCTGCTCTTAAGCGTGTTTGTGGCCGCATCGTAGAAGAAACCGAAGTTGTTTTGGGCCAGGACGGTGCCTGCGCCGACGAACAAGACGGACCCTACCGTACCCCCCCCCACGGAATCGCCAATGTTGATCGCCATATCGATACCCTCCGTTGCAGGGGCGTCTGGCCAGAGAGCGATTCAAACCGGGGGCGGAACGGCCGCAACCGTGGCGCGGCGAAATGGGAACCAGACTGTTCCGTCGGGTGAATTGAAAACAGGCTCAACGTCCCGTCGATCGTAGATGGCCTCACCCCTGCAAGCGCCACTGTACATCGGCGGATTGACGAAAGCAACAAAAAAGCGCGCGGCAAGTGAAGTGCGGAGTGCGGAGTGCGGAATCAGCGGTGCATGATAGCGTGGCTCGCTCAATCGGTTTGCCAACGCGCGTTGAAATCTAAAGCGACGACGAGTCGTCGCACTCTACAGCAGCCGACGGACTTGGAAGTCCGTCGTACAGATTCGAGTCGGTGAGTCACCGCAGTCGACGGACTTGGAAGTCCGTCGTACGAGTGCGAGCGGTGCGCTCGGCCTCGTATTCCGCCCAGAAGTGCCAAGCCGCACGTTGAATGGCTGTCGTGGATCGTTGAGAGTGAACGGAAGATGCTCGACCGGCTGCTGCAGTAGCCAAAGTTGCTGTTGCCTGCGGACTCTGGCTGTCGGAACTCTCGCTGCGGGACGCCAGCGCGTAGAGCGGTTGGGCCATTTCTTGTGTGGGCGATTGGAAGCCGGCAGCCTCCAGGGAAGCGCCGTTAAGTTGCCCACCCGCGACACTGTTCAAGTGGTTGATCACGCGCAGAGCGTCCAACGCCGTGACGAGCCCGTCACCCGTGACGTCGTAAAAGAAAAGCGACTCCGCGGGCGGAGGAAGGGGCAGGACTTCGGGCCCCGTGGAGTTCAGCCGATTAATGATGATTAGCGCGTCGAGACTGGTTACCAGGCCGCTTCCGTTCACGTCGAGCGGCTGAGCCTGGTTCTGCCAGGGTCGCGGCACATCGTTCGCGAGGATCGTGATCGTAGCGGTTGGATTGAGGACGGCAGCGTTTGTCACGCCACTCAAGACAACCCGGAACGTTTCGGTCGGCTCGTGCCGCGTATCTCCGACAATGGGCACCGAGATGATTTGCGTCAGCGGTCCATCCGGCGCAAACGTCAGCGTGCCGGTGGTTTGTACGTAATCGTTGTCGGCCAAGCTTGCACCGAGGTCGGCCGTCGCATACTGCACGGTGATCGGGGCGCGCGTCGCTCGGGAGATCTGCACGACCACAATGGCCGGTGTTGTGCCGCTGTTTCCTTCGTTGACCGTGACGTCGGAAATCGAGACGACTGGAAGTCCCGGATGGACCAACAGCGATTCGCCCAGCGATAGGATGTTTAGCCGGCGATAGTCGGCGCCGGTATTCACGACGTTGTCCACCTCGTCGTCGCCGTCATTGATGAGGACGCCGGTTGTTTTCAGTTTTGTGCGGAATTCCTCGACAGTGAGTCGCCGTCCCAGTTCTTCCACGGCAAGGTGCTGCGCCAGCACGGCGGCGCCGGCCACGTACGGCGCCGCAAAACTAGTCCCGCGCCGTGTGGTGATTCCGCCGCCATTAGCTGCGGTGATCATATTGCCTGCCGGCGCAAAGATGTCGGTCAACGTCGGATGGCGCTGCGAAAATGCCGCGATATGATCGGGAGCGGTAATCGTGTTGATGGCGCCGGAGAAGTCTTGCAGCCCATAGTTGTCGGCCCACACGCCACTGACCGCGATCACGTTCGGGTCCGACGCGGGGTAGCCGATGCCTGACACACTGTCCATGCTCAAAAAATCATTACCGGCGGCTGCGACGACGATCACGCCAAGCGCCGCCAGCCGAGCGAATTCGTCGCTGGTGACCTTGCCGTTCTGCGGCGTCGAATAGTTCTCTTCATCGGTGATCGACAGATTGACTGCCGCGATGTTGTACTGCGCGACGTGTGCTTCGACCCACTGCAGCGCGCTTTCCAAATCCGTCAGATCGGGGCTTTCTGCGCCGGGAGCGGTGGCGAAGAGCTTCAGAATGATCAGGTTGCAGCCCGGCGCGACGCCTGGATGCGTGGGATCTTGAGAGGCGATGATGCCGGCCACGCTCGTGCCGTGTCCGATAACGCTGTCTTCACCGGCGTCGGCGTCGTTGTCTCCGAAGTCGTGTTGCAGCACAATCCGGTCGGCCACCCCGTTGCTGTCCAAGTCCGGCCCGAATGAGAAATGGTTCACGTCCGCGCCATGGTCAATCACAACCACGGAGTACCCACTGCCATCGATGCCTGCAAACCGCGGATCGAGGCGGAACAAGTCCAGGCCAATGAGCGCATTGGCATCCAGCAGCCGCCGCTCCTCGAGCGCTTCGATTGCGTGACGGAAGCGGCGCGCGGCCGCGGAACTATGGAATCCTCGGCGGGTCATCGCGCACGACCGAAGAGGAAGCGGCTGGAACAGCCTCGGCAGTGGACCGGCGCTCCCTGCCGCACGGCAAATCGCGGCGGCCTTGGGAGCCGCCGCCAGGCTGAGGTCCGTCTGGCTGACAAAGACGTCCTTCTCTTCACGATAATCCGGGCGGGGGGCGCTGACAAATCGTCATCCTGAGCAAATCGTCATCCTGAGCAAAGCGTCATCCTGAGCAAAGCGTCATCCTGAGCAAAGCGTCATCCTGAGCAAAGCGTCATCCTGAGCAAATCGTCATCCTGAGCAAAGCGAAGGATCTCCTTATTTCGCCCAGATGCTTCGCTGCGCTCAGCATGACGCTGCGCTCAGCATGACGCTGCGCTTTGGCGCCCCATTCAGCCCAGCTTGCCAGCACGTAGCAAGAAACAGGGCCGGCTGCGCATTCTCTGCCGATTATGCCGGATTTACTGGAACAATCGCTTCGAACCGCCGAAAAGATAAACGTTCCACAACCGGGACAATCCGTACATTCGTTACCATTTCCTACTCGATCGGGGAACTCACGTCGGCTCAACTGAGCTCGCCGCTAGGTACCTCGCTCGCCGAGAGGCAGGACGATGAAACGCTTGGCAATGTTTGCTGTGCTGGCCACCGTGGCAGGTTTGCTCGCCCCATCGCTCTGCTGGGGACAGACGGTGCATGGTCATAGCAAATTCACGATGAAGGATCCCACGCGGCCGGATCGCAAGGTCTCGACCGCGCGCGGTCCGGCGTCTTCAAGTTCCGGCGCCACGTATAACGTGGATGACGCCAGCGCGATGGCAGCGACGGCTGATGGCGCCCATGCCGAGGCCTACGGGCAGGGCGCAATGCCGCCCGGGCACATGCCGTACATGCCCGCTGCATACGCCGGTTATCCACCCGGCGCGCAAGTGGCGTATCCCGGCTATGCGCCGACGCCAGAGAATATGATGTACGGCGGCAGTCCTTACCCGCAGATGATGCCGGCCAGTCATGGCGCGCCGGCCGACTTCGGCTACGGCGGCGGTTGCAGCGAATGCGGATCGCCAAGCTGCACGCCGGGCCATTGCCATGGCGGCCGGCGCAGCCGGCCCGGCGCGCACCACTGGCTATTTGGGTACGACGCCACCGAAGACTGGATCACCAGCCGTAAGCGGCGCGGCTACGCGATCGCCGAAGGCTTGAAGTTCTTTCCCAAGGGCGCCAATTCCCCGGCGCTGCTCACGAGCAGTCCAGTTGGGACTGCCCAGGAACAGGCGGGTGTCATCGGCGCGCCGGGGACGGAAGTGCTGATCGGCGGCAGTGAGTTCGACGACGAATCGCTGTACGGGGGCCGCGTCGCGCTGGGCTTTTGGACGATGGGCGCAGAGTACATTGGGTTCGAGTTTAACTACATGGGATTTGACAATGGCGGCACCACGTTCGCGACCGAATCGACGTTCGAGCCGGACAACGGCGGTAGCATCTTGGCCCTCCCGTTTTTCGATGTGACCAGGGGCGGCGAGAACTCGTTGATCCTGGCCTACCCGAACTTCCAAACCACTGGCGGCATGATCGATACCGGCGGCGTGCCCATCGACGTGAACGGTAGCTTTGCCCTCGATAGCGACTTGGAAATCCACTCCGGCGGCGCGGTCATGAAAAGCGTCGTGTGGGTGCTTCCCGACGCGGGCTGGCGAATGTTCTTCCTGGGCGGTTACCGCTTCTTCTGGCTCAGCGACGACCTCGACATGACCAGCACCATCGAGCCGGTCGGGGCGCTGTTCGCCGCCGGATCGCGGCTGGAAGTGTTCGACTCGTTCGATACGGAAAACCAGTTTCACGGCGGTGAACTGGGCTTACAGACCGAGCTGGCTTCGGGACCGTGGTCCATTGGCATCCTTACCAAGGTGGCGCTCGGCAACAACCATCAGAACCTTGAAATCGAAGGCGAGACGCGCGCCGTCGGCACGGGCGCTTCTGCACTCACGGCGGGGGGCCTCTTCGCGCAACCGACGAACATTGGCAGCTTCTCCGAGAACCGCTTTGCCGTGTTGCCCGAGGCGAGCGTGACGTTCGGTTATCAGGTCACGCCCTGCGTGCGGCTGACAGCCGGATACAACTTCGTCTACATGAACCACGTGCTGCGGGCGGCCGAACAGATCGACCGCTCGATCAACCCGACGCAGTTCGACAACGGCACTCTGGTGGGCGACGCTCGGCCGGCGCGCTCGATCGTCGAGAACGAGTTCTGGATGCACGGCGTGAGCACCGGCATCGAGATCAAGTGGTAACGCAATTTGGAGTGCGGCGACTCGTCGCCGCTTTCTTTTTCCAATCGATTGCGGGGGCCAACTATCGCCTGGCCTCCAAATCGTCGTCAGCGTGGCTGGCCGTTCGCCGACGAAACTTCGAGTTCCGACATCAAGAGCAGGTCAAGCACGCTGTAGCTTTCGTCGCCGTGGAAGACGATGACTGTCCGACCCGACTGGGACTGCGCGATGAAGTCGGGATGCACTACCTCAAACGCTCGGCCGTCCGCCATGCGGATCGTGAACGGGCGAAAAGGCTGCTGGTGTAACGTCGCTCGAAATTGTTCGGTGGTCATGCACCAATTATATCAAATCGAGGGGTGAACAATAATTGCGGGTCCGGTTAGGGCCTCTTAATCTGGTCTGCGTGTCTCGAACGATGCGGCGATTTTTACCTGGAGTTTATTCAGGCCGGCGGGACTGCCGCTCACCCCTCCGGTTTCGACGACGCGCCAGGTCACTTTCGTGCAGGGGAATCGGCCTTTCTCGGCAACAGCTTTGTCCATTTGAGACAGCGCGTCGGCTAGCGCCTCGTCAAAAGAACGCCGGTCGGAAAGGCCCTCGAACTCATGGTCTGTGCCACTTTTCTCAGCGCTCTGCGCTTTCTCCGGCGGCGGTTCTTGTGGGCGTACGAAGCCCGAGAAGGCGGTTAGCAGACCGACAAAGAGCGCGCAGATGGTCAGGCCTTGCATTGTTTGCTTTGGCATAATGAATTCCTTGATGTTCAGCCGCGCAGCGGCGGCGTAATTCCGCTTGGAACTGCGCCGACGTGGAGTACTGCCTACATTCGCCGAGGTTCCGGCAGTTATAGGACGCTCCAGGGGCGGCAAAAGTTCTCAAGAATCTAGGCCCTGGCACGCATCCAGCCATAGCGGATGTGGTCCGGCTCGATGGCCAGCGCCGCGTAGGTCTCCTTCATCTTGGACATGTTGTCGGCCCGCAACTGGCCGAACTCCAAGAGCGTCTTCAGCTCGCCCGACATGCGCTTCTCATAGTCCTTCGGAACCGGCTTGTACGAGTCGGTATTGAGCGCCTTGATTCCATAGAGCTTCGCCGAGTTGAGTCCCAGGATCTTTCGCTTGGCCGTTTCCGTGAGCTCTGGATAGCCGTACTTCTCGCGCATGGCCGCGGGAATCTGGAACCGCCAGAAGGCCTCGATCTGCCACTGTGGCGAGCCGTACCAGACGGAATCGGACCCGAATACGATCCGGTCTTCGCCGACGAATTTCAGGAGCTGACCCATGATGTGCGCGGCGATGGTGGGGAAGCTCACGATCGACGACGCCCAAGTGGTGCCAATCTCGGCGTAACAATTGGGCAGGTCCTGCACGAGCTGGGCATACTCGGTCGTCCAGCTTATATTTGGCACGCCGCCGCGCAGCTTCTCCGCTTTGACCTCCTCCAGCATGTCCGCCATGAAGAAGTTCGGCTGAATGCAGGCGTGGTAGGTGATGAAGTTCAGCATCGGCCAGTCGCGGGCCGCCTTAGGCATGTCATCAGGATGGCCGCGTTTCGGATCGGGCGGGCCAGGCGCGAGGCCCTTGTGTACGCAGATGTTGTTGAACCCGGGCCGTTTCGCTTTCAGCTTCTCGTAGTTCTTTTGGATCAGCTCAAATGTGGGATACGCCACCTCGGGGTCATCATGCCGCCATTGTTGCATGAGACTCGCGGGGTCGTTGTCCACCTTGGCGGAGTTCGAAATGTTGTAACCCTTCCACGAATCCGGCTCGTTCTGGTCGATCTGCTCCTGAATGAACGCCAGGTTGCCCTTGCCAACGTACAGCAGGCCATGGCAAAGCATCCGCGTCGAGCCGGAGATCTCGTTGACGAAGTTTCGCGCGGCGGCGGTCTGCGCGGCGGTGAGAATCTCGCCGCGCTGCGCCTCCTCGGCATTCTTCGGCGGCCGCGCGGGCTCCCCCTCGACCTGCACCATCGACGCGGTGACATTGCTCAACAGCCCGATCGTCACCTGGCTATCCAGGTACACGTCCTTGATAAACTGTGTGATGTGAGCGTAGCCCGGATCGATCGGCAGGCCGACGAGCGCCGGGTTCCACACGCTCCAGACTTCGCCCAACTCGTCCTTCTGCGCGCGCCGATTGAACGGGTTCGACTTGACGCTCGGCGCCGAGGTCGGCCCTTGAGCAATGGCACGCAGACCGGCGGGCGAGGGTCGGCTGCCGCGGACCATGTGCAGTTGGTCATCGAAGACGAACAGATCTTTCGGCGGCGAGGCTTCAGCATGTGCTTCCTGTTCGAACAGTTCGGCCTCGCTCACGCGAAAGAAGTTGCCATAAACCTCGTTCATCGCCAACAGCGCCGCCGCCATTCCACCGGAGCCGGCGAGGAATTGACGCCGGCCGACACCCAGCTTCTTGCTCGCCGCATCGGCCAGTTCGCCAATTCGCGCTTCGACTCGCTTCTGTTGCGGAGTCTGCGGCACTGGCATGTACTCGCCGTTGCTGATCATCCGCGTCGGCACGGGCGAGCGCAGCGGCTCGGCGATGTCGGCGCGCTCGCATTGCGAGACTTGTTGGTCGTCGAGCAATCCGTGGTCCTCTTCCCACACGCGACCTGCTTCGTTCCATTTTTCGGCGGACATGCTTCACCTCGACTGTTTGGTTCGTCCTTGGCAAGGATTCTATCGAAATGCCGCGCGAAACCAATGAATGGTGATGCCCCGGTCATGCACACCGATTGGTTCGGCGTCGTAGAGCAGCCACCATCACGGATTGACCACGACTTCGCCGGCGGGACCGCGAAACAGGATCTCCAGCCGATTCAAAACGTCTCGGCCCAGGATGCGTTCACTGCCGACGAAGTCCGCTTGCAACCGGCACGGAAATTCTCGCCCGTCAAGCTCGACCCAGGCTTGAAAGGCGAGCGTTGCCGCGGAACTGCCTGCAACACCACCGACCAAGCTTTGCACGCCCATTGCCGGAACCAGATGAAGGAGTTGACAATCGGCCCAAGGCAAGAGGCTGGCGTCTGCTCCGGTATCAGGAATGACTCGATCCAAGACCACTCTCGGCAATCCGCTCGTGTGCCGGAACTCGACGCTGATCAACGGCAAGGTTTCACCGGCATAGCTGGCGTCGTACGGAAAAGCAACGCGACGAATGCGGCACGGCTCTTCTTCCCTACCTACGCAGATGAAAAAAGGGTGCGTGCCCGATGCCTCGGCCGCGTGAAACACCGTCACGGGGCTGTTGCCCGACGCGATCACGGCGCCATTAGCAAAGCCAATCCACTGGTCTTGATATTGGCTAAGCAGTTGATCGCGCACGGCCCAATACGCCGCCTCGTTCTTGCGCCGGTCAGGATGAATTTGGCGGGCGATGTCAGGGGGGAGTTGGTCAGCAATGCTTCTCATCGGATACCTCGCGGAAGATCAATCAATCCGTACTGTATTCTACGGAGTGGAAAGTGTCACGAACAAAGGTCATAACGTCCGCTGACAGGGTGGCGACCTCGGAAAACGAAAGCAATGACAAGTCGCAGCACTCCAAAGCTTGCAGCGCCGCCATAGAGAGGTTAACGTTTGAGCGAAATGAGCCTCTCTACCGAGCCATCTGCCGATCTCGCCGAATCCGCAAGCCAGAGCGAATCCGCCGCGCAGGAAGCCATGCTGCTGGACGAATTGCGGCTGTGCCTGGCGCCCGGCGTTGGTCCACGGCTGCGGCAATTGCTGCTGGAGCGGTTCGGAAGTGCGCGAGAAGTGCTGGCGGCTGCGCCCAGTGACTTGCGCGAAGTGCCCGGAATTGGGACGAAGATCAGCCGCGCAATCGTGGACGCCCGAAATGAATCGCCCGCGGCTGCGCTCGTCGACGAGTGTCGACGTAACGAGATCGCGCTGCTCCTGTCCTCCGCTGACAGCTATCCGCGGATGCTGAAGGAGATCGTCGATCCGCCCGGTGTGCTGTTCGTCAAAGGGCGTCTGTTGCCCTGCGACGCCTTGTCGATCGCCATTGTCGGCTCGCGGCACGCCACGCACTATGGACTGACTCAAGCGGAACGGTTGGCCAGCGGATTGGCGCGGGCCGGCCTCACAATCATCAGCGGGTTGGCGCGCGGTGTCGATGCGGCGGCTCATCAGGGCGCTTTGGCCGCGGGTGGGCGCACGATTGCCGTGCTTGGGTCCGGTGTGCTGAACATCTATCCGCCGGAGCATCAAAAGCTGGCCGCCGATGTGATCGCGCATGGTGCACTCATCAGCGAGGCCGCGCCGCACAGCGAACCGTTCAGCGGCGCTTTTCCACAGCGGAACCGGATCATCAGCGGCCTGAGCCTGGGCGTGATTGTCGTCGAGGCATCACGGCAATCCGGGGCATTGATTACCGCCCGGCTCGCCAACGAGCAAGGTCGGCAGGTGTTCGCCGTGCCCGGGCGCGTGGATAACCGCATGTCGCAAGGCTGCCACCGCCTGATCCGTGACGGGGCGAAGCTCGTCGAATCGATCGACGACGTGCTTGAAGAGCTTGGTCCGCTTGTTGAAGCGACGCCCAGTGCGACTGGCCAGCCAATCCACCATCCCGCCGAGTTGAGCCTCAACGAGATTGAGCAGCAGATCCTTTCGGCCATATCAGCGGAGCCCACGTCGATCGATCAGGTCATCGCCGTAAGCCGGTTGCCGCCGCCACAGGTCTTGGCCACGCTGAGCGTGCTGGAGATGCGACGGCTGGTCCGGCGGCTGAGCGGAAGCATGGTGGTGCGGATGTGACGCCGGCCTGTGTAGGGAACGCACTCCGTGGCGTTCCGGAAGCGCCAATTGCCGTGGCCATGTCAACTCGCCCAACGGAATGGCACAGAGGCCGTTCCCTACAGAGCCGGGCGGCTTTGCCGCCGTTTCGCGAGACGCACCGGCGTTAAGCCGCCGGTGACGCCTTCCCGCGGCTGGGAAGCCCTTGTTGGGCGCGAGCTTCCGCCGTGATTGGACGGGCGTGCTCGGCCGGTTGGATCCGAGTGCCGTACGATTTCGCGTACACCTGCGTGAACTCGGCGCCGAAGAACAATATCTGCGACGAATAATATGCCCAAAGCATAATGATCACTAGTGTTCCCGCGGCGCCGTAGGCCGAGGCGGCGCTCGCGCGGCCCAGGTAGAGGGCGAGCAGGAATTTCCCTAGCGTGAACAACAGCGCCGTCACGGCGGCCCCAAGCCAGACATCGCGCCAGCCAATTTTGACGTCCGGAAGGTACTTAAAGATCAGCGCGAACAACAGCATGATACCGCCGAAAGAAACAACGATATCCAGCAATTGCGCCGTCCAATTGGGCATTGGCATGAGGTGCCCCAAATACTCTTGAACGCCATGGAGGGCGGCGCTCACGACCAACAGGACCAGCAGCAAGAAACCAATGCCGAGGATCATGGTGAACGAGAGGAGCCGGTTCTTGATGAAGCCCCACACGCCTTGGCCAGGCTTCGCTTCAACTTCCCAGATCGTGTTTAGTGCGTCCTGCATCTGAATGAAGACGCCGGTGGCCCCGAACAAAATGGCGACCACACTCAGGATTGTGGCCACCAGGCCGGCGTCATGCTTTTCGGCCCCCTCGACCAGCATGGTCAGGCCTTCTTCGCCTTGTTCACCGAGTCCGGCCTGTTGGCTGATTTGCGACCGAACTGTCTCCGCATCGAACAGCAGGCCGGCGATCGCCAGCACAATGACCAGCAAGGGGGCGAGCGAAAACACTGTGTAGTACGCCAAAGCAGCGCCCAGCCGGGGCGCCTTGTCTTCGCTCCAATCGGCGTAGGTCATCTTCAGCATTTCCCACCAAGAGTCGGCGCGGCGGTCGAGTTTTGAGCGGGAAACGGCCGTGTTTTGCGGGTTGTCAGCCATGATCTGAGCCTTTCTCTCCTGGCGTGTCTCAATAAAAAAAGCCTCGACGTGCGAGGCGTAGGCGCAAAAAAAGTGGCAACTGGTGGCCGGGGCGGGGGCAGAGCACCGCGGACATCCAGTTGCCAGGAACTGCAAGCGACTTTGTTGTATTGCAAGTGCCGTGCCAGTACCTCTTACCGGCAGAACGATTGACCTTGCTGTTCGCCGTTGAAGGAAGGTAAAAGACCGCCCTCGCTTGGTCGCCGTGCGTTCGAAGCTAATGTTTATGTTGACGAGAACGGGTTAAGGTTCGATGACTCAGGTATTTGGGCCGACGATCAAAACGGGCTCCTGCAGCTTGTGATGCGCGACGGTGACCTCGTCGAGACAACACCGGGCATGTTTGCGGCTCTAGATCGATGGGAGTTAATTGATTTCAACGATCGCGGAGAAGTTCTGATTCGTGGAGTTGTCGACAACTTTATCGGAGTGTATGTGGCAACACCGAACCCGATCCCGGAACCGGCAGGGGTGGTTTTGGCGATGGCGGCCATTGGAATGGTTGTGTTAGCCGCAATCGGTCGCAATGCTGGTTTGAAAATGAAAGCGACGACGAGTCGTCGCACTCCAGATGCGACATAATTCATGCCGGCGCGGTGGCCAGCGCCTTGAGCGCATCAAGGCTGCGGAGCACATCGTCGCAAGCCACGTCCTGCCAGCCGGCGGTCTTGTGACGAAGGATTGCGAGCTTAAAGCCTTCGAAGGCCTCGGTAAGATCCTCTGGCAGCGCCGGTAGATCGGCGAACGGCGGAGGAGCGGGTGACGACGTCGTGTCCTCCCAGGGCGGGGCGTCGAACCGCGAGTCGCCTGAGTCGCGCGACTCTGAGTGAACCGACTCGTCGCCAAAGTCGGGGCCTTCATACAGCGGGCCGCTCGAGCCGGTGGCAAAAGGTCCGACAGAGGCGGCTTCGCCGTTGCCGCCGGCCAGATGGAGCGGAAGAATCTCTGCCGGATCGGCGTCCTCATCGACTTCGGCGGCCACGATCTCACTGTCGTCAGGTCGTTGCTCCTCCAGGCCGCCGAAGGCCTGCCAGCGCTCGCGGCGCATCTCTGCGACCGACCAGCGGTTTTGAATCGCCCCTTCCAGCCACATCTCAGCGTCGTTCCAATCAATCGCCGCCTGAAAGTGGCTCCAGTACAAGCCCGCGTAGTCCGCATGCACGTCGCCAAACCGCTCATAGACGCGGCGCAGCCGGCCGACGTGTTGCCCCGTCACATTGCCCACGCGGCGGCTCCAGGCATCGTCGGAGTACTCGGCCGTTGGCGCGGCGGCCTCGATCAACGCCTCGCGCCATTCATGGATGATGCGGCCCTTCTCCCAGTTGGTCGTACTGACCAGCAGATTCCACTGGCCAAGGTAGACCAGCGAAGCGTCATCGATTCGGTCCGTCGTTTCGGTAGACATGGGGAGAAGGGGTTCGGGGTTCAGGGTTCAGCAGGTTGGAGTTCAGGCTTCAGCCTGTTTCAAGCAAACTAAAGCTCGAACTCCAACAAAAGATCGGACGTCAGCACTGCCACAGGCGACTCTGCACGCGCCAATGGGATCATAACGCGCGATCTCAGTTGCCGCCGAACAAGCTCTGGTGTACTGCAACCCTGCTCGCAGAATGAGAAGAAGTAGCCGCCGAAATGACGTGGCGACTTGTCGAGTGAACGTCTGTTGCCGACCGAGTCACTGGGGAAATCGTGTTCGGCGAGCGTCAGTGGGACGGCGGCGCAGCGGGCTGGTCCTCCCTACGCGGCCGGCGGCGGCGCCAGCTCTTCGGCCGTGAACCCGCATTCCTTGTGGGCGCCGTCGCAGAATGGCTTGCGCTTCGACTGGCCACAGCGGCAAAGTGCAACCGTCGGTTTGTTTGTCGGAAGGTCGAAGGCGTTGCCCTCGTGATCGACGACCGTGACGGGCCCTTCGATCACCAAGGGGCCATTTGGGCGGCAGCGAATGCGGACGTCGGACATGGAAGTGCGGAGTGCAGGCGTGTGCCACTGCTCGCGGCGAGCAGTGACACAATGCATCAGTGGTAACTTATCGCGTTGTCCGAACGGGACGAGCGGCGCTGGCCGGCTTCTGGGGCGTGAAGCGGAAGCCGTCCAGAACGAGCCGGTCTGCCTCACCGAAGCGATCGGCCAGCGCATTCTCCATCGTAAACGAAATCGCGGCCCGTTGCCCGGACCGGTTGATCAGCAGGTAGTAGTGCCAGGTAATCGGCAGCTCAGAGACTGTGCCGATCGCCACGACATGCAATAGCCGCAACCCAGACGGTGTCTCTCGTTCGGCGGCGCCCTCGAACGAGCCAAAATGCTTGCCGAGCGATTGCTGCACCTCTTTCTGAAACATTTCCAGCGTCAGCGGCTGCTCGACATTCAGCTTGGGAAGGACGGAAACGTTGCATTGTGCGATCAGCTCGCCGCGATCGACCAGCCGCATGACGGCCGAATCGGTCTTGGCGCCCATGATTTGCCAACGGGGTTCGTAAAGGAAGCTGAAGCCGCCTTCGGTGGATTCATAGGCCAGCGGTGGTGCAGCACCATCGGTGGCCAACTCCAGCCCCTCAAGCGCCCGGTCGCTCAATTCTGCGACCTCGGATGCCGGAGCCACCTGAAGGTCCAACTTGGCCACCACGTCGAGTCCGGGCATGACATGTCCGACGGATCGCTTCTCCTTGATCAACAGCACCAGCGCGAACGGCTGGCGGTGAACGACGTCGAAGTGCAGTTTTCCCTTCAGCTCGATCTCGGTTGAAACGCCGCCGACCGCGCCGTTCAACGGTCCTTGGATGGAAACCTCGCCGACGCCATCCTTGATCGCTGTCAGTACGGTCTCTACATCCGACCGGCTGACTGCATCCAAGCCCAGAAGCATCGCCACCGTCGCGTCCGACGGCTTGGAACTGGACCCTCTTTCCGCGGTCGCTGCCGGCAACAACTGGCTCAGTAGCAGGGTGTTGAACGGGATGTCGATCAGGTCGCGCTCTTCGCGCGTGAGGTGACCGCGGGCGGCGCCCAACGTAGTCCGATTTTCGGAAACGGCCGCGCGGACCAAACGATGTTCGGCAGCCAATTTCGCGACGCTTGCTTGCTTCTCGACCTTAATGGCCGCTTGGGCGTCAGAGTAATAGCGGATCGATCGCCGCTCGGACGGTAAGGATCCGTCGTCAATGCGGCGTTCGAAGAAGTCGAACTGAGCCACCACGCTCATCGGTAGGGTCGATGGCTGGCCGTCGGTGTTTAACCGAAGGTCGCCGCCAACTTCAAACTTTGCCTTGACACGTGTCAAAAAGGCAGGAGCACGTTGGACCTGCGGCTCTTTCGACGCGCCGTTACTTTGGGCGGGACAGGCAAAAATAACCAGCGCGAGCCAAGCCGCCAAGTGATGGGCGGGCATGTAGTTAATGGACATCGGGCGGCACCTGGAATCCGTGAGACGTATGTGTGACGGCCGGCAACTTAACGAACAGTGGCTTGCCGTTTGCTGAACGCGCGATATCGGTTCGCCGGCTTTGCCTTAGATCGTCGCCTGGTGAGAATCAAGTTCAGCGTTTCAGCGAGTTCTCGTTAGGGGGGGCTCGCCGGGCTCAGTCTTGCAAGACCATTAGCCTACGAACTAAAAGTCAGCTTTCAGAAACCAACTTAAAGTGCTTCAATGAAACGAGTTATGTAAGCAAGCTCCTGGGGTATTTCGCTGAAGTTGCGGCATTTTGGTCGTATTCCGCGGGGCGGAAACGTGAACAACTATCGACCTTTGGACACTTTGCTTCGTACAACTAATGTCACCTTTTTGCTGGCGAATTGTCTAAAGGAATGGCAGCCGGCCGCCGCGTCAGTAGGCGTTTGTGGTCGGCGAGAAATATGGATGGGAAGGAATTGCCGGCTTAGGCGCCGCAGAGAAGGTTTTGACTTTTGTTGGCCGGGCCCGCCCGTGCGGCATCGCGCGGGGTTTAACGGCTTTATTGCAGAGAGGCAGGCATTTTGATGCACACTGATTATTTGAGCCCCGTTCTTCGCGAGCTTCGCGATCAGCAGATCCGGTTCGCACCGCGCGAGAAAAAGATCGAGCAGGTGAACCGCGCCGAGCGGCTGCTGGTCGAGATCAAGCCGGGGAAAATCTATACCTACGAGTACGTCTGCTACCGGATTACTGATTTCCGGCCAGAGTCGCAGGCCAACACGAAGCTGACAGGCGAGCAGCTCGAGCACGATCTGCGGCTGTTTGTCGAGGATCTGTCCGACGCCGCCAACGTACCGGCCGACGCTGCCGGCGAGCAGGTGTTGACGGTGGAGAGCCTGAGCAAGACGTTCAACGTCTCGACCAAGACAGTCTCGCGCTGGCGGCAACAGGGGCTGGTCAGCCGGCGGTTCGTGTTCGACGGCCGCAAGCGTGTAGGCTTTCTGCGCAGCTCGGTGGACCGCTTTGTAGCGCAAAATGAGGACCGGGTGCGGCGTGGCGCGCGGTTTAGCCAACTTACCGACGAGGAGCGCGTCGAGATTATCGATGTAGCGCGGCGGTTGGCCCATGCCGGCGGCTGCCCAGCCGAAGTGGCGCGTCGCGTGGCGAAGCGGATGGACCGCAGCATCGAGACCATCCGTTACACGATTAAGCAGTTCGATCAAACCCATCCGGATCTGGCGGTCTTCCCCGGTGGCACCGGCCCGCTCAATGAAGAGACCAAGAAGAAGATCTACCAGCAGTACTGCCGGGGGGTATCGGTCGAGCAGCTTGCCAGCCGGAACTGCCGGACCAAGACCAGCATTTACCGCGTGATCAACGAGATGCGGGCGAAGCGGATCATGGAGCTTCCGCTCGACTTCATCCCGAATCCCGGTTTTGCTCGCGTAGATCCCAACCGGCTGATTAACGAACGGCTGCCGCAAAGCGATGTCGCGGTCAAGAAGCCGCGGTTGCCAAGCGGTCTGCCGCCGTACCTGGCGAGCCTGTACGAGGTGCCATTGTTGACCAAGGAGCAGGAGGTGCACTTGTTCCGCAAGTTCAACTACCTGAAGTATCGGGCGACGAAATTGCGGAACCAGATCGAAGTGCAGCATCCCAAGAGCGTTTTGATGGATGAGATCGAGAAGCTCTACGATCTGGCGGTGCAGATGAAGAACAAGATCGTGAGGGCGAACCTGCGATTGGTGGTTTCGATCGCCAAGCGTCACGTGGGCCCGAGCGACAACTTTTTCGAGCTGGTCAGCGACGGCAACATGTCGCTGATCCGCGCAGTGGAGAAGTTCGACTTTGCGCGGGGCAACAAGTTCAGCACCTATGCGAGCTGGGCGATCATGAAGAACTTCGCGCGGACGATTCCGGACGAAATCCGGTATCGGGATCGCTACCGGACTGCCAACTTCGAGATGTTCTCGGCCACCGAGGACCAGCGCAGCGACCAGTATGAGCAGGAAAGCGCTCAGTCGCAGCGGCGGTTCCAGGTGGGCCGAATCCTCGATCGGCTCGACGAGCGGGAGCAGAAGATCATCATCAGCCGCTTCGGCCTGGATCACAAGCAGGAGCCGCTCACACTCAAGGAGGTGGGGGCGGAAATGGGTGTGACGAAGGAACGAGTTCGGCAGATCGAGGCTCGTGCTCTGAGCAAGCTGCGTCAGGCGGCCGAGGAAGAGCATATCGACGTGCCAGGGCTGGTTTAGTACCGGTGCCCGATCACGGCATGAATCATCTAGGCGGAGCCTTCAGCAATCGCTGAAGGCTCCGCGTCTGTTTTGGGAGGCGGCGAGAGTCAATTTGGGATGATTGGGTAACGTCGAGGTGCGAATTGTGTCGGGCTGTAGGGAACGGCCTCCGTGCCGTTCCGTTGGGCGAATTGGCGCGGCAATGCCGTTTGACGCCTCCGGAACGCCACCCGCCACGGCGGGCAAGCTTTGGGCGTTCTCTACAGATCGCACCGAGACAGCCGTTCGTCATGCCCGACAGCGATCTTCGACAAGCTCCAAAGACGGTTTGGGGCTGGTTTTACGGCTTGCAAGTCCGATTGCCTTCGTTATATTTAGAGGTTTTCCGAGTCACACGCGCCAGGCTAGCGTAGCTCAACTGGCAGAGCAGCTGATTTGTAATCAGCAGGTTGTGGGTTCAAGTCCCTCCGCTAGCTCGTTTCGTGCGCGGACTACTTGCCGCGCCGGGCGAGCAGCCGCATGCCTGGCGTTCGCATGGCGATAAAGTCGGTAACGGTCGTGTCACGGCGCGCGAAGGCGGTCCCGTCTCGGTGAACTGTGGTCGAGTATCCAGAGAGTTGGGGAGTTTCCCGAGCGGTCAAAGGGGTCAGACTGTAAATCTGATGGCACTGCCTTCGAAGGTTCGAATCCTTCACTCCCCACTGAGAACGATGAATTATGAACGATGAATGATGAATGGAGCTGAGCAACGATCCCCCGCTGTTCATCGTTCAGCATTCCTCCTTCGTCGTTGTGCGTGCGGGTGTAGCTCAATGGTAGAGCAGCAGCCTTCCAAGCTGAACACGAGGGTTCGATTCCCTTCACCCGCTTGGACGAACGATGAATGCGGAATGATGAACGATGAACGACTGAGCGAAGCGGAAAGATGATGTCCCGATGAAACGATGATCATTCATCATTCATCGTTCATCGTTCATCGTTAGCGACGCTGCTGTAGCTCAGTTGGTAGAGCACCTCCTTGGTAAGGAGGAGGTCATGGGTTCGAATCCCATCAGCAGCTCTGGCGCGGTTGTGGCGTAGTCAGTCCAAGTGCATTGTCATCCCGAGCGCAATGTCATCCTGAGCGCAATGTCATCCTGAGCGCAGCGAAGGATCAGGTGCTTCGCTTCGCTCAGCATGACAAGTGCTCAGCATGACAAGTGCTTAGTAAGACGGATGGTTCGTTCCCACAAGACAAAAAGCTGTTTCCATCACGTAGGGAGTTAGCATGGCCAAGGATACCTTTCAACGTACCAAGCCGCACGTCAACGTAGGCACAATCGGTCACATCGACCATGGCAAAACCACTCTGACGGCGTCCATCCTTGCCGTACAAAGCACCAAGGGGATGGCTTCGTTGAAGAGCTACGCGGACATCGCCAAAGGTGGCACGGTGCGCGATGAAACCAAGACCGTCACGATTGCCGTGAGCCACGTCGAGTATGAGACCGACAAGCGACATTACGCTCACATCGATTGCCCGGGCCATGCCGACTTCATCAAGAACATGATCACAGGCGCCGCCCAGATGGACGGCGCGATTCTGGTGGTCTCGGCCGCCGATGGCCCGATGCCCCAGACGCGCGAGCATATCCTCCTGGCTCGCCAGGTCGGCGTACCGGCCTTGGTCGTGTTCCTCAATAAGGTGGACCTGGTCGATGACCCGGAGTTGTTGGAGCTGGTTGAGCTCGAGCTGCGTGAGCTGTTGACGCACTACGGCTTCCCAGGCGACGAGATTCCGATCGTCCGCGGCGCGAGCAAGCCGGCGCTGGACAATCCGAAGGATCCTGCGGCCGCCAAGCCGATCTCCGAGTTGATGGACGCCATCGACAGTTACATTCCAGAGCCGGTCCGCGAGATCGACAAACCGTTCTTGATGGCCGTGGAAGACGTGTTCTCGATCGAAGGCCGCGGCACGGTGGCCACCGGGCGAATCGAGCGGGGGATTGTGAAGACCGGCGACGACGTCGAAATCGTCGGCTTCAGCGATAAGCCGCGAAAGGTCGTCTGCACAGGCGTAGAAATGTTCCGCAAGACACTCGATTCGGGGCAGGCTGGCGACAACGTCGGTTGCTTGATCCGCGGTATTAAGCGCGAGGAAATTGAGCGCGGCCAGGTGTTGGCCAAGCCCGGTTCGATCACGCCGCACAAGAAATTCGAGGCCGAAGTGTACGTGCTCTCGAAGGAAGAAGGGGGGCGTCACACGCCGTTCTTCAGCGGCTATCGCCCGCAGTTCTATTTCCGCACCACCGACGTCACCGGCACGGCGACGTTGATGGGCGACGCGGAAATGTGTATGCCCGGCGACAATGCCCGCATCAGCGTCGAGCTGATGGCGCCGATCGCGATGGACGACGGAGTACGCTTCGCCATCCGCGAAGGCGGCAAGACGGTAGGGTCGGGAGTAGTGACAAAGATCGTGGAGTAATAAAAAAGAGAATGACGAATGGCGAAGCACGATTGACGAAACAAATCCGAATGACGAATGACGAACCGAGACTTCGTCATTCGGGCTTCGTCATTCATTCGTCATTCTGATTTCGTCATTCGTCATTCCGGCACAGGGGTGTAGCTCAATTGGCAGAGCGCTGGTCTCCAAAACCAGAGGTTGCGAGTTCGATTCCCGCCGCCCCTGCAAGTTACGATTTGCCTGCCGGAGGGGCGGACTTTCTTGGCAGCCGGCTGGCTTCGTTAGGGATTGCGAAGTGGACATTTTCCGGCGCGCCGGGAGCGGTGTGTGGCAATGGATGCCTAGGAGACAAGGAAAACTGCAATGGCTGAAAGGAAAGACGCCGTAGCGTCCGGGTCGATGTGGAGCGAGCTGTTCCAGTTTGGCGTATACAAGCGCAGCCAGGGACGCATCGCTCGGCAAGTGACGTTCTTTGTGTTAGTGGTGCTGTTCGCCATCGGTTGCTGGAGTTTGAGCTCGTATTTGAGTCCCAGCGGCATGCTGGGCGTCGTGGGCATTGAAGTTAGTCCGGACTCGCCGGCCAGTAATGCGATTCGGTTTGGAATTCCCGCGGTGATCTTGGCGATTGGCGTGTGGTTTAGTTTCCGGTTGGTCAACGTGCCCCGCTTCGCGGATTTTTTGATCGCGGTCGAGGCGGAGATGAACAAGGTCTCCTGGCCCACGCGGAATGAGCTTTTTCGCAGCTCGATTGTGGTGATCGTGCTGCTGTTTTTGCTCACCGCGGTGCTGTTTGTTTACGACATTGTCTGGCGATTCTTGTTCGAGTGGCTGGGGATTTTGGGTTAATCGCTGGTCGCGGGTTCAGATCGCCTGCAAAATGCCGCTGTTTGAGAAAGTAGTCCGACGTGAGCAATGAAGTGAACAACGCCGCGAACGCTCTGGGACCCGAAGGCGCGGAGCCGCCGGTGCCGATCCATCGGCCGCCGGAGACCGAGGGTCCTGCGCCGCGCTCGCCCAACGTGATGGAGTCGGTCGATACGGAGGTTGAGATCGGCCCCACCGACCTGACCGGTCACACCGATCAACCGGAGGCCGAGGGCATCGACACACCGGAAGCCGGCGAGGCGCCACCTGTCGAATCGCCTCCGGCCAAAGCGCCACGGCGGCCCGCCGCAACTCGATCGCAGCCGAAGGTAGCCGAAGCGGAGCCCGAATCGACGCAGCCGGAAGAAGAAACGCCCGTCAATCGCCAGTGGTATATCCTCAAGGTGCAAACCAACCGCGAGGAGTCGATCCGCGACGCACTGCAGCGGCGCGTGGCGATGGCGGGCTTGGAGAAATACGTTGGCGACATCATCGTGCCGACCGAAATGATCTCCGAGTTTAAGGGCGGAAAAAAGCGCGTCAGCAAACGCAAGCTGTATCCCGGCTATATCGTCGTGAACATGGAGATCAACGACGATACGTGGTATCTGGTGCGCGAGACCTCGGGCATTGGCGACTTCACCGGCGCGATGGGGCGTCCCACGCCGATGGCGCCGGAGGACGTGGCCAAGATCGTGGCCAAGACCGAGGAAAAGCCGGACGAGGCGCCGCGTGTGGATATCCGTTTCAAGCCGAGCGATCGAGTGCGGATCAAAGAGGGCACGTTCGAGAACTTCGAAGGCAATGTAGAAGCCATCGACCAGGCGAACGGCCGCGTGACGGTGATGATCAACATCTTCGGCCGCAGCACGCCGGTGGAATTGGAATATTGGCAGATTGAGGGAGTTTAGCAGTCGCCGGTACGGCGACTTAACCAGATCAGCAAGTCATGGCAAAACAGTTAGTTGGCACGGCAAAGTTCCAAGTTCCCGGCGGGCAGGCGACGCCGGCGCCGCCAGTCGGCACCTCGTTGGGCCGATACGGCATCAACCTGGGCCAGTTCGTGATGCAGTTTAACGAGCGCACGCGCGAGGCCAACGGGATGCCGATCCCCGTCGTCGTCAATGTGTATAACGACCGCAGTTTTGACTTTGTGACCAAGAGCCCGCCGGCCGCGGCCCTATTGAAGCAAGCCGCCGGGATCGCCAAAGGATCGGGCGTGCCCAACCGCGAAAAGGTGGGCACGGTCAATCGAGAGGCGATCGACAAAATCGTGAAGATGAAAATGAACGACCTGAACGCGCGAGACGTGGAGCATGCGCGCCGCATGGTCGAAGGCACGGCGCGGAGCATGGGAATCACAGTCGAGGCGTAACACAGCGAGTCAGCAGCCCCGGCCGGAAGGCCGGGGTTGGAACCCCGGCTTCCGCCGGATGCTATGGAGCAATTGAATGTCCGACACCAGCAAACGCATGAAGGCCCTGCGGGGCAAGATTCCGCAAGGCAAGGAGAGTTTTCCCTTGCCCGAGGCGGTGAAGGTCCTCAAGCAATTTGGTGGTTTGAAGTTCGATCAATCGGTCGAGATCGCCATGCGGTTGGGAATCGATGCCAAGCAGGCCGACCAGATCGTCCGCGGCTCGATCGTGCTGCCGCATGGCATTGGCAAATCGAAGCGCGTGGTCGTGTTTGCCAAAGGCGACGCCGCCGAGGCCGCCGCGGCGGCCGGCGCTGATGAAGTCGGCGCCGAGGAACTGGCGAAAAAGATCCGCGAAGGCTGGACCGATTTTGATGCCTGCATCGCTGCGCCGGACATGATGGGCCTGGTCGGCCCCTTGGGCAAAGTGCTCGGTCCCCGCGGCCTGATGCCGTCGCCCCGTGCCGGCACCGTGACACCGGATGTCGCCAAAACGGTCAAGGAGTATAAGGCCGGCAAGGTGGAATTTCGCAACGACGCGGGCGGCATCGTCCACGCCGTCGTCGGCAAGCTGAGCTTTGACGAAACCAAGCTGTTGGAGAACATCAAGGCCTTTATCGATCATGTGCAGCACATCAAACCGCACGCGGTCAAGGGGCATTTTGTGAAGAGCATTACGATCAGCGCGACGATGAGCCCCGGCTTGCAGATCGCTGCATAGCCGTGGACCTCGTTCCCAGGCTCCGCCTGGGAACGGGCTGTTTGGCAGGCTCTGCCTGCCGGCCGTTCGGGACAAGTTAGTGCGCGCGAGGCAGAGCCTCGCAAGCAGTGTGCTTCCCAGGCAAAGCCTGGGAACAAAGGTGGGAAATAAACCATGAGCAAAGCTGTCAAAAACCTGTTGATCAACGACCTGCGATCAAAACTGCAGGGCGTCAATGATTGCCTGTTGGTGAATGTCATCGGGCTGAATTCCGAAAAGACGTCGAAGCTTCGCGCCGAGTTGCGGAAGAAGAACATCCAGCTCCAAGTGATCAAGAACAGCATGGCTCGCCGCGCGGCCGAAGGCATGGCGATCGCGCCGGCATTCGATGGGCTCGAAGGCTCGCTGGCGATCGTTTGGGGCAGCGAGGATGTCGTATCGCTGGCCAAGGAAGTCGTCCGACTGGCAGAGGCGAAAGAGTTTCAAGGTCTTGAGCCGCGAGGCGGCGCAATCGAAGGCGCCAAGATTCCTGCCGCGCAGGTCAAGATCGTAAGCACCTGGCCCAGTCGCAGCGAGCAGCTTAGCATCCTGGTCGGCCAGATTCTTGGCCCGGGCTCTAAGCTCGCCGGACAACTCATCGGCGCCGGCGGCACTCTGGCCGGTCAGATCAAACAGAAAATCGAAGATCTGGAGAAGGCGGCAGGGGCCCCGGCGGAAACGGCCGCGGAAGAACCGACTACTTAGACTCGTTTTAGTATCGCTGCCGCGCTCGGCGTGGCAGCGAGAAAGCACAAAAAGCAAACAGCCTGAAGGCTGAACTCCAACCGAAAGGACGATTGATTGCCATGGCGACCGCCGAAGCGACTGAAACCAAAGAATTCTCCGCAGCCACCAAGGAGCTCGGAGATAAGATCGTCACGTTGACCCTCAAGCAAGCTAAAGAGCTGAGCGACTACCTCGAGGATGTGCACGGCATTAAGGCGGCAGCGGGGGGCGCCGTGATGATGGCTGCTCCCGGCGGCGCGGCGGGCGGTGCAGCTCCGGCCGCCGAGGCCAAAACGGAGTTTGACGTCGTGCTCGAAAGCTACGATGCCGCCAAAAAGATCGGGATCATCAAGGTCGTCCGCGCAGCCACGGGGCTTGGGCTGAAGGAAGCCAAAGACGCCGTCGAAAGCGCTCCCAACAAGATCAAGGAAGGCATCTCGAAGGAAGACGCCGAGAAGCTCAAGAAGGAGCTCGAGGATGCCGGCGCCAAGGTGTCGGTCAAGTAGTCTGGCATCCCTCTCCCTTCGGGGGAGAGGTGTATTGGGAAACAAAGACGAACGATTGCAGCTCGGTGCGGTTCACCCCCGATGGACATTGCGCCTCCCATGCCGGCGGGCGTGCTGGCATGAACAAGGGAACAGCCCGCTTGATTGACCGCTCGGTCTGGCCTTTTGGTGTGTTTTGCGTACGATACCTTATTGGTTTCGTCCGGGCGTCCGAAGTGCGCGCCCGTCGTACACAGCCGGCAGCCGCAGCCGCTCCGCCCGCAGTCGCTCGCCTTTCTCTTTGTAAATGGGATGCGTTTCGCGACTTTCGCGTTGCGCGCATGCCTCTCGCTAATACCTGAGGAGCTTTTGAGCCTATGGCCACCACCGCCCAACGACGTCTCCGACCCACGGAAGTTCGACGTTTCGGCAGTTTGCGCGAACATCATTCGATCCCTGACCTGACGGTCATTCAAACTCGCAGCTATGACAACTTTTTGCAGTACGAGGTCCCCGCGAACAAGCGCAAGGACCAAGGCATCGAGAGCGTGCTGCGCGAGATCTTCCCGATCGAGAGCTACGACAAGAATCTGCAGCTCAAGTATTTGAGGTACGAGCTCGGCAAACCGCGCTACGAACCCCACGAGTGCCGTCAACTCCGCTTAACGTACGGGCGACCCTTCCGTGTGTGGCTGCGGTTGACCAAGGAAGAGCCGATCGAGGAGGAGGTCTATCTCGGCGACATGCCAATCATGATTGGCGGCGGCGAGTTCATCATCAACGGCGCCGAGCGCGTGGTGGTCAGCCAGTTGCACCGCAGCCCGGGCGTCGACTTCGTCGCCGATACCGACATCACCGACCGTAAGATTCATAGCTGCCGGATCATTCCCGAGCGCGGAAGCTGGATCGAGCTGAATATCAGCAAAAAGGATACGCTCACAGTCCGTATCGACCAGTCGGGCAAGTTTTCGGCGATGACGCTCTTACGCGCGATGGACCCCAAGTACGGCCAGGATGCCGCGCTGTTGCGGGCCTTCTACGACAGCTCCACCGAGAAAATCGTCGATGGCCGCAGCGTGAGCAAGATCGAAGGTAAGATCGCCGTCGAAGACATCGTTTATCCGGCCGGCAGCGAGCGGGCCGGCGAGATCATCATCGAGGCCGGACACAAGATCAGCAAGAACGCGGCTGAGCAGATTTGCACGTCGGGCGTGGACAAGGTCGAGGTCATGCCCGAAACCAAAGTGCCGCTCATCCTGAATAGCATCGCGGAAGACGCCACCGGGAGCCACGAGGAGGCCTTGCTGCGGATCTACCAGCGGCTGCGGCCGGGCAATCCGCCGCAGTTGGAGAAAGCGCGGGCGCTGTTCCACGAAAAGTTCTACGACACCAACCGCTACCGCCTGGGAAAGGTCGGGCGGTTCCGCATCAACCGCAAGCTGGGACTGACCGTTAACGAGAACGAGATGACCCTGCGGTCCGACGATCTGATCGCCTCGATTCGGTATCTACTCAAGCTTACCGAAGGGGATCCGGGGGCCGAGGTTGACGATATCGATCATTTGGGCAACCGCCGCCTGCGAACCATCGATGAGCTGGCCTGCGACGAGCTGCGAAAAGGCTTTCTCAAGCTCCGCCGTACAGTGCAAGAACGGATGAGCTTGAAGGACGTGCAGGATCTGACGCCGCGGAACCTGATCAACCCTAAAAGCATTTCGGCGGCGATCGAATATTTCTTCGGCCGTGGCGAGCTGTCACAGGTCGTCGATCAAACCAACCCGCTCTCGATGCTCACACACGAGCGGCGCCTGTCGGCGTTGGGCCCCGGCGGCTTGAATCGTAAGCGCGCGGGCTTTGAGGTCCGCGACGTACACATTTCGCACTATGGCCGCATCTGTCCGATCGAGACGCCGGAAGGCACGAACATCGGCTTGATTTCGAGCCTGGGCATTTACGCGGGCGTGGATGAATACGGTTTTTTGGTGACGCCCTACCGCAAGGTCAATAAGGGAAAACTGACTGACGAGGTTTTGTGGCTGCGGGCCGATCAGGAGATGGAGGCTTTTCTTGCGCCGGCCGACGCGCCGGTCGTCAATGGCCATCTGCAAGGTGAGAATATCGTCGCTCGCTATCGCTCGGACTTCCAATTGGTGCCGGTCGACAAAGTCCAATACATCGACGTGGCGCCGGCCCAAATGGTCGGTGTTTCGGCGGGGCTGATTCCGTTCTTGGAGCACGACGACGCGAACCGCGCCTTGATGGGCTCCAATATGCAAAGGCAGGCGGTGCCCCTGTTGGTCACCGAGCCGCCGGTTGTTTGCACTGGCATGGAGCGCGATGTCGCCCGCAACTCAGGTATGTTGCTGCGTGCCCATAAGAAGGGCACGGTCACGTTCGTCGACGCCGAGCGCATTGAAATTGGCAGCGATGTGTACCGCCTGACCAAGTTCAAAGGGCTCAATGAGCGTACCTGTCAGAACCAGAAGCCGATCGTCGAAGTCGGCCAAAAAGTGGAGAAGGGAGAAGTCATCGCCGACGGGGCGGCCACCTTCCAAGGCGAGCTGGCGCTGGGCCGGAATGTACTGGTCGGCTTCATGTCGTGGGAAGGCTTCAATTTCGAAGACGCGATCATCATCAGCGAGGAGTTGGTGCAGGACGACGTCTACACTTCGATCCATATCGAAGAGTTCGACATCGAGATTCGCGAAACGAAGCTGGGCCGCGAGGAGTTCACGCGCGATATTCCGAATGTCAGCGAGAAGGCGCTGCGCAACCTCGATGAAAGCGGCATCGTGCGGATCGGCACTTACGTGCGGCCGGGCGATGTGCTGGTCGGCAAGGTCTCGCCCAAGAGCAAGACGGAGCTGACTCCGGAAGAGAAGCTCTTGCACGCGATCTTCGGCCGGGCCGGCGAAGACGTCAAGAACGATTCGCTGGAAGTTCCCTCGGGCGTCGAAGGGATCGTCATCGACACGCAAAAATTCTCGCGCCGCATGAGCCTCAGCGAGGACGAGCGGAAGCAGTTCGAGAAAGAGTTGAAAGAAGCCGAGTCGGCGGGGAACGCCAAAATCGCCGAGGCGTTTGGCGCGATGGTCGGTGAAATGGAGTCCACCCTCGGGCGGCCATTGACCGACGAGGAAGGCACGCCGCTGGTCCGCGATCAGGAGCACCGCTTCGTCGCCGAGAGAGCCGCCACCTTCAAGCTCGAGTCGATCGACATTCGCAGCCCGCAGCGTAAAGCCGATGTGGAGAAGACCCACAAGACCATGTGGCCGGCCGTCGAGGCGGCGATCGACGATCGTGACCGCGTGCTCAACAGCATGAAGCGCGGCGACGAGCTGCGCAGCGGCGTGCTGCAAATGGTCAAGGTCTACGTCGCGGCCAAGCGCGTGATCTCCGTCGGCGATAAGATGGCCGGTCGGCACGGCAACAAGGGTGTGATCGCCAAGATCCTGCCCAAGGAAGACATGCCGTTCTTACCCGATGGACGGCCCGTGCAAATCCTGCTCAACCCGCTGGGTGTGCCCAGCCGTATGAATGTCGGCCAGATTCTGGAGACGCATTTGGGTTGGGCGGCGGCGGTGATGGGGTTCCAGGCCGTCACGCCGGTGTTCGACGGCGCCAGCGAAGAAAACATCTGGAAGTGCTTCGAAGAGGCGAAACTGCCCAGGCATGGCAAGATGCGTCTCTTCGACGGCCGCACCGGCGAGCAGTTCGAGCAGGAAACCACGATTGGCTTCATTTACATGCTCAAGCTGCATCACCTGGTGGACGACAAGGTGCATGCCCGCAGCACCGGACCTTATTCGCTCATCACGCAGCAACCGTTGGGCGGCAAGGCGCGATTTGGCGGACAGCGGTTCGGCGAGATGGAAGTCTGGGCGCTGGAGGCCTATGGCGCCGCGTACATCCTGCAGGAGCTACTCACCGTCAAGAGTGACGATGTGGAAGGCCGCACCAAGATTTACGAGAGCATGGTCAAAGGCGAGAACACACTCGAAGCCGGCACGCCGGCGAGCTTTGACGTGTTGACGAACGAGATTCGCGGGCTGGCGCTCAACATGCAATTGGAGAAGCGGAGGATTTAGCGCTGAACCCGCACCGTGAGTATGCAGGACGAACCAAATTCGATGCAGGAAGTCGCCGCGCTAATGCGGGATAATCTGCCGGCTGGTCTAACTGCCGCTGAGTTTGGAAAGCGAATAGGTTGGGGAAAAGGAGATGGTGCAGCAAGGGCCAGAATGGCAACATTGACAATTGAAGAGCTGCGGGCCATCGGTTTGCGAGCTGAACAAGCCGCGAATTGGGCGCTCGCATACGAATCCGTGCACCGGCTAGCTCCTGAGAATCCGAGCGCGGCCGGTCGCGCAGAGTTGATGCGATATGCTGCCCGACTACTCGGAGGCTAACACATGCAAGTTTCCTTGGGACCGCGCGCGGATCAGGTTTTGCGTATCAAGAATACAACTCAAACCGATCAAGCGCTATGGATTGAACCACTCGGCGATCAGGTCGTTCTTCGATCCAATGTCCTTTATGAACTGATTGGGACCGACGAGTTTGGAAAAATGGAGATCGATCTTAGTGATGAAGGATTCGTTGTCCATGGGTGGGTTAAGAAGGTCGTCGCACTAACGGGGAACGACGAGGAATTAGTGGAGTGGCAATTGCCGGATTGAGAGAATCCTTCATCGCGAGCGTTAGTTCCTATGACAGTTTTGGAATTGGGCCGCGCGTCAGCCGGCGGCCCCGTGCATAGCGCGAAAGTTGAGCTAACCGGCGAAGAACTGCTGATAATCACAAACGCGCTCAACGAAGTTTGCAATGGCTTAGAGATGCCTGACTTTTCGACTCGAATCGGAGCCGATCGTGCCGAAGCATTAGAACTCCTTCGAGAAATGACTTCTTCGTGGGATATGACGGACTCGAAATCGGCGTCAAAGTAGCAAGTCACCTAGCGGTCAAATAAGTTTCCATTCAAAGACATTTCACTCCTCGGCCACCCCGAACAAGGAGTTTTACACGTGAGCATCGGCGAAGCCTCTTACGATCGCATTAACGACTATACCTCGGTCAAAATCAGCCTGGCCCGGCCACACGATATTCGTAGCTGGTCGTTCGGCGAGGTGAAAAAGCCCGAGACGATCAATTACCGCACCTACCGTCCGGAAAAGGACGGCCTGTTCTGCGAGCGGATCTTCGGCCCCGAAAAGGACTGGGAGTGCGCGTGCGGCAAGTACCGCGGCATGAAGTACAAGGGCATGATCTGCGACCGCTGCGGCGTCAAGGTGACGCACAGCCGCGTCCGCCGCAAGCGGATGGGGCATATCGAGCTGGCCGCGCCCGTCGTCCACATCTGGTTCTTCAAGGCCATGCCCAGCCGGCTCGGCAATCTCCTGGACATGAAGACCACCAGCCTGGAGAAGGTGATTTATTTCCAGGACTACGTGGTGATCGATGCCAAGGACACGCCGCTCAAGCGGCAACAATTGCTGACCGAAGAAGAGTTCCGTCAGGCGCGCGACACCTACGGCGAAGGCAGCTTCGAAGCCGACATGGGGGCCGAGGCGGTTCGTAAGCTGCTCGTCGCGCTCGACCTCGTTAAGCTTTCCAAGGACTTGCGCGAGGACCTGGCCGAAACCAACAGCAAGCAAAAGAAGAAGGACCTGATCAACCGGCTGAAGATCGTGGAAAGCATCCGCGACAGCGATAACAAGCCGGAGTGGATGGTGCTGGATGTGATCCCCGTCATCCCGCCCGATCTGCGCCCGCTCGTGCTCTTGGACAGCGGCAACTTCGCCACCAGCGACTTGAACGATCTCTACCGCCGGATCATCAACCGCAATAACCGCTTGAAGAAGCTGGTCGATCTCAACGCGCCGGAAGTGATCATCCGTAACGAAAAGCGGATGCTCCAGCAGTCGGTCGATGCGCTGTTCGACAACAACCGCTGCAAGCGGCCGGTGCTGGGCAGCAGCAATCGCCCGCTCAAGTCGCTCACCGACATGATCAAAGGCAAGCAGGGCCGCTTCCGCGAGAACCTGCTGGGCAAGC
>JBBDYH010000023.1:0-7263 GCA_040901795.1 Pirellulales bacterium
TAGAGCAACGGACTTTTAATCCGTAGGTCCTGGGTTCGAGACCCAGCCGGGTCATAACGAGTTAGCCCCCTTTCGGGGGCTTTTTTTATTCCACATCCAATGATTTATCCAATGGCAGGCGCGACTGTCGAACCGCGTCATGCTTTTTTGGCGGAGCAGCACTCGTGTGGAGTCCGAGACGCCGGAAAAACGCTTTGTTCCGCTTGACGGCGTCGTGAAGGACCTTCTGATAATCGCTCACCTCCACGTATGCGTTTAATGCCTCATTAAATGCGTAGTAACCCTCCCCATCAGCCGATGGCCGGAACTGCTGATCTTCAAGAATCTCACGCAGCTTCGGGGTGAGGGTCACGACGACATGGCAAAAAAAACGCACCGACTCAGGGAGCTTCTCAATGGTTGCACCGTGGGGGGTTTTTGCTTTACCCGCCCGAAGATCGCGGATGTACCCATATATCTGCTTCACAGGGTTCTCCGAATCCGTATAATCTTTCCGCTCCGGTTTCTTGAATTCCACGATCACAACGGAGTAGTAAGGTTTTAAGTCTTGCTCCGAGAAGGAAAATCGTTGGTTGAAGATCAGCAGATCAGGACGCTTCTTGCTCTTAGACTCGGCGGGGGAACCTGTCTGTCGATCCAGCGCTGTATCTGACGCGAGGTAGTGGTGGAAGACCAGTCTCTCGTCGAGCAACCAAAGGTTGTGATCGTCATAGTCCACTTCTGACGAATCGGTGCGCAGGGGGAAAAACAGTTCGTGGAGCACGTCTTCCCTAGCGAAGCTCCCAGAGTCCATAACCCCTAAGACTTTGTGGAAGAAGTCGAGAACCATACGTCGGTGAACGACGTACTCCGCAAGGTCAGCCTTCACGACTTCGGTCAACTCCCCGAGTGCCTCTCGGAAGTCAGACTGGAACTTCGCGAAACTCTCCGGATCGTCAGGGATCCCTTTCAGCTTTTTCGCGGCGTCCGCCTTTGCTTCATGCCGCCAATCTGCGTGAATCCGATGAAGCTCTAACTCCAATCGCTCATCCGTGAGTCCAGCAGACAAACTCTCCACTTCATCCTTCCGATGGTTGAGAAGGATGCGGTAGCGCGGTTCCTCAGTATCAATAAAATGATGGACTCGCTCAACGGCTTTTTGCTTTGCCTCTTCTAATCGCGGTCTGAGGTACTCGGCAGCTTGGGCCAGTGCCGCCGCTTCGACCTCGTCCCACGTGATGCGGCTCTCACCAAGTGCCAGCTCATTTGCGCGGTCGAGAACAAAAGCAGTACGCTCGTTGTTAAGCGACTGGTCGAGCAAAGCCCCGGTGACACACGCAGCATAGCGAAGCTCGATTCCGTCCACGAGTATGGGATTGTCTGCATGCGCTATGGCTCCTGATAGTTTCTTGGATTGGACCTCTCGTTTGTTGGCGCAGAAGTGAATGGCATTCTCTGATTCAGCGGAAGCACGGAGGAGTACGTCAATGATCTGAAAGTCGTAACTACCTACTGAGAAGTGACGAGCCTCAGAAGATTTCTTGACGTCCTGCTGATAAATCTGGTCCAGATCGATCGTGGTCCCGCCGGCTTGCGGATCATGGATTAGGACCTTGGGCATTGTTTCAAGCATGTACATGACCAAGCAGTGCTCAACGATTCGCCGACCGATAGTGTCGGCGCCCTTAGGCGCCGCTTCACGATACATCTCCACAAAGTCATGAAGCTTGACGACGGTTCGGTGGTCTTCGGCTGGGGCGCCCAGTTCTTCCAACGTCATGTCCTCGATTCCGCGGCGGGACCGCAAAAAACGAAACTTTCTACGGAACCATTTTTCGCCGTCCTCGTAGACGCTCTCGAGGGTTGCTGAGTCGAAGGCCTTCAGCCACACGAGCCGGCCAATGCCCTTTCCGCCTTGGCTCGCCTTCAGCGTCGAAAAAGACGTATCAAACGAGGTGTAATGACGGTCAGTGAAACCGACGCCGTTGTCTGCGATTTCGAAACCCACTATTTCGGGCAGCAATTGCAGTTCGGAGTTTCCGTCACCGCCGCCTAGCGTGTAGCTCCTCTTTATAGTGATCTCCACCAAGCCTTCCTCAGGTTGGCGGTCTTGAATGGCCTCCACCGAGTTAACAACTGCCTCATAGAGGGGCAGCAGCGCGTTGGTAGCAGCGAGACGGATGGCACCTACTTGTCCCGCAAGGTCGATCTGCATTTATAGGCGGAGTGGGCGGAAGCCAAATACCCGGCTACCGAATCTACCCCGAAGCTTTGGCCGGAAGCAAACATCTCCCAAGTGTCATCCTGGCCCAATGGACGGCCAACACCGCCGCCAACATTCGCACAAGGCATCGGGCGTAAGTTGGCTGTTGACTTACGCTTAGCAGCTGGTCTGTCAGCAAGCTCCGTGTTCGGCTAGGGTGTCCTCGCCGCGACCACTCTCTTACGGCCGTATTTCAGGATGAGTGCGTTGACAAACTGCGGCTCAACATCCATGGCGAATGCGATCAAGCCACGCAACGAAGAGCGCTCGGTGGGGCGCAATGCTTCCAAGCGATGAATCTGATGGCGAATGAAGCGCTTTCGCCCGCGGCCGAGGACCGCGCGTCCGTCGCTCGACAATACTATTCCCGTCACTTGGCGACGCCCGCGCTTCGAGGAATGGCGTTGCTTCGCATCGTTGAGTTTGAGATGCGCCGGGATATCGAGATTGGCGACTATACCTTTGAGGGCGTTCGGAACGTCCCTCAAGACATTCGGCCTCGCCGTGGAAAAGAAGATGTCATCGGCATAACGCGTGTAAATGAGATCTCTGTCGGCGGCCAACATGCTGCACTGGTGGTCGAGCCCATAGCAAAGCGCATTGGAAAGAGCGGGTGATGTTGGCGACCCGATGGTTAACGCTCCGGACCTACAAACCAATTGAGCGAAGATGCCGCGATCCTCGTCGTTCCAGCCAACGGTTCCTACAGGATAGCGAGCCAAGAAGGCCGCAATGTCCCCAGCACCGATTGACGGAAAAAACGACACAAAGTCCAGTCGCAGGAGATAACGGCTCGAGGCATGCCGCGAAGCGTGGTCGTGAATATTTCGGCCCTTCACGTACCCGTATGCAGCGTCGTGTACGGGCCATGGCTCAATTACATGGCGAAGTAACCAACGCTGCAGACCTTTTAACGGACGTGCTGGATGCGCTATCTGACGGTCGCTTCCGTCTCGTTTTTTGATGGTGTACAGCTTATACGCATACGATGCCTTTCTAGCCATACCTCGGATAAACGGTATGGGCAGCTTCAAGGCGGAGGACATTTCCTCTAGGAGCATTAGGCCTGCCGCGCAAGTTCGGCGAGAACCACGTCGCATAATCCGCACGCTTGCATCGCGGATAGTACGCCGGCTCGCAACGTCGACAGGTCGATGTGACGACGCCGCTGAAAGGAGGATAGGCGACCGTCGTCCAACACGCGAAAAAACATATCGCGGTCGGCGACTCTAAAACTGCCGAGCAGATTCATTGCTCTGCCGAGGCCAAGGTACAAATCGATGTCGACTTCCGGTGCTCGGGCGCCTAGTAGATCCTTAAGATTTGCCACCATGTGATCGCGCGGACATGGGCCGAACACTGCGACGAGGTCGCAGACAAAAAACAGTACGTGTTTGGGACTTGATAAAAGATCGCTAACCCGTGTTGGCGTGCTCTTTTTCAATCGAGAGAGCCGCTCCTCAAGCTCACCGGTTGCATTCAAGATTTGGTCAAGGTCGGTCCATATCGTGGGCTTAAACGTGGACTCGGCGTCGACCCAACGAATCGGTCCTGTAGCAATAAACGATTCTCGAGACCTGTGGCGGCTGTCGAGAATAGGCAGGAGCTTGGCACGCAGCCGTTCGCTCATCGCGAAAGCGCCGACTTCCGCGAAGGTCCCGGGACTCTCGACGATAATTACGACTATATCAGCCAGGTCCGCCAGCTTCTCCTCTACGGCGAGGGCATTAGTGCTGGTCGTCAAACTTGCGATGACGGCCCATGCAGCTTCCGCATAGAAGACGAGGCAATCTGGGATATGGCGCTGGAAATACGCGTTAAGCGTATCCCTGCGCGGGCTCGCAAGCCCGCCACACAGAAATACGACTTTCTTGATCCGATGAAAGTCGTATTTGTCGTCGCGCAATTGGTTTATCGCTCGCGTCCGCTCATTCGCGAAGCGCGGGTGTTGCAACCAATCCATGGGGCGTCTCCTACTCAGATCGTGGCCCGAGCGCTAGCGAGGGCCTGAATATCCGTCAATAATTTCCGGCCGGCTAAGCACCGGCCACGGCGAGCGTCTTTAAGGAGCTGCCGAAACTAGGAGACGCCCAATGATCTGTATTGGCCGGCCGGGTGTCAAGTTTTGTAGCGTGGTGGTAGTGGCACAGTTTGAAATGCTAGAATCCTTGGCAGGGAGGGCCGCTGACAATAACTTCTCGGAATGCCGAAGCATCCGAAGCGACCGCGTGACATGAACAAGCTGGCCGTGCACATCGGCAAGATCGCGACGCACGAGATTGACGATGTGGAAACGAAGGTCAGCCCTGCCGTGTCTAGACGGGGGATAGCACGGGCCGCAAGTTTATCGAAGGGGCGGCGCAAAGAGATCGTCCAGACGGCGGCACACGCCCGCTGGGCGAAGGGTACGAAAAAAAAAGTAGGAGGCTGCGGACGGCTGGTTGCCGCCCATCAGCCCGACAGGTCGGCTCGGGCATGGCTGGGATGCCATGTGGAACCTTCCTGCTCCCGGTGGCCTCGGACAGCTTCCTAGGGCCGCGTCGAGTACCACCGGACCGTTTAGTCTCTATATACAGGGTACAATTTGCCGGCGGAAGGTGATTTTCGTGACCGTCCCTCTGGTCTCCGCTTGAATCAGCCTCCCCTGTGGAGTTTTTTCTCTTTCCACTCGGCGGCGGCTTCCTTCATCGAATTGCCAGCGGCGATCCTCTCTCCCGCAAACTGATGCTACCCCCCGCCACCTTCTAGTGATGGCTTGGCCGACCGCGTCGCGCGCGCCTGGGTGCGCTTCCTCGCCTTCTTCTTAGGACGCGCCACTTCGCCCTGCTTCGGCTAGTTGCGGCACCCTTCCGCCAAACCCCAGCCCTCCTTCGTGTTCACAACCTCCTCAGCGTCGCTGAGCCGCTTTAGCGCGGTGGTCACGTTCGCGTAGAAATGCTTCGCCTGAGACAGGACACCTCCCTGCTTCAGAGCTGCTGCGATCTCCTTCGGTGAATGGGGCCGCTTCGCCATCGCCAAGTACTTCTTGACGGCCCCAGGCACTGAGAGCCGAAAAAATGCATCCGAGCGAATGGGGCCGGAGATCGAGTCGGCGGCGGCGCGGTGGTTGTTAGGCGGTCCAGATCCGATTTGTGCGAGGGCCGCATACGCAAGACGCTGGCGGCGTTCACACCACGCCAGCTGTGGCGGCGGGTGTCTCCGATCGCGTCTGGAAGATAAGCGAGATTGTGGCGATGTTGCCGGTCTAAATGTCGCCAACGGTGCCGTCGGAGATCGCCTTAAAATGTTCTGTTCCGATGAGTGTTGTGAGGGCTAGATAGTCTCCCTTGGACAGAAAAAAAGTAACTCCGTAAATCTTGCATCGTTCGAAGGTGCAACTCTCAAAGACCGTAGCGCCGACCACTTTGCTATTGGGTTTGACTATCACGGCCTCGCAGCTTAACAGCTCGCTGTGCAGGAACGTGACTCCGGTTCGTAGGTAGATGACCGCCGGTCCGAACAGTTCGCAGTCCTGAAACTTGACGGCCTGATTTGGGCGGTAGAATGGATGGAAGAAGTCAATGAGTTTTATTCGGCGCCGAGTGAAGTGATCATCGAGAGGATTTATGTCTGCCGTCAACGCGCGTCTCTTGATGAACCGATTTAGGTGGTACCTGCTTTCGGCGACCCCGATTGTCCACCATGCCAGCCCTATCAAAATGAACGCGGCGAGAAAGGCCCCTCCCCACGCAATGGGGCCGTAGGCAGAGAGCCAAGTTGTCGCGGCGGCCAGATACGCCATCACGGCTCCGCCGACGGTCGAAACAACAGCAACGGGGTGAGAGATGACGAATCCCACCGCTGCATCCAATAGGCTCTTTGCCGCCGTCTGCAGCCTGGTCTGGTCTGGCATGGGGATAACCTACGCCCCAACGGGGGCCGCGGCCAAACTGTACCACTACCAGCGTGGGATACTGGATCAGCCAGGCGGTTATCACGCACGGCCCAACGGACACGAGCTCGAGGTCTAGCCGGGTCATTCTCGGTTTTCGCTTCGCTCCTTTCGCTGCCCGTAAGCGGTCATCCCCTTCGGCTTGTACACTGCGAGGACCGTCGCGGCAAGGAGCAATACCAGCGCGGCGCTCGCGTGCAGCACTACCGTCGGCGTCTTCAGCCCCGCGAGATCGCCGGCGGTCACCGCCGGGCTCGCCGCGACTCCGGCGAGGAATTCGAGAGTGCGCAGGTAGAGCACCAGCACGACCGTCGCGAAGATCGTTATGCCTAGCTTGAAGATCACCCAGTAGTGGCGGAACAGGCCCCACTTGGTGATGAACGACTGCGCGATACCGCCGAGCAGCGCGGCGAACGCGAACGGCGCCAGCACGTACCGTCCCAGCACGTTCAGGGCGATGTAAGCCGGGCGCACGATCTGCGAATCGTCGGTCACCAGCGCAACGATCGCCAGTCCGAGCGAAGCGACGATCGCACCGATCCACCCGAGCGAGGCCGTGACGTGCGCGACGAGCGCGGCCTTGCGCCAGAACAGCGACGCGATCACGGCCGGTGCTCGCTCTGTCCCGTGGGCGGTGGGTGTGAGGACTCGCCCGCGTCCAGTGAGCGGATGTGCCGCCCCGGCCCCCGATGTCCGCTCGCGAGCATGATCACGAACGCGGCGACGAGCACCAGCGCGACGACTCCGAACACCTTCACCCAGCGTGGCGGACCGATGACGGGATCGCTCCCGATTTGCTCGTCTCCGAGACGCATTTTTTCCCCTCGCTACCTTTTCGCCATGCAAGAAGCGGCCGACTCCGGAAAGTGGCGGGCGCTGGCCCTGCTCGGAAGTGCCGAGCTGCTCGGAATGTCGCTCTGGTTTTCCGCGAGCGCCGTCTCCCCGCAGCTCTCGGCGCTCTGGGGGCTGACTCCCGCCGAAGCGGGTTGGCTCACCACCGTAGTGCAGCTCGGCTTCGTCGCCGGAACGGCGGCCTCGGCGACGCTCAACCTCGCCGACATAGTCCGCTCGCAAACTCTGTTCGCGCTGT
>JBBDYH010000024.1:0-7225 GCA_040901795.1 Pirellulales bacterium
ACGTACGGATCTGCGCGGGGGGTGGCCCGCAAGGGCCATCCCTACCGCGATCGACGCCAGCAGCGACTGGTTATAGACGTTCGACGAGCCGCGGATCAACAGCTTGCCGCGCCACTTTGGATCATCGAGCTGTTCGTAATTCGCTATTTCATCCGGCTTCACGCGGTCCTTGGCATAAAGGATCACGCGGGCGCGCTTCGTCAGGCCGAACCAGAGTCCTTCTGGATGACGCAGGTTTTTGGGGATTCGCTCATTGAGGACCGGTGAGCTAACCGGCCGGAAGACTTCCCGCTGCTCAGCCTGATAAAGCCGGCCGGCATCGACTGTAATAAAGACATCCGCCGGACTCCGTTTGCCCTCCCGTTGAAGTCGTTCGAGCAACGAGTCGGACTCCCCTTCGAGCACCTTGATTCGAACCCCAGTCTTGTCAGTGAACTTCTTGTAGATCGCGTCATCCGTGTCGTAATGTCGTGCCGAATAGATGTTCACGACCTCCTCGGCCAGGCCGCGAGCGGACCCACCGAGCACAAGAATCATGGCGAGCAAGTGCAGCTTCATTTTTCGATCTCCTGGAGGGTGGGGTAACGGCTGAGGTCTCTGAGCTTCCGGCCGTAATAACTTAGACCGGCATCGTGAAACTTGTCTAATCGACTTGAGTTCGCCCGCGTCAACAGAGCATGCAGCAAGGAGACGGTAACACCGACCCCTGCAATTCCTGTAAAGATCAGAACGTGTACAATGATCAAGCGAAGCATCGCACAGTCTCATGGCGGTGGTTGAGGCGATCGTTGATCTAGGACTTGGCTCGTCAAACGTGTCAGCCGTTGACTGCACGCATCGCGGCGCGCGGCGTCATCGATGGCCTCGTACAGGACCACGAGGCGATGCAGACAATTGGTGCACGTGATTGCCTCGATGGTCTCGATCGATAAGTGCTGGATCAGCCGGCAGGCCCGATCGAGCTGCCCCGCGCGATGCAACATGCAAGCCAACCCCACGCGGTACGACATGCACTCCGGGGCCAGATCAAACGCTTTTTGCAGCGGCGAAAGAATCATGTCCGGCGGGTAGCCCAAGCGGCTCAGGCAAAAGGCGATGCCAAACCACGGCGCGTCCTCTTCGGGCATCCGTCGGGCGGCTTCGCGGCAAGCGACCAGCGCGCCGTCGAAATCGCCGAGCCTTTGTAAGCCAATGGAGACGGTGGAAAGGAGCTCCGCGGGGCACGACTTGCTGGTCGCCAGATACTTGAAGATCGTGCCCGCCAGGGCGCTTTGGCCGACGGCCGCGTAACAGTTTGCAAGCGCACATTGCGCCGTCGCCGATAACGGTCCCAACGTCGTGGCCGCTTCCAGGCAGCGAACCGCACCGGCGGTATCACCCTGCGCCTGTTGCAGCAACCCACGCAATTGCCACAGCGGTCCGTAGTCCGGGTCTTGCGCCAAGCCGTGTTGCGCAAGCTCCGCAGCATGGGCATAGTCGCCCGCGTTAAAATACCGCCAGGCGTCGGCGATCAATTCGCTAACTGGGCTCATACAACCTCCTGAAGCCGTGAATCAGGGGAATGCGATGGAACCAGATTTCGGCGCAACAATTCTCGCCGTGTCAGGCCAGTTGCATTGCCGCGCCGTTGACGCCGACGCGATCGCCGTTTGCGCCACCACACGATGAAACCGGTGATGTAGAGCACCGCGGGGGTCAGGCCGGCAAAGAATACGATCCAGCGTCCCACGAGGCCGAACGCCTCGCCGTTGTGAAGCGGGAATTGCCAGGCAAAGAATGCGTCGGCCCCCGTATAGTCGTTGGTGTCTCGGATTGCGAGGATACTTCCTGTGTACTGGTCAATCCACACCTGCGTAGCGCCGAACGACTGTTGAACTTCGTGAGGCTGACGGACTGCAACTTCGTAGGCGCCGTCGTCACCCTGTGGCGGGTGGAAGTGGCAGAAGCGGGCATCGGGAAACTGAGCCATCGCGATGTCGATCGCTTGTTCAGGCGTGATGGGCTGTCCGGTTTGGGTCGCGGACTTCAGGTTCAGCAACGGCGGCGTGTCGGCGGACAACATCGTCACCGCGGGTTTGACCCATTCCGGAAACACCAGATAAACGCCCGTAAACGCGATCACGGCCAGCAGCGGCGCGGCGACGATGCCCAGCGTCTTGTGAAGGTCGTAGTTGAAGCGACGTCCGCGGCGGATCGCAAACGCCGCCGCCCAGCCGCACGTCCACAACGGCCACCACAAATAGACGCCGCTGCATACGGAGACGAGCAACACCAATCCCGTGAGGCCGACGATCGTTTCGCCGGACTTCCCGGCCAAGAGGGTGTAGTGGAGTTTATAAATGATGGACATCAGGTCCTCACCCCACACCCGCTGGCCCCTGACCTGCGCCGTGGTGGGATCGACGTACACTCCGGTAACCGTCGGGGCTTCTTCACTTCCGCTTTGAAACCAGACTTTCCACACGCCGTTTGGCACGCGCGGCGCGCTGACGGCCGTCGGGTGGCGAGACGAGCCGGAATACGCTCGTCGCGCTTGGTCGATCACTTCAACCAGCGGCCGCCGAGAGCCCGTCCCCTTGGTCAGCAAAAGTTCTGGGTTCAGCCATTCGTCGATGGCATGGTCGAAGACGAGCAGACTGCCCGTGAGGCCCAGGAAGACAAACAACAGCCCTACCGTTAATCCCAGCCAGCGATGCACGGCCAGCCAGGATCGGCGGAGCTGTGCCTTGTTCAACCAGCGCGCCGCCGCGCCATCGCGCTTCGGCGAGAGCGGTAAGGGCGATGGCGCCGGTTCAATGTCAATCGTCAATTCGTCATGCATGGCTCAACGCTTCCTGGCCGGCATCGCCTCGACCGGCATCGACTTCTGCGGAGTGCGCGGCGGCGTCATCACGACCTGCGCGCCTGTGATTGCAATGGGTGGCAAAACGTTGCTCTTCTCCTTGACAGAGATGCGCCACTTCGACTGTTTTGGCTTGGCGTACCTCCGTCCGAGGCGATCGAACAGCGAGGGCTTCGAGGAATCCTCGGGCCACACAATGGTGAAGAAGTACTCGCCGAGGGGTGCCCCGTCATCCGGCTCGTAGGTCGTGAGAGAAAACGTCCCGTCCGGTTGCACCTTTCCCCACGGCGTCGAATTGCGCTTATCGACGCGCTCGGCCACCGGATAAAGATGCACGAGCGCGCCTGTGGGTGGCTGGCCGTTGACGGTTACGCTTCCGGTCACGGGCTGCGTCTCGGCCTGCCAGTTGTCGCCGCAGCCGGCGCATAGTAGGCAGGCCACTGCGGCGATCGTGATTCGTATTTGCATTGGTTTCATTCGTTATCTCCGCTTGCCTCGTGGGGCAGGCATTTTTGCCTGCCTTGGTCCGGCAGACAGGAATGTCTGCCTCACATCTCGAAACGACGTCTACTCAGAATCCCGAACAACTTCGCCGCCGTTGATCGACGACATGGCGCTTAGCACTTCCACATCGACTGTCTCCGGCACAAATCGGACGGAGCCGTCGGCCATGCTCACGTGGATGCCGCCGGGGTGAAACGAATATGCACCCCTGTTGCTCACGTTGATGATCTCGGAGCCGGCGAACCACGTGACACTCGGCGGTCCCCCATTCGGATCCAAAGTCCAAATCACGGTATACAACCAACTGGAGTTAAAGCAGCCGGTCCACGCCCGAAAGCTGCCGTCCCAATCCTGCGGGGTGTGCTCTGCGGCGATCCTTACTCCACGAACCCACCACGCGGCACGGCCCGCCTGCTCGTACTGCATGATCGTCTTCGACAGACCGTCGGTGACCTCACGGAATTTGCGCAACTTGTTCTGCTCGAACATGGCTTGATGCTGTTCCCAGTTGGTCGCGCTTCGAATGTACGAGTAGTCGGTTGTCTGAAAGCCGGACGGCTCTGTCTGGCCGGCATCGGGATTCGAAGGACACCGGTAAACGGGCGGCATGAGCTGCGCCACCTCCTTGTTGTTGGCGTGGTTCCACGGGACGCGACGATCGTAGAGGTCGGCCACACTCTTGTCTTCCAAGAATGGAAGGACCGCCACGTTGGCATGGGTGGCCAAAAACGGTTCGCTCCATTTGCCTTCCCAGTCGGCCCAAGCGGCTGGGAGGCTACGGTGGGTGTCGTGGTGGTTATGGAGCCCCAGCGCGACTTGCTTCAGGTTATTGATGCACTGCGTCCGTCGGGCCGCCTCCCGTGCGGCCCCAACGGCGGGCAGCAGCAGGGCGACCAGCACGCCGATGATTGCAATCACTACCAATAGTTCAACCAACGTGAAGGCAGGGCGCTTGATCGGCGCCAATACGCGATGTCGTGGTTCGGTCCAGCGAAAATGAGCCGGCATGAGCTTATCTCCAAGGTTGATTGGCAGAACCACAGGCGGGTGTCACCGTTCGACGCGTGCCTTCCGCGGCGGCGCAGCAATGGGGCACGTACACGAGACCGGACGATCCGCCTGCCGTCTGACGAGCATGGCTGGCAAGAGGCTCAGGGCCAGGCTGGCGATTGCTCGTCGTCTAGAAGCGGGCCTTTTCAGCCCGAACGGTGCCCAATTTAGCGGGGATTTCGGCGGAGTCAATGGCTTATTGACACTGAGACTCAATTTCATTAGATTTTTCTCGGAATACCCGGTACCCTATGACCGAGAGAAAAAAATGCCGCCGGAACCAGTCGAGACGTCGAAAGCGGGACAGATCCAAAGTCCGCTTCTGCCGGCGGTCATCCAATCTGCCGACCTTTTGCACGGAACCAAAGAGGTCTTCATCGCGCATGGAAGCGAGCTTTATCGCCTAAGGGTGACTCGCTCCGGCAAGCTGATTCTGCAAAAGTGAGCGACGGCGCAGGATTGAACGCGTGGGCCCTCCCGGACTCGGCCAAACGCTATGGCTGCTCCTCAGGCGTAAACTCCACGTCTTCGTAGATTTCGGCCAGCGGCAGTTCCGTCGTCAGCTCTGGCAAAGGAATCAGCGCTTCGGGACCCATATAGACCTCGCGCGTGAAACCTTGTTCGATCCATCGATAGGCGGTCACAACCGGCATTTCCTGCTCGACGAGCAGATAGAACGAAAGCGACGGAATGGTCAGGTAGGCGTCTTTCTTCTCTACCTCGTCGGTTCGCCTGGTCTGGCGCGAGAGCACTTCCACGATCAAAACCGGCTGATTCTGAAACGAATAATCTTGTGGGTTTGAATGGCAAACAACCGGGGCATCGGGGTAATAGAAGCGGACGTGCGTGGGAAGCCGCACACGAATCTTCGTATCCGAATCATAAGGCCGGCACTTTCCTCCTCGAACGCGGCTATGGAGCCCGGCGAAGATGTTACCCTTGATGACGTTGTGTGCGAGTCTGGCGCCCGCCATCGCATACACAAACCCGCCTAGATACTCGTGCTTGACTTTTGAGACAAGCTCCCCGGCGAGGTAGTCCTCCACCGACATCAATTCACCTTGCTGTGCCGTACTCATGCGGTTCAGCGCAGCCCGACCCAGAGCCTTCTTCAAGCATGCGGTCCTGCGTCATTTTCAACCCGATCGCGGGCCGGCGGCGCTCACGGCGGCGGTTGGCGCGGTTCCGCGAACGGTGGAATGCTCGTGCGGAGTTTTGGCCGACGGAATATCGTGGACATGCCACCGAGCTGGCGCGGATGGCTTGCGAGCAAGGTTTTACAACGGTGGTTGCCGCCGGAGGAGATGGAACTGCTCACGAGGTCGCCAACGGGATTTTGAGCGCCGCTGTGGATCAGGTGACTCTTGCGGTTGTGCCGATCGGATCGGCGAACGATTACGCCTACTCGCTGGCGCGGCAGTTCGGAGTTTCGCGGCTGGACGACGAATCGCACGCAAAAGTCGATATTGGATTCGCCACTACGCCAGGCGGGTTCGAAACGTACTTTGTCGAGAGCCTTGGTCTGGGGCTGAGCGCTCAGGTGACGCTTGAATCGCAGCGGATCTCCAGGCTCCAGGGCAAAGCGCTGTACGCTCTGGCGGCCTATCGCGCGGTTCGGAGTTACCGATCCAGCGAATTGACGGTTCAATACGATGATGAGCCGCCGTGGACCGCGCGGACTTTGATGTTAAGCGCCATGATCGGCAACCGCGAGGGAAGTTTTTTATTGGCCCCGCACGCGGAACTCGATGATGGTCAATTTGACGTGGTCTCGGCTGGGGTGATGGGGCGCTGGCGAGTGCTCGGCATGCTGCCGCGCCTCGCGCTGTTCGGTTTACCGGCGCGCCACCCGCAGATTGCGCTGCGCCGCTGCCGGACACTGCAGGTGCATTCGGCCGCGCCATTGGCGGCTCATACCGATGGCGAGATGTTCTGCACGCCTGCCGAAGGGATCCAGGATCTGACGATTCGCCTGTTGCCGGCGCGATTACGCGTCAAGGTCTGTCGACCGTGACGTTCCACTGAGTAGGTCGCACAGTCGAATCGCCCGAGTTTGGGCATGCCTGAATTCTGGCGAATTCAGCTACAGTCATTCTGCTTTTCGGCTTTGCTGCGTCGCCGTCGAAAGGGATACAGGAACTGCCGCGGCCATCCTTTGGGTACGTCGCTTCCCTGGCAAAGCCCGTACGCGTTTGGCCAACGGTCGGGCAGGTAGTAGGTGCCAAAGAGCCAGTCCCAGAGCGGCGTGTGGACTGAGAAGTTCTTGTCGACCGCTTCCGGCTCCGCACTGTGATGCCAGTGGTGGAAACTCGGCGTCGCCAATACGCGCCGGATGGGGCGCAACTCCCAACGCACATTCGCATGAATAAACGTTGCCTGGATCACGACCAGCACGACGTAGGCAAACAGCGCCGCCTGGGAGAATCCCAGGATGTAAATCGGTATGTACGTCGCCCCGCGAGTGACGATGGCGTCGACCAGGTGCAGACGCGATCCGGCGAGCCAGTCCATGCTCGTCGCCGAGTGATGAACTGCGTGAAATCGCCATAGCCAGGGAACGACATGGAACGCACGGTGCACCCAGTATTGCGTCAAGTCCGCCACGAGCAGCACGCCGGCAAGCTGGACCAGAAACGGCCAGCCGGACACCCACGACACAAGACCGGGATGGCGCGCCCAGTCGAACAGGACCATGGCGGGCATCAGCGTGAGCAAGCTCGTAAACTGGATCAGCAAGGTGTTGAAGAAGAAGTACGTCAAGTCGGTGCGCCATTCGTCGCGAAAGACACCTTGCTCAGGATGCTTCGCAAACGCGCGCTCCAAGGGGAC
>JBBDYH010000025.1:0-43784 GCA_040901795.1 Pirellulales bacterium
TACAGCGCCAGCGCCCCACCTCCCCTAAATTCCCCAAAGTGCGCGCTGACCCTGGAGCACCTCTCCACCTTGAGTTATGGTCCAGCTCTTACCGCCGCGCCGCAGCCATGGCCTGTTCCGCGTCCGAGCGCGCGGCCATCGTCACGTCACCGATATGATCGAAATCTCCGCGGAGTGCCTTGAGCGCAAACCGCTCTTCGTCGATCTCGCGCTGCGTGCGAACGCCCCGCCGTCGGAAGAACGGCACTGGCGGACACCAGCCTTGGATGGCGTGCTGCAGCAGAAACGTTCCCACCAGCGCCGGCAGCAGAAAGAATTTGCGGCTGACGAATGCTCCCAACGCGCAGCCGATAACGACCAGGCTCGAGGCGTTCGTCTCCAGCACGCGCTCGATGTCCCATTCGTGATCCAATTCGGCCAGGCGGCGGTCGATCGCCTCGCGGCCTTGCGCGGCAAAGCGCGCAACGTTCGCCCGCGTTGTACGGTGGATCCGCTGGTTGTACTCCGGCGGCGTGTGGGCCGGAACTCGGGCAGTGGTGGCGGGTATCATGATCGGTCCTCCTCGGAAATAGGGTACAACGCCTTAACGTGCAAACGGAGTACCGGGAAACATGCTAAAATCAGCCGCGATGACATGGGGCTGTTGAAGAAGAGAGTCCAACTTCTGTGTTCAATTGTCGTAATCTGTGGCCATCTGTGTTCCCAATTCTCTTTGACCGATGATTCGGCTTTTTGGTACCGCACGACATGAAAATCACCGAAATCGTCTGCCAACTGCTCCGCCTCCCGCAGGTTGAGCACAAGACCGCCAGCAGTCAGGACACGGTGCTGGTCCGCGTGCGAACCGACAGCGGCTTGGAAGGCGTCGGCGAGGCCGATTCGCAGCCCGAGGTGGTTAAGGCGATTGTCGATGCGCCGTTCAGCCACAACATCGCGTGCGGCCTGCGCGAGCTGTTGGTCGGCGAGAACCCGCTGGAAAGCGAGCGGCTGTGGCAGAAGATGCACCGCGGCACGCTGTACTTCGGCCGCTCGTCCGTGACGATCACCGCCATGGCGGCGGTGGATATGGCGTTGTGGGATCTCAAGGGAAAGCACTTTGGTGAGCCGATCCACCGCCTGCTTGGCGGCCGTCAACACGAGCGGATTCAGGCGTATGCGTCGATCCTCTTCGGGCGCGACGGCCGCCAGACGAAGGAAATCGGCCAGCGCTGGCGCGAGGCCGGCTACCGGGCGGTCAAGTTCGGCTGGGAACCGATGGGGCAATCCGAAAAGCTTGACGTCGAGCTGGTGCGGGGGGCGCGCGAGGGGATTGGCGAAGGCACCCTGTTGATCGACGCGGGTTGCGTGTGGGACGCGCGCACGGCGCTCAGCCGGGCAAACGCGTTTGCTGAGTTTCAGATCGGCTGGCTCGAAGAGCCGCTGCGGCCCGACGACGTGGCGGGTTACCGCTGGCTGCGCGATCGCTCGCCGGTTCCCATCGCGGCGGGCGAAGAGGAGTGCGGCCGCGAGGCGTGGCGGCCGCTGATCGACTCCCGCGCATTGGACGTTTACCAGGTAGATCTCTCGCGGAATGGCTTCCGCGACGCCGCCTACGTCAAAGAGCGCGTGGAGGAAATCGGCGCTCGGCTGTGCAACCATTGCTACACCAGCCCGGTGACCGCGGCCGCCAGCCTGCACTGGCTCTCGACCTGCCGCGACGCGTTTCTGTTCGAGGATTGCGTAGAGGACTCGCCGTTGCGTCATGAGCTGACCCACGAGCGCATTCAGGCAACGGATGGTTGGATTACGGTCCCGGATGGCGCTGGCTTGGGCATCACACTAAACGAAGACTTTATTGCCCGGCGCCTCGTGGCCGAATCGCGGTAGGCTGGAAATGAACAGGGGGGCGCCTCTCGGTCTCCAAGATTCGCTTTCGGACAGCGAATTGCTATTGGGTTGGAGTTCAAGCTTTAGAACCGCTAACAATACTAACCCGATGCGTAAGCGAGGCCGAATCTGCTGGCTCCTCGCTCACGCTTCGGGTTACTGAGCTTGTGCGGACAGCCTGAAGGCTGAACTCCAACGGCTGAACTCCAGCGGCAGACCTAGTGGCTTATTGGCGGTACCGGTAGAATGCACGCTCCGCAGAATCTTGCGCGCAGCTCCTTGGCTGCGCGCACAATCCTCCCTTTCGTGGCGAGGCACTAACGATCGTGAGCTCAGAAACATCGACTGTCGCAGTTCCTGACAGCGCGTCCGCAGCGATTCCGATCCCGGAGATCAACCTCCGCGACCGCTGGCTGGCGGCGTTTCTGGCCTGGCTTCTCCCGGGGGCCGGCCATCTGTATCAGCGGCGGTACGGCAAGGGGCTGCTGTTCATGGTTTGCATCCTGAGCACTTTCTTTTACGGGATTTTTCTGGGCTCCGGCAATGTCGTGTATGCTTCGTTTCGCAAGGACGACGGCCGCGATTACCTGCAGGACGACGTCCGCTACGCCTACCTTTGTCAGGTGGGAATTGGCTTGCCTGCGCTGCCGGCCATCGTGCAGGCCCGGCGCGTAGGCGGAGAGAACCCCAAGGCGCCGCTCTGGGACGGCGTCATGGCGCCGCCGGTGCTCATCGGTCAGCGCGTACACGAGGACTGGATCGAGCGGCTCGTGCAGAAAACGGCAGAAGACAAGGTGGGGGATTTCAGACGCCGCCACTTCGAGCGCCTGCACGACTCGACTTACGAGCGCTATCTTCCGCGGCGCCCGAGCGAAGCGAATACCGAATACAGCGGCCAGGCCAACCAGCTCAGCATGTGGCACCAGCACTATGGGTCGTATTTTGACCTGGGCACTGTCTTCACGATGATTGCCGGGCTGCTCAACGTGCTCGTCGTCTTCGACGCCTGGGGTGGACCGATGGCACCCGAGCAAAAGAAGGTCGATGAGAAAAAAGGGAAGGACTAGACCCGAATGACGAAGCTCGAATGACGAATCAAGTCCGAATGACGAATGTCGAAGTATTGCGTTCTAGGTACTCCTTCCAAGCTTCGTGTCCTGCACTCCGGATCCTTGTCCCGCGCTCTGTTCATACCGCACGATTCGATAAAGCATGACTCCTCCAATCCTCTTCGCCGCCATCAGCCAATTTTGGTACGCCGTGCCCTTAATCATCGTGGTCAGCCTGGTTTATTCGGCGACGCGCCACGAGCTGATGCAGCCCATTCTCACTCACGCCGCGCGCACGGGTGTCTGGATCACCGGCTTCATGGTGGTCGTCTTTGTGCTCTTGTCGCTGTTGTCCTGGGGTTTGTAAGCACGCAATTCGCGTGGGCGAGCCTCTCCGAGACTCGCTGCTCGCGTCTCGGAGAGACGCGACCACGTGAGCGCCGCTTGAAATCACCCTCCTCGGCGTGTTACATTTGAGGGATTTTACACCGAGTGTGGGTGTTGGTGATGCGCGCCTAAGTCCGTGGCGCGATTAGCTTTACACTCGCGGCGAAAATCGTCCCGGTGTTCGGGTTGTCGGAACACGTATCCTCTCCAACCAAAGGTCACCCTGCCCCGTGCCTCGCCGTAACGACATTCACAAGATCCTGCTCATCGGTTCCGGTCCCATTGTCATCGGCCAGGCCTGCGAGTTCGACTACTCGGGAACGCAGGCCTGTAAGGCGTTGCGCGATGAAGGCTATGAGGTGGTGCTGGTCAATAGCAACCCGGCCACGATTATGACGGACCCGGCCACGGCCGACCGGACGTACATCGAACCGCTGACCTGGCCGATTGTCGAGAAGGTGATCGCCATCGAGCGGCCAGACGCGCTCTTGCCGACACTCGGCGGGCAGACGGGCCTGAACCTGGCGATGGACCTCTGGCGAAACGGCGTGCTGGAAAAGTACGGCGTGGAAATGATCGGCGCCCGAGCCGACGTGATTAAAAAGGCCGAGGAGCGCGAGCTGTTCAAACAGGCGATGGAGCGAATCGGCCTGCTGGTCTGCAAGGGCCGCACGGTTCATTCGCTCGCCGATGCGCGCGAGGCGCTCAAGGAGATCGGCCTGCCTTGCGTCATCCGGCCCGGCTTTACGCTGGGTGGAACCGGCGGCGGGTTCGCGTATAACCGCGAGGAGTTCGATACGATCGTGCAGCGGGGGCTCGATCTGTCGCCGATCACCGAAGTGTTGATCGAAGAATCGATCCTGGGCTGGAAAGAATACGAGATGGAAGTGATGCGCGACGTCGATGACAACGTCGTGATCATCTGTGCGATTGAAAACTTCGACCCGATGGGCGTCCATACCGGCGACAGCATTACCGTGGCGCCCGCTCAGACGCTCAGCGACAAGGAATACCAGCGGATGCGCGACGCTTCGCTGGCTGTGATCCGCGAAATCGGCGTCGAGACCGGCGGCTCGAACATCCAGTTTGCGATCAACCCGCGCGACGGGCGGATGGTGGTGATCGAAATGAACCCGCGTGTCAGCCGCAGCTCGGCATTGGCGAGCAAGGCGACGGGGTTTCCGATCGCCAAGATTGCCGCCAAGCTGGCGGTGGGATATCGCTTGCACGAGCTGCCCAACGACATCACACGGAAGACGATGGCCTGCTTCGAGCCGACGATCGACTACGTGGTGACAAAGGTCCCACGGTTCGCCTTCGAGAAGTTCCCCGAAGCCGATCCGCGGCTCACCACGCAGATGAAAAGCGTGGGCGAGACGATGGCCATTGGCCGCACGTTCAAGGAGTCGTTCCAGAAGGCGCTGCGCGGGCTGGAAGTGGGCAGCTTCGGTTTCGGCTGCGACGGCAAGGACCTGTGGGGCACGCCCGCCCAGCCGACGCGCGAGGAGATTCGCGCGAAGTTGGCTGTGCCGCGAGCGGAGCGCGTATGGTACCTGCGCTACGCGATGAAGGACGGCATGTCCGCCGACGAGATCTATGAGTTAACGGCCATCGATCCTTGGTTCCTCGATGAGCTCAAACAGATCGTCGAGCTCGAAGACGAGCTGCGCGCGATCGCCGGGCCGAACGAAGCCACCGACGAGCAGCTTCGCCGCGCCAAGCAATTCGGTTTCTCCGACCGGCAGCTTGCGCACCTCTGGAACGCCAGCGAAATGGAGATCCGCGCCGACCGCAAGCGCCGCGGCATCTTGGCCACGTTCAAGTCCGTCGATACTTGCGCCGCCGAGTTCGAAGCGTATACGCCGTACTATTACTCGACCTATGAGACCGAGGATGAGGTCCCACCCAAGCCGGTAGGGGGCAAGCGAATCATGATCCTCGGTGGCGGGCCGAACCGCATCGGCCAGGGGATCGAGTTCGACTACTGCTGCTGCCATGCGAGTTTCGCGCTGCGCGAGTTGGGGATCGAAAGCGTGATGGTCAACAGCAACCCGGAGACCGTCAGTACCGACTACGACACCAGCGACCTGTTGTTCTTCGAGCCGCTGACGGTCGAGGACGTGCTCAATATCTGCGACCGTGTCGAGCCCGACGGCGTGATCGTACAGTTCGGTGGGCAGACGCCGCTCAATCTGTCGCGGGCGCTAGCCAATGCGGGCGTGCCGATTATCGGCACCAGCGTCGATACCATCGAAGCGGCCGAGGACCGCGAGAAGTTCCAGCAGCTCTTGCACCGGCTCGATCTGCGGCAGCCGGCCAACGGCATCGCACGCACGATGGACGAAGCCCGCGTCGAGGCCACCAAGATCGGCTATCCCAACCTCGTGCGGCCGAGCTTTGTCCTGGGCGGGCGAGCGATGGAGATCTGCTATGACCAATCGCAGTTGGAGCGGTTCGTCAAGGAGGCCTTTCTGGTGGCCGAAGGTCAGCCGGTGCTGATCGACCGCTTTCTTGAAGACGCGATCGAGGTCGATGTCGACGCCATCTGCGACGGCCAGCAAGTGATTGTGGCGGGCATTATGGAGCATATTGAGGAGGCCGGCGTCCACTCCGGCGATTCAGCCTGCGCGATCCCGCCCTATAGCCTCGCCGGGCCGATCATTCAAGAAATCCGCGACGCAACGCACGCGATGGCCAAGGCGCTCCGCGTGGTCGGGCTGATGAACGTGCAGTACGCCATCAAGCGTGAGAACGACAAACAAGTGCTGTACGTGCTCGAGGTCAACCCCCGCGCCAGCCGCACTGTGCCGTTTGTCAGCAAGGCGACGGGGATGCCGGTGGCCAAGGTCGCAGCGAAGGTGATGGCCGGCGTGTCACTCGCCGAGCAAGGTTACACGCGCGATCCGGTCCCGTCACACGTCAGCGTGAAGGAGAGCGTCTTCCCGTTCAACAAGTTCGCCGGCGTCGATATCGTGCTCGGGCCGGAGATGAAGAGCACGGGAGAGGTGATGGGCGTGAGCGAGCGATTCAGCATTGCGTTCGCCAAGTCGCAGCTTGCCAGCGGCACCGTGCTGCCCAGCGCGGGCCGGATCTTTATCAGCCTGGCCACCGACGCGCAGAAAGAGCATATGCTGCCCCTGGCACGGCGACTGGTCGAAATGGGCTACGAGCTAGTCGCCTCCGGCGGCACGTCGCGGCGATTTCAGGCGGCAGGTATTCCCTGCGAGCAGCTCAAAAAGCTGCAAGAAGGTCATCCGAACGTACTCGATTTCTTGATCGATGGGCGGATTCAGCTCGTCATGAACACACCGCGCGGCAAGGGGGCGCGGACTGACGAAGGACGCATTCGCGCCGCGGCCGTGGCGCAAGGCGTCCCCTGCATCACGACCATGCAAGCCTGCGAGGCGGCGGTGCGCGCAATGGAAGCCATGCGCGAAGAAGAGATGACCGTGCAGGCGCTGCAGGACCGGTTCCCGCAGGAGGGTTCAGGGTTCAGGGTTCAGGGTTCAGTGGGCGTCAGGGTTGAGGGCGTGGTTTAGCGGCGCGGCGAGCGTTTTTGAAGTCGCAAATTGCGACTTCAAGATGGTATCTGTTTGTGCTGCAATACTTTACGCGTTTGATATCACAAATTGTGATTTCAAGATTTTAAGTCGCTGTCCAGTAATGGTTTACGAGCGTAAGACTTTCATCTGCCCCCAAATTGGCTATTGGTTTCCTTCGGTAATGGCGAGCAAATCGCATGGCCAAACATGCCACGAAACTAATCATCGGCGAACGCATCGAACGAGCAATCCACGTTGTTCGCGGCGAAAAGGTAATGCTCGATTCGGACTTGGCGGCACTGTACGGAGTAACAACCGCCCGACTCAATGAACAAGTCCGGCGGAATCGCGATCGGTTCCCCTCCGATTTTGCGTTTCAGCTTACGCAGCAAGAGTTTGCGCGTTTGATGTCGCAAATTGCGACATCAAAGGAAGGCCGCGGCGGACGCCGAAAACTGCCGTACGCCTTCACTGAGCACGGCGCCATAATGCTGGCAAGCGTGCTCAATAGCCCGATCGCCGTCGACGCGAGCATTCAGGTCGTGCGCGCGTTCATCCGCCTCCGCGAGCTGTTGGTTTCGAATAAGGTTCTGGTCAAGCGGCTCGACGAGCTGGAAGCCCAATACGACAAGCAATTCGCCGTCGTTTTCGAGGCGATCCGCCAGCTTATGTCACCGCCGGAGCAACCGCCGCGCGAGATGGGCTTTCACACGCTGCGGCAGTAAGTGTGGCTTGAGTTTGCGATGGTATAATTCGACCGGCAATGAACCAAGCCAAAGTGGCGTTGCTTCTCTAAGACCGATGTCGATGCAGCCCAATAAGCGAAACTCGCTCGAAGAGTACTTCGAGTTGGAACGCAACTCTCCGGAGAAGAACCAATATCTGGATGGAGTGATCTTCCCAATCGGCGAGCCTCCCCCACGTCGTGCAATAAGGGATAGTGATCCGGCTCACTGTTTGATTATTGGGAACGTGCAAACCACCTTGCAACACTGCTTGAATGGCCGACGGGCGGTGGTTTAGGGTGTCGAGACCGCTTTGCCGTTAGCGAACGGTGGCACATTGAATCCGGATGTGGTCGTAGGCTTCGTTTCAGACGGCACCGGAGAGGAAGCGAATTACGCGATGCTCCCCGCGATTATCGTCGAGGTGCTCTCTGATGCCACGGAGGCGTACGACCGCGGCAAAAAGTTCGAACAATTTCAAGGCATTCCTTCTTTCCAGGAATACGTACTCATCGCGCAGGATCGTCCGCACGTAACTCACTTCGTCCGTCAGCCCGAAGTTTTTTGGCGACTGACGATGATCGACGGCATAGATAGCGTCTTGCAATTGGAAACGGTTGATTGCCAACTACGTTTCCAAGCCATCTTCAACGGCTTGGCGTTTCCGGACCATTCGACCCCGGTCGTACCGTCTTGTGAGTGAGGCGAATTCGACGCGTTATGTCGATCATGTTAATTGACCAACCCCGCGGGATAAGTAATGCACACCCCAACGATTCGAGTGTTTTTCGCTTCTGCCGCAGCGATCTTTTTGATTCTTGGAGGCAACGTCTCAATGGGTGACGACTTTTCGTTTACGCCGCTGGGAGATTTGCCAGGCGACGGATTTGGAAGTGATGCGCGAGACGTTTCAGCGGACGGTGCTGTAGTGGTCGGAGGAGCCAATTTGTCGGGCGATACGCAGGCTTTTCGCTGGACCAGCACAGAGGGAATAGGTGGGTTGGGTTCTTTGCCGGAGGCGTCGAATAGTTATGCGTTTGGCGTTTCCGCAGACGGGTCGACAATTGTGGGAACAACTGCTGGGTCATTTCCAATCGGGTTCACCGAAGCTTTCCGTTGGACCAACGCGAACGGAATGATTGGTATCGGCCGATCCTCTACCGGCGCGTCAGTCGCTGTGGATGTTTCCGGCGATGGCTCCGTTATCGTCGGTTCCCTTTCAGATATGGCCGGTACAGAGGCCTTTCGCTGGACTGCCGCAACAGGACTTGTTCGCCTGGGAGATTTAGCAGGTGGAATATTTCGGAGCGACGCATTAAGTGTTTCGGATGATGGCCGGGTGATCGTGGGGCGATCGGAATCGAGCTTGGGTCGCGAGGCGTTCCGCTGGACAACCGGCGAGGGGATGATCGGTCTGGGTGATTTGCCCGGCGGAATTTTCGAGAGCGAGGCGTACGCTGTTTCCACCGATGGATCCGTGGTTGTTGGAGTCTCGAACTCAGGTTCGGTTGGAGAGGCGTTCCGTTGGACGAACGATGGCGGAATGGTCGGTCTCGGGGATTTGCCGGGAGGAAGATTCTTCAGTGTCGCCTATGGTGTATCGGGCAACGGTTCTGTTGTTGTTGGAGAAGCATCCTCGGATTCGGGCGCTGAGGCGTTTGTTTGGACTGCGGCTGGTGGCGTGCAAAGCGTGCGCGACTTGCTCTTGGCGGGTGGTGCGACCGGTCTGACTGGCTGGACGCTAGAAAATGCCTGGGCTATATCCGCTGATGGCCGGACTATTGTTGGAAATGGCGGGAACCCAGCTGGTCAAAGAGAAGCATGGGTGGCCACGATTCCAGAACCGGACGCGTCAACGCTTTTGTTGTTGGGGTTGTCTGCGCTATCGACAATCGCATGTCTCCGGCGGCAATCGATTAAGACATTGCAGCGGAGATGGCTACACGAACCAGACTGCACCGTTACTACGCGGACATCGGTTCGAGGGTAATTAATCATCCGCGATCGCCAACCGCTCTGCAATCGGCGGATGGCTGTGGAACAGAAATACCGCCACTGGGTTCGGGCACGGGTCATCCTTGTTCAAGACCGCCAGCTTGCGAAACGCCGAGAGATATGCCTCTTGCAAGCCCGTGCGCTTAAGTGCATAGCGGTCGCATTGCCGTTCGTAGCGCCGGCTAAGCACGTTCTGCACCGGCTCCAGCAGCAACGAGAATGCGGTGAGTGAGAACATCAACAGCGGCAGCGACGACACTGGCAGCGCCGCGTAATCGACAACGCCTGACGTGTGCTGCATCCACGCCCTCAGCACAAAGTCGCAGGCCCAGAAGCCAGCCACCATGAACACCATGCCCGCGGCGATCAGCTTGGGAATGTGCCGGTGGACGTGATGGCCGATCTCGTGCGCGAAGATGACCTCGATTTCGTCGGGCGTGAAACCGTCGAGCAGCGTATCGCCCAGGATTACGCGCCGAGTGCGACCCAGGCCGGCGAGCATGGCATTGGCCTTGACCGTCTCGCGGCTCATGTCCATTCGATAGACACCTTCGATGGCCAGGCCGGTGCCCATGGCGAGGCGCTCGATGCGACCGGCCAACTCCGGCTGATCGACCTTCTCGATTTTGTAAAACAGCGGCATGATCAGCACCGGCGCAAGCTGCGCAAAGACGATGCTGACCAGAAAGCTCCCGGCCGCCGCGGCCAACCACCACCAGGGTCCTGTCCAGCGAATCACGGCGAACAACGCCACCATGAGCAACAAGCCAAAGACGATGGCCAGCGTGTTCCGCTTGACGTACCGCCAAAGCCAACCCGCGAAAGTCAGTTTGCTCATCCCAAAGCGATGCTCCAAGCGGTGGCTCGCGTAGAACGACAAGGGAAACGAGACGAGGAGGTGGCCAAGCGTCACTACGAGAAACATCGCGGCCCAGCGAAGCCAGTCGCGATCGATCCAACCCGCAAGCCAGGCGTCGGCCGCAATCGCCCAGAGAAATGTGAACGCGGCCAAGTACGTCAGATCGAGCGCCTTATCCGCCAGGTCACAGGCCAGTTCCAGCCGGCCGTACTCGCGCGCCTCGGCGAGCTCGCCGGGCGTCATCGTTTGCTGCGCCTCGTTGGCCGTCATCCGTGCTTACTTCTCCGCCGTGGCCAGCTCGCGCGTCCCGGGCTTGTAGTGCGGGAAGGTCTCGTTGAATTCGATCTTGGCGTTTTTGATCTCCGCCTCGATCAGTTGATCGACAAGCCACTGGGAGAACGCCGGCATCATTTTGCTGCGCACTTCCTCCAGCGCTTTGCCCCCTGGCTTGACCTCGGTGACGGTGATCAAGTGCATGCCGAAAGGTGTGGCCACCGGCTCGCTGATCTGACCCTGTTGCAGATCGAATGCCGGGCGATTGAAGGCCTCGACCATGGGTCCTTCGCGGCGGATGAAGCCCAGGTCTCCCCCTTCGCTGCGGCTGGGACCGGCGGAGTACTGTTTGGCGGCGTCGGCGAACGTGAGCTTGCCCGCATCGATATCCGCTTTGATCCGTGTGGCCTGGGTACGGACTTCGTTCATCTCGGCCTGATTACCGCTCCCCTTGGGCCGCAGCAGGATGTGGCTGACGCGGAGCTCGGTGCCGTCAAATTGCCGCGAGTTCTTCTTGAAATACGCTTGAATCGTTTCCTCCTTGCTATATTTGCTCAGCAGTTTCTGCAGGCTGACTTCATTGCCGACGCGGTTACGCAACGCGGCGCGCGTGAGCCCCGACTGCCGCAGATACTGCGAGAGCGAATTGTTTTGGGCCTTCAGTTGCTCGCCAATCCGGTCAATCTGCGTGTCGATCTCCTCCGCTGTGGCAACCAGGTCCTGTTTTTTGATGAACTCGAACACCAGGCGTTGGCTAATCAATTGCGCCAGCATTGCCGCCTGAAACTGCGGCATCTGGTCGGGGTTGATCTGTTGCTGGCTGGACACACCGGCCAGCGCCCGGTCCACGTCCTCCTTGTAGATCGGCTGGTCGTTGACGCGCGCCACCACGGTGCGATCGCCGGTGGCCTGCGAGCTGGCCGTTGATTTCTTGCTGGCCGCTGGCTGTGCCGGTTGGGCGGCCGCACCGCCAACCATTAGGCCACAGATGAGCAGTGATGAATACGGACCAAGGAACGCCCTAGCGCGACTGGTTACGGCCCGTTGGGCCTTGACGAAATACTTCTGACCCCGGAACCCAGGGTCGACCCGGCACCCGGCTGAGCCGCGTGCCGGGTGCCCGCCTGTGCTTTCGAGTTCGGGGCCTTCAGCCCCGGTCCCATGCTGAACCCTGAACCCTGAACCCTGAACCCTCATTATGGCAACTCCAGGTCTTTTAACTCGTACTGCACCGGCAACTGATAAATCGTGCTGGGCGTCTGGTAGACGAACTTGTGCCCCGCCAGACCCTGCTCGACTTCGAAGAAGTAGGCCACGCCGATTTCGTCCTCGGTGCGGTTGGTCGTTTCAAAGCCGCCATTCTCCATACGTGCGCCCTTGCTATCGACGAGATACGCCTCGTTGTTCAATAGCCAGCTCACCAAGTGCGAGTCGAATGCGTTGAATGTCTCGGCATACTTCACACGGACCCGGACTTCCCACACATCGTTGACCTTCCGCACGCTGTCCAGGGTCACGGTGGCATTGTGCCGTTGCTGTTCAGTCTTTTTGGCGTTCTCCAATCCACTGAACTCGAATGCTTCCAGCTTGCCGGGGATCAGCACTTCGACGGTTCCCTTGAGCGTGGCAATGGATTGGACGCTTCGCGGTGGCGCCTTCAAGGGCAGCTCCAGCTCGACGGCGCTTGCACCCTGGTGGACCAACGCCGAGCGTTCCCCCTGACCGGCAACCGAAAGCGGACCGCCCTGTTCGTCGCGGGCCTGCACGGCGTCGAGTTTTTGCCGCAGTGTGATCGGCCGCAGCCGCGGCTCCCAGGAAACCTCCAACGCCACGTGCAGCAACGCCTCGTCGTGCGTCCGCAGATCGCGCTCCAGTCGCAGCCCCGTGGCCTGAAAGCGCAGCGGTCCGTTGTAAAAGGCGCCTTCGCTGCGCGGCCGCTGATCGGGCATTGCGGAGCGGAGCTGGACGCCGTCTTGAGCGAAGCTGTAGACCGAGAGCTTCGCTCGATCGGCAATTGTATCGAGCGCTTTCCAAAACGGTGCTTTTTCGAGATCAACGTCCACGGTCGTCTCAGCCGGCGTTTCCAGGACGAGCTTGTTGCCCGTTTGCTTCTCGAATTCTTCCGCCACGCGCGGCAGCCCAATCCCCTTGCCTTGCAGCGTAATGGTCGCAGCCTGCATTGCCTGATCGGCGGCCTGCCGGTCGAACTCCCGGCGCAGCCGGCGGACGGCGTCGCCGACGGCGGCGGGTGGATTGTCGGACGCCTTCGGCAGGTGTTCGAGCACGCCGGGACCGAGTTTGACCAGTTCGGCAAAGGCCCGATCGCGCGCCGCGATTTCGGCCGCGTCGAGCTGGCGGACCAGCCGGCGGGCCTGCCGTGTTAGGTCGTCGTCCGCCGCCTTCGCCGGCGCGGTCGCGGAGTCCGTTTTCGCTTTGGTTTCAACGGCTTGGACTTCGGCGAGCTCAGTCGAGCCGCGCGCATCGCTCGCTTGCATTAAGCCGATGAGAATCAGGGCTGTGATCAATCCCCTTGGCATATGTCCATTCTATAGGCTACAGCACCATGTCGCCACCACGACGATCGCGATGTAAGCCGCACACTCCGTGTGCGGAACGGCACACGGAGTGTGCCTACTACTTCGATCCACGTGACCTAAACTTGTTCGTGCAATGCCCCGTCCCGCTGTACCGGTTTTGGCGATCACAAGCATCCTACCAATCGTGAGGTCTGCATGGGCGCTCAGCGTGTTTTGAAGTTCTCGATCATCTTTCTGGCGATTGTCTGTGCCCGATTCGACGATCGACGCGCTGACGCAGAAGAGCCAGGCAAGTTCACGATCGATGTCCTCGTTCGCGGCACGCGGCTGGAAGGCACGCCGCTGGCCTGGTCGGAAAATCTGGTCTTCCTGTTGGGCCGCGACGGGCGGCTGTGGAACTTTTCACCGAATGAGGCGCAGGACTACCGCAAAACCGCCTCCGAGTTCCGTCCGTACACGGCAAACATGCTCCGCGCCCGTCTGGAGAGTGAGCTGGGCCGCGCGTATGAGGTCAGCAGCACGGGGCATTTCCTGGTGGCCCATCCGCGCGGGCAGAAGGAGCAGTGGGCGGAGCGGTTCGAGGAGATGTATCGCTCGTTTGTCGCGTATTTCAGTGTCCGCGGTTTCCGGCTGCAGCAACCGCCGTTTCCGCTGGTCGCGATCGTTTGGAGCAGCAAGGAGGACTTCCAGCGCTACACCGTGCGCGACGGCCTCAAGCCGACGAGCGACATGTTGGGCTACTACTCGCTCGATACGAATCGTGTGGCGTTGTTCGACGTGGGCGACGGACGCGCCGACTCTGCCGACTGGCAGCGCAACTACTCCACGACGATCCATGAAGCGGCCCATCAGACAGCGTTCAACACCGGCATCCACAATCGCTTTGCGCCGCCGCCCCGTTGGGTGGCCGAGGGGCTGGGCACAATGTTCGAAGCCCGCGGCGTGAACAACTCACGTGCCTACAACAACCAACCTGACCGCATCAACCGCGAGCGGTTCGAGCAATTCCAGCAGTACCGCGCGTCGCGCCGCAAGCCGGATTCGCTGATGCAACTGATCGCGTCGGACCGGGCGTTCGACCGAGACAGCGCCGCGGCCTATGGCGAGGCCTGGATGCTGACGTTTTATTTAGTCGAGGCGCTGCCGCGCGAGTACGCGCAGTATCTGGCGCGCACGGCCAACCGGCCTGCGTTCACGGAGTACACCGCGGCCGCTCGGCTAGCCGATTTCACCGCCGTCTTCGGCAGCGACTTCCGGATGTTCGAAGCGCGGTTTCTGCGCTTCGTCGATTCGCTGCGGTAGCTGATGCGGTTTCGCGCCGCCGTTTTGCCGCGCCTTTCGATCGTCTCGTATCGAACGTCGCAAAATTCTTTTTGCCAATCGCTTGACGACAACTGTCTACATCGCTACACTGCCGCCATGTAGACGACTGTCGTCGAACACCGCGGAGGCGTCATTCCCACAGCCGCCGCGAGGGAGTAGCGCGAATGGCGAAGTCCAAGGGCAGGCTCAGCCCGGCACAGTACGAGATTCTGCAAGCGATCTGGGATGTCGGTGCGCCGGGTGCTACACGAATGCAGATCTGGGAGCGCATCTCCCAGAATCGCAAGGTGGTGCGGACGACCATTGTGAATCTGGTCGATCGCCTGGAAGCGCGCGGCTGGCTCAAACGCATTGAGCAGGAAGGCAGCCTCTTGTTCTGGCCCACCGCGGCGCGCGACCACGTCGAGGCCGACATGGCCGAGGACTTCGTCAAATCGTTCTTCGGCGGCTCGGCCAGCCACCTGGTGATGAGCCTGCTGGGGAGACAGCAAATCACGCCCGAGGAGGTCGAACGGCTGCGCGAAGTCTACAACGAGGCAGTGGCCAAGCGGGCGAAAAAGCGAGGCGACGAGCCTAAGAGGAAGAAATCGTGAGCGCGTTTTGGGGGCAACTTCCGTCGCTGGTGGCACTGGCCGCGCACGTGGCCATCTGCGTGACCGGCGTTTTGATTGCCGGGGTGGCGGCGCTTTGGTTCTGCCACAACCGGTCGGCGCCGCTGCGACATGCGCTGGCGCTGGGCGTGCTGGTGGCGACGGTGACGGTCCCGGCCATCGCGGCGCTTTACCAGTATCGCTTCATGCGCTTCCAGTTCGGCGCCGCGCCAAAGCCCTCGCTTGTCTCCGCTGCGACCGCCACACCCAACGAAGGCGCCGTTGCGACGCCCTTTGAAGAACCGGCCGCTGCGGGTACGCCACGCAGCCAAGGTCCGAGCTGGTCGTTCATTCTCTCGGCGGCGTTTGCGGTGACGTGGGCGACGGGCTTACTTGGCCTGGTCACGCGGGCGGTCGTGGCCCATTGCCGGCAGCGGCAGCACCTCGCCTCGCTGCGGTCGGTCAGCGACAAGTTCGCGCTGGCGCTCGTCGATCGACTACGCCGATCACTCGGCATCCGACGGCACGTTCAGCTTTTGATCTCGCGCGAGACGCCGTGGCCGTTCACAGTGGGCCTTGTTCATCCTCGGATTATCGTACCCGGCGAGCTCTTGGAACAACGGTATCGGGACCGGCTCGAAGCAGTCTTGCTGCACGAATTGGCGCACGTGCGCCGCTGCGATTGCGGCATCGCCTCGCTCGAAGAGCTAGCGCGGCTCGTTTACTGGTGGAACCCGCTGGTTGCGGCGCTCACATCACACCTCGCGGCGGCACGCGAAGAGATTTGCGACGGGTATGTGTTGAACCATGCGGGCGACGGAACATCGCTTGCCGACTACCTGCTGCGCTCGGCGGAGAAGGCGGCACACTCTCAAGTTCATTTCGCGGTAGGTCTCTCACTGCACGACCCGCTCTCACTCCGACGAAGAGTCGCTCATCTGTTGAATGGAGATCGCAAGACCATGATTCGCATCAGTTCACTCGCAGTCGGGGCCATTGTCCTTGTGGCACTTGTCGTCTCGTTTCTCTTCACGCATGCGAACTATGCGAGCGCCCAACTAATTCCTGGTATACCAGTAAACGTGGGGCCTATAGTGAACTCGTCAACGTGGGGAGACTTTGATCCAGAAATCTCCAGTGATGGACTTACCTTATACTTCAGAAGCGAACGCGATTTCGGAGGGATTTTCTTTACGCAACGCGATGGAGTGTCATCGTCTTGGGGACCGCCGCAACCTCTGCCTGCGCTCGTTTCTGGCGGTTCACCGGGGGCTGGGCCCACGGTAACCGACGATGAGCTACTGATGTTCTTTTTCGCTACTGAACGCGGTGGAACACCGCATTCCGATATCTATCTGTCATCCCGTAATTCGAAGGCCGACGCATGGGGACCACCAATTAATCTGGGCAGTCTCCTGAATTCTCCGTTCAACGATCGAAATCCAAGCATTTCATCGGATGGGCTGACACTCTTTTTTGCATCCGATCGTGATGCTCCGTCGGCCTTAGGCCAAGGTCAGGACATCTATCTTTCTCAGCGAGGTTCACGCGCCGACCCGTTTGGCCCTCCAATACGACTCGGGAATCAAATCAACAGCGAGCGCCTCGACTCTGGGCCTGATATATCCTCAGATGGTTTGCTTCTGATATTTCATTCTACACGTGAGGGTTCCCCGACCGATCAAGACATATTCTATTCGCAAAGAGCGTCGATTCTTGACGCATGGGGTCCGGCACAAAAACTCGGCCCTGCGGTCAATAGCGCGCCTTTCGCGCAAGGAGCGCCGAGCATTTCCAGCGACGGTCGCTACCTGTACTACTCCGCTTTTTCGCATGCTACAGACGCCAGAACGTCGGAATTATTCGTAGTTGAAATCGTTCCTGAGCCGTCCACCAGCGTTCTAATGGGTGCCGCGGGCGTCATGCTCGGCGTATTTCTGTTGAGTCATCAGCGAAAATCTCGGCAGGAAGTTTAATTCTGCTTGTGCTTACTTCAGCAAGGCAGCTCAACTGTTTTGGGAAGAGATCACCATGCGCATATCAACCTGTTTCGAACGGCTGGAAGGCCATTCTTTGTTTGTGGAGTATTCGCGGCAAAGAAGCATCCATCGACGGCTCTCGTTCGAGGCACTCGAAAATCGGCAGCTAATGGCCGGCGACGCATTCAATGACCCGGATTACCAAACGATCCAATGGGGACTCAATAACACGGGACAAACTGGAGGCCAGTACGATGTTGACATCGATGCACCGGAAGCATGGACAATCGCCACAGGCAGCATGAACACTGCGCTTGCAATGGTTGATGACGGCGTTGATTTCACAAATCCCGACGTTTATCTGAATATCTGGCTCAATCAAGGCGAAATCCCTGCCGGCTTACGCGCCAGCCTCACTGACACGGACGCTGACGGCATTATCACTTTCCGCGACCTCAATGATCTGGTTAATACGGCATTGGTCAGCGACCTCAACGCGAATGGCTACATTGATGGCGGCGACCTGCTGCTCGATCCGCGGTGGGCAACGGGTATTGATGACGAAGGCAACGGGATGCTGGATGATCTTGTCGGCTGGGATTTTCTGAACGGTGATAACGATCCCAGACCCGGCGCGCCGCCCGATGGTCACGGCACCGGAATGGCCCAATGGATTGGCGCGATTCCAAACAACGGCATAGGCAAGGTAGGAGTGAATCGGTTGATCAGCATTATGCCTGTCCGGATTCGTCAAGGCATTGTAACGGATGTCAACTTCACAACGCAGGCCGCGGGCGTGGATTACGCCGTAGCCGAGGGCGCGGCAGTCTCGGCGGTATGGGGGCACAATCCAACATTTAACCAGGATATCTATGATGCCATCGATCGGGCGCGAGTCGCCGGCCATCTTGTGGTTGCACCCGCCGGCAATGAGTACAACGATAACGACGTGACACCTGTGTATCCTGCGTCGTTCGATCTCGAAAACATCATCTCCGCAACATCCTTCAATGCGAGCGACGGAAAGGATTCTATCTGGAATTGGGGATACACGACCGTGGACTTGGCCGGACCAACCGCTCCGGGAGGCGGAACATCCGGCGGCGCGGCCCACGTGGCCGGAGTGGCAGCCTTACTAAAATCAATTCACGCCGACTGGAATGCAGATCAGGTCAAAGCTCGCATTCTGGCCTCGGTCGAGCCGTCAGCCGCTCTGGCCGGCAAAACGGTTAGTGGCGGTCGGGTCAATGCCGCTCGGGCTCTCGCGACTACAAGCGTTGTAATTAGCGATCCGAGGATTGTCGAAGGCGAATCCGGCACGAGTGAGGTGGTGTTCACGGTTTCTCGCTTTGGCGACGATACCGGAACCGTGATTCTCAACTGGACCACAGCCAACGGCAGCGCGATCGCCGGCAGCGATTACGTCGCGGCGTCCGGGCAGATTACCTTCCAGCCATCAGGAGCCAACGATGAAACGATTCATATCTTTATTACCGCTGATTCAACTCCAGAACCGTCCGAGACATTTTTCGTCACATTGACCAATTCGTCGGGAGAAGCGGTGCTGGCGGATGAAATCGCACAGGCGACCATTCTTCCCGCGACGAAGTTCTATGTCGTCGACGACGGTAGTCCGGACCGAACGTACGAATATGGCGCCAGCGGCGCAGCGATTGAAAACTACATGATTAATAGCGGCAACACAGCCTCGCGCGGTGCGGCCAGCACTGCCGCTGGAGATCGCCTGTGGGTGATCGATGCGAACCAAAAGGTCTTTGTGTATGACTCTGCGGGTGCTCTGCTCGGCTCCTGGACAGCCGGGAGTTTGTCCTGGCGATCGCAAGTTCAGGGAATCGCAACCGACGGCACCGACATCTGGATCGTAGACGCAGACAGAGACAAGGTTTTTCGCTATGCGGGCGGAGCGAACCGGCTTTTGGGCAGCCAGAACGCGGCCAGCAGTTTCGCACTCAACAAGGGGAACAAGTCTCCCAAAGATATTGTGACTGACGGCACATACCTTTGGGTCGTTGACGATAGCACCACCGACAAGGTCTTCAAATACACGCTCTCCGGTTCGCTCGTCGGAAGTTGGACGATCACATCCGGCGGGGGCCGTCCCACGGGCATTACGATTGATCCCGCGAACGTAAGCGACATCTGGATCGTCGATAACGCGACTGACAGCGTGTATCAGTTCACCGCCGCGGCATCGCGAACCTCAGACAGCCAATCTCCCGCGAGCAGTTTCGCGCTTGCCACCGGCAACACCAACCCGCAAGGCATTGCCGACCCGCCGGTGGCATCGGCCGAGTTACACGTTCAGAATTCAACCGCACCCGGAACGGGCGTGGCACGCTACATCTCGCCCTTCGCGGACTTGGAGCGTGCCACACGCCACACGCTGGCGACAACGAAGCTTCGCGCGATCGATTTTGTATTCGAGATCGATGACGATGCTATTTCTCGCCGTAAGAGCCGCATAACGCGAGCGATCGACGCCTTGAGACCTGCGGTCGCATAATATCGCCCGGTCGGGAGAGGGATAGCTGAATGGGGTCGGGAGCGCTTTCGCGGAACGCGTAACGATCGGCGAATCAGCTTTAGAACCGCTAACAATAGTAACCCGACGCGTAAGCGAGGCCGAATCTGCCCGCCTCCTCGCTCACGCTTCGGGTTACTGGGTGCCAGTTGTGTTAGCGGTTCTTAGTTCGCGACATCCGAGGTTCAAACTGGCCATCTCGCTGCGAAACGACTCCGCGCCCCTTTGAACGCTTACCTGATCGGCGAAGGCACAAGCTGCAGGAACCGCCCGCCGCTCTCGTACCAGCCGGTCTTGGTGAACCGGCACCAAGAGAGGTCGATCAAGACGCCGATCCAGCGGCCGCGGCCGGCCTCGAGCGACGCAATCATCCGCCGGTGCGGGATCGGCTCGTGGTGATGAAAGCTGAGCCCGTGCTCGGCCAAATACTTGCCAACCACGACGACCGATTCTCCCGAAGGGCTTTGACCATCGTCGGCCACGGGCGTGAGATAGACCTGATGCGGATACGGGTAGCGGACTTCTCGCCGCCGTTCCTGCGTCACTTCCAGCGGGTACAACGCCGACAATAGCCCCTGGACGCGCGTGCGCAGCTCCAGCTCGGCGCCTGTGGGCAGATTGACGCGGCGAAAAGGGAGCAATGGTCGGGTGATCCGCATGCTTGGGTTCGCGACGTAAGAGCAGCGAACGTACCGAGCAATCGGCCGATTCGCAGGAGACGAGTTCTACCGGTATAGGCCCGACAGGCGAACAGAGCAGAAAAGCAGGGGCGCTCTGGTCAGGAATTGACTGCTGTGGCGGTCGCACCATCCGATTGGCGGCGCTGCCAACACAAACGTAGGTCACAGACGGCAAGCCGTCAAATCTCGTTCCCCGCCTGGGAACGCACTGCCGGCAGGCTCCGCCTGCCGACTGTTGCACGGGCCAACGACCACGTTGGGCGGCTACGAGGCAGAGCCTCGCGGACAGTGTGTTCCCAGGCAGAGCCTGGGAACAAGATCAGCCCCAGTCCGTCACCACATCGATCACACCCGGCATGCGCGCGTAATTCCGCGCACTCGAATACCTCCAATGCAACGGATCATCGACATAACCTCGACGCAGAGGATTGTTGTGAGTGTATTCCAGCTTCTGCAACATCATTTCATCGTTTTCGATTTGCTGCGGATGGCTTCCCTCTTGCCAGAGCTGATGGCGCTGATCAATCTTGTGTCGCAACTTGAAGTAATGCAGTTCCTGCAGCAGCGTTTGGTAGCCGCACTGCTCGATCTCGTCGATAATCCTTCGTGCGGCGTACGACTTAAATCGCTTGACGTGGTCTGCCAGGTCGTCGCCCGACGCGATCCAATGGACGTGATTTTCCATGATGACGTAGCCGAAGATCAAAACACCGCGCTCGCGCTGCAGGAATTGCCAAGAGTCGAGGATGATCTTGGCGAGATTGGGTCGAGAGAAGACTGGAAGCCAGGCTACGATGGTATCCGTCATGAAGTGCGGGTACCGGTCATTAAAGATTCGATAGCGAGTGCGCGACATAAGGTCCTCCAGGCGAGGCGGAGCCTCGCGGACAGTGCGTTCCCAGGCGGAGCCTGGGAACGAGATGGTCAGGTCAGTACCCGGCGCAAATGCCACCCCGTATGGTTCCCCTCGATCCCCGCCAATTCCTCCGGGGTACCAGCGGCTACGATGTACCCCCCGGCCTCGCCTCCTTCCGGTCCGAGGTCGATGATCCAATCGGCGCTTTTGATCACATCGAGGTTGTGCTCGATCACAATCACCGTGTTGCCAAGCTCGACCAGCCGGTTGAGCACTTCCAAGAGCCGGCGAATGTCGTCGAAGTGCAGGCCCGTCGTCGGCTCGTCGAGCAGGTACAAGGTGTTGCCGGTATCCACGCGCGCCAGCTCTGTGGCCAGCTTGATCCGCTGGGCCTCGCCGCCGGAGAGCGTCGTCGAAGATTGGCCAAGCGTGAGGTAACCCAGCCCAACTTGTTGCAAGCTGCCCAGCATCCGGCTGGCGACGGGGAAATTTGCGAAGAAAGGGACTGCGTCATCGACGCTCATCGCCAGCACGTCGGCGATCGAGCGATCTTTGTAGATTACCGAAAGCGTCTGTTCGTTGAATCGCTTGCCCTGGCACACCGGACAGGTCACATAGAGGTCCGGTAAAAAACTCATCTCGATGCGGCGGAGGCCTTGCCCCTGGCACTCCTCGCACCGCCCCCCTTTGGTGTTGAAGCTGAACCGGCTGGCGCGGTAGCCGCGCTCGCGGGCGACTCGGGTCCCGGCGAAGACGCGGCGGATCTCGTCGAACAGCCCCGAGTATGTCGCCGGATTGCTGCGTGGTGTGCGGCCAATTGGCGTCTGATCGACTTCCACCAGCTTGTCGATCTGGCTCACGCCGCGGAGGCTGAGGTGCGGTCCGGGTTTGGCGCCCATGCCAGTCAGGCGCCGACGGATGGCACGCGCGAACGTCGCATTCACCAACGAGCTTTTGCCCGATCCGCTCACACCGGTCACGCATGTGAACGCCGAGAGTGGAAAGCTCGCTTCGACGTTCTTCAGATTGTTCGTCATAGCGCCCTCGATCGTGATCGAGCGAGTCTTACCCACTTTGCGACGGACGGATGGGACGGCGATCGATAGGGCGCCGGAGAGGTATTTTCCGGTGATGGACCGCGCGTTGCTTTGGACGTCTCTCGGCGTCCCTTGGGCGACGATCTCGCCGCCGTGGATGCCTGCGCCAGGACCGATGTCGATGAGCAAGTCGGCGGCGCGCATCGCGGCTTCGTCGTGTTCCACCGCGATCACGGTGTTGCCTTGCTCTTGCAGTTCGCGTAGCGAGGCAATCAAGCGATCGTTGTCGCGCGGGTGCAGGCCGATCGACGGCTCGTCGAGGACGTAACAGACGCCGACCAGCCCGGAGCCGATGCCGGTCGCCAGTCGCACGCGCTGCAGTTCGCCCCCGCTGAGCGTGTCGGCGGGACGGTCGAGCGTGAGATAATCCAGGCCCAGCTTGGCCAGAAACTCCAGCCGCCTACGGATCTCCGCGGCGAGCGGCTGATAGATCGGCTCGTCGTGCGGGTGGACCTCCATGGCCGCGAAAAACTGGGCCGACTGCACGACCGGCAGCCGACAGATTTCGTGGATCGCCTTGCCACCGAAGCGGACGCTGCGCGCTTCGCGACGCAGGCGCGCCCCGCCGCAGACGGCACACACGACCTCGCCGCGGAACGTCTCCAGCCGTTCCCGCGACTTGGGTTTAACTGCCGTGGCGTATTCCTTTTCTAATAGGATCAACAAGCCTGGATAGTCGCCGTTGCCACGCCAGAACTTTTCCAGTACAGCCGGCTTCCACTGCTCAAGTGGCATAGTCCAAGCGAGCTTGTTACGAGCAAGGAAGTCGGCGATGGGCTTTTTGTAGCGATCCACAGTCGTGGCCGACGCTCCCTTCCACGCCGCCACAGCGCCACTGTCCAAAGACAATGATGGATCGGGGAGGGTCAGTCCCTGATCGAACTCGACGCGCGTGCCCAAACCATCGCATTCTGGACAGGCGCCGTAGGGACTGTTGAAGCTGAAGGTGCGCGGCTCGATTTCTTCGAAGCTGAGTTTGCAGTTCGGGCAGGAATTAAGCGTGCTGAACAGCACGTCGTGCCAACTGTTGTCGGTTGACTTCGTCTGATGACTGACGACGAGCGTCCCTTCCCCATGCGTGAGCGCAAGCTGGATCGATTCGGCCAGCCGATCGCGGATCCCCTCGCGGATGACAATCCGGTCGACGACTGCCTCGATGGTGTGGTTCTTCCGCGGCGCAAGGTCTGGCGTTTGCTCGATGTCGATCACGTCACCATTCACGCGCGCCCGGATCAGTCCGGCTTTGCGGATGTCGGCGAAGACCTCCTTGTGCTGGCCCTTGCGACCGCGCACCAATGGCCCCAGCAACATCAGCTTTGTCCCGGGTGGCAGTTCCAACAGCTCCTCGACGATCTCGTCGGGCGATTGCGGCCGGATCAGTGCGCCACACTCCGGGCAGGTCGCTTCGCCCAAGCGCGCCATCAGCACGCGCAGGTAGTCGTAAATCTCCGTGACGGTGGCGACGGTGCTGCGCGGGTTCTGGCTGCCGGCCCGCTGGTCGATCGCCACGGTTGGCTGCAAGCCTTCGATCAAATCGACGTCGGGCCGCTCCATCTGGTGGAAGAACTGCCGCGCGTATACCGACAGGCTCTCGATGTACTGCCGCTGACCTTCGGCCACCAGCGTATCGAACGCGAGCGAGCTTTTACCCGAGCCACTTGGGCCAGTGATGACGATCAGCTTGTCGCGAGGGATGTCGAGGTCGAGGTTTTTGAGGTTATGAACGCGGACGCCGCGAAGGCGGATGACGTCGTCAATAGCCCCGGCTCGCCCCGGCGAGTCGCCAATGGCGACCGGAAGGCCGGGGTTCTGCGGCGCGGAGTCGGGTTGCGGCATCGCGAAGCTCAAGCGAACCTCATTCCTCACTGGCGGCTCTTTCGACAAGGGTGCAATCTGTCGAGGCTAGCACTGCGCGTTGGCCGGGACAAGGTTGGACGATCCATGTGCTGTGCATCTGTAGGGAACGCCCTCCGTGGCGTTCCGGCAGCGCGAACCGGCATGGCTCTGCTAACTCGCCCAACGGAACGGCACGGAGGTGGTTCCCTACAGAGGTGACCTTTTTGAGAGCTACAGCCTGAAGGCTGAACTCCAACGGTGACCTACACTTGTAGGGGGCCTAACTGCTTAAGGCGGCGGCCCTTGCGTATCATTGATTGTCCCACTATCCTGCTAGGTTACCGTTTATGGAGTCGCGGATGCGTCACGTCCTTTCGGCAGTGGTTCAGAACGTCCCCGGCGTGCTCGCGCACGTGTCGGGCATGCTCGCCTCGCGCGGTTACAACATCGACAGCCTGGCGGTCGGCCCGACGGAAGACCCCAACTTGTCGCGGATGACGTTCGTCGTGGTCGGCGACGACCGCGTACTGGAGCAGGTCCGCCGGCAGTTGGAAAAGATCGTCACCATCGTTCGCGTGGACGACATCAGCTCGCAAAACTTCGTCGAGCGCGATCTGATGTTGCTCAAAGTCAAGGCGCCGCCCAACGGCGGCCGCAGCGAGATTCGCGAGCTGGCCGAGATCTTCCGCGGCCGAATCGTCGATGTCGCGGAGCGCGAGGTGATCGTCGAGATCTCGGGCCAAGAGAAGAAGATCGAAGCGTTCATCGACCTGATGCGGCCGTTCGGCATCGTCGAGTTGGTGCGTACCGGGCGGATCGCCATGGTCCGCGGCGGCAAGGCCCACGACGAACAGCCGCAGGCGGCGGACGACATCCACGTCGAAGACGAAGCCGCAATTCGTGAATCACTGGCTTGAGAATAGACCTTGTTCCGAGGCTCCGCCTGGGAACACACTGCCCGCGAGGCTCTGCCTCGCAGAACCGTAACGAGAGCTCGGCAGGCAGAGCCTGCCAGGCATTGCGTTCCCAGGCCGAGCCTGGGAACGAGGGAATAATTAACCACCGACCACTCACTCCGCTTCCCCATGCCCGCCAAAATCTATTACGACAACGACGCTGACCTGTCGGTGCTAAAAGGCAAGACGATCGCCATCCTGGGATACGGGTCGCAAGGACACGCTCAGGCACAGAACCTCCGCGACAGCGGCTGCTCGGTGATCATCGGCCAGCGGCCTGGCGGCCCCAATTACGACCTGGCGGTGAGCCACGGTTTTGACCCGATGAGCGCCGAAGAGGCTGCGAAGCGGGCGGACCTTGTTAACATCCTCTTGCCCGATGAAGTGCAGGGGGACGTGTATCGCCAGCACGTCAAGCCGCAGCTCATGGCAGGCAACGTGCTGATGTGCTCGCACGGCTTCAACGTCCACTTCGGCCAGGTCGAGCCGCCGACTGGCGTCGATGTGGTGCTCGTGGCTCCGAAAGGACCCGGTCATTTGGTGCGCAGCGAGTTCGAGCGCGGCGGCGGTGTCCCGTGCCTCATTGCCCTTAGTCCAGGAGCAAGCGAAGAATCGCGCAAGATCGGCCTGGCGTACGCTAAGGGAATTGGCGGCACGCGCGCGGGTGTCATCGAAACAACCATTGCCGAAGAGACCGAGACGGATCTGTTCGGCGAGCAGGCGGTGCTATGCGGCGGCGTGAGCGCGCTGGTCAAGGCGGGTTACGAGACGCTCGTCGAGGCCGGGTATCAGCCGGAGATGGCCTACTTCGAGTGCATGCACGAGTTGAAGTTGATCGTCGATCTGTTTTATCAGGGTGGCCTGAACTACATGCGCTACAGCGTCTCGAATACCGCCGAATACGGCGACTACACGCGCGGCCCGCGGATCGTGACCGAGGAGACGAAAGCCGAGATGAAGCGGATTCTTAAGGAGGTTCAATCGGGGCAGTTTGCCCGCGAATGGATCCTCGAAAACAAGGCCAACGCGCCTGGGTTCAAGGCGATGCGCAAGGCCGAACGCAACCATCCGATCGAAGACGTCGGCCGCCGCCTGCGAAGATTGATGACCTGGATCAAAGCGAAGGAAGTGTGACTCTTGGCGAGCGGGGCGACGTAAGTCCCCCGATAACGATGCCCACCACCACGCCCGCCACCGAAGCCGAATCGCGCCGGCTGTACCTCGATCTTCAGGCTGGCGACAGGATCGAAGCCGTTCACACCGTCATCGTCGGCAACAAGCGCTGGCAGACGACCACCGCCGGCATTGTCGTGCGCACCGAGCGCCGCCGGCATGGCCTACACTTCCGCCGCAATTACGATGATAAAGTCTACAGCGACATCATCATCCTCACCCGTGCCGACGGCGAGCTGACCACCGTGACAATGGATGAGTTCACGAGATTGCGACGTACGAACGCGTGAGTGGGTGAACCCAACGGCGTCAGCCGCGCTCCGCGCCGCATTGAAATCCAAAGCGACGACGAGTCGTGGCACTCCATAGTTACTCGCCGACCGTCGGGGCGGGCGTCGCCTCGCTTTGCGTCGGCGGCGCGAAGCCTCGGCGAAGCGTATTCTCCGTAATCGTCTTGGGCAGCACGAATTGCAACAGGTAATCCGGCCCTCCCGCCTTGCTGCCGATGCCCGACATTTTGAACCCGCCGAATGGCTGGCGGCCGACGAGCGCTCCGGTGATCGACCGGTTGAGGTACAGATTGCCCACTTGCATCTCGCGCGCGGCACGGTCAAGGTTCGCGGGGCTACGGGAAAAGATTCCGCCGGTCAGCGCGTACTCGGTGCCGTTGGCAATCGCGATCGCCTCGGTCAGGTCCTGGGCGCGAATTACTGCCAGCACCGGGCCAAATATCTCTTCCTGCGCCAGCCGGCTGGTTGGCTTCACGTCGGCAAAAATATGCGGGCCGATAAAGTTGCCCTGCCTGGCCAACTCGCCAGCGTCGACGGCCAGAACTTCGCGCGCCTCCTTGCGGCCGAGTTCGATATACCGCCTGATTCGCTCCACCGACTCGCGGTCGATCACCGGCCCGACGCTCGTCGCCGGGTCGGTGGCCGGGCCGACCGTCAAGCTGCGCGCCGCCTCGACGAGCCTTGTCAGAAATGCCTCGTACACGCTGTCGAGCACAATCGCCCGCGAGCAGGCCGAGCACTTCTGCCCCTGGTAACCGAACGCGCTTTTCATGACTCCGAGCACCGCTTCGTCGAGATCAGCGTCGGCATCGACGATGATCGCGTTTTTGCCCCCCATCTCCGCGATCACGCGCTTGACGTACGGCAGCCCGGCCGCCGAGACTTCGGCCGCCCGCCGGTTGATGGCCAGACCTACCGGCCGCGAGCCCGTGAAAACGATCAGCGACACGTCCGAATGATCGACCAACCCCGCGCCGACGACCTCGCCGCGGCCCGGTAAATAATTGGCCACACCCGCCGGCAAGCCCACCTCCTGAAAAACCTCCATCAGCCTGGCCGCCGTAATGCTCGACTGCTCGGCCGGCTTCATCACCACGGTGTTGCCGGTGGCGAGGGCGGCCGTGGTCATGCCGGTGAGGATCGCCAGCGGAAAGTTCCATGGCGAGATCACCGCCGTCACGCCGCGCGGCACGTACACGAATCGGTTCTCCTCGCCGGGGACGTTGACTGCCTGCGGTTTGTCCAGCGCGATTGCCCCGACCGCGTAGTACTCGCAAAAGTCGATCGCCTCGCAGACGTCGGCATCCGACTCGCGCCACTGCTTGCCGCACTCCAAAACCTCTCCGGCCGCGATCTCAAATTTCCTCCGCCGCAACACCTCCGCGACGGCCCGCAGATACTCCGCACGCTTCGGAGCGCCGAGCGCCGCCCAGGCCGGCTGCGCCTCGAGCGCCGCGCGAACCGCCAATTCGACATGTTTGGCCTCGCCCAGCGCCACGCGACCGAGCAGTTGCGCGTGGTCGGCGGGATTACGCACGACGAGCTGTGAGTTGCTTTCGACCGGTTGGTTTTTGATTACCAGTGGATAGCTTCGATCGAGCTGCGTCTGCAACTCGCTAAGCGCATCACGCATCGCACGGCGGTTTTCTTCCAAGTTGAAATCGGCCGGCGGTTCATTGCGGAACGACCAGGTAGATACGGCGTTTTGCATGGCATCGTCCCCCGGCGGAGCCGGGGACTGAGGGGGACGCGGGGACGGTGTTTGGCGGAGCTCGCCGGCGGCCCGCGGGGCGTCGTCCAGCGGGTTTTTGAGCAGCTCCTCTGGCGAGACCTGCTCCATGAAGCTCGCGCGCAAAAACGAGTCGTTCGATGTGTTCTCCAGCAGCCGCCGCACGAGATACGCCATGCCGGGGATCAGCTCGCCGTAGGGCATGTAGATCCGCATGCGATAGCCCAGGTCAACGAGTGCATCTTTCTCGGCGTCGGCCATGCCGTAGAGCATTTGCAGCTCGAGCGCCGACTTCGGCATGCCGAGGTGCTCGGCCGCCGCGATGCCGTGGGCCATCGACCGCAGATTGTGGCTGCCAATCGCCGGCCGCAGCCAGCGGTAGTTCCGCATCACGAACCGCGTCTGCTGCTCGAAGTTGGCGTCGGTCTCCCATTTCTCTTGATAGACCGGCACCGGCCAGCCGATCGAGAGCGCATGCACGGTTTCGTAATCCCAATAGGCCCCCTTGACCAGCCGCACCCACACCGGCGTGCCGCGCTTCTCAGCCCAATCGCGCAGCGCGACGAGATCGTCGCCCGAATCGCGCAAGTAACACTGAATGACGATACCGACGTGTGCATTGTCGCGGAACTCGTCCTCCATAATAACGCTTTTGAAGATGGCCAGCGTGGTGTCCTTGGCGCCGTACGACTCCATGTCGATGTGGATGTGAGCTTGGTGGTCGACCGCCAATCGCAGCAATCGCCGCAACCGCGCGGCGACGCGCTCGATCGTGCCGCCCGGGTCGATTGGATCGAACTGGCTGTCGAGCGCCGAGAGCTTGACCGAGACGTTCACGCGCGGCAGCGGACCTTGCTCGTCGCGGTCGATCTCGCGCACTTCGGGCCAGGCGTTGACCGTCGGTGCGATCCCGTTAATCAGATCGAGATACGCTTGCAGATAACGGTCGGCTTCGACTTCGCTGGTGACCGCCTCGCCCAGAATGTCTAGTGTAAAGGCCCGCTTTTGCCGCCGTTCGCGGAGCGCCGCGGCGAGCACCTCGCGTGTGTCGCGGCCGGCGATGAATCGGCGGGCGTGCGACATGGCATTGCGCCGCGCCGCGATGGCCGCCGCGAAGCCGCCCAGCCGCGTCCGCGTGGCGACGTCGAGCCCCAGCCGCGCCGCCGCCGGCAGTTTTTGCCGGACCTCTTCGAAATACTCGTGGAGGTGGTGTGCGATCGCTTCGTTCGTCCGCAACATCGGCAGCACATCGATGAAGCGGAACATCTGCACCTTGACGCTCTCATCGGCCATCGCCCACTGCATGATCCGGTCATCCCACCAGCGGCGGTCCCAGATCCCCGGCCGGCGCGTATCGAGTCGCTCAAACAACGCGCGGCCAATCCGCTGTGTGGCTTGTTCGATCCGTTCAAGTTCCGCGGGCGAGAAGTCGTCCATGAAGCCTTTCCGTTTAGCAGTCGCCGCCGCGGCGAATCCGCCCGTTTAGCAGTTGCCGCCGCGGCAACTCTCCGGTGCACCGGTCAACGAACCATTCTATGGACGACCATACCGTTTGACGAAGTCCCAATGCTGCGCAGTCAGCCCGGCCGCCATTGGGTTCTCGCGTACATAGGCCGCGCATGCTTCAACAGCATCCTCTTTATCAAGGAAGATCTTCCACGCCTTTCGCGTCCACGGTGGATACGGAGCACCGAGCTGAACTGTAGCAGCGCCCTTCAATTGGTTGACGATGTACTCAATACGATATTTCGTGCGCCACACGAGTACATGGACGTGGTTACTCATGATCGCGCACTCGATCACAGGAATCTGCAGCCGATCCACGACGTTGCCAAAGCCAGCTGCCACAAGCTCCCGGCATTCTGCACCAAGGACATAAGGCGGATGTTTCAGTTGCCCCGCAGCGACGAAGAGAAACCGGGAAACCATTTCGGGCGGCGGCTGGGGCGCTACAAGGCCGTAGTGTCCCTTGCCGAGCAGTGCGATTTCCCGTACATAAACGTCCTTGCTATAGGAGCCGCGCGGGTCGTTCGGGAGCCATGAGCCGTACGTCGTAAAGATTGCGTGGTAGGCGATGATCATGGTTCCAAAGTCGCCGTACCGGCGACTGCTAAACGGGGTGGTTCGCCCGCTACAACAAATGCCTCGCCTTGATATCGAGATACTGGTTCACCAACGGCGCCGTCAATTCATCGGGAAACACATCCATCGACAAAACTCCCTTGGCTGACAAATCGGCGAGCACCTGCTGCCGCCAGGTCAGAATCTCAGCCGCTGCGGCCGCTCGGTACAATTCCTCATCGCTCGCCGGCTGCTGATCGGCTGCGTCAAAGAGCACGCGGTCGCGCAACAGCACCGCCAGCGGCAAGTGCCGGCCGACAAACGATTGCAAGTACTGCTGGATCTGGTTGGCGTTCACCTCGTCGATCACGTTCGTCACCAACACCACCAGCGCCCGCTTGCGGCAATGCGCCGAGAGATACAAAAACGCCTCGTCGTAGCGCGATTCGACCAGTCGCGGGTAGCGGTCGAACGACGCGTGCAAGAGCTGGTTCATCTGCCGCAGGCCGCCGCGCGGCGGGACGAAGCCGTCGATCTCGTCGGAAAAGCATAACAGCCCGACCGAGTCCCCTTGTCGCAACGCCACATAGCTCATCATCAGCATCGCATTGAGGGCGTGGTCCAAGAGGCTCAGACCGGCCGCCTCGTTGGTCATCATCCGTCCGCAATCGATGAGAAACAGGATCCGCTGGCTCTGGTTGGTCTGGAAATCTTTGACCGTCAACTTGTTGCGGCGCGCCGTGCTCCGCCAATGGATGTGCTTGTAAGCATCGTCGCGCGTGTAGTCGCGGAGCCGCTCGAACTCGTTGTCTTGCCCCACGCGTCGAGTCCGCCGCACGCCCATCAGGCTGAGCCGGTTGGTGCGCGCGAGCACGGCGTATTCCGCAAGTTGCTTCATGTCCGGGTAGACGTGGATCAGTGTTTCGATCGGGTAGACGAGATAACGCACCCAAAGTCCCCAGCGGCTCTGCACGCGCAGGTGCGCCGCGTTGAACGTGAACGCGCCGCGCCGGGCGGCCAGTAAGTCGTAGTGCATCGTCGCCCGCGTGCGCGGCAGAAGCCGCAGCTCGAACTCGGGCGGTGCGGCGGTGAAGAGGGACGGATAGCCGTCCCGCAGCGACGCGGTATGTTCACGTTCGGCACGGTTGAGCACCGTGAGCGTTATGCGGTGCGGCTTCTGCAGCGAGGCAATTCGCAGCGCCTGGCGTTCGATCGCAAATACTTTGGCGCCTGGAACGCTGAAGAGATCAACCAACGCGAACAGCAACACCGCCAGATCGACGGCGAGCACCAGCGGCCATATTCCGGGCCACAGCAAAAGCAGAAACGACACACCCGCCGGAGCGAGCGCCCAAAGCACGAGCTGGCGTGCAGGATACGCTCGGCGCCAGCGAGCCAGCCCGGCCAGGGGGACGATCAGCAACAGCAGATAGAACAGCGGATTCATACTACAGTCGCGACATACTCTCTCTCGTTCCGAGGCTCTGCCTCGGAACGCACTGCCCGGCGGGCTCCGCCTGCCGAAGCCGCATGCGATGGGCATTAACCTGTTGTGGTTTTCGCGAGGCAGAGCCTCGCACGCAGTATGTTCCCAGGCGGAGCCTGGGAACAAGGTTCATTCACAACCGCGGCACTTCGACCGAATTGATCAGCGCCCGCAAAAGATCGTCCACCTTCTGCCCTTCGACGTCGGCTTCGGCCGTGAGCACCACGCGATGCCGCAGGGCGGGCAAAGCGATCTGTACTACGTCGTCCGGCACGGCGTAATCGCGCCCGTAAAACGCCGCGAGCGTGCGGGCGCCCTGCACTAAGGCGATCCCCGCGCGAGGCGAGGCGCCCATGTAGAACTGTGGCCATTGCCGCGTGAGGCGCACCAGCGTATTGACGTAATCGAACAGCTTATCATCCATGCGCACCTCGCCGCATTGCCGCGTCAGCTCCACAATCTCGGCGGGCGAAGTGACCGTCACCAACTCGCGGCTCAACCGGTCATCGACGTCGACCTGGCGGCTGTGCATCTTGAGAATCGCGGTCTCTTCCGCGACGTCGGGATACTCGATCACGATCTTGAACATGAACCGATCGAGCTGCGCCTCGGGTAGGTTGTAGGTTCCCTCGCTCTCGACCGGGTTTTGCGTGGCCAGCACCAGGAACGGCCGCTCCAGCTTGTGGCCGGTGCGCTCGACCGTGACCCGATACTCCTGCATGATCTCCAACAGCGCCGCGTGCGTTTTGGCGGGTGAGCGATTGATTTCGTCGGCCAACAAGAGCTGGGTAAAGACAGGTCCGGGGTGAAAACGAAACTCCTGCGTCTTCATGTCGAAGATCGGCGAACCGGTAATATCCGAAGGCATCAGGTCGGCGGTGAACTGAATGCGGCCGAATTTGCAGCCTAGCACGTGCCCCAGCGTCCGCACAAACAGCGTCTTGCCCAAGCCAGGTACGCTCTCGATCAGCACGTGCCCGCCGGAGAAAAGCGCCACCAGCGTGCCCAACACTAGCTCATCCTGGCCGATATAGATCTTGCGGATTTCGCCGGTGATGCGGTCGAACAGTTCCTTGACAGGTGACATTGCGGTAGTCCGCGCCATCTCGCTCCAGGCGGCCGAGCTTGGGCCGGGTTGGGCGGTGGTCCCCGCCGAACCGGCTGTCGCGGGAACCATTGGCGCTTCGGACGGCGATGCATTCGGCGGCGCAATTGCCGCATTATGAACCTCGCGGCCCGCTGTCGCGCGGACCGTCTCATCGGGCGTGTCCCAGGGCGACCGCGGGGGTGGTGGCGGCGGCTCCAGCCGCGGGACGGTCGAGATTGTGCCGCATTCTGGGCATTGAGCTTGCTTGCCCGCCGCTGCGGCGACGATTTGCAGCGTCCTTTGGCAACGTGGGCATTCGAACGTAATCGGGGCGGCGAGTGACATGCAGCGAGGGAGTAGGGAGTAGGGAGTAGGGAGTAGGAATCACTTGATAACGGTCGCTGGTCTTTTTGGCTTGTTGGCGTTTCCGCTTCCCGCCCCGTGCACAGACTGGCGATATTGCTCAATCCGCGCTTGGGCATAGCTGCGGTCGTGTGTGAGGTGCAATAACTCGCCGAACGCGGTGACGTGCTTGCCGAAGTCCGAAAGCGAGGCCTCGGGCGGATCGCGCGGCACGCCGAAGATCGGCAGCCGCGCAAAACAGAAGAGCACTCCCAAGACGGCAAGGTGCAATAGCACACCGCCGAGTGGCCAGATAGAGAATATCGCCAAGCCGCTCGGCGGCCGCGCCACCGGTTCCGACTCCCGAATCGGCGGACCACCCGGGCCACTTTCCAAAAACACAATCCGTGACGCGGGAGGCAGCTCATTCATCAAGTGGGCGGCCAGCTTGCGATGTTCGTGATTGACAAGTTGCAGATTCAGTAAGAATGAGCCGTTGGTGACCACGATGAGCTGATTCGGCGGTACGACCGCAGTCCAAGTATCCGGCGTATGAAACCGGCGGCGCGCGACCAGCGTGTCGCTGCTGTCGGCCAGCAGCATCTCATCCGCGGGATTGAACTGGTAAGTGCTATACAGACGGAGGTTGCACTTCTTCGGATCGATGCCAGCGCTCCACGGCCCGGCCAAGGTGGTCACTCGCCGCAGGCTGGTCAACGTTTTGACAGTGAACCAGTTGCACGATTCGCCGTCCAGAACGCTCGCACGCGCCTGACTGAATTCGACTTCCGCTTCGTCGAGGCGGCGTTTCGCTTCCGCGGCCTCCGCCGGCGGCGCAGTCGGTGTCACGGCTTTCCAGTATTCGACGCCGGCGTCGAAGTCGCGGCCTACATAGACGACAGTTCGATTGGCCTGTCCGGTCAGCCAGTTCTCCAACCAGCGGACGACTTTGGCATCGGGCACGCGGAAGTCGTTGGGAAACCAGATGATCACGTCGGCGGTATCCTCCAGCGCCGGTGATAGCGATGCCCGGCTGATGACATTGTGTCCGGCGTCGACGAGCAAATCAGCCAGCACCGCAGTGCCGTTCACGCTCGGACCGTCGCGCGGCCCCGTCCGCCCGCCGTAGGCCGTTTCGATTTGTTCTTCGCAGCCGGAGGACAAGAGCGCAGCAACAGCGAGCGCTAAAAGCTTGCACCAGGGTGGCACTGACAAGCTGCCGCAGCTTGTCAGTGGTATGAAGTTGACACATTTTCGCGCGCCACACTGACAAGCTAGTTTATTAGCGTCAGTCGGCAACGGTGCGCCAAGCTGGCAATCTAGTTTGTCAGTGCCACCCGACAGTGAAAGCACATTGAACAATCTCATGCCGCCTCCTGCAGGCTCAATCGCTCCAGCAGTTGCACCGCCTGCCGCCAACATTCTTCGAATCGTTCGCGGCCCAACGAATGACCGCCGAAAAACACATCTTCGAACGCGATCATCGAGGTGGCCAAAAGCGGCGCAAGGCCTGGGCGCAAGCGTAACTCGCGCAGATATTGGCGGTTGGTCTTTCCCTTGGTCAAACGGATCGCTTCGCGCTTGTCGAGCTCCAGAAGTTGATGGCTGTAGAGCAAGACAATCGCCCGATCATAATCGCCCTGCTCCGATGCCCAACGTGCGGCCGACAGCAAATCGCCCACCGGTTGTTCGATCTGAACGGGCAGTTCCTCCAAGCGATCGATACTAACCGGCGCTCCGACGAGCGCCGCGCCGCCGGAACTTTGGCCGCGCGGGGTTCGAGTCCAATACATCCTCAGCAGCATGAACAGTACCCCCGCCATCACCACGGCAATCAATAGCCAGCCGAGCCATTCGAGATCCCAGCTTATCCCAGAACCAGACGGCGCGCTTGAAATGGGCGCCTGCCGTCTGGCCTTCAGGTCGATGCGGCGAATGTCGTCGCTTTGATCATCGTACCAGGGATAATCCCACCAGGAGTCAAGCGCCCCGGCGCCCGCGGAAACCGCCTCGTCTTCGTTGACTTCGGCCCAGACAGGCGCTGGCGATGTGAGAATGAGGCAGACGGACACGATGGCGCAAAGCGCTGCGGCCCTTCGGCAAATTGCGAATTGCAAATTGCAAAATGTCAATTTGAAATTCGCATGTTGCATTTTGCAATTCCCTTCTGCCGGTCTGCGCTTCATGGACCTTATCCCGCGTACTGATATTGCCGCGCGAGCCGATCAGCCTCAGCTCGGAGCATAAGCTCGACCTCCCATCCCTCGCGGCGGATTCGCAAATCAAGATAACTCAAGAACCGCACTACGTTAAAGAAGGCTGCCACAATCCAAAGCGCCACGGGAAGGTAGATCGTATACATCGTGCTGTCGAAGTCATTCGTTTGCGTGAATAGCCCGCGCGCATACCAAGAAGCCAACCAGAGGGCGGTTGCCAAGGCCGCGGCAATCGCGGCGCAACCCATCAGCCGCGCGAAGAGATCGCCATAATAACCCTGGTGCAGGACACGGCTCCGCTTCCAAGTTGAACGGCCGCTCTTGCCGGTCCGCAACGGATTTCGTTCGAGCAGGATCACCTCGTCAATATACGGCCAGTAGGTAAAGGGTACGAACCAGGCGATAAAATAGGCCCACATAAACGGCGTAAAATCACGCTCGAACAATTCCCAGAATAGCGCCTGCGGCATCAGCAGGCCGCGAATCAGAAACTGATAGATGAATAGTTGCGGCAGCGATGCGATCGCTTGTCGGACGATCCGGGCCACGGCAAATCGCTCGGAAAACATCGCCTGACCCAAGAGCAGCGTGACCGGCACGGCCGCCAGCGGCGCCTCGAACAGCACCAGCAGAACCATTCGAAAGGCATACCAGGCATAGTCCTGCTCTTCGACAAACGTCAGGTCGGCCAGCAGCCAATAGTTCAGGAGTACGAACGGCGCGACGCCCACCAGGCTGGCGACCAGCAGCGGCAGCCAATGTACTCGCACCATGTGCAGCGCCAGGTCGAGCAGATCGAGCAGGGCGCGTTCGCGAATTACAATTCGCGTTTTGTCAAACTGCATTGGATCGACTGCCTTGCGGCTCTCGGGGCGGCTCGACTGGGCTCGCCGCAGGCGGCTGGCCGAGGACGACAAAGTAAAACATCAACAGCGCGCTCGAGGCGGCGGCGACGAACGCTTTCATCGTGTACGGCAGCGCCGATGGAGAAATGAAACCCTCGATAAAGGCCGCCAGCATGAACAGGATCACGGCCAGCATGATTGACGGCACGCTTTCCCGCCCGGCGGCGCGCAACGAGTGCAGGCGACTCCGTCCTTGCGTATACAAGAGCGAGAAACCCAGTCGCATCCCGGCGCCGGCAGCCAGCACGATCGCGGTGAGCTCGAACGGGCCATGCGCTGTCACGAACTCAAAGAAGTTGTTCTTCTCGGGCACAGTCGTCATGAACCCGAACACGCCTCCCAGATATGCCGCGTTGAAGACCGTTTCGAACAGCCCGCCGACGCCCGCAAACAGACCGAAGACAAAACATTGCATACCGATGCCCGCGTTGTGCCAGATATAGAAGCCGGCCATCATGAAGTTGGCGTTCGGGTCGCGCCCGGCGACCGGCTCCGAAAAGCTCTCTTGGAAGTGCGCCATCGCCTCGCGGCCGATCAGCTCGTGGGCGTATTCTGGCGAGGAGCGCGCCAAGAGCATCGAAGCGATAAAGACGCCCCAAAAGAGCACGAACGCCAGCCGCAGCGCATTGTCACTATAGAGCCGTCGCGGAACGTTGCGGAAGATTTCGACCGACCAGGCCTGCACGTTGAACCGCCGCGCGCGGTAAAGCTGATTGTGAGCTCGCGCGACGAGATGGTGCAGGTATTCCACGGTGTTGGGCGGTAACTGATAGGCGTCGGCGAGCGCCAGATCGGCACAGGCCGAGCGATACAAGCCCGTAAAGCGGGCCATCCCCGTACCCCCCAGACGGCGCTTGCGGCGGCGCTCCATCGCGTAACAAAGTTGCTCGAGCTGTCGCCAGTTCTCGCGCCGCTTCTCGAGCAGTTCAACGACTTTCATCTTTTGGAGTGCGGCGACTTGTCGCCGCTTTCTTTTTCAAACAGGTCTTTTAGCCAATTCACATCGTTTGGCCCGCGCCGCGGTTCAGAAATCCAAAGCGGTGACGAGTCACCGCACTCCAGATGTCTCGCGATGGTCGGCGATAAAGGCCCGGTAGTAAAGCGCACAGAGCGTCAGATCGTAGCTCGTTTGCCGCGGCAGGTTGTATTGCACAGCCAGCGCCTCGCCGAGCCGCTGCGCAATCTCCGCGCGCCGCTCGCGGCTGAAGGCGTTCCGCCGCGAAACATACTTCACCAGCGCCCGCCCCAGCGACCGGCTCACCTGCAAGTTGACCGGCAACTGCGCAGCAAGCTGGATCGTCTCGGGGTCTTTCATTTCGATCATCGCGGCGCCGTACTGCTTTTCTTCAACGATGACCATTGTGCCGCAGACCAGATCGCCCAGCCGTTGATAGCGCGCGTTCAAGAGCGGTGTGATCAAGCCCACGAGATAGAGCGGCAAAATAGGAACCGGCAAACCGGTCAGCGGCAACGGCACAACGGGCAGCGAATCTGCGGCGCGGAGGATGTTCCGTAAGACCGCTTGCACGCCGTTGATCGGCCGCCCGTCGACGCACACCACACGCAGGCCGTGCATCCGCTTGCCGGGCGTTTGGCCGTTCCAATAGGTTTCGAACAGGCCGCCGTAAAACCAGGACATGACGAACCAGAACGCCAGGCCCAGTCCCACGCCGAGTCCGCCCAGACCCAGGCCGCCAAACATCAACAGAAACAACACCGCGACGCCGCCAGCCAGCAGTGCGCGAACGACGACGTCAATGAGGTACGCCGGCAAGCGGCGGCAGGGCCCGGCCACGCGATACTGAAAGGCGATGTTCTCGGGCGTTTGGACCTCGATACGCAGATCGAGTTGCTTTTGCCCTTTGAGCATCCAGGCTGTTCCTTTCCGTTGAAGTCGGCACTGCTCGCGGCGAGCAGTGGCACATGGCATACTGCGCGACTGCTGCATTATTGGCCATGCTCCGGCGTGCAACAAGCCGCATGCTGATCGCCTTCCCGGCTCGGGCATCGTCCGGTAAAACCAAGGAACGTCGAGAACACCGTTTTGAAGGAAGGATCATGAGCTTGCAAGGTAAAACCGCAATCGTAACGGGAGGTGCAACAGGAATTGGACGCGCGATCGCCCATCGGCTGGCGCAGGCGGGCGCGCGGGTGACTATCGGCGGGCGACGCACCGTGCCATTGAATGAAGCGACGGTTGGATTCACGGGCGAACAAATCTCTTGGCGCCAGTGCGACGTAACCGATCGGTCAAGTGTCCGTGAGTTTGTTCAATGGGCCGTGGAGGAGCTTGGCCCGCTTGACATCTTGGTGAACGCCGCAGGCGCCAATATCAAGAACCGCAGCATCGCCGAGATGCGCCCCGAGCAGTGGGACGAGCTGCTCGCCGTGAATGCCACAGGCGCCTACAACTGCATGCTGGCTGTGCTGCCGGGAATGCGCGAGCGCCGCAGCGGCTTAATTGTCAACATCTCGTCGATCAGCGGATTGCGGGCGTCGCGGTTGGGCGGCGTGGCCTATTGTGCCTCGAAGTTCGCCATGGCGGGTTTGGGTACGGCGGTCTCGCTCGAAGAGGCCCAGAACGGGATCCGCGTCACCAATATCTTCCCGGGCGAAGTCGATACGCCCATCCTCGACGAACGGCCCACGCCGGTCACCGCCGAACATCGCGCCCGGATCCTACAGCCCGAGGACGTGGCGGCGGCGGTGTTGATGGTAGCCGAGCTTCCGCCACGAGCGCATGTGCCGGAGCTAGTTATCAAGCCGGCATTGCAGGAGTTTGCGTAGGGTGGGACAAGGCCGCCGCGGCCGCCGGCCCACCATCTTTTTCCTCAATTTTGGCGTTCTCCAATGGTGGGCCGGCGCTCGCAGCGCGAGCTTGTCCCACCCTACATCTCCCGGCGTGTCTCGCTATCTCCTCAGGTGAGATTCTCCGCCCCATGACCTGCGGCAGTGCGATGTCGCCAGATGTCGACAAGCGCCAGCGAGATCGCCACAATCACCGGTCCGAGCACCATGCCCGACATTCCAAACGCCGCGACGCCGCCCAGGATCGCGAAGAAGGCGACCAGCGTGTGCAGCCTCATCCGCCTGCCAACCAGCATCGGATACAACAGATTATCGATCAGCCCGATCGCGGTCATCCCATAAACAGTGAGCACAACCGCTTGGATCCAATCGCCTTGCAAGACCAAGAAAGCGGCGACCGGCCCCCAGATCACAAACGCGCCAAGATAGGGAATAATCGCCAAGAGCCCCATACTGACTCCCCAGAGGAGGGCTGCCGGAATCCCCAGGAAGAAGAAGATCACCGAGCCCATGAAACCCTGAACCGCGGCCACGGTCAGAGTCCCAAAGATCGTGGCGTGGATCGTGTCGCTCACCGTACGAAAGACCTTATTGGCCTCGCGGTTGCTCAACGGGATCAAACTCCGCACTGCGCCGAGCGCTTGCTCGTTGTCACGTAAAAAGAAGAATAGCGTGAGCAACATGATCAGAAGCTGCATGGCGAGCCAGATGGTGCCCGTCAACCAACCCGTCATGCTTTGCGTGAACGTGCTCAAGAGCTGCTGGGCTTCTTCGGCAGGATTCAGTTCCTGGCGGACCCATTCGACGGCCGGTCTTAAGCGCGGATTTTCAGCGACCACTTGCTCCCAGTCGGCCAGTTTCTCTTCTTCCTGAATCCATTGCAGAGCTTGCATGGCTTGCGAGGTGATTCGCTGGGCGGCAAACAGCGCGGGCACGAGGATCAGCACTGCGATCAGCGCGGTCGTGATGCCGGCTGCCGTGGCACGGTGGTGAATCCACTTGCCCACCCAACGGTGTAGGGGAGTGGCGATGATCGACAGCGCAAAAGCCCAAGCCAAGGCCGGCAGAAACGGAGATAATAGCCGGTAGACCAGGTACGCCACCACTGCCGTGGCGCCCAAAAGTACGATGAGCAACAACCGATCGCGTGTGGCGAGATCGTGCGACTGCGGCTTCTCGTGATCGGTCAGGGTGGCCATAGGGAGAGTCCTTCACACACCTCGCAAAATCACCAAGTTCGGATGGTCGCACTGCTCGCGCCGAGCAGTGGCACACGGCGTATCGTCGGCGGCGCACTGCAACTGTGGTGCCTTCCACAATGTTTAGTGGGTTTGGGGCACAGTATATGCAGCCCAATAACCAGGGGACTTATCGGGAAACCGAGTCTTCAGCGAGGGTTACCGACATGCACCTGGCACTTAAACCGCTGTCGCAGCAAGTGATCGTGGTGACCGGGGCTTCGAGCGGAATCGGACTGGTCACGGCCCGCATGGCGGCCAACCAAGGGGCCAAGGTGGTTGTGGCGGCGCGAAATGCGCCGGCATTACACCGGCTGGTCCGCGAGATTGAAGAGCAAGGCGGCCAGGCCTTGGCGGTGCCGACCGATGTCACGCACGACAACGATGTCCACCGCCTCGCCGATGCGGCCCTCCGGCGGTTCCGCGGTTTCGATACCTGGGTGAACAACGCCGGCATATCCATTTACGGGCGGATCGAGGAGGTGTCGCTCGAAGATCAACGGCAGTTGTTCGAGACGAACTTTTGGGGGTTGGTCTACGGCTCGAAGGTTGCGGTGGAACACCTCCGCCGGCGGGGAGGCGCGCTGATCAACGTGGGCAGCGTGCTCTCCGATCGCGCCATTCCTCTGCAAGGCATGTATTCGGCCTCGAAGCATGCGGTGAAGGCGTTCACCGATGCGCTGCGGATGGAGCTCGAACACGACGGAGTGCCGGTGAGCGTGACACTCGTCAAGCCCAGCGCGATCAACACGCCGTATACCACCCATGCTCGCAACTACCTGCCCGTCGAACCGCAAAACCCTCCGCCGGTTTATGCGCCCGAGCTGGTCGCTCATGCGATCTTGCGCGCGGCGCAAGTCCCGACGCGCGATATTGTGATTGGCGGCGGTGGACGAGCGATGACGATGGCGGGCGTTTATGCTCCGCGGCTGATCGACAAAGTCATGGAATGGACGATGTTCAACCTACAGAAGTCGAAACGGCCGACCTCAAAACCGCACGACGCGCTCTTTCGCCCGGGGGAGGACTTGCGCGAAGAGGGGGACTATCCCGGTTATGTGCGGCGGACGAGCACTTACCTTGCAGCGTCAGAGCACCCGATTGTCACCGCGGCCATGGCCATCGGCGCGGGTTTGATGCTCGCCGGTTGGCTCGGCGGCTCACACGATTAGTGGGTGTGTGCCGCAGCATAGTCCTCTCGCTTCGTTCGGCCGAGCTCACGGCCGAAGCTGCGAGAGGATTCATCACGCGGAGAGTGATGACTACACTGCCTCGCGTACCACTGCTGCCACTTCCACCAGGATCATGCACGTCGCGCCCCAGATTTCCTCGCCATCCCACAAGTACGCCGCGGCGTGGGCCGACACATTCGATTCGCGGCGCCTGGTCATACGCAGATTCACCGGCTCGAGAAAATGCGCCACAGGTACTTCCAATAGCCGCGCCACCTCCAGCGAGTTAATCTCAAACCGCGGCTGATCGGGCAGATAGCCGACGATCGGCATGACGTAATGATTGCTGGAGAAGACATACAACGGGGATAAGCTTCCAAGTGCTTGCACGCTTTCGCGCCGCACGCCGAGTTCCTCCTCCAGTTCGCGAAGCGCCGCTTGTGCCGGCTCTTCGCCAATCTCGATGGCGCCGCCCGGCAAGCTGACCTGATTGGCGTGGTGAAGCGATTGCGGAGGCCGCACAATCAATGGCAATCGCCACTCGCCCTCGTGGCGAAAGAACAGCACCATCACGGCTGCTCGACGCGCATCGTGCCGCACGGGGCCAAAGTGCCGTCCAAAGCTCATTTCGAAACCGCACCGCTCTTGGACGGAGCGCCCCGGCGGTGGCTGGCGCAGGCGAGCCTCGATGCGGTCAGCGAGTGTGGCATCCATTTGGAGTGCGATGACTTGTCGTCGGTTTGGATTTCAATATTACCCGATTGAGGGAAGATGTTTTAGCTCTGGTGAAGCCCTGTTGAAAATCAAAGCGGCGACAAGTCGCCGCACCCCAAAACCGGCGAGCCGTTGAGCGCTTCGCACTCCGCCGCCGACGAGCGCGACAAGCTCCTGTGCTTTTGCCGCAAAAGATCGACGATTTGCGCCTGATCGACAGGCTTGAGCAGGTAATCGTTGACCCCCTGCTCGATCGCTTCGGCGATGCGCTCCCAACTGGAATGCGCCGTAAGCAGGATCGTGTGGGTGTCCGCCTGTCGGCGTTTGCCGGCTTGCAGCAGATCAAGCCCGCCGATTCCCGGCATCTCGAGGTCGGAGATCAGTACATTGCAACCCCACTCGGTAATCCAGTCCAAGGCTGCCCGTGAATCGGTGAACGTTACGATGTCAAACAGGTCAGACAGGTGCTGCGCGACGATATGCTCCAGAATGCGGACAATCGCTACGTCGTCGTCCACCATGACTAGATTCAGCTTGTTCTCCGACATAAATCACTCCTTAAAAGCGCTCCGCCTGACGGCAAGGTCTCCAACAAGCTTACGTCGCCGAGTGCATATTCCAGGCCGATTCGACAGCCTGGCGGCGGTCATCGGCATTTTATCGATCTTGACTATCCTGCCGATTTTTGTTTCCATCCGCGCAATCAGCCGCCGGGCGGTAGACCACGGTTTAGGAGAACCGGACGCTAGCGCGTGCCGGCTGATTTGGGGATCCATAGCCTTTGAATCGTCGGACCCAAGCCCTCGCCCAGTGCAAGCTGGCAGAAAGCAGACGGCTCGCTGTGACCCTCTGGCCTCAGTCGGCAACACATGTCCGGGAACGGCGAAAGGAGGCGCCGGCCGACGCTTCGGCCAGGCCTGTACGAATTTGAACGTCACTGAGCTTACCGACGAGCAGTTGGCCCAGCTTGCCGCGCGCGAGGGAAGCGACGGTCCGGCGTTCGTGGCCATATTGGATCGCTTCCGCCAGCGCGTGTGGTCGGTGTGCTACCGGCTGATGGGCAACGAGCATGACGCCAGTGACGCCGCCCAGGAGGTGTTCGTGCGGTTGTTTGTCAACCGCGGGAAGTTCGAAGGTCGCTCGAAGTACTCGACGTGGGTGCATGGCGTCGCGGTGCGGACTTGCTTGGGCATCCGTCGTGGACGTGGCCGGCGCCAGAAGCACGAGCGCGTCGTGGGTGATGAACATACCGCGCCCGAAGCGCTGGCGCGGCCCGAGGCGCCGGCGGGACTATCACTCGATTTGGTGCAAATCCTCGACACACTCGACGAAGACGACCGCGCCTTGCTGTTGTTGAAATACGCCGAAGGCTACAGCCACGAGGAGCTGGCCGCAATCTTTGAGATTTCAGTCAGCGCCTGCAAGATGCGGATCAGCCGGGCGCGAGAGAAGATTCAGAAGCAGTTTCAAG
>JBBDYH010000026.1:0-10180 GCA_040901795.1 Pirellulales bacterium
CAGAGCATCTGACTCTTAATCAGAGGGTTGATGGTTCGAGTCCATCAGGGGGCACTACTTAAGTCGTTGGAACACTTGGTCTTCCGGGGCACGGGTGCGTTAGGCGACGTCGATCAAAACGGCGACTGTTACCTAAACTGTTATCTGACGCGATCTTCTGCACCTTTTGGCTCATTTGCGCGCTTCTCGATTCGAGACGCGACCTTGCTTCTTCCACCATTTCGGCCAATTCTTCGTTTGGGCCGACGTTCGAAACGTCGAATCGCTGCGCGAGCACGCTTTAAATCGAGAGCGCGCATGCGATTGGAGCGGCGCGATAACCGCACTGGTCGACCCGATCGGCAACTCACGGACATAGCCGCTCGTAGTTGCGAAGTATTACTCGACACCGGCTGGTTTGCGCAGCAGGTATTGTCGCGCGTGAGCCCGCGATGATACGCTCAACGCTCTGTACTCCAACCGCAAACCACAACAACAACCTTATGCCATCGATACGCCTTACATGGTTGGCTACGGCGTGCAGCATTCGACTGGGCATTCGATGCGCCGTCGGAGCCGCATTGCTGTTCGGGCAATTGGCCACCTACGGAGAGGACAACTGGCCGCGCTTTCGTGGCGCGAACGCGGATGGCGTTGCCCCCGACCACGCCAACCTGCCTATGACGTGGACGACCACCGAAAACGTTAAATGGGTGGCCGATGTGCCGGGCTGGGGCTGGTCTTCCCCGGTCGTGTGGGGCAATCGCGTTTTCCTGACGTCAGTGGTAAGCGCCGAAGAGAACGACAAGCCGCAGAAAGGACTGTATCTGGGCGAAGGGGTGCGCGAGCCGGCGAAGGGCATCCACCATTGGCTGGTTTATTGCTTTGATTTGGATACGGGCAAAGCTCTGTGGCAGCATGAAGCGCACACTGGCCGACCCACGGTGCCGCGCCATCCCAAGAGCACGTACGCGGCGGAAACACCCGCCACCGATGGCGAGCGCCTGTACGTGCTCTTCGGCGATCTCGGCCTCTACTGTTACGACATGGCGGGAAAACCGCTCTGGTCCAAGCTGATCGAGCCGAAGAAGACACTTCAGGATTACGGTGCGGCTTCTTCCCCGGTCGCGCACAATGGCCAAGTTGTCGTGGTCTACGACAATTTGGAAGACTCGTGGATTGCCGCTTTCGATGCAAGAACTGGCGACGAGCGGTGGCGGACAACCCGCGACGAGACGCACTCCTGGGCGACTCCCTTGGTCTGGCAGAATGAGGTGCGCACAGAAATAGTCGTTCCCGGTAAGAACCGGAATCGGAGTTATTCGCTCGACGGCAAGTTGCTTTGGGATTTCGACGGCAAGATGTCGAGTTTAGTGATTCCTTCGCCGTTTGCGGCCCATGGATTGTGCTTTATCTCCTCGGGTTACATTGGAGACTTTCACCGACCAACGTTTGCGATCCGACCAGGCGCCAGCGGGGAGCTTGCGCGTAACGGCAATTTGGCTGAGAGCGAGTTCATCGCCTGGTATCAAGGGCAAGCATCGCCTTACAACACATCGCAAATCGTTTTTGGCGATCACCTTTATACGCTCTATGATCGCGGTTTTTTGACCTGTCACGAGGCCAAAACTGGCAAGGAGGTCTATGGTAAGCAGCGATTCACTCCTGGCGGCTCCTTTACGGCATCGCCGTGGGCCTACAACGAGCACCTATTCTGTTTAAGTGAAGATGGCCTGACGTACGTGGTCAGGCCCGGACGGCAGTTCGAGATCGTCGGAACGAACGACCTGGATGAACTTTGCCTGGCGAGTCCCGCCATAACCAACGACAAGCTATTGATCCGAACCGCTTCGAAGCTGTATTGCCTCACCAAGCGGAGAGAATCGCCGCGGCTGGATCCAGGACGGAGGCAACCCTAACGGCCTCGTCCTCTTCATCTTGCAGCGGGTTTCGCCGACCCGACCCAAGCTGCCCCAGTCACATCGACCTCGGAGTGTGGGACGACAGGGCATTGATAAAAGCTTTTTTCAGGGCACGTTCGCGAGTGCCGGGCCATTTAAGTTGATCGTTCGTCGAGGCTGCGTCCTATCCAACGTGCTCTATATAGCCAGCAAGTCGCACCTGTTTGCCATCGCGGCTGAGGATGGTCAGAATAAGATCGGGGCCGGCAGTAAATAAGCGCCAGCCAACTACTTTCTGGCCTGCACAGAAAACCGCGAATATGGCGCGACCTTTTCCGACTGCCGCAATCCTGACGGCCATAGTAGCGATCGGGATGGGCGCGTCAGCCTTCGCTCAGGATCTACAAAAGCGGCTCTTGGCGGAAGGCGCTCGATCCTTGACGGCCGCGGCGCAACTCGAAGGGGATCCGCAGCGTGGCGCAATCGTTTTTTACCAGCCGTATCTGGGCTGCGCCAAATGCCACGAACACAACGACGATGAAGATCGAGCCGTCAAAGAGGCGTCCATCGGTCCCGATCTGACGGCGATCGACCGCAACGTCACGGTCGAGGAACTGGTCGAATCGGTTCTCGCGCCCTCGAAGGTGATCCGAAGAGGATTTGAAGCGATTACCGTCGAGCTTGACGATGGCCGCTCGCTCGTGGGTCTGTTCGCGAAGGAGAACGATGCGACGCTTGTGCTGCGAAACGCTACCGATGGCTCGCTCGTCTCACTGCCGAAGCAGACAATCGAATCGCGGCGAGTGGGCGCGGCGTCGACCATGCCCGCCGACCTCGTCAATCAATTGACCAGCCGGCAGCAGTTTCTCGATCTCGTCCGCTACCTGATCGAGATACGCGACGGCGGCCGCGAGCGTGCTCGCGAACTGCGGCCGCCACCGTCGCTCATCGCGCTCGAACTACCCGAATACGAGAGTCGCATTGACCATGCTGCGATCATCCGCGGACTCGATGAAAAGGCGTTTGAGCGCGGCCGAGTCGTTTATGAGCGGTTGTGCGTGAACTGCCACGGCACACACGAACAACCCGGCTCGCTTCCCACGTCGTTGCGGTTCGCTTCCGACCGGTTCAAGAACGGTAGCGATCCCTTTGCCATGTACCAGACGCTGACGCGCGGCTTTGGCATGATGCCGCCGCAGACGTGGATGGTTCCCCAGCAGAAGTACGACGTCGTCCACTATGTCCGCGAAGCGTATCTGCGGCGTCACAATCCATCGCAGTATGTCGAGGTGGCCGAAACCTACCTGCGTGGTCTGCCGAAAGGCGACGTGCGCGGTCCGCCGCCGCGCACCATCGAGCCTTGGGTAACGATGGATTATGGGCCAAGTTTGATCAACACCTACGAGATCGGACGCGATGGAACCAATTTCGCTCAGAAGGGTGTTGCCATCCGGCTGGACGCTGGACCGGGCGGTATTTCACGCGGCAAAGCCTGGATGGTGTTCGATCACGATACGTTGCGAATGGCGGCCGCGTGGACCGGTACAGGGTTTATCGATTGGAACGGGATCCACTTCAACGGCCGCCATCAGGTACACCCGCGCGTCGTCGGCGAACTGCTGGCGAGCAATCCGACCGGTCCGGGCTGGGCCGATCCGGACACGGGGCGCTTCGACGACGATCGCCGCGTGGTCGGCCGTGACGAGCGAAGGTACGGGCCGTTGCCGCGAAGTTGGGGCCGTTACCGCGGTCTGTACCATGACGGCGACCGGGTCATCGTTTCGTACACGATCGGGGAGACCGATCTGCTCGAATCGCCGGGGGTCCAGTTCATTTCGGCCAAGGAAAGTACAGCAATTCTCACAGTTCAAGACGCGACCGCAGAGCCCGCGCGATCGGAGTTGCCGGTGTTCACGCGATCGCTTCACGTCGGACCGCGCGACAAGGACTTGCTGCTGCTTGTGGCCACCCATCCAGACAAAAGGGCGCGCCTAGATCCACTCGAGGGCGCGGTCCGTTTTGCCCCCCAGCTCGATGAGAGTGCGTCGGAATCAAGCGCTTCGGAGCATGCTCCCTTGTTGGCCGGTCTATTAGGGCCAACAGAGGATTGCACTTGGAGCGCACAGGGCAATCGCCTTTGTCTGCACATCCCTGCCGGCGAAAAACCGCTTGATCTGTCGCTCTGGTTCACACGCCAAACCGACGTCTGGCCGCTCGATTCGCTGTTGGCGGCACTTGCTACGGCGGAGCCTGCGTCGAATTTGCAGACGCGCCTCAAAGGCGGTACGCCGCGCTGGCGGCAAGTCTTAACGACGGAGGCCGTTCTTGGAAACAGCGACGGGCCCTTCGCGGTCGATGTGCTTACACACCCGCCCAGCAATCCGTGGCTGGCTCAGATGCGATTTACGGGACTCGATTTCTATCCCGACGGTGATCGAGCAGTCGTATGCGCGTGGGATGGCGACGTTTGGCTGGTTCGCGGTCTGTCAAAGCTCTCCGCCGGCAAGGACGGCGTCCAACAAATTGCCGCGCCGCGACTGACCTGGCAGCGGATCGCTTCGGGTCTGTTCCAGCCGCTCGGCATCAAACTCGTCGAGGGAAAGATCTATGTCACCTGCCGCGATCAACTGGTAATCCTCCGCGACTTGAACAGCGACGGCGAGACAGATTTCTACGAATGCTTTAACAACGACCACCAGGTCACCGAGCACTTTCACGAGTTTGCAATGGGTCTGCAGGTGGATGACCGAGGCAATTTCTACTACGCCAAGTCGGCCCGCCACGCCTTGCCCGCCGTCGTGCCGCATCATGGGACGCTCTTGCGCGTGTCGGCCGACGGGGCGCGCACCCAGATCGTTGCCACCGGCTTCCGCGCCGCCAATGGCGTCTGCCTGAACCCCGACGGCACCTACGTCGTGACGGACCAGGAAGGCCACTGGAACCCGAAGAACCGCATCAACTGGGTCACCGAGGGCGGGTTCTACGGCAACATGTTCGGCTATCACAATGTCAAGGACATCTCCGACAAGGCCATGGCCCTGCCGCTTTGCTGGATCACCAACGAATTTGACCGCTCCCCCGGGGAGCTGGTCTGGACGCCGCGCGATGCATGGGGACCGCTTGGTGGAACGCTGTTAAACCTGTCTTACGGCAACGGCAAGTTGTTTGTCGTGCCGTTCGAGGAAGTCGTCGGCCAAAAGCAAGGCGGCATGTGCGCGCTACCCATGCCGGCGCTGCCGACCGGGGTCATGCGCGGCCGTTTTCATCCGCACGATCGCCAACTTTACGCCTGCGGCATGTTCGCCTGGGCCGGCAGTGCGACACAGCCCGGCGGTCTGTACCGCGTCCGCTACACGGGCCAACCGATGCATCTGCCTGTTGGACTGCATGCGCAAAGTGGGGAGCTGGAGATCGCATTCACGGATCCGCTCGATCGAACGGCGGCCGGCGATTCTGCCAACTACTCACTTAAGACCTGGTCGCTAAAGCGAACCGCCAACTATGGCTCGCCACACGTGAACGAGCAGCCGTTGGCGGTGGAGGCTGTAAAGGTAAGCGAAGACGGCCGCTCCGTGACGCTGAAAACGCCAGCTCTCCGCCCGAGTTGGGGCATGGAGATCGTCTGCCGCCTCAAGACGAGCGATGGCAAACCGTTCGAGCGCGTGATTCACAATTCTGTCTTCGAACTGAGCCAGCAAGATGCGAGCGTGGTAAAGAAATCAGCCGGGGCGCGCTAGCATCCGGTTCCTTCTGCATCAGGAGAAAAGCATGCTGCAGCCGTTGGCGGTGGCGTTGTTCATGTCGCTTCGCTCGGTTTCAACCATTGGCGAACGCCGCGTGTTTCTGCGAAAATGATGTGTAAGCTCCTCTTTACCGGCCAGCGGCCTGTGCCACCGGAGCAGGCGAATCGCTGGTTGCCGTTCCGCGGGCGTGCCCCATGAAGATCGAACAACTCGGCCCCTACAAGATCGTCCGCAAGCTCGGCCGCGGCGGCATGGGCACGGTCTACGAGGCGGTCAACGTCCAGACGAATGAGCCGGCCGCCGTCAAACTGCTCAATCCACATCTGGCGGACGAAGAGGGTTTTCGCGAGCGATTTGGCACCGAAATCGAAACGCTCAAGAAGCTCAAGCACCCGAACATCGTTCGCTTGTTCGGGTACGGCATTCAAGACGGGCACCCTTACTACGCGATGGAGTTGGTCAGCGGCACGAACCTGGAGGAGGAGCTGCAAGCCGGCCGCCGCTTCGACTGGCGCGAAACGACGCGCGCCGCCATCCGGCTCTGCCGTGCGCTCAAGCACGCGCATGATCACGGCGTGATCCACCGCGATATCAAACCCGCCAATCTGCTGCTCACCGCCGAAGGGGACATCAAGCTGACGGATTTTGGCATCGCGCGGCTCTTCGGCAACACGCGATTAACCGCGGACGGCGGCCTGATTGGCACCGCGGAGTATATGCCGCCGGAGCAGGCGGAAGGGCGACCCGTCACGCCGCACGCCGATCTTTACAGCCTGGGCTGCGTGATGTTCGCCATGCTGGCCGGGCGCCCGCCGTTTCGCAGCCGGTCGCTGCCGGAGATGCTGCAAATGCAGCGGCTGGCAGAGCCGCCCCCGGTGTCGCGCTATGCCCAAGATGTCCCCGTAGAACTGGACCGAATTATCTCGCGGCTGTTGGCCAAAAACGGCGCCGAGCGTGCCGCCAACGCGGACCTGCTCGCGCGGCAACTGGCGGCGATGGAGCACGGACTGTCGCTGCCCAAGCGCGACGTTGCTGATGGCGGCCCAATCCAGCGGCCGGAATCATTCTCGTCGTTTTCGTCGGCCAGGACGGTCCCCGACCAGGGAGATTCGCCGCGGTTGGAGTATGACCCGGATGCGCCCACGCGCGTTGCCGAGAATTACATCGCCGAGGCGCCGCCGTTTGCTCCCTTGAAGGAAAACCGACGGACGCCGACGAGTGGAGTCGAGAGCGTATCGCCGGCTCAAGACAGTGAGGAGGAATTAAGCATCGCGGTTGCTCATCGCGAGCCGGCTACATTGGGGCCGGATCGCTTCGTGACTGTCGAGGAAGAAGAACGCGAGCATGAGCGCCAGCGGCGGCGCGAGCGCGGTCCGGTCGTGGCGCAGATCGCGATGTTGTCGGCCAGCCTGATCGCGTTGATTGCGGCGGCCGTTTATTTCATGCAGCCCCCGCCGGCCGACGAGCTGTATAGCCGCATCCAGGCGCTCGCGGCTGACGAGAACCCGGACCGGCTGCTCGACGCAGCGGCTGGTGTTGATGACTTCCTGACACGTTTTCCGCAGGACGAGCGCGCGGAGCTGTTGCGGAAATACCAGGAGGAAATCGACCTGTTGCGGCTCGAACGGCGATTCGCGCGGCGGTCGCGGCAGCTTACGCGCGACCCGAGCCTGCTGCCGATCGAACGCGATTACATCGAGGCCATCCATCAAATCGGTATGGATCCCCAACGCACGGTCGAGGAATTGCAGGCGTTGGTGGCGCTGTATAGCGGCGCGGACGTCACCGAGCAACGAGTCCTCCAGGTGCTCGAAGTCGCGCGGCGTCAACTAGTGCGGTTGGAGAAACAGACGCGCGACCAGGCCCCGGCTTATCTGGACGTCATTGATCGCAGTTTGAAGCGCGCCCGTGCGCTGAAGGCCGAGGATCCGGCTGAGGCCTGGGCAATCTGGCAGAGCATCGTCACACTCTACGGCGACAAGCCCTGGGCGGCGAAGCGCGTCGAGCAGGCGAAGGAGGAACTGGAGAGAAAATCCGAATGACGAAACCAGAATGACGAAACAATCGCTCGTTCCCACGCTCTGCGTGGGAACGCAGCCCTCGCCGCTCCGCGGCGCGTGTGATTCACGTCCTACTGCTTTCGATCGGCCGCGCTGTCAACTATAACGGGAATATGGACCCCACGAACGCATCGCTGCCAGGCCAGTTTCCTTCGACGCGGTTGCGCCGATTGCGCTACCACCCCGCCGTGCGCGAGCTGGTCCGCGAGACGCGGATCGCGCCGCAGAACCTGGTGCTGCCGCTGTTCGCGCGGCCGGGGCGCGGCGAGAAGCGGCCGATCGTTTCAATGAGCGGTCATTTCCAGCTCTCGCCAGATCTGATCGCTGAAGAAGCACGGGAGGCGGCGCGGCTCGGGCTCGGCGGCGTGTTGCTGTTCGGCATCCCGGCGGAGAAGGACGCGCACGGCAGCGACTCGTACTCCGAAGATGGAATTGTGCAGCAAGCGGTCCGCGCGGCCAAACAGGAGGCGCCCGAGCTGCTCGTCATGACCGATGTCTGCTTCTGCGAATACACCAGCCACGGCCACTGTGGAGTGCTCAACGACAAGAGCGGACGCACCGACGTGGACAATGACGCGACGCTCGAGCTGCTCGCCCGCCAGGCAGTGAGCCATGCCCGCGCGGGGGCCGATTTAGTTGCGCCCAGCGGCATGATGGACGGCATGGTGGCTGCGATTCGCGGCGGGCTCGATGCCGCGGGTTTTGCGCATCTGCCGATCTTGAGCTACGCCGTGAAGTACGCCAGCGCGTTTTACGGGCCATTTCGCGAGGCGGCCGAGAGTGCGCCGCAAGCCGGCGACCGCCGCGGCTATCAGATGGACCCTGCGGCCAGCGCCGAGCAGGCGCTGCGCGAGGCCGAGCTAGATCTGGCCGAAGGAGCGGACTTGCTGATGGTCAAGCCCGCGCTAGCGTACTTGGACATCATCCGCCTGGTTCACGATCGCTTTCCCGGAGTGCCGCTGGCGGCCTACAACGTTTCCGGCGAATACAGCATGGTCAAGGCCGCGGCCGAACGGGGATGGATCGACGAGCGCGCGATCGTGCTCGAATCAATCACCGCGATCCGCCGCGCCGGGGCGTCGATTGTGATTACCTACTGGGCCAAGGACGTCGCGCGCTGGCTCACGTAGCGCTCTCGCTCCGCGAGCAGAAGCATGCTGTTTCATCACGCGGAGCGTGATGACTACAATACGCTATGTCTCGAACCAAAAGCCAATCCGCTTTCGCCCGTGCGAAGCGCCTTATCCCCGGCGGCGTGAACAGTCCGGCGCGCGCGTTCGGAGCGGTGGGGGGCGAGCCGGTGTTTTTTGCGCGCGGCGAGGGGGCGTATCTGTGGGACCTCGATGGCAACCGGTATATCGACTACATCGGCTCATGGGGGCCGATGATTTTGGGGCATTGCCATCCTGCGGTCATCGCGGCACTCGAGGAAGTGATCCGCCGCGGGACAAGTTTTGGCGCGCCGACCGAGGCCGAAAGCGAACTGGCGGAGCTGATCATCGACGCGGTGCCGAGCGTCGAGAAGGTGCGGCTGGTCAACTCCGGCACCGAGGCGACGATGAGCGTCATTCGACTGGCGCGCGGATTCACGGGCCGAGAGGTGATCGTCAAGTATGCCGGCAACTATCATGGCCATGTCGATAGTCTGTTGGTGGCGGCGGGCAGCTCGGCGGCGACGCTCGGCGTGCCTAATTCGCCCGGCGTAACGGTTGGCACCACGCAAGACACGCTGATCTTGCAGTACAACGACGTGGAGGGCTTGCACGAGGCGTTTGATCGGCATGGTTCACGAATCGCAGGTGTGATCCTGGAACCGGTTGTGGGGAACATGGGGCTGGTGGTGCCGTCGCGCGAATTTCTCAATGCGTTGCGAGAGCGAACACGAGATGCGGGCGTTCTGTTGATCTTTGACGAAGTAATGACGGGCTTTCGTGTGGCGTATGGAGGCGCGCAGTCGCTGTTTGGGATCACGCCGGATTTGACGACGCTCGGCAAGATCGTCGGCGGTGGTCTACCGGTGGGCGCCTTTGGCGGGCAGCGGGAGATCATGGACCATGTGCTGCCGGCCGGTAAAGTATTTCAGGCCGGGACGCTTTCGGGCAACCCGCTGGCGACCGCGGCCGGCATTGCCACGCTCAGAGAGCTGCGCGACCAGCCGCCGTATGAGCGGCTCGAAACGCTTTCGGCGCGGCTGGCGAAAGGGCTCGATGAGGCCGCCACCGCCGCGCGTGTTCCGCACACGGTCGCGCGCGTTGGCAGCATGATGACGTTGTTCTTCAACAGTGAGCCGGTGCTCGATTGGCCGATGGCGGCAAGGTGCGACACCAAGGCCTTTGCGCGGTACTTCTGGGGGCTATTGGATCGGGGCGTTTACATGCCGTGCAGCCAGTATGAGGCGCTGTTTGTTTCGGCGGCGCACACGGAAGCGGATATAGACGCGACGATCGATGCGGCGCGCGAAGTGTTGGCAGTCTAAGGGGTCGGGAGTCGTCCGCCG
>JBBDYH010000026.1:10190-43352 GCA_040901795.1 Pirellulales bacterium
CCCCCCCCCCCCCCCCCCCCCCCCCCACCCCGTTGGGTGGACCTGCATCACCGTGCGCCGCCGTAATTGTCACGGGGCTGGCCTGGCCGGAGCGCGGAGTCCGGTCCGGCGGCTTCATCCGTCGTGACTTGCGGCCTTGGTACATCAAGCTCTGCGATCAACTCCACGACTTCGGTGACATTGCCAGCCGGGCCGCGGACGATCAGACGATTGGTCCTCGCGTCTACCGCAACAACCACATCCGGGGCGCCGACTGCCAATTGAGTGAGCATGGTTGACAACTCGCTCGCCTTGGCGTGCTGGAGGAAAACTAACTTTGTTTCTATGGGGCCGGGATTGGCCGCGGCAGGCCAAGTGGTAGTCAATGGATTGCGGTTTCCGTTCGACTGGTCGAGCGGTGAGCCGTGCGAGGCAGCTTTACCGCTCTGCTGCGATGCAGCGGTCTTGTGTACCGCGAAGTTCGTCACCAGCCAGCGCCCATCCTTGACTACGAGGGAAATAGTGAAACGTGCCCTTGTTTCACCATTGGCCGTGCTTTCGGCCGGCTGTGCCTCTTCGATACTGACTGTGGTATGCTTACGGACAAGGGTCTCCAGTCCGACACCTTGAATGGCCCTGACCGTAAAGGACTCCGCACTGGCAAAACCCTTGAAGCTCTCCATCAATCGCTTGGAGGCCGCGATTGAACCGGGAACGGCAAGCTTCGCAGCCGCCTCGGTGTTGCCTTGCAGGACTGCCCTCGCGTATTCTTCAGCAATCGCAATTGCAGCATCATGCGATGACACATGCTTGTCCGGTTTTGCCGTTGCCTTGGCGACCAGGGATTCGGCCTCGGCGCGATAGTAGTCCACTGCCAGGCGAAGCACAACTTTGTCGGTCGCTTCTCCTTCCTTCGTGGAGGGATGTCTCGCGACGAGGTCCGCCAGTTCCGACATGCGGCGGAGATGTTGTTTGGCTTCGGGTGCGTCCGGGTTTTCGCCGAGTGCTTGCTCCGCCTTCATCCAGCGGAGCGACCAACGGTAGACCACCTCAGGATCGGTAACGGCGCCGGTTCGGTATGCGGCAAGGCTTTCTACGTAAGCTTCCTCCGCGGCGCGCATCAACTCGCGGTTCTTATCCGAGTTCTCGCGAGTTGGACGGCTGTCGTCAGACAGTGTCGCGGGAAGAGGCGGCTTGGGATCATGCGCGGATGTGCCCGCATCATCCACAGGTTGACCGATCGCCTCGGGAACGCCATGCGTAATGAAGACGGCGGTCAGAGCCACCATTGCTCCGGCCGCAATGAGGTAATGGTTTACGAACCGCATGGTAAATCTCCTCTTCAAGGGATGGGGTTGCGACAATTCTTGGCAGAGGCCCGGAGGTCAACTGGCAGTAGCCCGGTCCGTGAGGACCAGGAAATCGTGTAAAATCGATCATCCAAGGTCCGGAGGACCGGCACTAATCAACGCGGAATGGTGTCGGTCCTCGCGGACCTCAAAGGATCATTCATTGCGGTTATCCCCGACCTCACGGTCGGGGCTATTTCCTGTCGGTCCTCCGGACCTTTGCTCCCGGACGACCTCTTCGGTAGCCATCAGCATCTCTAACTCAGCGTGCGTTCGGTAATACCTTGCGGCAGCCTCGTAGTTCGGCCGGTGCTTGGCGATGATCTGTTCAAGCCGTTGCATGCGCTCAAGGTGTCGGCGGAGTGAGTCGTTTTCGCTGCGATTCTGGTTTGAACCTTCGGCGTGCAGCAAGCGCAATGACCATTGATAGAGCGCCTCGGGGTCGTCGATCTCCCCTCGCTGGAAATGCTGCTCGAGCAATTCGTAGTCCGCTTCGGTGATTGACGGTTTCACGGTTGCTGCGACAGCGCGATTTTCGCTGCCCGTGAGGTCTTCCTTCGATTTTGTGGCGACGCCTACATCCGATCTTTCCGAAGTTCTCGCTTCCGCGCGCCGTACAGGATTCACGTCGCGGTTTGGATCGTCATTGGACGCCGCATTGCGGAACGGTCCCAAAATCATGGCCAGTGCCACGCAAGCTGCGAGCATGACACCTGCCAAGATTAATCGCGGTCTCGTCGGCCGCCATTTGCTCCGAGCCGGTCGCGGCTCTTCAAGTTCAATCGGCAACGGAACAGACGAAGGATTCTGCACGTGTGCGAGGCAGCGCTGGAGCAGATCGGCGAGATCGGCCGCAGTAGCGAAGCGTTCTGCGGGGAATTTGGTGTGAAGGCGGGCAATGATCCGCACGAGCCAAGGTGGTACGTCGGCGTTGAGCTGCGCCAGTGGCGTGGGTTCTTCTTCGCAAATCCGCTTGAGGACGGCTATGGTGCTTTCCGCGCGAAAGGGGGGCCGGCCAGCGCACATCGCATACATCACGCTGCCCAGACTGAAGAGGTCGGCGCGGTGGTCCACGGTTTCGCCGCGGGCTTGCTCCGGGGACATATAGGCGGGCGTGCCGGCCAGCACGCCGGTGCGCGTCAGGCTGGCGTCGTCGATCGCGCGGGCCAGACCGAAGTCGGTAATCGCCACGCGCTCGATGCCTTGCTCCAGCAGGATGTTGGCTGGCTTGATATCGCGGTGGACGAGGCCCTGAGCATGCGCGGCGGCCAGGCCGGAGGCGATTTGCGAGGCGATGCGGAGGACTTCGACCGGCGAGAGTGGTCCCACTTCATCCAGTCGGTGCTGTAAGGACTGGCCGGGCATGTAGGGCATGACCAGGTACGGCAGGCCGCCCGCCTCGGCGACGGCATGAATGGCGATGACGTGATCGTGAGCCACCGCAGCGGCGGCCTGCGCTTCGCGGGCGAAGCGACGGCGGGCGGTGGCGCTGGTGGCCAGGTGCGGTGAAAGAACTTTGATCGCCACGGTACGCTGCAGCGCGCGGTCGTAGGCTTTCAGGACGAGCCCCATTCCGCCGTGGCCGATTAACCCCTTGATCTCATAGGGGCCCAGTCGGCCGAGCATTTCGGGGTCGTCGGTGGGAGCGAGGAAGTCGAGACGCGCTTCGGCTCCCGGCAATAACGCGGCGAAATCCATTTCGTGGGTCTCGCCCGTGTGTACTAGCGGATTGGCGACCATCGACGCCCAGCCGGTGCGCGGCGAAGAGCAGTCCGGCGTGAGCAGGCGCCGCACGTCGTCCCATTCGGCGGCGCTGGCGGCCAAAGATTCGATTTGGTGTTGGCATTCACGGCAATTATCGAGGTGATTGATGATTTCGGTTTCGTCGTTTGTGGCGAGCTCGCCTGCGACGTAACGGCGGAGGCGAGCGGGGTCGCATCGGGAATTGTCACCGGGCATTTTAAGATGATCTATTGATTGCATTCGGTTCGGCGACGTGTATCGGCGAGCGAGACCGCGACCGTTGTCGCAACAAGGGCGCCGCTACGGGGCTACGGGATCTTCACTCGCACCAGTCCGGGGGCTTGCGCCCCCGGCTACTGAATGTCGCCCCTCCGGGGCTTGTTGGTTGCCTTGCCAGTTTTCAATGGTTTGCCTGAGCCGGGCCATGATGCGGCTGCGCGCGGCGTAAACCGCGCCGATGCTCAAGCCCACCTTGTGCGCGGTGTCAGCAATGGACGCTCCTTCGACGCTGGTGCGCCAGAAGGCTTGCCAGGTGGTCGCGTGAAAATCGCCCCGGATTTGTTCGGCTGCCCAGCGGAATACTTCTCGTTTTTGCTCCAAGTCGAAGGCGGTGGCGTGCTCGTCAACGGCGGCAGGTTGCTCGGCCAAGAGGCGTTGAAAGTCGCTGCCGCCTGCGCCCTGTTGACCGGGGCGCCGGCGGGTGAGGTAATTGATCATCATGTTTCGTGCGATCGTCGAGATCCAACCGCGGAACGAGCCCCCATGAAAATCAGGCGTTCCACGCTCGATCGCGCCGGCCACGGCAACCAGCGCGTCCTGCGTCAGCTCTTGTGCATCGGCGTTTTGCAGCCCGTGACCGCGAATCAGCCGGTAAATCAACGGCTGATAGATTGCCACAAACTCCCGCCAGGCTTGCTCGTTGCGGTCATCGTGCAGGCGGGCGAGCAACGTATGGCGGGTTTTGGGCGAATCGGTCATCCGCGGCATCGAAAAGAGGCTCCGATCACAAGCCGACTACGAGATTAACACAGCACGGCCGAGATTCTGACGCGCCGTCGCAAGAAAAGTTGCAACTCAACGCCGGAGGCGTTGCACTCCAATAGCCGGCGGGAACGCCGCCGGTTCGCATTGGAAACTCCCTAGCCGACCCCGAAGGGGTCAAACCGGCGCCAGGTTTGACCCCTTCGGGGTCACGGATTCGTTGTGGCCCTAAACCGGGAACGTCGCTCCCGGCTACTAGAGTTTGGCCCCTCCGAACAAAAACACTTCAGGGCGAGGGCCGATGTTTGGCTTTGCCGTTTGAATCGCCGGCCGGTTCGGGCAGCTCTTCGGGCTGCGTTTTCGGTCCGACTGGCAGCTTTTCCGTAGACTTGTCAGATGGCTTGTCCGTTTCAGCGTTTTCTTGTTTTCCGCCGAACCAGTCGAGACCTTTGAAAGGGAAGGCCGGCAGGATGGATTCGCTAGCAGTTGCAGCCCCGGCAGTGGGCGCTGTGGCGGTAGGCGGTGCGCGCCTGTGCATGACCACGATAGCGTGAGCGCTCAGTTCTTGCGGCGTCAGGGCCGCGTCGAGCTCGGCTCCGCGCAGCCAGTCGAGCGGCGGCGTGGTGAACCCGCGCGGAACGGACGTGATCAGCCGGCTGGCATCGCGGTCCCAGCCGGTCGAGTACCACGTGGCCAAGCCACCGCGCGGCTCATCGAGCTTGAATTCTCCGCCCAAAGCACAGACGAGTTGGCCGCCCGCAAGGTCCTGAGCGACCGATTGGGCGTCTTGGGCCGCGACACCAAGCTGCGTGCTCAGGCGGTGCATGAAGCGGAGATTGCCGCCCGTGATCTGGCGTGCACGAAAATAGCCGTAGCCGTTGATCAGCGTAGCCAACTCCGAGCGATTCAGGTCGCCGAGCTGCAGCCAAAACTGCGCCGGCCGCTCGGCCTCGACGATGCGAAACCGCGGCGTTACGTCGGCCAGTACATCAGGGTCGGTCGAGCCGGTGACGAACGGGCCGTCCGTCCGCTGCCAGAGCAACGCCGAGGGGCGGCCGAAGCCGTTGCGATCGACCGGCAAATCGTCCCGGAGGCCGAAGAAGGAAAACATCCCTGCACTGGGCCAACCGCCGAAATAGAACTTGAGATTGAGCATCGCTCGCAGGCCGCCGAGCATGTCGTCGGCGAATTTGAATGGAATGCCGGTGTCGAGCGCGCCCGCGTAAAGGTGAACTGGCTCCGGGCCGCGCCCGCGGGTGACGGCTTCGACGGTGGCCACATTGCCGCGAAGGGGCGCCAGGCGGTCGATCGACGGCGGGCCAACAAAGTTCATCAGCATCGAGTAATTGTCCGCGGCCAGTGGGGTCATGCGGACGTCGAGCGCTACTTGCTCGAACTGCGGCGCTTCTCCGGCGAACCGCTTGGCAGCGACGACGATGGGGTCGATGCGCTGCCAGCGCGCGGTGAGCGTGTCGGCAAATTGGCGATAATCACGCGTTTCGGCGACGGTCACCGTGTCGAAAGCGATATCGGGGACGGGTGTAAAACTGCCCGACCGCCCGCGAACGGAATCCACGACATCGCCGTTTTCGAGAACTATCAGGCGACTGCCGTCAGAGCGCTGGCCAATCTCGGGGGGTAAGAATCCGCCGCGGACGAGGTCATCGAGGGTATCGTGTGGGCGGCCCTCGTTGCTTGCCGCCAGCCGCGCCATCTTCACGAGGTCGATCTCTACAGTGGAACGGAGCCGGCGAGTGATCTCGATGCGGTAGTGTGGGCTGAGGAGGTTTTCGAAGAACGCCGACGACATGTAGGCGAAGACGCTGTCTTCGCGCGCGATCGGCACTTCCGCCCGCGCCAGCCGGAACTCGGCCGATTTACCCAAGGCGCCTTGACCGGCGCCGGCCTCGTAAAACCGCTGCACGAGCGTGCGCGACGTGGTCACAAAATGGAAATCGCCGTCGACGGCATAGAAGGAGCGGATGCGGTTGTCGGGGGTCGAGAGGAAAGACACCTTGTGGCCTGCGACATCGATGCTCGTCTCTTCGGCGTCTTTGTTGGCCGCGAGCGCGGCGGTCCGCTGTGAGCGGATGTCGGCCGACAGGCCGAAGTTGTTGCGGGCTTGAAAGAGAATGCCCATTGCCGCGCCTTCGCGGAGAAACATATCCTGACCGACCAGTGCGACGTCGGCGATGACCTGTGGGCCGAGCAGTTCGGCCAGCGCGCTCTCTTTGAGTGCGAGCTGCTGTTCCTGGCGCGCATTGAGCTGGTAGTCGAGGCCACGCATGGCCACCAGGTTGCGCAGCTCACCGCCGAACTCCCTCAGCAGGCGGCTGAACCAAAGGTAGTTGGGAAAATTGCCAAAGCGGACGTAAAAGCATTCCTCAGGCACGTGCAGAGCGATCGCTTCGATCTTCACGTCTTTGACATCAGGCGCGATGACTTCGGGAAAGGCGATCGGCTTAGGCAGCGGGTTGTCGGCACCCGCCGCGCGGTTTGCTCCGGACATCACCTCGTCCTGCACCTTGAGGCGTATCGATTCGGTCCCCAGCAGCACGCCCAGCGACTGCTCAAGATCGGGCTGTGGGAAGAACCGGCGGTCGATTTGAGGCGGCGCAAGATCGAGACGCTGAGAGAGCATCGACAGGAGGTAGCCATCGACGAGCTGTGGGTACTCGTTGGTCCGTGCGGCGCGGGCGGCCGCGTCGGTATATTGCTCCCACCACTGCGCGAGCAGGCGATCATGGGCACCGGGGTCGCGCCGAGGGACGACGCGCATTCGCACGGAGCTTGCCGCGAAGAGTTCGAGGTCGAGCGGCTCCTCGCCGGTGAAGAGGAAATGAACGGTGACGGTTTGCGGCCGGTTGAGGACTTCACGCAGAATGGCGCGGACCGGCTGAAAGTCAAAGGCTGCATAGAATACGCGGCCTTGTGCGTCGGTGAGGGTGAAATCTCGCTCGCCGAACAAACCGGGACGGGCGTCGGGGAGGCGGACGCTGAGGCGGCCTACGCCAAATGGGGCGCCGGCAATCGCTTCGGGCTCGGGAGGCAAGGCACGCCGGCCGCGGAAGAGTTGGGCATCGGCAGGAGCACCGATGAGAAAAGCGATCAGTGTGACTGGCAGCCAGACTGCGATCCGTCGAAGTTCGTGGAACATGGGGTACGCTCCGGGGATGGGGAACCGCCTATTATAGGGGTTGGGGGAGGCGAGGGCTGCGGTCGTCTTTGTAGACCGCACACTCCGTGTGCGGAACGGCACACAGAGTGTGCCTACTACACTGAGCTACTTTTCGAGGTGGAAATCGATCACCAGCGGGAGATGGTCGGAGGCCTGGCGAGCCATGGGTGAATGCGCGATTCGCGCGTGGCGGAGTACGATGTTGCCCCGGACGAACGCCTTGTCGAGCGAGCCGAGCGGCCAGTAGGCGGGAAACGAGCGAAACCGCGAGATGGGGGCGGTCAGTTGCGCAAAGCCTTGCTCAGCCAGGCAGCCGCGGCAGAGCGTGTTGCGCCAATCGTTGAAGTCGCCGACCACCATCGCAGGTAGGTGGTCCGACTCTTTGAACAAATTGTGCCCGAGCAAATGATCAAGTTGCCAATGGCGCTCCCTCTCGGCGAGCCCCAAGTGAAAGTGGACCAGTTGAAACGAACCCTCCGGGCTGTCCACAACGGCCATTTGCGCGCCGCGCGGCTTGCGGCGTTTGAGCCTCAACGAGATCTGGTGCTTGTGCAAGAACGGCCACCGCGACAGGATGAGGTTGCCGTACATTCCATACTTCAGGCTGACGTTGGCCTGGTACAAATGCGCGTCGAGTTTGAAGTAATCGGCCAGAATCTTGGGCTGATCGTCAAGGCGCGAGCGGCGACAGTGCCGATCGACCTCTTGCAAGCAAATGAGGTCGGGGTTCTCAGCTTCGATCACGCTGATGATTCGTTCAAAGCGATATCGTCGGTCACGACCGCCGATCCCTTTATGGATGTTGTAACTCAGGAGCCGCATTCAAGGGTTCAGGGTTCGGGGTTCAGAGTTCAGGAGCTGGAGTTCAGGCTTTAGCCTGTTCCAGCGCGCCGCGGCGGGAATTCCAACGATCACCCATTCAGTTCCACCGCTTCTTCCCAGTGGTCGTAGAGCAGGGCCAGGGTCTCTTGATGTATCGCCAGATCGAGCTTGAGCGCGCGGACTTGCTCGCCGTTGCGCAGCACCGCTGGATCGCTGAGCGACGCGTTGATTGATTTGATCGCGGTCTCACGATCGTGAATCTCCTGCTCCAGTTCGACGACTTTACGGTAGGGAAATCGCCGTTTACGTTTCGGCGGCGGCTCGGTCGTCGCGACACTTGTAACTGACTTCGTCGATGCCGCGCGGCCCGCGACCCGTCCATTCCCGGCAGCCGCCGCATCCGCCTTCCCTTGTGCCACGGCCAGCCCTTGCCGCACGAAATGCACATAAGTGTCGTAGTTGCCTTCGATGACGCGGAACCGCGAGGGCTCGACCACAAGCAGGTGATCGGCCACGCGGTTGAGGAAGTACCGGTCGTGGCTGACGAACAGCACCGTGCCGTCGAACTCGGCCAGCGCGTGCTCCAGCGACGCTCGCGCCCAAAGATCGAGATGGTTCGTCGGCTCGTCGAGCACCAGGAAGTTCGATTCGGTTGCGGCCAACCGGGCCAGCGCCGCACGATTGCGCTCGCCACCGCTGAGGCTCTTCACCGGCTGGAAAACCATGCCGCCCGTCAAGCCGAAGCGCGCCAGTAAGTCACGGCGCTCAGGCTCGGTGAGCTCTTTGCCCAATGGTCGCACAGCCTCAACGGCCGGGAGCTCGTCGTCAAGATCGGCCAGTAACTGATCGAAATAGGCGATCTTCACGCCCGTGCCGATGGACACGTAGCCGCTGTCCTGCTCCGTGCGGCCGACGAGACACCGCAGCAGCGTCGTCTTGCCCGTCCCGTTCGGCCCTAGAATCCCCCATCGCTGGCCGCGCTCGATCTGGAAGCTCAAGTTGGCGAACAGCGGGCAGTCGTATGCCTTGCTCACGCGCTCGGCGCGCACCACAATGTCGCCCGACCGTTTGGCCGGCGGAAAACCCATCACCGGCGCGGCGATCTCGCGGGGCCGGTCGACGCGCTCGATGCGGGCGAGCTTCTTCTCGCGGTCTTTGGCCTGCGCGGCCTTCTGACCGGAGAAGTTGCGGCGGATGAACTCTTCGGCCTTGGCGATTTCCTCTTGCTGCTTTTCATAGGTCCGCCGCTGGACTTCCAGACGTTCCGACTTCTGTCGCCAATACGCGGAGAAGTTGCCCGCGTACGAGTCGACCGTGCCGCGATACAGCTCCAGCGTGCGGTCGGTGACGCGATCGAGAAAATAGCGGTCGTGGCTGACGATGATCATCGCCTGGTCGGTGTCGCGCAGGAAGTTTTCCAGCCACTCGGTCGCCTCGATGTCGAGGTGGTTCGAGGGCTCATCGAGGAGCATCACGTCGGGCTCGGCCAAGAGCAGCCGTGCAAGCAGCAGCCGGTTCTGCTGGCCGCCGCTCAATTGCTCGACGGGCTGCTGATAATTTTCCGGCCGAAAGCCCAAGCCGGTGAGGACCTGCTCGATTTTGTGGTCGAGGCTGTATGCGCCGTGCAGGTGCAGATCGTGCTGCAGCCGATCAAACTGTTTGCCCAGCCGCTGCCGATCGACGGCGTTGCTGGCGGCGGCGAGCGCCTCGGCGACGCGCTGGGCTTCGGCGGCGATGGCCAGTAAATGCTCCAGGCCGCTTTGGGCCTCCTCCCACAGCGTGCGGCCTGGCGAAAACAGTGGCTGCTGTTCCAAGTAAGCCAGACGGGCGGATGGATGCAGGTCCACGCTACCCGAGTCGGGCGATTCCAGGCCAGCGAGGATCTTGAGCAGTGTCGTCTTACCTGCGCCGTTCGGTCCGACGAGGCCGATCCGCTCGTGGGGGCGGACCTCGAACGTCACACCGGCGAGAACCGGGTCAGGACCGAAGTGCTTGGTGATGGAAGCGACGTTGAGGAGGATCATGCAGGCTTGTCTGGCGCGTTGTTGTTGGAGTTCAGGCTTCAGCCTGCCGGCGGACAAGCTAAAGCTTGAACTCCAACGGTTGAACTCCAGCAATGTTATATTATGTCATTCGCGGCCAGCCCTGTAGGGCAAACGAGACTGGTAGACGGGGAGACGGGGAGAAAAGCGAGTTGACGACCGATTACCTAACTCTGCCGGCGGATACGAATCAGGTTCGCGGTCTGGCACAGTACGCGATTGACTTTCTGGCGGGGCGGTACGCGCCCCCGAGTGAACAGGCCTTGCGCTGTGTCGAGCGGTTTCATCTGGACAGCATCGCCTGTGCGGTCTCGGCGCTGGCTTGCGAGACGAATGCCCCGCGCGTGCTGCGTGAAGAGGCGCTCACATATCGCGCGTTGCCGCCACAGCACGGCGTTCCATGTTTCGGGTCGCGCGTGGCCGTGCGGCCGGAGAAAGCCGTCCTGGCCAACTGCGCGGCGGTGCGCGAATGGGACGCCAATGGTACGAACTTCGGCTATAACCCGGCGCGCGGACACACGAAGGGGGAATTTGGCCACAACGATTTTTATCCGGTGGCAATTGCAGCGGCGCAGCAGCGCGTCTTTGACGGAAATCGAACGCTGCTGGGGATGCTTGCGCTCGATGAAATCCGCGGGCGGCTGGCGGAGGTGTTCTCGCTCAAGACGCATAAGATTGATCATGTCGTGCATGGGGCGATCGCGTCGGCGGCGGTCTATGGCGCGATGATGGGGGCGACGGTTGATCAAATCGAGTCGGCCGTGGGCCTGGTCGTAGCGCATTACGTTCCGTTTCGCGCGATACGCCACGGCCAGCAGCTATCGGACTCGAAGGGCGCCTCGGCTGCCCTGAGCGCCGAGTTGGCCGTCCTCTCGGTCGAACGCGCTATGCGCGGCTTCATCGGCCCGGCCGACATCTTCCGTAACTCCGAGGCGATTTTCTGTCGGTTCGAGCCGCCGAACGCCCCGGGGCTCAGTCCGTTCGAGCTTGTGCTTTCGACATCCGGCGACGACTTCGCCGTCTGCGGCATGCACTTCAAGCTGGGACTCTATGAACATCAAAGTGCCGGGGCGATTCAGGGCCTGGTTGCCCTACTTGAGCGGCAACTCGGATTGCTGGATGCGCCGGAGAAAATCCGCACGGTGCGAATTACGATCTACGAGCCGGCGTTTGGCATCATCGGCGATCCGGCGAAGCGCGACCCGCGCACGCGGCAGAGTGCGGACCACTCGATGGTTTACATCGTTGGCACGCTGTTGCGAAAGGCATTCGAGCTGCGGCGCGGCGGGTGGCGCGAGCTGATGCTGATGCCTGAGGATTATGACGATGCGGCGCTATATCATCCGCTCACGCGGCAGCTTATGCAGCGGATCGATTTTCGCCACGGCGGGGCGGAATACGATCGGAAGTACCCCGATGGCATTCCGACCACGGTGGAGATTGAGCATGAGGACTCGGGACTGTTTTCGAGCGGCCTCGTGATGTATCCGGAGGGGCACGCTCGATGCACCAGCGGCAACTTGGACAAGCTGCTTAGCCACAAGTTCCGGTTGCTGGCTGCGAAGGGGGTCGCGGACGTGGAGGCTCTGCATCGTCGGTTTAGCGGATGGGCGGAAAAATCGGCGGAGGAGATTGGGACGCTGTACGACTTTGAAATCAAAGATGTGTCCACTTCGTCTACCGAGGAGCAACAAAAATTGGCATCAAAACATAAATTGCGAGGGTGAGAAGCAGGCAAGTATATGGAACAAGTCGCCACCCCCTTGAACGCGACGTCCAATAGATACTTGCAACTCCTGAAGCGATCGATGCTGATAAGGCGATGCTCACGCCATCAATGTGTGAACCAACGCGGAGCGACTGTTCAAATGGCGAGTGATACAACGCAATCGACACGGCAATGCAAAGAGTGAACAGCCCAAATACGACTCCTGCGATTGAGCGTATATTCGAGAGAACGCTGCTCATGATTGACATGCGTCCTCTGAATGGTCCCGGTACTCACGGCCGAGGCGAACAATTTCATCAAACTCGGGATCATTCGCAAAGATCCCAAACGTCTCTTCGGCGCTGGCAAAGGGGCGAAGCGGTTTAAGCTCGCGGCGCAACTCGGCTACTTGCCGAGCAAGATCGTCGACTTTTTGTTCCAATTGCTCGAGGGTCATATCCGAATTCTGATGCTTAAATGAGTTCAGATGAGTTACCCCGTGACTATTTTACGCTGAATCATGCTCGTTGGAATACTGAGCGTCAACAAGCCGCCGGGCATATCGTCTCGGCAGGCGGTGGACCTGGTGAAGCGGCTCGTGCGACCGGCCAAGGTAGGGCACGCCGGCACGCTGGACCCGCTGGCAACCGGTGTCCTCGTGGTCTGCATCGGCAAAGCGACGCGACTGATTGAGTTCGTACAGCAGATGCCGAAGCAATATCGGGCGACTTTTCTGCTGGGACGCACAAGCCCCACCGAGGACGTTGAAGGCGAGGTCACTGAGATTGTTGATTCGCCGACCCCTGGCCGCGAAGAAATCGAGAGCGTGTGCGACCGGTTCATCGGTACGATCGAGCAACGTCCACCGGTATTCTCGGCGCTTAAAGTCGGCGGCCGGCGGGCCTACGACTTGGCGCGCGGTGGTAAGGCGGTCGAGCTGGCACCGCGACCGGTGACCATCTATGGCATGGCGATACTCGAATATGAGTATCCGCGGTTGACACTCGACGTGCGGTGCGGCTCGGGAACGTACGTGCGCTCACTTGGGCGCGACCTGGCTGAGTCGCTGGGCACGGGGGCGGTCATGAGTGAGCTCACGCGTACGGAGATTGGTCCCTTTCACATTGACAGCGCAATTGATCCATGCCGGCTCAATGAGTCCGTGCTGCGTAACGTGCTGCAACCGCCCCAGGATGCGCTGGTGGGATTGCCACAAATCGTGCTGGACGAACGCGAGATTGAGTTAGTGGCGCACGGGCGATTCATGGACTGTACTGATTCAGAATCGGGCATAACCGAGTCGTTGTTGGTTGCCATTGACGAGCACAGCGAAATAGTTGCAGTTCTGAAGCGCCGCGACGACGGCGCGCTGTGGCCGTATATCAACTTTGTCGGAAAAGGCTAAGATCGCGAGCCAGGCACTGCTCGCCGCGAGCAGTGGCACACCAAGGGCCGCTCCCGGTCCCCAGTCTCATCGTCTCCGTGTATCCTTATCTCGACTTCGCCGCCACGTAACAAACCAGGCTCCGCTCGAGTAGACGCACCGGATGGCTCGGCATCAGGACCGGACCGTTGGCGTCGGGGTAAATGTCCTCGGGGCTGGCCGCTGCGGTGTCGATGAACTTGCGCCAGACAATGGGGCGCGCGAGCTCCGGCACCACGAAGTCGCGAGGCAGCGTGCCGCCATGAATGAACAGCATGACGTGCCGCCCTTGGCGCTCCGGATCTTCATCGACGTCGGGCACGCCAAACAGGCATGTCAGGCTGGCGTCGTTGGCGTGCCATTCCACCGCCTTACCGCTAGCGCTAAACCAGCTCACATCGGGCAACAATCCAGGTCGATTCGGAATGCCCTTCAGGAAATCGAGCCGGCGGACGGTTGGGTTTGCTTTGCGGAATGCGATCAGAGCCTGCACGAAGCGGAGCAGCTCTGGGTTCTTGTCGAGCAACTTCCAGTTAAACCATGAAAGCGCATTGTCCTGGCAATAGGCATTGTTGTTGCCGCGCTGCGTGCGTCGGCATTCGTCGCCGGCCAAGAGCATCGGCACGCCCTGACTCAACAGCAAGGTCGCCAGAGAATTCTTGAGCTGCCGCTGGCGAAGGGTCTCGATTGCCCGCTTTCGGGTAGGGCCTTCGACGCCGTAGTTGGCGCTGTAGTTATTGTTGTCGCCGTCGCGATTTCCCTCGCCGTTGTCCTCGTTGTGTTTGAACGAATAGCTGACCAGATCGTTCAACGTGAAGCCGTCATGCGACGTGATGAAATTGATGCTGTGATACGGCTGCCGCCCGCCGGCCTGATAAAGGTCCGCCGAACCAGCCAACCGCGTCGCCAGGTGGCCGCGCTGGCCGATGTCGCCGCGCCAGTAGCGGCGGACATCGTCGCGATACCGGCCGTTCCACTCCGCCCAGCGCATGCTGGCAAACGAACCCACCTGATAGGCGCCGGCCGCGTCCCAAGCCTCGGCGATGATTTTTGTATCGGCGAGGAGTGGATCCTCGGCGATCAGTTCGACCATCGGCGGGTTGGGAACGATTTCACCCGTTCGGTCGCGGCTGAGAATCGAGGCCAGATCGAAACGGAAGCCGTCGATGTGATAGTTATGAACCCAATGCCGCAGGCAGAGGAAGATCATCTCGCGGACGACTGGGTGATTGCCGTTGATCGTATTGCCGCAGCCGGTGTAGTTGCGGTACCAGCCGCCGCCGTTGCCGAGCATGTAATAAACGCGATTCTCCAGGCCCTTGAAGCTGAAGGTCGGCCCACGCTCGTTGCCTTCGGCGGTGTGATTGAAAACGACGTCGAGGATCACCTCGATGCCGGCCTGGTGCAGCGCGCGGACCATCTCCTTGAACTCATTCACCTGGCTGCCCGGCTCGGAGCCGACTCCGTAGCCACGATGCGGCGCAAAAAAGCAGAGCGGATCGTAGCCCCAATAGTTCGGATGCTCCAGTGTGTGACCAAAGGGGCTTTCAGTTGGAAATTCGTGAACCGGCATCAATTCGACCGCCGTCACACCCAACGACTTGAGGTAGGGAATCTTTTCGATCACCCCCAGATACGTGCCGGGGTTCTCGACGCCGCTCGAGGGATCGCGCGTGAAGCCGCGGACGTGCAGCTCGTAGATCACTGTCTCGGCCAGGCTGCGCTTGATATGGCGGTCGCCTTGCCAATCGAAATAGTCTTCGATCACCACGCACTTGGGTGGGCGGATGATCCCATCGTCGGCCGAGAGGAACCGGCCCGCCAACGCTTTGGCGTACGGATCGATCAATCGCGCGCGTCCGTCGAAGCGTTGTCCGTGCTCGGGATCGTACGGCCCTTCCGCTTGAAAGTGATAGAGTTGACCGGCGCCCAACTCCGGCACGAACACACTCCAAATATCTCCCCAGCGGTCGTTCTCACGATCGAACGAGATGATTTCAGCCGGGTCGCAATCATCGACATTGTCGTAGAGCAACACGCGCATCGCAGTCGCCGAACGACTGAAGACCACGAACTGCACGCCGCTGTCGTGCAAGATCGCGCCGTAAGGAAGGGAATGCGAGAAGTGAAGCGTAGGGTGTGGATGCACAAGTTTCTTCAGCATGGTTCCGTCCCGGGTGCGAGTGGAAGTTCTCTTAAGCATACCACTCGCTCTTTACCGGACGTGCTCACAAGCCGCATCGAGAGAGACGAATTCTCACTCTTTCATGAGTGTTGAGCGGGCTGAAGAAGACTGACGGGTCAGCCATCCTGGCGCGAGCACCGAAGGGACGACGTCTGTGACGACTCGGCGAGTTGGCAGGCTGTGGCACTGCTCGCGGCGAGCAGTGGCACGGGGCGCCGTCAGTCGATCACGGTCGTCGGCAATTGTTCTTGATGAAATTTTTTGTGACAAGTGTCGCAGCTTGTGCTCATCCGCTTAAGCGCCGGGCTAACCTTGGCCGTCTGGCCGGTCTTGATGGCTGCGTTGAGGGCGCCGGCTGACTCGCGGAACTCGATGCTGTACTGGTACCAATCGGGAGTATCGGCCTCGTTCTTGACTTCATGCGTGTCGAACAAGAGCGAGTTGGCGATGGCGGCCAGCGTCGCGGCTTCGCCGGCCGTCTTTTTCGCTTGTGACTTCAATCGGGCCGGCTGCAGGCCGCGCTTCAGCGAGGCATTGATGACGGAAACCTGCTTCATGACCTGCCCCATGCTGGAAACCTTTCCCCATTTCGCCGCCACCGGAGAAGCCTCACCGGCAAGCGCTTTTTTCAGTTCACGATATGCGTCACTGGCTGACTTAAAATCGGTCGCCGTGCTGAGCGCTTGCGCAGCCTGAACGGCGGCCCCGGCTGACTTCGCGAGCGGGTGGTCGCTGTCGTGCAGCGCCAAGTGCAGCGTCAAGAGCGCCATGACGTTGGCGTCCTTCGTGATACGGGCCTGCTTGGCCTCGTCAAAATCCGCCTCACTTGCCAGGGCGGTTTCCATACGCTTCTGGTAATAGTCCACCTGGGCGATCAAGTCGCCGGCCGGCGCAAAGGTCGAGACTTTCGGCGGCGCGGGTGGTTCGACGGCAAACTTTGCCCCGGCGACAAAGGCGCCGACCAGCACGACCCACAGAAGAATCACCGGGCGACGACGTGCGTATCTCATGTCAACAAACTCCACGTTGCAGGTTCACAAAGTTCACGAGGCGCTCTCGGTCGCAGACGAGCCGCCACAGAACCGTAATCGTGCTCATTGCCGCGTCGGGTGTCAAGCGGCGGGAATGAGGGAACCTGTGCCGATGGAATCGCCGATAGAGCAAGCGGCTCTTGATCGGTAAGGACAGCGACTGCCGTGCCGCCAGTGACTAGCCGGTGTTCGCTCGTCGGCGGAACAGGACCAGGTAGCTGGCGATTAAGAGCACCGTTAGCCATGTGACACGTAGGACCGCCGAGTAGCTCAGCAGGCTGTACGGTAGCGGCGGAATCCAAAATGCCGTAGCTAAGAGAAAGAAAAGCGCGAGCGCCGGCCAATCAAGCGACGAAGTCTTGTCAGCTTGGTTCGGAGCGCCTTGTTCGGATGGTCGGGTCATGACCATGTTCTCCAGGGACGATCAAAAGTGAGGCACGACAAAGCAAGCATACTGCGCCTGCCTCTGAATTGTGGGCAGCCGCATACGCAAAACGGCGCTGAGTGTGCCGATTGTTCCGCCGGCTACGAGTTTGCCGGGAAGCCAGGCCGATGAAATTGGCAGGACTGAATTGTGCCGAGGCGGTTACTTCTTGGCCTTTAGGTCGTACTGCCAATCGCCGTCTTCGTCGCGAGCGCGGCTGAGCTTGAAACGCCGACCAAAGACTTGCGACTCCAGCCAGCCGCGTTGCGATTCGACGGGGATGTACTTTCGATCGCCGCGGCGCAGCAGCTTGAAGTCGATTTCTTCACCCAGCGCGTCAATAAGCCAATACTCGGGAATGCCCGCGCGGTAATACACATCGAACAAATCCTGGGCGTCCTTTTTCCACGAGCTGCGGCTGACAACCTCGACCACCAGGTCGGGCGTCCCCACAAACTCGACATACTCTCCTAGCCGGTCTTTTCGCGGGATACGGTGGATACGACCCGACCGCAGCGCGTCCTTGCTGACGAACATTCCATCAGGCTCGGTCGACAGATTCGCTTTCTTATGAGTGAGCAACACTCCATCGCCGTAGTAGGTGCCCTTTTTTAATATACGCGACAGCGTCAGGATGGCACGACCAATTTCCCACTTCACCTTGTTGTGCGTTTCCGTTTCTTCGGGACTCATATCGAGCAGGATCTCTCCCCGTAGAAAAGACGCCCGCCAATTTTCCGGAAACTCCTCAGAAGTCACCCAGGCGCGAAATCCAGACAGATTCTCAGCCGCCTCGGCGGGAATACGAATCGGAAACAGATCGTCGAGTAGATCAGCGATAGCCATAAACCGAGCGTAAGGCGGAGATGGTGCTCAAAAGATTATAACCTCGGCTGCATCCTTTATCGCCTGATTTTCGCACCTGCCCAGCCCGGGGGCTCCTGATTCAACAAAAAAGCCCTTGGCCGAAGAACAGGTCTTGCGGCCAAAGGCATGCGCAATCGTGGCGATAATAACTGATGCCTGGCAAGAAGCGTGCTTGCTCAGGCCTGCGCCGCTTCTTGGTTGACAAAGCTCTCGGCGATGTGCGTGAGGATCTTGTCGGCGTTGCCTTCCTCGTCGAGCGTCTGCTGCAAAAGATCGGCAATATCACTCCGCCCGAGGCGCATGGCAAACGTTCGCGCACAGCCGTAGCCGGCGATCTCGTAGTGTTCCACGCGCTGTGCCGCCGAAATGAGCGCGGCGTCCTTGACCTCCGGATCGCCTTCGGCCGAGATGATCTCGTTGCCTTCGTGGATCAGGCCTTCCATGGCTTCGCAGCTTTCGGTCTCAGGCGTGCAGCCAAGCAACTGGAATGCCTGCTCGAGACGATCTTTCTGCCGTCGCGTTTCGCCAAGATGCTGGTCGAACGCGGATTTGAGCTCCGTCGAGTGAGCCGCGCCCGACATCTGAGGGAGCGCCTTGATCAATTGCTGCTCAGCGCTGTAAAGATCCTTCAGTTCCAAGACCAACAAATCCTCCAGATTATCTAACCGCAGGCCGGCGCCCACCATTTTCGTAAGCCAGGATGCCATTCTGTCCTCCTTTGTCGATAGTCGGTGAATCCAAATCACATGGGACAGATCAAGGGAGCAAACCCGATGCCGCCGGGTGCAAGCTTTACCTTCGCGCTGGAGCTCAGGCTTTAGCTTGCGGAGGCAGCCAGTTGGTTTAGACCAGGCTAAAGCCTGAACTCCAACTTGACTGCGTGCAGAGCGCGCAGCAATTGCGCTCGCGGCGAACGCGACGAGTAATGCGTAAACCGCCAGGCGGTGGCGATTCGCGTCTGCCATTGGCGCTTCGACTCCAGCGACCCCGGCCCAAGATCAAATAATCGATCGCCGCGGTTGCAACTATCCTCGATCATCATCCGCATCAGCACGCTGCCGGCCCCGCTCGGACAAACGTTGGCGTCGTAGCCAGCCCGGAGGCCATAGACATAGCCGGCGAAATGGTAGTTGCAGGCGAAGGCCACCGGCCGGTCGCCGAGCAGAAGCAAATTCAGATCAACTCCCCCGAACGATGTCGCCGCTGCATGGGCCGCGCGGAGATAGCCTCGAATCGATTCGTGTGAGATCGTCGTGCCCGTGGTGGAACTCCCTTGCCAGCTTTGCGCCGCGATCTGCTCGCAGGCATTGTACAAATCCCAACGCGGGTCACTGTCGCCGCCTGCTGCGCCGCCTGGGCGATAGCGGAAGTAGCTTACTTCGCCGCACTCACGCAACCGTCTCTCGCAGCGGCGGATGTTGGTGCGAAAATGCGTGGTCCGGCCAGCCCAATACGCCTGCCACCCGCCGACGAGTTCGACTTGCGCGGTTTGCAGCCACGGAGACGCACGTGCGGCCAGCCGTAAGTCGCCGATCGCCGCGGCCGTCGCGCCTTGATCGCCGCCATCGCGGTCCACCCACAGCATGTCGAGCAGATCCCAATCGCGGCGGCCGGCCAACACGTGTGCCAAGGCGTGACGCAACAGGCCTCGCGGCTCGGATCCGATCGGACCATAGAAGCTGCCCCAGCCATGGAGCGGATACCGCAGCGATCGCAGTTGGCCGAGCCGCGTTCGGTCGCGCGCGACGACCAGCGGCACAATGCCGGCCAGCCGTCCCTCTTCGAGCACCAGCAGCACGCGCATTCGCTGGTCACCGCCGCAGTGCCGCCAATAGGTGCTAAACCAATCGTACGAATGGAAGTAGGAGGCGCTTGGTGTTTCGCGGAGCAGTCCGTTCCAACCTGCGGCGTAGCGCTCTAGCGCGGCAAGATCATTGATCTCGCGAATGGTCACTGCGGTTTCGTCGAGCGGCGGGCGTGAAAGTGCACGGCAGACTTCCGCGGATGGGGCGCGCGGTACGACCAGTGCATTCGATTCAATCGGCAGAGTGGACAAGGGAGCCAGCTTCATTGCCAGACACGCAGGCCGAGGGATTTGTCAGCGACCGGGCAGGCCATGCGACAATAGGGTTTGCAATCCTAGCTTGCTCCGACAAAAGCTGGCGGAAAAGCTGGCAAACGGCAACGTATATTTGTCAGCTCGTCGGAGTTCAAGCTTTAGCTTGCCGGACGGTTGGAGTTTCCGCCGCGGCGGGCCCGCACAGCCTAAAGGCTGAACTCCAACTCCTGAACCCTGAACCCTGAACCCTGAACCCTCCCGCATGCCTCCATCTACCCGCTCGATCGTTAGTCCGAAGCAACTAACGGACACGTTGCGCCGGCATTCCGCAGTGTGGCTTGTGCCGACCATCGCGCTGACCGTACTGGCCATCGGCTATGGCATTGTTCGGCCGGTGAAGTGGCGCGCGTCTCAAGCCCTCATCGTGCGCGACGAAGCAGGCGGCCGCACGACCACGCGACAAGGCCGCTTCGACACCAGCGAAGCGCTGAAGGCGGCGCAAGAAACCGTGGTGCAGATGTCGCAGAATCCAAGGATGATCAAAGCTGCGCTCATCGAAGCCGGTCCGCCCGATGTTAGCCAGTCGCCGAGCGGTTGGCCCACGCCGGCGGACATCGAATCCCTGCAAGACGGGATCAGTGTGAGCCCGCCGAAAGGAGGCGAATTCGGTCGCAACGAGGTGATCTACTTGTCGGTGGAGGCCCCGACGTCCGAGCGTGCCGTGGTTTTGACCAATGCGGTCGGCAATCAGCTTGAGATGCTGCTTCAAGACGTCCGTCAGACGAAGGCGCAGAGTCTGATCTCCGAGCTGGAGAAGACGGTCGGGCTGGCCGAAAGCGATCTGGCGACGGTCACCGGTAAGCTGGAAGAAATCGAACAATCGGTGGGCAGCGACATCGACGAGCTGCGTGCGCTGACCGAGACGACCAGCGGTACGAGCAACCTGCGTGGGACGAGCAATCACCTCCAGGAGGAGATCCGCCGCACACAGCTCGTGCACGACGCGAACGCGGAGCAGCTTAAGTTGCTCACCGCGGCTCGGCGCGATCACAACCGGCTCCTCGCCGCGCCTCAGCGACTGTTCGAGCAACAACCCGCGTTGCGGCGTCTGAAGGAAGGCCTCGTCGATGCACAGTTGCGCACCGCGCAACTGCTCGGGCGAATGAGTACGGACCACCCGGAAGTCAAGGCCGCAACGCTGGCCGAAGATCAGATCCGCCGGCAGCTTAACGGCGAGATCGAGCTGGTGGTCAGCAATCTTCAGAACGAATTGAAGGTGAGCGCCGCACTGTTGCAGACGCTTCACCGCCAGCACGCCGAGGTTGACGGCCGGCTGAAGCATGTCGCCAGCCTGCGCGCCGATTATGCCAACCTGCTGGCCGTCGTTCGCCAGCGGACCGAAAACCTGGCCCAGGCGAGCAAGGATCTGGCCGACGCGCGCGCCAGTCAGGCAGCCGCCCTCTCCTCCAGCCAAATCGCGCGGCTCGACGAGCCTCAACCGGGCAATAGCCCCGTGGGGCCAGGCTTCATGACGATCGTCGCCGCCGGTTTCGGCGGCGGGCTAACGCTCGGTTTCGGGTTGGTGTTCCTGATGGCGCCGTTGGGCAACCTTTGCGGCCGCCGCTGGAGCGATTACATCGGCAAAGGCCGACGAGCCAGCGACCAGAAAGCGATCGCCAAAGGCCCGGGTGCGGAGCCGACGCATGGCCGACGTGCCGGTGATCCGCCGCGGGCGGCCACGCAACCATCGCCAAAACCACAAGCGGCGCTTGCAACACCTCAGCCAGCAGCGCCCGTACGAAACGCCGCCGCGCAAGCGTCCAAGCCACAGGTCAGGCCGCAGCAGCCCCAGCCGGCGCAAACCCGTGCTGCGCCTCAAAGCGACGCAAAGCCTTCAACGTAACTTTGTCGCCGTTTCGTCCCTGAGCGCCAGAATCGGCTCGCGGATCATTGCCGAGAACCGCGGACTGTTCCGATGCACGTAGGCCAATCGGTTAACGCGTGCCGCGGCCCGCGTCTCTTCGAAGCTCTTGTTGGTATCCAGCAGTCCCAGCTCGTACGCCATCCGATCGGAGTAACCGGGCAAGACCAACTGCACGTTGTAGGCGAGGCGGTTGGGCCAGAGCTTGTTAATGTGATTCACGACGTTCGTAGTGCAGTTGTTGGTCAGCGTATTGTAGAACTCGGGCTCGCGATTGAGCTTGTTGGCCCGGTTGAGCATATCGACGAACAACCTCCGCGCCTGCTCGGCTGTAGCCCGCGTGCGGTAGACGTAGACATCGTCCAGCCGGTGGATCGTCCGCAACTGAATCAGGTCGAGCTCATCGCCGACGACGTACATCAGTTCGTACTTCCGTAGGAAGCCGGCGATCGGGGAATACTCCTCCCCCTTCTCGCGGCGAATCTCCACCGAGACGCAGACGTACTCGTCGTTGGCAAAACCAAAGCTGAGCATCACATGCGCGATCTGCGGCAAGTCCGCGAACGGCACGATGATAAAGTCGACTGACCGGATCTGGTTCAGGTTGAAGGTCTTGTCGTAGTAGCGCAGGACGTAATCTTCGTCGGACGAGTACTGACAATTCCGGATGTTGTGTACCTCGACCTGATCGCGACGGAAGTCGGCCTTTGCCAACAGCGCATGATCCGCGATCCAGCCGCGCTCGTTGGAGGGCGCGAAAGCCGCGCAGCCGCCAGCCCAAGCTAGCGCGCAGGCGCAGGCCATTCGCGCAATCGCGCCCCAAAAACCACCGGGCGATCTGGTAACGAGCGACATCGAGTCCGTCGGCGCGAGAGCATCCCCCGCTATGGCCGGAATAGGCCGGGGAAGTTGATAGCGGATTGCCCTCGATGCAGCAAGAGAGATTTGAAATGCTTAGGCGACCGTTAGACAGCCCGCCAGACCGACATGCAAGGCCTACTTACCGACTAACTGCTCCACTCCGGCCAAGTGAAGCGCAGAACAAAACACTGCCCGTTCGGGCAATTCGACTTTCCCATTACCCCCGCTGCCGGGTAAGCCGACGTACAAACCGCCTTTGACGAGCCAAGCGAACTCAGGGTGCCGAACCTCGAAACTGTCCCCGCTCGAAAGAAGCACCCGAAACGGCGAAAACGGGCGGCGCAAAAGCAATTCTCTGATTGTATCGATCATACGTTGATTCTACTGGGCGGCACTGGACTCGAACAGAGTGCGGAAAAGATGGGAAAGACTGCAACTTCGGCTGGCGGCGGTGCGGAATCACGTGCAGTGGGCACGTGGGAAGGGATCGTGGACGCCGAACTACAGGCTGTCTTGGCTGTGTCGCCTGAGTCGCCGCCCACAGCCGAGGCGGAAATGGTAGCAATCGTCTTTTGCTCGGCGCATCGGCAGGTACGTTCGCTTGCCATGCGGTTCGGCCTCGGACCGTTAAACCGCGTTGATGATTGAGCTGCATAATTATATCATATACTTATCATGCCCAATGTGACGTTGTTGTACGATGCGGCGATGCAACTGGGCGACTTGCCCAAACCGATCAAGGCGCGGATGGTCGAATTGTTGGTGCGGCTGGCGGATTGGCCCGACGTGAGCGGAGCGAAGCCGCTGTCAGGCAAGTTGGCCGGGCGTTATCGCCTGCGAACCGGGGACTATCGCTTGCAGTTTCGCATCCAGGAGGGGCAAGTATGGGTGGAACAAATCGGGCACCGTGACGGCTTTTATGATGAGGATTGAACATGATCGGATTGCAACGCATTGAAGTTGCCGGACAACGGTTCGTGCTGCTGCCAGAAGGGGAATACGAGCGGCTTTGTTCGCGGGCAAGCGAAAGCGTGCCGGTGAATGACGATGACTTGCCCCCGCTTCCCAAGCCGGACAAGAACGGAAACTTCCCGGCCGTCGAATATGCCCGCGTCAGTTTGGCCCGCGACATTATCCGCGATCGACGCGCGGCCGGGCTGACCCAACACGACTTGGCCAAGTTAGCCGGCACGCGGCAAGAAACCATCTCTCGCATCGAGAGTGGTAGATACACGGCTTCGGTGAAACTGATTGAACGGATCGATCAGGCACTCAAAAAAAGACTTGCCAAGAAAGGCAGTTGATCAATGGCCAGCCGGACTGGCCGGCCAATGAAAAAGCCCCGCTGTTGCCGGGGCTCGCGAGTCAGTGCGACTCAGTGTATACAAGTGTACTGGGCGGCACTGGACTCGAACCAGTGACCCCTACCGTGTGAGGATAGTGCTCTAACCAACTGAGCTAGCCGCCCGAAAAGTTCCCGATTCAGTGACGCCAACACCAGGAGTCGGCATCCGGGATTCTCAACGAGAAAAGTTTACCGCCTCTGAGCGGGCGCGGCCAGAGGCCAATGACATGACGCGACCAGTCGGGTCCACCCGAATCGCGGCGCCAGAGCTACGACGCTGTCTTGACGGTTTCGTCCTGCGGTTCGCTCGTGGGCGGTTCGAACTTGGGCACCGTGGGTTCCTCACGGTCCTCGGCGTAGCTGGATGAAACCCGCCGGCCGTTCGAAGTGGTATCCATGTCCTCCTCAATTCCGCGGATGCCCTTCTTGAATTCGGTGACGCTTTTGCCCATCGAACGCGCAACGCTCGGCAAGCGGCTGCCAAACAACAGTACGGCGATTGAGCCGATGACGATCAATTCCACGGGGCTTAAGCCAAACATCTTCGCACCTCAACACTCAATGGTACGCTTAAGGAGTCTTCTTTTCGCGGGGCGTGCCGGTTCCTTCGTCTTCCTCGATCCCCTGCACGCCCTTCTTGAACTCCACCACGCCTTGCCCCAGCGACCGCATCAGCCCCGGCAAGCGATTGCCGAAGAGCAAGAGGATCACTAAGGCGACGACGATAATCTCCCAGCCACTAAAGCCGAAGGCGAACAGCGCAGGCATGCGTGTACTCACAGTAAAGCAGGAACCGTAGCGCGTGGGGGGCGGGAACTGGCCCGCCTGCGCTCAAGGGAAGGCACGCACTGGACTTCGGGATGCAAAATCACCCCACGCCTCCAGCGACAATCTCATTGTAATGGGACCGGCGGAGGTGTCAAACGAGGCTGCTGCAGCAGTTGGAGTCGTTGGAGTTCAAGCTTTAGCTTGCCGGCGGAGCAAGCTAAAGCTTGAACTCCAACGGCCTGACCTCCAAACCGCCCTTACCGCGACTGCGGCCGCTTCGCCTCGCGAGTTTCGGGGCCCAGATCGCCGTAAAGCGGTAGATACCGGTAATAGATCTCCAGGCACAACGCCGCCATTGCGGTGCTGTAAACGCGGCCGCCATAGCCTGCCCATATGCAATCCGGGTCCCAACTTCCGGCCAAATTGCCATTGGTCACCTGGCGGTCGACGAGCGTGCTTTGCAGCGCTGCGTTCCAGCGCCGCCAATGGTCCCCTTGAAGCTGGTACATGCCGAGTGTGCCATAGTACCAGTAGTACAGATTGATTTGGTCCTTGCTGGGCAGTTCGTCGAGCAAAAAGTCGCCCGCCTCTTTGGCCGCCGGATGGTCGCGCATCAGGCCCAGAAACTGCCGCGAGGCCAGCGCTTCGGCGGTCATCGCCGGCGTGACGCGCTCCTTTGGCCGATAACCCGCCAGACCGCCCTGAGCGCCCGAAGAAACACTGTTCAGGAAGCGCAGCATCCCTTGCCGCGTTCGTTCCGGCATTGCGATCCCGGCTAGATCGGCGCTCTTGAGCGCCATCAATTGCCAGCCAAGCTGGCTAGTATCGCCCGGATCGTGGGGCGCGGCCGCCGCCGGCCGATATCGCCACCCACCCGTCGACGGATGCTGCGCGGCGACCGAGTAGGCAATCGCGGCGCGGACCGGCCCTTCCAGGCGCTTGTCGCCGGTCAGGGCGTACGCTTCGGAAAGCGCCAACGTCGCGATGCCGTGGCTATACATGAAGGCGAACAGTTCGGCGTCGCCGCCAAGGCTGCCATCCTGCGCGCCAACGCTGAGCAGATGCTCAAGCCCGCGCTTTACATGGTCTTTGTACTTTCCTTGCACGTGCGTGTGCCCGGCGCCGAGAAACGCCAGGAGTGCGAGTCCGGTCGTGGCAGTATCGGCGCGAGCGCCCGCCCCTTGGCGATCGTGGCCGAGGACTTTTCGCTCCTCACCCGCGCCGAAGCGATCGGCGTCCCAGCGTCCGTCAATGTTCTGATTGGCGGCCAACCAGGCGAGCGCCGCTTGCACGGCGGCTTCGGCTTCGGCCGAGCCACCGCGGCTCCGTGCCACTGCGTCACGATCTGCGGCAGTGCGATCGCTGTAAATTGGGGGCACCGCATGCGCGCCATCGCGGTTCATCGCTTTGACCGGCACGAGCAAAGACTTGGAATTCTCGCCCGATACGTTGGACGAAGCGTCTTCGCCTGCGTTGTCAACCGCAAGCGGCTCGGCGGCTACTTCTGCGGGGGACGGCCGCCGCTGAAAAAGGGACGAGTCGCCGGCCTTGAATTGCGTATCGCTGGGCAGATGGCTCAACGGGTCGCTGAGTCCCACGTCACTCTCTGGCGGCGCAGTACGATCGATGCCGTGATTATCGGTCGCAGCGCTCGCAGGCGATGTTTCGGTGAAAGAAAGGCGGTCGGGGCTGACCACTTCCGGCACGACCTCGGCGGCTGGAGCGGCGGCTTGCGGCGTCGACGCGTCAATGGTCTCGGCCGGTTGCAGGGGCGTGTTTGTAGTTGTCTCAAGTTGCGGAGTCGCCGCCGGACTCGGAAGCGCAGCCTTGAGGTCTGCCACAGCAAAGGGTTCTTGCTGCGCCGCGCCATCGTGGGACCCGTCTTCGGCGCGTTGCAGGTCGGGCGTTTTCGCGGCCAAGCGAACGGGTTCGAGGTCGTTCGGCCAGAGCGGAGTTTCGCCCGAATCGCTCGCGGTCTGATTAACCGGCCGCGGCGCGACGGCCAGGCTTTCCATCCATTCGTCAGCGTCCACAAAGGCCGCTCGAATCGGATCGGCGTGTGGCCGGCCCGCGGAAGCGGTGACGATCTGCACCGTGGTCGCGTAAATCGCCAACAGCAGATGCGCCACCAAGGATAGCACGGCGCATTTTCCGAGCGGTTGCGACTGGCCCCAACGCGTGCGCATCAGCACAACCAGCGCGACGATCAGCATCGTCAACCCGAGCCAAAGGACAATCCACGACCAATCGGTGTTGGCCCAGACTTGCCGCAGATTGTTCCAAATGGCTGTCATGATGTGCGGTGTTCCGGTCACGTGGCCGCGTCCGCCGCGGCGGACCCGACTGCGAGTCTCGGAGAGACTCGCCCACGCGCGCTATCGTCTTTGCGTCTCCAGCTTGACGGAAATGGCCAGTTCGGCGATGCCGGCTTGCTTGCAGGCGTCGTACACCGCGGTCATCTGACCGTGTGTGGCCTGTTCGTCACCCCGAATCAGCACGTTCAGGCGTTTGTATTGGGCGCGCGCGGCGGCGAGCTGCTGTCTCAACTCGTCTAGCGTAACGCCGCGCGAACCGAGTGATACGTGCCCGTTGCGATGGACGTTGACGATCTTCGGCTCCGGCGCGGTCATCGCCGCATTGCGGCTGCTGATCGAGGGGACTTGCAGCTCGATGCTCCGCTCCTCCTCGGCGAACTTGGTGGCCACCATGAAAAAGATGATCAGCACCAGGATCACATCGATCATGGGTGTGAGGTTGAGCGTCGGCTCTTCAAGCGGTTGAGTGCGGACGGGCATGGCGGAGGGTTCAGGGTTCGGGGTTCAGCGTTGGAGTTCAGCCTTTAGGCTGTGCAGGCAAGCTAAAGCTTGAACTCCAACGGCAAGCTAAAGCTTGAACTCCAACACTTACGCAGCTTTCTTGGTGCGAGATTTAGCGTGCGCCGCCTCTTGCAGCGCTTCCGCGGAAATCATGGCGACGACTTCTTGCCCCAGGGAGTCGAACTTTATGACCAGCCGATCGACGCAACTGGTGAAGTACATATAGAGGCAGACCGCGGGGATCGCGACGGACAGTCCCATCGCCGTGGTGAACAGGGCCTCGCTAATTCCTCTGCTGAGCATCTCCATCCGCCCCATCGCGTCGGACCCGGCGATGTCATTGAACGCACGAATAATGCCGAACACCGTGCCGAGCAGTCCCAGCAGCGGGCTGACGGTAGCGAGACCGTTGAAAACGCGCACGAATCGGCGCAGCTCGTTGGCGGCACGCTCGCCGGCGTCCATGATCGACTGTTCCATTTCGACCGACGGCCGAGCCCACTTCTTGGTCGCCGCGGCAAAAATCCTGCTGACTGGGCTGTTATTTTCGGCACAGATCAACAGCGCCTGCTCTTTATCGAGCTGTCCGGATTCGAGCTGATGCAGAAATCGCTTGACGAATGGGTTTGGAATCACGCGCCCACCGCGGAGGCTGATCGCGCGCTCGAAGGTGAAGACCAACAGCGTGAATGAACAGGCCAATAGCGGAAACATCAAGTAGCCGCCGTCTCGGATAATGGACAGCAAGGTTCTGCCCGCCGTGGCATTCTGAAGTTCTGCCTCATCGGATGCCGCCGAAGCGGTGTCGGCCGCCGCCGCCGTTGCCGCGTTGTGCGAACCATCTCCCTGCCCGCGCGCGGTCATTGGCAGCGCGGCCAGCCAGGCAATGATGCACAGGAGCATTAACCTGCGAAGCCGCGACAGCGTCGGCTGTGAGGTGCAAATCATGTGAACGTCCTTGTCTACAAAAGCCCCAGGGCAGTGATCCACTACTAGCGCTTTGTCCGCGAAGCGGTTCGCGATTGCACACTTGGCAACCGTTGGCGGGCCTCGGCCGCGAACTCGGTCTGGGAATAGCGCGCAAGCAAGCGGCCGTAAGCGTCGCCGGCGTTTTTCCATTGTCCCGTCTGTTCGTAGCACTTGCCGGCCTGCAACAGTGCAGCCGCCTGCCAGTGTGGATAGGCATAGAGCACTTCGACGCGCAGGTACTCGCGGATGGCGTCGGCATATTGTTCTTGCAGGAAGTAGGACTCGCCGATCATCCACTGTGCCATAGCAGCGGTCTCGGTTTTGCCACCGGCCGGTGACCGCACCACCTTCTGATACCATTGCCGCGCCTCCGCCAGATTCGCCTCGGCGGCATACGCCCGGCCAATCAGGTAGTCGGCCTCGTACTGCTGGTCGAAGGTGGGATAGTCCTCGGCGATCCTCTTCGCCATCGCGCGGACGTCCCCCCAGCGCTTCTCGTGCGCCAGCAACTGGGCGCGGCGCAGCGCAACCATGGGAATCCAGGGATCGTCTCGTCCCTTTAGCCTGGGCGTCAATTCGGCGAAGCGAACGCCGGCCTCGTCGTTTTCACCGCGGCGGTACGCGACATCGGCCCGCAGGAACTCAGCGGGCAGCGCTAAGGGCGAGGTGCTGTAGTCATCAACCAGTCGCTCCAAATCGCGCTTGGCGCCGTCCCACGTTCGTTGGGTGATGCCGATCTGTGCCCGCAAATAGAGCGCGTGCTGGAGGATCTGCGAGGAAACGCGCGATGCGGTCTCGTCGGACGTCGAAGCCATTGTGTCGGAGTCAACTTCATCGGAGACGGTCACTTGAGCCGCGTCATCGGCGTCGGAATCGGCAGCCGTTGCCACGGTGCCTTTATCGGCGGCCTCGATCAGCTCATCGAGCAGTTCGGTTGCGCGGTCGAAGTTCTTCGACTGCGCGGCGGATATCGCCAGCCGGTACGTGGCATCGGGCCAATACTTGCTGGCTCGATAGTTGCCTCGAAGCTCTTCGAATTTCTCGTTGGCTTCTGCTTCTCGATTGAGGTCTCGTAAGGACCAGGCCCAGCCGTAGATCGCCGCCGGTACTTGCGGAGAGTCGTTGAACTGCTCGATAAGCCGGGCATACAGCACGAGCGCCTTGCTGTCCTGCGCAAGGCGATCGCAGATCGTTGCGGCGCGGAGCAGCGCCTCGGGCAGCCGCTCGGCCTCGGCGTGTTTCTCGATCACCAGATCGTACATGGCCAGCGCCGCGTCGTATTGCTCGAGCCGTTCCCGAAGTCGCGCGCAAGCCAGCGCCGCCTCCACCGCTTGCTCACAGTTTGGATACTGCTGCAGTAGTTGCTCGTAGAGCGAAGTGCCCTTCTCTAAGTCGGTCGCCGCAACTGCCATCTGGGCTAAGGCCAGTAGCGCGTCGGCGGCGATGTCGGCGGTTGACTGTTCGCTGGCTGCTGCTTCGTACAATGAGATTGCCCAAGCGGTTTGGTTAGCCGCCGCGGCGATCTCGGCCAGTTGCAGCGTGGTCGCCGCTGCGAGTTCGGAGCGCGGCGCTGCCGCGGTCAACTGGTTGAGCGTCGCTTTGGCGGCGTCGAAATCTTTGGTCCGCGCATGGCAGAGAGCAAGTTGCGCAAGCGCCCGAGACCGGCCATCGGCATCTGAATCGTTCAATGCGGCGAGGTATTGGTTCAACGGCTCGATCGCCTCACGATGCCGCCGCAGCGCCAAGAGCGATGTGGCGCGTGCCAGGCGGACATTCAGCCCAAGCTCCTCGTCAGACTTGGCGGCGAGCACATCCAGCGTCGCCAGCGCATCGTCGTGTTGGCCCAATCCTTGCTGCGCAAGCGCCACGAGATATGCATGGGCCGCAGGAGGTGATTTGGACTCGGCCGCTTGATCGCCGCCGCGAACAACGTCTATCGCCGCTTGAAATCTTTCAGCGCGCAACAGCGATTCAGCCGCCTGATAGCGCAAAGTTTCCATCCCGCGATGCGCGGGATCGGCCGCAATGGCCGCCTGGAATGCTTCCGCGGCGCGGTCCCATTGCTGCTGCGCTTTGCAGACCTGCCCCAGCCAGTAGTTGGCGGCAACAGCCTGTCCGTCGCGCTGCACGAGCGGCGCCAGCGTTTCCTCCGCTTGACGGTGCTCGTCGAGCCGTAGCTGTGCCTGCGCCAGCCCCAGGCGGCAGTCGTCGACCGTTGGCCCGTCGGGAAACCGAGCCATCGCATCGCGATAGTGCGTCTTCGCCGCGGCTGCGTCGCCGGCCCGCAGGGCCAGCTCACCTAAATAGCTGAGCACATACGCATTGAGCCGATCATCAGCGTATTGCTGGCGAAATTGCGCGAGTGATACTCGTGCCTGCTCCGGCTGGTTCGCCCAGAAGGCGCACTCGCCAGCGCGAAACAGCGCCTGCCGCCCATAGGTTGTCGTGCCGACTGCATGGCGAGAGTCCTGGGCCTCAATCACCGCGGCAAAGTGCCGCTGTGCTTCGCCGAACTTGCCAGTCTGGACGAGCGCCTCGGCGCAAAAGAAAAGCGCCTTGGTTCGCTTAGCGTGCTCCGGATAGTTCGTCAGAAACGTCTGAAACTCTTCGGCCGCCAGTTCCCAACGACGTGCCGCATAGTGTCCGGCGGCCACGGCAAACTGGTCGCCCGCCTCGTCGGCCAATGCAGCGGCCGCCGGCGCTGCCAGCAACGCCGCGGCCAGCGCGAGTGCGAGTTGTATCCGCGGCGATGTCATGGATGCTCGAAAACCCCGAATGAAGAAGCCCGAATGGCGAACGAAGCTGCCAATGACGAATGAAGAACACATGCAGCCCTAATATTCGTCATTCGGGACTTCGTCATTCGTTCATCATTCGGATTTCATCATTCGGATTTCTTTCCCTAGTATCCACTGCCCGGGCCGGGCTCCGGGTTGCCCACCATGTGAAAGTGGTTGTGATCGATGTAGATCACTTCCTGCGCTTCGGGATTGTTCAACGTATGCGGCACCGGCCAGCCGACGTGCGTCGTCTCCTCAAAGTAGATCACGCATTTGTAGTGTGCGTGATGCAATTGCGCGGGGCCAATCAACGGATACACGCGCGGCGGATCGACATAGTCGGAGATCTTGTGTTTTACGATCCGCACGTTGTTGCGTTGCTTCTCGTCGAAAAACGGCAGACCGCCACGGACTGGCCGTGCGCGCTCCAGCGCCCGCATGACTTCGTCGTCGCTCGGCGGATCGATCGCCTGCGCAGGCCCGCCGGCCGTCAGCGGACCGAGGATCGGCACCTTCTCGTACCGCTCCTCCATGTGGAATTCCCATTCCTGTTCGTCCTGGAAGTAAGGGCTGACAGGAATCGGAATGCTGAACGGACCCAGGTTCGGGCCTTGACCGGTGATCCAGAAACAGCCGGTGTTGGCCAGCATCATCGCGCCCAACAGTGCGGAGAACGTAAGTCTGCTCTTGGTGGACATCAGCCACTCCCTTGGCTTTCGTTTTCAATCGGCCCGTGTGCTGTGTGCCGGTGCCACTGCTGGCTTGCCCAGCAGTGCCAGGCGTTAGACTTGCACCTACAAAAGATGTAGCGACGCCGAACGAGGGCGTCGAGCCACCGCTAGTTATCGTGTCAAATTACGCCGAACTTGCGGGTTTTTCCGGTCAGACGGGAAATCACGACGCCTTTGGCCAGAACTGCCAATTCCGATGCAGCCAGAATTGCGCAGCTTGACAAAACACGGGCAATCCCTGGTCCCTTGCCAGAGACACGCTTGTTGCGTATCTTGTCGTGCTAGCAGTAGTCGTTTGTACAGAAGAATTCGCGTGTCGTGGGCAAGCGCTGAGGGTTGCACACAACGCACCTGCTTATCCTCGAGCGCGTCCGAGTGGGAGCTCTTACAATGCCATTGAATTGGATTGAGCCGGAACAGTTTCTGGAATACCGCGGCGTTCGAGTTGTCCATGCATATAAGGATGATTTCTCGGACATACCGCTCGAATACTGGTATTCAACTTCAAGTAGTGCACCTCCCGGCTCGCCGTTCGAGTTCGACGTGCGAGAGCTTCCAGGGTATCAGTTGCGTGCCCCCCGAGACGTAAGTGCTGAACACAAGCGTGTTACTGAGGCTGCGATTGATGCCGGGCTATTGCAGGCCAATATGCCGGTCAAGTTAAGCGCCGGGAATTGAAAGATCGGAAGTTACGGTGGATCTTGGAGGCACTTATGGCAGGCCGCCGTGAGATGATGACGGGTTGGGTGGTGGAGGCACTGCATTTAATGGGAGGGAAGGGAAAAATACTCGACATCTGCAAGAAGGTGTGGGAATTGCATGAGTCGGATATCCGGAACAATGGCGATCTCTTATTCGAATGGCAGTACGAGATTCGGTGGGCAGGTGACATTCTGCGTCGACAAGGAGTCCTTCAACATGCAGATTCCGACTCGCGTGGCGTATGGGAACTGACATAGCCCATCGCGACAGTGTACCAACAGCAAAAAAGCCTCTGCCGGCAATGCTGGCAGAGGCTTAAATCGAAGCATGAAACACGACGTTACTCGCACTGCCCCCACCCCGCCGAGGGCAGAGCTTCAAGCCGAAACCCTTAACCACTCCCCACTCCCCCATTCCGCATTGGCCTAGTGCTCTGTCATTTTTGGACTGAGGGATGGTATCCTCCGGGTGGTGTTCA
>JBBDYH010000027.1:0-42497 GCA_040901795.1 Pirellulales bacterium
ACACCATCTCGCCGCGGAAGTGAATTGTTCAAGTTATTCTTTCGGGATCCCTAAGCCAAGCACGATGACAACAACGACAATCCGGCAAGGCGCATTCATTGCGTTCCCTTTCACTGCGTTGCCTCCTTGGTAATCACCGGCAGAATGATCCGCGAGGGATGCTGCCGACTATGATACACCGTATTAGTGGTGATCTGGCTGCGGCGATGGTCGCCCAGTGGCTCGCCCGTATTTGGGTTCACGTCGAAACGCGGGAAATTGCTGCTGGAAACATCCACGCGGATGCGGTGCCCTTTCTTGAAGACGTTCGAAGTGGGATACAGCCGAATGGTGGCCTTGCTCACCCTTCCCGGCTGCATCAACTTCTCTTGGGACAGCGATTCACGAAAGCGAGTCCGCAGGATTCCGTCGCCAATATTCAGATCGAACCCGCCGGGAAAGTCGGCACTGGGCGGGTAGACGTCAATCAGCTTGGCCGTGAAGTCGGTGTCCACGGCCATAGAGGAAACCCGCAGCTCGACTGACAGCTCTCCGGTGACTTCCGTGTCGTCGGCCAGCGGGTCCGACTGAAACACGAGCACGTCCTTTCTGGCAGACAGCGGAATGGGGCGCGTCCAGTTCCACACATGTGGCCCGCCGCGCTGGTCCCACGCGCCTTGCAGCAGAATGTCGTTACCCGATGAAATGTTGCCGCCAATCGTGGGCACCGGGTTCTGCGGGTCGAAGTCAAAGCCCGTCGAGCCGCCGTCCGAAGGGGGCGTCTCGCGCGACAAGCGGCCGCCGGCGTGCAGATGCCAATCCTGATATTGCGTTCGAGCCAGCGGCCACTCCTGCTCGTTGCGCCAAGAGCCGCCGTGATTCAGACGTCCGCTTTTAGTTTTGACGCCATCGCCAGTCCCCATCACGAAGATTCGGACGGGAGTGCGGAACGGATCGGCTTTTCCAATGATCGTCTCGTCATCCTTGAGCCAGCGGTCGTACCATTGCAACCGCCAGGCCAGCGGATCGTCGATGGCCGCGGCGGGACCGAAACTTACCTGGCCGTGCTCGGACGATCCTTGCGCGCCGTGGATCCAAGGACCCATGATCAGATACATGGGGCTCTGTCGTGATTGCTTGTTGAGGGCGCGCCACGTTGCCGTAGTGTTGCTGGCCCACGAATCGTACCAGCCGCCGACGAGGTAGACAGGGATGTCCTGATATTTTTCTGGAAAGTCGACGATGTTGTTCTGCCGCCAAAACGCATCGTTGGCGCCGTGCCGCATCGCTGCCACCAGCCACTCCTCGTATTCGGGAGCCAGCTTCAGCGGCGTGGTCCCGGCACGTACCGGCAAGAGCGATAAGTAATGTTGCCGGTTATCGGCCATCTCCTTCAGGACCGCCGCCGTTTTCGGATCGCGCGCGGCGCGGCTGCCGCGGCCGGCATTCAGCATGATCCAGTTCCAAAAGCGCATCTCGAACGCGCCGCCGTTGCGCATGCTGGCGTAACCCATGTTGCAGACCGCGTCGACGGGGATCACCGTCTTGAGATACGGCGAGCCTTCCATGGCCAGCGCGTGCTGCGTTCCGCCGACATACGACGTGCCAATCATGCCGATCTTGCCGTTCGACCACTCTTGCTTGGCGATCCAGCGAGCCGTATCGACGCCGTCGGGACCGTCGTCGGTGAGCCAATGCCAGACGCCCTCGGACTTGTAACGCCCGCGCGTGTCCTGGGCGACAACGATGTAGCCGCGCGCGGCATAGTACTCTCCGGTCGAGTTGTTGCCGGATTTGTCATACGGCGTCCGCGTGAGGATTGTTGGGAAGCGGCCCTCAAGCGGCTCGCCGTCGCGCGCCGCGCGATAGACATCGGTAGCCAACGCCACGCCATCGCGCATCGACACCATCACGTCTTTCTCGACAGAAACCTGATGCTCCGGCTGGCTTTGAGCCGCGGCAACGGCCGACAGACATGCCACGAGCCAAACAACGAGGCACACGCGTAATCGCGGTAGTGTTGAATATAAAGCTGCCATGCGGTCGGCCTTTTCAATCGAAAGGTATCACTTGCAGCAGGGGCTTAGAGAAACCGGCGGGTGTAGGATCGGCCGAGTCTGCGGTTCTCAGTTTACGGCAGTCTTGTCCGAGCAGCAAAACGATTGTCGAACCAAAGTCTGGGCTGACTCGTAAAGCCTTGCGGCGGCCATTACCGACATCGACAACGCAGTAGGCAGGTGCTGAATGTCGTGCCACTTCACAGCAAGCCGAGGTAATCTCACATGCTGGCCCTGCGGTTCCTTTGTTTGACGGCCCTGGCCGGACTCTTAGCGCCTGCGGTGCGTGCGGCTGACCGGCGCGGCGATGCTCTGGATAACTGGCCACAGTGGCGCGGGCCGCTCGGGACTGGGGCAGCCGCGAATGGCGATCCGCCGATCATTTGGAACGAAGCCGACGGAACGAACATCCGCTGGAAGACGCCGATTCCCGGCCGCGGGCACTCCACTCCCATCGTTTGGAACGACCGCATCTTTCTGACCACCGCCGTTGCGTTCGGCGATCCACTTCCGCCGCGTCCCAGCATGGCGCCGGGGAATCACGACAATCTCCCGGTCACTCATCGCCACAGATTCGCGGCGATTGCCCTTAGTCGGTCAACCGGCAAGATCCTTTGGCAGAAGACGCTGCGCGAGGCCTTGCCTCATGAACAGGGACACTATACCGGCAGCCTGGCTTCGAATTCGCCGGTGACCGACGGCGAACACCTGTTTGCCTTCTTTGGCTCGTTTGGACTCTTCTGTCTCGATCTCGAGGGTCAGCTTGTCTGGGAGCTCAACTTTGGCCCGATGCAGTCGCTCCACGGACATGGTGAGGGGAGCACGCCGGCGCTCTACGAAGATACGCTCATTGTCAATTGGGACCACGAAGGAAAATCGTTCATCGTGGCGCTCGACAAAACGACTGGTAAAGAGCGCTGGAAGGTCGAGCGGAATGAGGTCACCTCCTGGGCCAGCCCCGTCATCATCGAGCACGCAGGAAAGCCGCAGGTCATCGTCAGCGGCACCAGCCGCGTCCGCGGTTACGACCTGACTAGCGGCAGAGTGATCTGGGAATGCGGCGGGCTTTCTTCGAACATCGTGGCTTCTCCTGTGTCTGCGGAGGGCATGGTCTTCGCCGGCAGCAGCTACGATAAGCGGGCCTTGCTCGCGATTCGATTGGACGGCGCGGCGGGAGACATCACAGGCTCCGACCAAATCGCTTGGCGCCGCACCCGCGGCACGCCTTACGTCCCGTCCCCACTGCTCCACGATGGCGGGCTGTACTTTCTGACGCACTACCAGGGGATTCTCTCGCGTGTTGATGCCCAGACGGGAGAAGACCATCCCGGCGCGTTCCGGTTGGACGGAATCAAGAACGTCTATTCCTCTCCCGTTGCCGCCGCCGGCCGGATTTACGTGACCGATCTGGAGGGAACCACAATCGTGATCAAGAGTGGAGCTGCGCCGCGAATCCTCGCGCTTAACCAGCTCTCCGAACCGATCAGCGCCTCGGTCGCCGTTGCCGGCCGTCAACTCTTTCTTCGTGGCGAGAAACACCTCTACTGTCTGGAAAACAGACAGGATTAGCGACCGGCGGTTTGTTACTCCGCCGCATCGCCTTCTTGCGGGCGGATCAGCTCGAAATAGCGGCGGATCGTTTGGCGATGGCCGAGGGGGATCGGTTCGCTGTCGAGCACCGCCTCGGACATGCGGCGGTACTTGGCATAGTTCTCGCGATAGCTGCGCTGCGCCTCTTGCTTGCCTTCGGGGGAGTGCGTGGTTTCGACTTCGACTTCGCCCGTGTCGGAGTGCTTGCCTTTGAGCTGGTCCTTTTGTTTAGCGCCGAGGTGGGGCGTACGGTCGGCCAGTTCGTTGCCGCTTGCGCCTAGCCCCCATTTCTTACCGCCTTTGCCCTTGCCGTTCGCAGGATTCGTGCCTTCACATTCCGACTTGCATTCACCCAGGCATTCGCATTGCTTTCGTAACAAATCGTTGATCTTCTTGCGGCGGGCGTGCTTGCGGGCCTCGCCGGCGAGCCGCTTTGACCCTTCCTGGAACTTGCCGTCGTCACCGCCCAAACCCTCGGCCATTTCGCCGGCGGCCTTGCTCAATGCGCCGTTGCCCGAGTCGCTCATCTTCTTGGCGGCCGCTTGCAGCTTTTCTTTGACCGCTTTCTCGGTCTTGCGGTCGAGCGGAGGGGAGTCGGCTCGCTCCAGCTCATCGGCGGCTTTATCGAATTGACCAACCGCGAGGGCCTTGCCGGCGGCTTCGAGCGGCTCGGCGAGCGACAACGCCTCGCCGATCGATTGGAGATGAGCATCGACTTCGCCGACGTTGTACTGCGCTTGCTGCGTCTGAATTGCCGCTTGCATCTCAGAGAGCTTGGCCAAGGCCTCGCGCGAATCGACGCCCGGCAGCTTCATCTCGTCGAGCTTCTCGGTGAGCATCTGAACCAGTTTTTCAAGTTCCTTGTCCTGCTCCTCGCGAGCCGCTTCTTCGAGCTCCTGCAACTCGTCGGCGGCGCGTTCGGCGGCGGCGACAATGATCTCGTTGGCCTCGACCGGCCGGGCATCGACGACCTCAGTGTTCCCCGTGAGGAACAAAACCGCCAGCGACGCGGCCAGCATGCCGACCGCGTAGGCGAACGGACGCGGAGTGGCGAACGGAACGACTTCGCGTGCATTGACCGTGCTCAGACGCTCGACCGCGTCATCAAGCTGCAGCGCATGAATCGGCGTCGTCTGGTCCTTGCGCAAAAACTCTAGCGCCGTAAGCGCCCGGTCTTTGAGCTGGTAATGTCGGTCGACGGCCAAGGCGGCGGTGCGCCAATCGCGCCGCACGATGAGCCCGATGACAAGGCCGATCGCCGGACCGGCCAGCGCCGCCGCCACGTAGACCCCGGGCGCGATCGACCAGTCGAAAAGCCAGCGGCCGACACCCGCCAGCAGCAACGCCAGGGAGGAGGCGAGCGCTCCCCAGGCAACCGCTCGCAGAGTGAACAGCAGTTGCTGACGCTGACGCACCGGCTGCAAGCAGGAGTGAAGCGGATGGCTCATCGTCCTTCTCCTTGACAGAGATCGAGCGGGTAAACGCGTACCGGCCAAACCGCAGAGCTGTCGCTTCGTGAGGCGCCGTGATTGTAGGCTATTCCCAAGCGGGTGCCAACAAAGCCTGCTAAAAGGGTTAAACCCCGATGTGCGATTGGGGTGGCGGAGCGCTATGGAGTGCGATGACTCGTCATCGCTTTCTTTTTCCTATACCGCCAACGTCACGAGGTGGCGTCAGCTCATGGTTGGGGTTCCCCTCGAAAGCGGCCTGCCGTCGGCGGCGAGCGGGCAACAAAAACAGTTATTTTATTCACCAGAAGCTGTTTTACCGTGATTCAAGCATCGGGCATACTGATGGTGCACCGCCGGCCCCCCCGGAGATTCGCCATGCACTCCATTTTCGCGCGCTCGGTAGCCCTTGGTCTGATCGCTTGCTGGAGTCCGGTGCTCGCGGCCACACCGGATACGAAATCCGACTACACGCTAGTTCTGCAGGCGCCACCCGCGACATCTGTTGACTCGGTCGCCGTCTCTCCAGACGGCTCGCTCGTCGCGACTGCCGCCGGCGAAGGCGGCGTCCGCCTTTACGACGCCAAGACGGGCACGCTCGTGCGGACCATTGGCGACATCGGCGACCGCGACGTCGTATTCTCGCCGGATGGCAGAACCCTGACCGCGGCCGGCTTCCACATGGATAAGCTGGTTAAGGTCGTTGACGTTCATACGGGAAAGCGAATGCCCGCTCTCGCCGGCCAAACGGAGTGGGAGGCGGACGCGACGGCTTTCTCACCCGACGGAAAGCTGCTGGCCTCGACGGGGACCGACAAACAGATCCTCGTTTGGGACCTGGCGACGGGTACGCTGCGGCACCAAATCAAGGATCAGCCGTTCCGCGCGGCAGCGATCGCCTTCTCGCCGGATAGTGCGACGCTCGCCAGCGGAGGCAGCGACAAGCAGATCCACCTGTGGGACATGGCGACCGGCCAACTCCGCGGCTCGCTCGCGGGGCACCGCGACTGGATTGCCACGCTCGCGTTCGCCCCCAACGGCAAGACGATTGCCAGCGGGAGCTGTAATTGGGGCTTTCACCGCGGGCACGGGTGGGAATTACCAGCCGGAAGTCCCCCGGAGCAGTGCGAGTGGAGGCTGTGGGACGTCGGCTCGGGCAAACTCCTGCGCACGGTCGCCGACACCGGGCGAATGCTCGCGTTGGCGTTCGCGCCAGACAGCATGTCGCTCGCCTGCGGCATTGATCAGGAGGTACGCCTGTACGATCTATCGGCCGCGACGGCCGGCCGGGTGGTCACCCGCCACGATGCGACCGTCACCTCCGTGGCCTTCACGCCGAATGGCGACGCGATCATAAGCGGCAGCCACGACCAGACGGTCCGGCGCACCACCGTTGCGACCGGAGAATTGGAATGGCATGCGCCTGGCTATTTCGAGCACGTCAATTCGGTCTCGCTGTCGGACGATGCGACGCTTCTTGTCACAGGCAGCAGCGATCAGCGCTTTGCCCGGGCCAAGTTGCACGCCGGGGCGCAGCATATCGGGCCGGGGGCCGTCCGCCTGTGGGATGCCAAAACCGGCCGGATGCTGCGGCGACTTGGCGCCTCCACCGTGCAGGTGATGGCCGTCGCGATCTCATCCGACGGTCGGCGAGTCGCCGGGGGCGGAGCGCTCGCCAGCGGCGCCGGCTTCGTACACGTGTGGGATGCCGCGACTGGTCAGCATATGTGGTCCACCAATGACCACGAAAAAGAAGTGCTCGCAGTCGCATTTGGACGAGAAAATCACTGGCTTGCCACCGCTTCCGCCGACGGATTGGTGACGATTCGCGACGCTCAGTCGGGCCGGTTAGTCCGGAAGCTTGCGGATCACAAGGGGGGCGCGACATCGCTCGCCTTCACACCTGACGGCAATACGCTCGTTTGCGGCGAAGCCTTTGGCGGTACGCGCATCTGGGACACGCGGGACGGGCGGTTACTGCATACTTGCTCGGCCGCCAACTCTCAGGCCGAGAGCTTCACGATCGATCGGCTGATGAACTCGATCGGGTTGAGCCAGGACGGTCGGACGCTGGCGACCTGCGCTTCGAGCGTGAACAACGAGTTCGTTGCTCCGGTCCGGATTTGGGATGTTCGGGCCGGCACGCTCCTCCGCGACTTCACCGCGGAGAATATTCACGGCCGACCAATGGCACTCTCGCCCGACGGCTCGATCCTGGCGACCGGCGGAAAGGCTGTTCAGCTTTGGGACGTTCGCACCGGCAAAAAGCTGCACAAGCTCTTTGGGCATCTCAAGCGTACGCAGTCGATCGTCTTTTCCTCCGACGGGCGGCGCCTGTTCGCCGGCGGCAGCTATGGCACGACGAACCTCTGGGACGTCGCCACCGGCCGGCATCTGATCACACTGTTTGCCTTCACCGGCAACGGGAATGACGCCACGGTGGACGATTGGCTGGCATATGCTCCGGAAGGATTTTACGCTGGCTCGCCCGGCATCGAGCGGTATCTCGCCTGGCGCGCGGGCGATGAGCTCCTGACTGCGGAAATGCTGGCCCCGCAACTGCACCGACCAGATCGCATTGAGTCCGCCCTGAACTTCGAGCTGCAAGTTCCTGGCTCGCCGTAAACTCCAAACGCGTTCGCGAGAGTCCGCCGCCTATTTCTTGCCCATGCTCTTACTTTGCGGCCTTGGGGCGTCCTTTTTGGGCTTCTTGTTCTTCTTGTCGTTCTTCTGACTGTTGTTACCTTTTCCCATTCGTCGTGCTCCTGTTTACGATGCCTGAAGTGCCCCGGATAAGGGCGCCAAACGAGAGAGGGGAGCTCCCCAGCGGCGCTCCACAAGATCGTAAGCATACCACACATTCACCAGTTCTTGAATCGCAGACTGGTCGCTTCACTGCACGTCGCGCGTCGGTCGAATTGACCGCGGTGTGTGGCCGACGCATTACTCGCGTCGTCCACCTGCTTCAATAGTCGCCAGCAGATCACGAATTTCTTCTGCCGAGAGAGTATCTAATAGCCCCTCCGACATCCAAGAGACGGGCGAGACCTGCTCCTCCTCAATCGTCCGTTTGTCGATCTCAGTTATTTCAAACGGATGCTGCGGATCGACGGCCAGCCGTAACTTCTGCGAACGGTAATCGCCCCCCAAAACCGGGCGGCCGACGTACGTTCGGCCATCCTGTGTAACGATCTGCAGGCTGCGATAGTTCTCGGCGATCGCCTTCGACGGTTCGACGATCGATTCCAAGAGATCGTGGCGGCTAAAGCGACTGCTGACCGACGTCAAATCGGGGCCGATCAGCGTTCCGGCGCTATCCAGCCGATGGCACTTGCTGCACGAAGCTGCGTCGAATAACGCAAGCCCACGCTCGAGATTCGGTTTGTCGGCGAGCGATTGTGTTGCCGCCAAGGCATCGCTCACGGTCCACTTCCTGACGAACGGGCGTGGCGCCATGGGCTCTTCCGCCGCGGCAGGATCCCGCGCCAGCAAGGTCGCGAACCGACCTCGTTGGACTGCATCCGGGACGGCGGAGAGCGCCTCGTTGCGAATCCGGTCGAGAAAGCCTGGCATCCCTTCGCCGCCAACGTACCAGCGAGCTTGGGCGAGAACGTCGAAATAGTTTTGTCGGGCCGCCGGCGTCCAGCCGGTCGGGACATTTCGCAGCACGAACAGATAGTGCATCTGCTGGTGCTGGTCGGTCGCGGCATTCAGCAATCCCAGCGTCTTCTCCGCAAAGTCCTTCGCTCCCAGGTGAGCCAGTGCCAGCGAAAGCTGCTGGTTCACCAGGTAGTTTCGGTCGGGATAAAGTCCGCCTAATCGATTGCGAACGGCCTCCGCGAGCTCCGGCCCAATCGCCGCATCCGCAACCACACAGCGGTGATAGATCCAGGCGGCCAGGTGTCGCTCGGTGCGGGTTGCGCTCGTCAGATCGATCTCATTCAATTGTTTCAGGATCCGTGCATGCAGGGCCGCATCGTCCCGTCGCGCCAAAGCCGACAGTGCGGTCAACGCCGTTAACCGATCCGGTTCACGAAGCGCTCGTTGTTCCCAAAGTTGGGCGGGTTGCCTTTCCAGAGCGATTCTGGCCGCATAACGTATCGACGGATCCGCCTCGCCGAGGGAGTTCCAAATCCGGTCGACCCCGCCTGGGGCCAGAGCTGTCTGTTCCAGTAGCGCCTCCAGTTCGCGACGTCGCTGGCGGGCTTGAACAGCCGCGAGACCCGCTTTCGGCCGGTCCGTTTTGGTGGAGTCATCCTCGTGGCGTTCGCCCGTGAACCGAATCCGATACAGGGCCGACTGCGTCTTTCGTCCGCCGGTAATGAGGTACATCGAGCCGTCCGGCGCGAAATCCAGATCGGTCACATTCAGCGGCCGCCCTTTCAGGAACGTTTCCGCTTCGCACAGATAGCTGGCGCCGTGCGGCAGGCAATGGACGGCCAAGATGCGTCCATAGGCCCAGTCGAGAATGAACAGCGCCTCGCGATAGCGTCGCGGGAAATCACTGCCTGTCCCGAACATCACCGCGGTCGGCGAGCCCTTGCCAACGTCGAGGTTGGAGGGGGCATTGTCGGGGTGATCGGGATAATAGGGCGGCCACCGACCCGTCACGCTGCGCCAGCCGAAATCGCTCCCCAAAGTCAGATGACTGACGCGTGTCGGGCGATACCAAGGCGAGCCCATGTCAAACTCTGCATCGGCATCGTAGGTGAACATTTCGCCGTCAGGATTGCACGCGATGCCGTACGGATTCCGCAGTCCCCTCGCCAGCGTTTCCAGCTTGCCGGTGGCTGGATCAAAGCGGATGAGATGTCCCTCGCCGGGCGAATTCTCACCGCGCGATTCGCCAGCTCCGCGCGTGTAATCTTTGGCGGTCCTGGGAACCGCAACATCGTCACCGTGGATCGAATAAATCTTGCCGTCCGGCCCCACCGCCAGATCATTCCTTCCATGCCCGACGCCCCCCTCGGTCGCAAACAATAATTCCGGCTGGTCGAGGTTTCCCTCCGCATCGCCTCGCAAGCGATACATTCCCTTCGAGTTATTCGCGTTGACGTACAGGTCCCTGCCCAGGAAAGCCATGCCGCGTACTTCCTTTAAGTCGTCATGGAACCGCTCGACGTTCTGCACCGAACTGCCGTCCTTTGCGAGCGTCATCCGCAGCATCCCCTGCTGTTCCTGCGAAATGATCGCCCGCCCTTGCGGATCGAAAACGAGGCTGATCCACGATCCCTCACCGGCCGCGGCCGAGCGCACCAGTTCGATCCGAAAGCCGGGAGCGATGGCGAACATCGCCGGATTGGGGCCCTGCTTAGCTCCGCTAGCTTGTCTCCACTGTTCGTAGTTATCGCTGGCGGCAAGATCGATGCGCCGCTCGTCGGGCACGAGCAACCGCTCATCAACCGCCGCTCGCGCAACGCTCTCGCGCCAATCCTCCGCTTTGAAGTCCAGATCCATCCAGCCTGCAGCGAGCTTTGCGCTCGACCGCCAGGAATTGTCCGTCACAATCATTTTTTGCGTGCCGTCCGCGAGCTTGAGTTGCAAGCGGACGAAGAAGGCGGCATTGGCGCTCGCCTGGCGGCAGCGCACCGCGATCAGGTGCTTTGCGCGGCGAGAAAACTCCTGCGTGAGGTCGAGCTTCACCAGCGGATCGTACGGGTCTGCCTCGAACAGGAGTTTTCCGTCGAGATAGAAATCAACGCCCGCCGCATTTGCAGCCGCGACCAACCGCGCCGAGGTGACCGGCTGAGTGATTTCCAATTCCTGTCGAAAATACGCCCGCCCATCCGCTGCCACGCCTGGCGCCGCAATCCAGTAGGGCCCTGCCGCAGTCGCTGACAAGTCCTGCGCAAAAACGAATGCCGCCCAAACGGCAACCAGACTTAGAATTCGTAACACATGGGACAGACGGTGTGCCACTGCTCGCCGCGAGCAGTGCCGTCGTTCGGTATTGCTAGCTGTTCTAAGTCGCAGCGACTTGCCGAAAGTTTTCATGCGCGTTTTGGCCTAAAGTCGCCTTTCGCTCCACGAAAGTGCATGCATTCTTTCGCGGAGCGAAAGACGACAAAAAACAACCCCTGCCGAACCGGTTGGGCGAACGATTTACCCGTCGGCGATTGGCTCATTCGTCGGCTGCAGCGGGGCTGCAAACCACCAGCGATGTCCCTCGGGATCTCGTGCGCCATATTCGCGCTGTCCATAGGGCATATCTTCAGGCTCGCGCTCAATCACGGCGCCTGCTCGACGAGCCTGGTCGCAGTGTGCATCGAGATCATCGACATAGACCACCAGGCCGGAACTGGCCGACCCCAAGCTGGCAGGTGAGGCGAGCTTGTGCTCGGCGATCACGCGATGCAGCCAGATCACAGATTCGCCCGTGCGGACCTCCCCGTGGACGACCCGCCCTTCGCCGTCTCGCTGCACACCGCCAGGTTCAAACCCAAAAGCGCGGGCTAAAAAGTCGTGCGCCGCTGCGATGTCGGCATACACCAAAGTTGGAATTACGCTCTGGCCCATGAAACCCACCTCCTTAACTATTCGGCGCCCGCCGCTTTAACCAGCGGCTTTTGCCGGCGGTAGACATACACCGCGAATTTCGACCCGGCGTACCCGAACACCATCGCCAGTAAAGCATGAGCCACGGACATGAAGATGGTTCTGTCCGGCGTTTCTTTCAGCCCGACTGGTGGTCCTGCAGGTCCGATGGCGCCGTATGGTCCCGGGTTTGTTGGATCGTAGTCGGGCATCGGCTCACCGGTCATCACATTGACCCATTCCGCTCGGACAATAAGCCGAAATGCGGGTTGAATAAGCTTCGTGGTTGGCAGTTTTCCTTCGTACGGATCCAGTTCCGACGAGCCGACGGCAAAAATCGACGCCGCATAGACAATCACGGGAACAAGAAACCCGATTGCTGCTGCGCGAAGTTCATCCCGGCCGACGAACGCGACGATTGCGAACCCGATGGTGACGATCAACACGACGCCCAGGACAATGGTGGCCATCACACCACCGGCCACGAGCCCAGCGCACCCGAGTCCTATGAACAAGATGCAAAGCATCAATTCACGGAGAGTTAGCTGGGGATATTTGCTCATTACGAATCAATCCGGTTAGTCCGCCGAGGCGATGAACTGGCCGTCGATTCAACCAGTTTACTTGCTCCTGACGACTCCGGAAACGGCGTCACGCTGGCCGATTCGAGCATGCAGTCAACTCTGCGGAAGTCCCGCTGCACCCTGCGCGGCCTTTGTCCATACGAGTCTCCAGGATGCGACACTCCGACGCCGACGCACAGACGAAGACCTGCCGCACCGCACGCCTGAACGCGCGTCGGCGGAGCGTCCTGCGCGCGCGGGGAAAACATCCAGACGGGAAAAACGGGTCAGAAGGTCAGAACACGTCTTCTAGCTAGCAAGTAATAGTTCTGACCCCTTTTTACCTGCAAGTAATAGTTCTGACCACTTTTTACCCCTGACCACTTTTTACCCAGCAGCGCGGAACGAATGATCGGCGCTCAACACCTGTCTCAAATAGACCCTCACACGTCACACAACCAGAACCGTTATTAAGGCAACAGAAAACAGTTATTGGCGTTGCTCGCTCCCGGCTAGAATTTCTGCTGTCTCTTCAATTTCAAATGGCCCTGAATTCGGAGTTGGGCGGGCTTGAGACTGGGGAAACTGATTACTTTCGTTAAGGAGCGCTTCCATGATGTGCGGCAAATGTCGGCTGGCCGGAGTCTTGATTACCATCCCCATGCTGGTTTGCATTGCTCGTGGAGGCGAGGAAACAAAGTCGGGTGATTCCTCCGTCTTCGGTGTGTTCGTCGGCAGCAGCCCCTGCACAGAGTCGATCGTGCGCGTGCTTCAGATTCCTGCGGATGCCAACCTACAGATTCGCTGGAATCTCACCCTCTACCAGGACCCAAAAACGCGCGAACCCGCAGGCTATCAACTTCGCTGCGACTACGAATCAGCGGTCACAGGAACGCCCAAGCCAGAAAAGCGGAAACACACAGCGAAGAGGAAGGGACCGTGGACGATCGGCAAAGGAACCAGATGGAACCAAGACGCCGTCGTGTACGAACTTAGTGGAGCGGTCGCGCTGTTCCAGCTCAACCGCGATATCCTGCATGTGCTCAATCCCGACCGGAGCCTGATGGTCGGCAACGGAGGTTGGAGCTATACCTTGAACCGCGCAGAGTCGGCCGAGAAGCTGGGAACTCCCGCTCCGCCCCCCGACGCGCCGCCCGAGTCTTACAAGATCTTGCCGTTGGAAAAGGGTCCCGCGGTCTTCGGTATATTTGCGGGCAGGACCCCGTACGAAGGAATCGTTCGACACTTGAACCAGGATGCAAACGCGCGCGGCACCAAATTGAAATGGGTCGTCACACTATTCCAGGATCCCGTGACACTGGCCCCCACGACATACCGGTTGGAAGGTACCTTGTTTCGGAGCAACGTTCGTATAGGCAAGTGGACCATCATGCACGGCACAGCGACCGATCCGAACGCGATGGTCTACCAATTGGAGCCGACCAAGACGCAGTCGGGACTGTCATTGCTGAAAGGGGACGAAAACGTTTTGTTCTTTTTGGATGGAAATGGCAAGCCCTTTGTCGGCCACGCGGGTTTCAGCTACACCCTGAATCGAGAACAGGCATCCCCTTGAACCGCTCGCGAAGCAGCTCAATTAGCGAATATTGGTATTTTCAGGTCCGCCACGCGCGCCGCGCATCAAAGATTTCCGGCAAAGGTCTGGATCCATGACGCGAATCCTGTTGACGTTGGCAGTCGTTGCCGCGGTCGCAATCGTCGACGCTGCAGATTTGCCGCAAGAGCACGGCGAGCTGGTCTTTCCCCTCCGAGCCGAGGGCAACCATGCTCCCGGAATCGTGGAGTGCCCGAATGGAGATTTCATCGCTTCGTGGTACCGTCGATCGGGCAAGCGGAGAGCTGACGACGTGGCCGTTTATGGGGCGCGGAAGCGCATCGGGGAAAGCGGTTGGAGCAAAGACTTCGTAATGGTCGACACGCACGGGTTTCCAGATGGCAACACGTGCATGATGATCGATCCGGAGAATCGCTTGTGGCTCTTCTGGCCGGTCCATATCGCAAACACATCGGAGTCGTCGCTGACGAACTATCGTTTTTCGCGCGAGTACACCGGCGACGGACCTCCCAAGTGGGGTTGGCAGGGGGCCATCTACATGAAGCCGGCCGATTTCTCGGCCGAGTTCAAGAAGCTGAGCATGGAGCAGAGAAAGGCTCGTGAAGAGCTGATTACGCGGCTTTCAACGGCCGACCGCGAGCGGTTGCGCGCCCGGGAGCAAAGGATTCGCGGGCGCAGCCCCGAGGAGATCGCCGCTCGCATCGACGACAAAATGTTTCAACGTTTGGGCTGGCAGGTACGCTGCAAGCCGACGCTGTTGTCTCCTAGCTCAAAGCATCCCAACGGTCGGATCCTGCTCCCCCTTTACTCTGACACCTTCTCGTTGGGCATCATGGCGATCAGCGACGACAAGGGACGCACCTGGTCGGCGGGCAAGCCGATCATGGGAGGGGGCGCGATTCAGCCAACGGTGTTGCCCCGCAACGATGGCACGCTCGTCGCTTATATGCGCGACAACGGCGGGTCGGGGCACATTAAGGTCAGCGAGTCGAAAGACGATGGCGAGACGTGGGGAAAGGTCACGTTGTCCGAATTGGCCAATCCCGGTGCCGGCATCGACGGCGTCCGGCTGGCCAACGGCCACTTCTGCCTCGTCTACAACGACACGGAGAGGGGACGTAACAGCCTGGCCGTTTCGATCTCGGAGGACGAGGGTAAGACATGGAAGTACACGCGCCACCTCGAGCATCATGCCGACGGCGCGTACCAGTACCCATGCGTCATCCAGGGACGTGACTCAACAGTCCACGCAATCTACAGCTACTTCGCCCCAAGCGCAGCGACAACGGAAGAGAGCAGCATAAAGCATGTCGCGTTCAACGAAGCCTGGGTGAAACAGGGCGAGCGGTGAGCTCGCTATATCTGAACAACGTAGAAAAAAGCGGTTCAGAACTATTCTTGTGGCTCGCTCTCATTTTTGCGTGGCCGGCCGCGGGGGCGGATGGTCAGATCCAGCACCAGCCGATTGGCCAAACGCTTCGTCCACGGCGTGATCGCTGCGCAGTACGCTGGCGACGTGTGGCCAGTGAAGGCGGAGTAACCCAAAAGGGGGGCGCTTTTGAGCACCGGTCGTAAATTACCTCGCTGTCCTAGGTCAAAGAATGCTCCAAAATGTGGGAATATCCCACTTGCCCACTTTCCCGCCACGGCGTATCATTGAACGGGAATTCCTTTATCTGGTAACTCCAATCGCGAAAATGACCACCAAACTCGCGGACTCGAAGGGGCGAATTGTGCTCGGCTCGAAGTTTGCCAACAAGACCGTGATTATCGAAGAAATCGACGAGTTGGAGGTTCGTATCATTGCCGCCGCGGTCATACCAGAACGCGAGTTGTGGCTGCACAAAAACGAACAGGCAATGGCCACGGTGCAGCAGGGATTAGCGCAAGCCCGCTCGCGCCGTTTCAGCAAAAAGCCACCCAACCTTAAGGCGCACAAAAAGCTCGCCGGCGAGATCGACGTTTGATGTTCGAAATCAAGTGGACCGAGGTCGCCCAGGAAGCCTACGACCAGCTTAAGAAGGATGCCGAAGCAAAGCTGGTGGCGCGAAAACGCAAGGCCAAGAGCAAGTCGACCTCGGCGGAGGGCCTGTTCAAGCAAGTCAAAAGGACGATCGACCAACTGGCCAACAATCCAAAGCATCCCGACTTGAATACGCACGAGTACACTTCGCTCGACCATCCGTACGAGAAAAAAGGCAAGGTCTTCGAGGCTTACGCCCAGAACCTGACTCCGGGGGCTTATCGAGTCTTTTGGTGCTACGGTCCCGACAAAAACCAAATCACGGTCATTGCGATTACACCCACCCATAGCTGACCGCATCGCCCCGAGAGAGTCGAGGCGCCGGCTGTCGTTGCGAAAAAGGGGCGGCTCGCGCTTGAGGTGCGATTATTCGAGCGGCGCGGACTGACGCACCGGCTCTTCGCCCTTCACCGTCTTTCGTCCTTCGTCCGAAGCCCGCCCGCCGTGGCCGGTCGTTCGGAACTCTTTCGCTTGTCCCATTGACAACTGGGCCAGTTGTGTGGTAGTATACTAACGATCACACAATGGGCCCGCCGCAGCGGGTGCGCACGAGTCCGTGATCTTTGGCAACTCGACTCATCCCCGCACCGCCAGCGTCCTCGTTGGCCGTTTATGGCCAATGGCTCGCAATCCGTGTTCATCAGCGTTTATCTGTGGCTAATTTGCGTCCGTTGTACCTCCATATCCTTCGTAACCTCCGTAGTTCATTCCGGCTTTCGGCGTTGGCGTCCAATTCCTGCGCACCTGAGCACGATTGTCACCCTGCGCCAATAAGGCCGCCGTTCCAACCATAACGCCAAATGTGCAACCACAAGCACCACAGCGACTTCCGCCAATCGCCCCCGCCCAAATCCGCCGAATTATCGACGCTTTGACCCCCCTATCGATGTTTTCTGCGCCACGCGCCAATAAATCCCAGCGCCCGAGTCCTTCGTTTCCTGCGCGTCCTTCGGTTCCGGCGTTTCCCCTTTGCGTGCGCTTCCGGTTCTCCGCGTCCCGACGCCTTGGCCGTTCAAAATGTATCTACACTGCGTTTGCACTCGATGGGAAATAAATCGCCGGCCCGCCGGGCTTTGCGATCGACCAAAGCCCTGCAGCCAGCGAGACTTGCATCCCACCGCACCTGTCCGGCATCCGGCAATTCGTTCCCATAAACCGCGTTTTTTCGCTGCAATCGACGTGAGAAGAAAATCGCGGCGCGCCGCCAGTGGCGCGAAATAAGATGCATTCAAAAGCGCAGCAATTCCCCGGAACCAATTCACTGCAACCGCCCGATCACCTAGCGGCACAACAACTTGCTGCGCCGCGGCAGCCGCCCACTCCCAAATCGATGCGCAAAATCCGTGATTTAATTATTTTTCGCCGAAATTCAACGTCGATGCGCACCAACTCGACTGGCAATGGGAGGGTATCACGCAGGGTGCAGAACGTTGTTCACCCCGCGTTGTTTCATTAGCTTAGGACGAATGCGTTGACCTTGGGCGCTTGGCCGCGGCTTTGCGGCCGCGCCAGGTTCACGCCAGATCAAGAACGGAAATGAGGAAGAAATGCGGTTCATGGATTGTGGTTTTGCGTCCGCCACAGGCCGCTTCAGTGCTAAGCGAATCTCGGCGTGGATATTTTTTGGCCTGCTCTTGACGGCGCCAGGCTCATCCACAAGCGCAGAAGAACTGGCCGCGGAGCACCTCTCGGATCCGGACCGGTTGATCGAGGTTGCGATTGAGCTGCCCGCGGAAGACTGGGCCAAGCTATGTCAGCAGACACGCGACATTCGGGCGGCGTTTTCCGGCTCCTCGGAAAACCCGTTTACGTACTTCAAGGGCGATGTCACGATCGACGGCGTGAAGATCGAATCCGTAGGAGTCCGCAAGAAGGGATTTATCGGATCGCTCGATAACCAGTTTCCCTCGCTGAAGGTGAAATTCGACGAGTATGTCGATCAGAGTCCGGTGAAGGGGATCGACGTCCTCACGCTCAACAACAACAAGCAAGACGCGGCGCTGGTGAGCCAGTTTTTGGCATACCGGCTGTTCAACGCGGCCGGAGTTCAGGCGTCGCGGAGCAACTTCGCGCGCCTGACCGTCAACGGAGAATACCTGGGGATCTACTCGAACGTCGAATCGATTGGCAAGCCGTTTCTCAAACGGCGTTTTGGCAACAACTCGGGCAATCTGTACGAGGGGACGTTGGCTGACTTCTACCCCAGCGCCATCGACCGGCTGGAGGCAAAGACCAACGAGAAAAACCACGATCGTAGCAAAGTGAGGCAGTTGGCCGCGTTGCTGGCCGCCCAGCGCGAGGGGGAGCCCGACGAGCTTGATCTGGACGAAATCGAGAAGCTCGTGGATCTCGACAACTTCATTAAGTTCTGGGCAGTCGAAAGCTTGATCGGCTTTTGGGACGGCTACAGCAACAACCAAAACAACTATTGGGTGTACGAAAATCGCGACAACGGCAAGTTCTATTTTATGCCGTGGGGGGCCGATGCCGCGTTTATGGGAGTTCGCGGGCCGTTTGGAGGGTTTGGGTTTGGCCAACAAGGCCCCACGTCCGTGTATGCCGAGAGCATGCTGGCCAATCGCCTGTACCGCCACCCGAGCGTGGCGGAACGCTATCGCCAGGCGATGCTTGTGCTTCTGCAAGACGTCTGGAAAGAAGATGAGCTCGTGAAATCGATTGATCGCGTCGAAGCCTTGGTGACCGATCACCTGCACGATCGACAAGCCGGCGCGCCGGCCGCGATGAACAACACGCGGCAGTTTATTCGCTCGCGTCGTAAGGCGATCGCTGGAGAACTGGAGAAGTGGCCGGTGCAGGTAGCGGCACAACCGCGCAAGCCGATGTACACCGTCGAGGTTGGATCGGCCAAAGGCTCGTTCGCAACCGCCTGGCAAGACAAGCCGTCCGCGAACCCGCTGGAAGCAGGTGACGCCGCCGTGCAGTTGGAGTTGGACGGGAAGACCGTCGCTTTCAAGCAATTGGGATCGACGGCTCAGCTCATGCAGCTACCGCGGTTTGGGTTCGGTTTTGGCGGACGAGGCGGACCGCCGGGGGGCCCACCCGCACGCGGCGGACCACCGCGCGACGAGCTGCGTCGAGGCCCGCGACCAGGCGAGGCGCGGCCGGGCGATTTGCGCGGAGGCGGCGCCGGGGCCGAGCGACCCGGTGCAGTGCGTTTCGGCGGCGGTCCCTTCGGCCAGGGGGAACCTCCGGCCACGGTCGTCTTAACCGGTGTGCGCGAGCCGGATGCAAGGAAGCTGACGTTGACGTTATCCGTGGATCCGAAGATTTTTGCCGCAAGCGCCGGCAAAACCATTGCCGTCAACGGGTCGCTGGCCGAAGGCGAAACCGGAGGAAACGGCTTCATGCCGTTCGGCGGGCGCGTCGTCGCGGGAAAACTGACGCTCGCGAAGGTCGGCATGAACACAGGCGATGCAGTCGAAGGCGAATTCGACTTGAAGGTCGCCGAAACGCGCGGTGGGTTCATGGACCGCCGTGGCGGGGGACGCGGCGCAGCGCGACGCGATGCCTTAGGACGCGGCGGCATAGGACGCGGGGGGCGAGGCGGCGAGGATGCGCCGACTGGTTCGCCGCGGCCGTAGTGGGCGGTGGAGACTCATTGCCAATTCGCTTTCGGCACGCGCTTTGCATGATCACTCTGTGGGGGATCTCAAAAACCCTTACAGAGGATCGGTTATGAACTGTGCTCACCAATTGGCCCAAAAGGGCTTGGCTTTCGTTGGCGCGGTGGTGTTCTCTTTGGGCGTCGGAGCGTTGCCAGAATCGCGCGGTCAAGAAACCCACGAGCCGGCCCCGCTCCGTGTGGAAACGGACGATGTCCAAATCCGCGCCGAGCGCAGCAGTGGCGTCGCCGTCGACGGCCGCACGACACGGCGCACATTCCGCGTGGCTGATATCCGGGCTCCGGATGTCGGCATTTGGTTTGACCCAGCCGCGACGGACTCGCTCGTCATCGCCGACATTGCGACGTCGGGTCCAATCGCCCAACTCGATTTTCAGGAGGGAGACCGAATCCTCGAAGTCAATCACGTCAAAGTCACGCGCGAGACCGATTTTATCAAGCTGCTCTTCGCCACCAAGGCCCGCGACGGACGCGTCGAGGTGTTGATCGTTCGCAAGAACAAAGAAATGGTGATCCCGGTTGAGCCGGCGCTGTTGATCGAGCATTATGCGGTCGTTCGACACGACCCCCTGGAGCAACTGGGCCTCGTGGTCGACGATCGCTATGACGATCGAGTCGTCGTCTGGAAAGTGATTCCGCGTTCGCCGGCGTTTTACGGCGGGATTAAGCCGGGCGATGTAATCACCAGGTTCGGCGACCAGCGGGTCGTAGAACGCAAGGCGTTCGGCGAGCTGGTTCACTCCGTTCAACCGGGGACCGTAGCGGTCGAGGTGAACCGAGCACGGCGCGCGCGGCCCATTCAGATCGAAGTCCCGCGCGAGTGGAATGTGGCGCACTATGACGAACGTCAGCCCGCCAGAGCGGATCGTCGTATCGAGCGGGGAGAGCGACTGCGGCGAGATGCTGTAGAGTCAGCCGAGGAAGACGTGCGCAGCCGAGTTAAGGTTGACACCGACGTGCCCTCGAGGCCGGACGTCGCGCCATCCGCGCCTCGCGTACCTCGTGCAGGTCGCTAGTTGGCCCGGCGCCGAAGATGATACTGCGCGGGTTCGGCATGCCCACGGCGGCACGTGGGCATGGCGCCCGGCGTCGTAAAAGAAGTCATGTCTGCTATTCAATCCTGATGCAAGGCTAGCTATCGGTTCGACGCGACTAGCTCGCCCGTTTGTTGGCCGTCGGCCACGGTTTCGACTTTTCGAGCCACCGCGGTATCGTTGTTCCCACTGATTGGCGTGTCTTCCAACGAGACGAAGTATCGCGTGAGATCCGCGGCCGCTCCGCGCGGGTAAATGGCCCGCGCCTGTGGTGATTTCTCGCGAGTACCGTGGTTGTAGGTGATCGCATTGACCTCGAGCACGACGTCCGCCTGCTCAGGGCAGGACGGGCACTCGTAGACGGAAATCGAGGACTGGCCGTCGGAGGTCCCTGCCATGGCCGGCAGCTCGGCCAGGCGACCCGACTGGACAACCTCGCCCACGGCCTTCGCTGGGGCAAGCAGCCAACCGAGCTCGCGCTCGGTCTTCCAAGCGTCGCAGGCTACGCAGAACGGTGCGCCTGCGCGGCGGCGGGCCATTGCGGCCGAGATGAGGGCGACAATTAATGCCTCGACTCCCCAGTAAATGAAGGTGCCGGTGTGACCAAGGTTCAGCCCCCCGGAGTTCCCGTAGGCGGAGCTGATTTCGACGCCCTGCCGCGCACTCCAGTCGAGGTAGCTCGTGAAGGAGTTGACCTGCATGGCGGCAACGACCTCGGGATCCGATTCGAACTCCGCGAGCACTTCATGGAGATACTGGCGCTCCTTGGGATCGGTCGTATCGGCAATGGCCTCACGGAGCGATTGTTCCTCGAAGTTTGCCTCGTTCATACCTTGGCGGAAGTTAACGTAGTCCACATAGTGCATGGTCGTGACAGCCACGACGCCGGCGACGAGCCCGGCAGCTCCGCAGGCGAGCGGCGTGCGGATCTTGGTGTGTCGAATGGCCCAGGTCTGCCCAGCGCCGACCGCGGCGCCGATGAACAAGGGGAAAATAAAAACGGCGTAGAAGAACTGCCCGACGATTGCGGCCACAACGCCCATCACCACGGCGACGAGCACGCCGACGCCGGTGGTTAGTGCGAGCCCTTGCACGGAAAACCCGCCGTCATTTTCGTACGGCTTTGCCCGATAAAGTCCCAGACCTGCTGTAGTGCCAGACGGCGACATGATTGCCCTCGCGAGAATGGCGGAAGTGATAAATCAACGTGGGCGATCCATCGCCTCGCAAGGCTAGCTCGCGGTCCGACGCGGCACGGCCCAAACAGACGGCCATTCGCTACAGGCGATCCAGACGAGACGTCGGCGATACCGAAAAGAGCAATCCTGCCGCCAGCAGGCGGGAATTGTCGCCGACCGTGCACGGATACTCGCGGGGCGTACGACCCTCGCACTTCGTCATTCGCCGCTGGCGCCTTTGACAGACACCTTCAACCGCGAACAAACGGCACTAGCTCCGTTGGAGCAAATATGGTTTTTTGACCCGAATTTGACTACTACGCTTTATGCGTATATATTTACGTATTATGCGTAAAACTAGCTCGCTCGATCCACTGCTTTCTCGCTCAGTCCAGGAGCTCCTTTCGGCGCTGATCTTGGAGCGCAGTGAACCTTGGTATCTGAGCGATCTGGCACATCGCTTGAGACGTAGCCCTTCGACTCTGCAGCGGCCGCTGGATTCGCTCGTGAAAGCCGGCATACTTCGCCGTTGGAGTGACGGCAACCGCGTTTATTTTGCCCGTGACGTCGATTGCCCATTTTTGCCGGAATTGCGCGGCTTGCTGGAAAAGACCACAGGCCTCGCGGACGTGCTGCGTCGAGCGCTACGGTCATTTGGAAAACGAATCTCGCTGGCGTTCGTCTACGGCTCGATCGCCAAGGGGCGAGAGCGCTCGACGAGCGATGTGGATCTAATCGTGGTGGGCGATATCACACTGGCCGACCTTTCCTCGGCACTGGCGAGATCCGAAAGAAGACTCCGACGCCCGGTAAATGCCACGGTGTACTCTGTAGGCGAGTTTCGCGAGAAGATCGCTAAACGCAATCACTTCTTGCGTTCGGTGCTTGAAAGCGACAGAATCTTCCTGGCAGGAACGCCCGATGACCTGGAAGAACTTGTTGGACGACGGCCGAGTCGAAACGCACGTCACGAGTAAAGCGGAACTCGATGACTTGCGAGCCGTTGTCGCACGCAATCTCGAAGACGCGGCGATCGCAATGCTCTCGGATGACAATCGATTTGCGATTGCTTATCAGGCGGCCCTGCTCTCCTCCAAGATGGCCATTGCCTGCACTGGCTACCGCGTGAAAGGAGAGGGCGCCCATCACACCACGTTTCAGGCGCTGAAGCTCGCCATGGGCGGCTCGGTGACCAAAACCGCAGATTACTTCGACCGCTGTCGCCGCAAGCGAAATAACCTGTCCTACGACTCACAAGGGATCGTTTCCAGCGCCGACGCGAAAGCGTTGCTGGAAGCAGCCGAAAAGTTCCACAAGTTGGTCGAAAGCTGGATCGGGAAGAATTATCCGATGCTCGCCTGACCGCTTCTGAAACGAAGTGATCGTCGCGACTGCGGCCACGCTTCTCAGGACTTTGATGTGACGGCGGGGGCTAATTCGTGAGGTTCTTCGCCTCGTCGAATCCCGGCCTGCCGCGTCGGGCTGTTGACGTTCGAAGCTACGTTTCGTCGTCGGCGGAATGTTGTCAAACTCAAGTCGATGCGGCGGAGGGCGACGTCGAGGACGAGGAGAATCGCGGCGATCGTGACCAGCCACGGCCAGAGCGGCGTCGGGCGCTGCGCGGTGCGGTCGGTGGGAGCGAAGAGCGCGGCGGCGGACGGTTGGTACGCGCCGCCGGTGACAGTGGAGATGGATTTTAACATCGCTTCGTTGGTGGGCCGCAAGCGGAGCTCGTCGGCGTAACCAACGGTCAGTCCGCGCGATTGACGATACACAAGCTGGCCGGATTTGTGCTGTGTGAGCTCCAGGTGATAAGCGCCGCTGGCCGGCGTTTCGAACTCGGCGACGTAGCGGCCCGGCGCCGTTTGCACCAGCGGCAGCTTGCGCGTGCCGAGTTGCGGATCGATGACGGTCATCTCGGTGTCGGCCTGGTTCAGGAAACGGCCGGCGGGGTCGGCGGCGTCAAGCGTGATCATGGCCTTGCCGGCGCGCTGCTCGACGGCGACGGTGACGCCTTTGGTCTCGCTTTTGCGCATCGTCTGACGGACAAGCTGCGCCCAGAACTTGCTGAAGCCAGGCCAGGTGAGCCACTCGGCCGCCCAGCGGCTCTTGGCATCGGAAGTGAAGGCCACCGTCATGCCCAGACCGTACCGCCACCAGACGAGCAGCGGGTCGCCTTTCTCGGTGGCCAGGATCATCTCGCACGTCGCCTTGGGGCGAGTCATCACGTAACCCAACAGGAACGGCGCTGAGTCGAAATCAATATCGGCAAACGTCTGCGTCGCGCGGACGACCTGTGGGACGAACGGCTGCTCGTCAATGGCCGACTTGCTGGCGGTGACCGTTTCCTTGGCGAAGATTTGCGGGATGGCCGCAGGATCTTCAGTGAGGTAGTAGCGCCCTTGGCCAACGCGGGCGATATCTTCCAACAATGTAGTGTCGGAGTCGACGCCGATGGCCACGGTCGAGACCGTGATTCGCGCGCTGGCCATGGTGGCGGCCAAACCCTGGAAGTCGCCGGGGGAGGAGACGCCATCGGTAAGAATAATGACGTGCTTGATCTTGGCGGTGGTCTGCTGCAGGAAATCGTAGGCGCGTTCCATCGCCGGGTACATCGTGGTGCCGCCGCTGGCTTCAATGCGGCTGATGGCGTCGCTGATGCCGGCCTTGTTCGAGGCTGATTGCATCTCGCTCATGGTGTACGTATCGCCGTCGAAAGCGACGACGCCGACCTTGTCGTTGGGGCCCAACAGCTCGACGGCGCTGCGGGCGGCGGATTTGGCCATTTCAACTTTGTCGCCGCTCATCGAGCCGGACTTGTCGATGACCAGCACCATGCCGAGACTCGGTTTTTCCTTTTCCTTTTCGAAGTCGCTGCGGACGGGGAGGATTTCTTCCAGCACGCTTTTGTAGTAACCGCCCAGGCCAAACGACTGCTCGCCGCCGAGCATCATGAACCCGCCGCCGAGGTCCTGCACGTACGTGCGGGCGATCTCCATTTGCCGCTGGCTGAGTGCGGTGGCGGGGACGTTGGACAGGATGAGCAGCTCGTAGTTTTGCAAGTCGGAGAGGTTGTCGGGCATGCCGGTGGGCGGGCGGACGTCGACTTGGATTTCTTCCTGCTCGAGGGCGAAGACGAGCTGGCGGATGAGCTTGGGATCGCTCTCGACAATCAGCACGCGCGGCTTGCCGGCGGTGAAGACCAGGCCGGACTCGGTGTTGTTGTCGAGCAGCGTGTCGCTGTTGAGCGATTGGATGCGGGCGGAGTAGTGGGCGAGGCGCTCTTGCGTGATTGACTGCTGAAAGCGGAAGCGGTTTTCACCTTTTTTGATCGGGCGGCGCTCGCTCACGACCTGATGGGCGCCGCGGTAGACCTGGATCAGGCCTTCGTCGTCGTGATTGGAGTCGACAACCACCTCGACGTAGAACGGCTCGCCCTCGCGGACCTGAGCGGGGACGTGGACCGCGGAGACTTGCACCTCAGGCTCGGTGCGCGTGGCGAGCGGGACAGTGGAGATGGGGACGCCGCTGCGGAGGGCGGCTTTGAGCGCGTCGCCGGCCGTCTGGTTGCCGTCGGAAAGGAGAACGAACTGCGGCACGTAGCCCGGAGGCATAAAGCCGGCGGCGGCTTCGATAGCGGTGGCGATGTCGGTGCCGCGGCGGCGCTTTTCGTCGGGCGAGAGGGCGCCGGGCGGTTGATCAGCGTTAATCGGTTGATTGTCGCGCTGGGTTGTGATCGCGCTCGTGTCGTCTGGTTGGGCGTTCTCGCGCTCGTCGCGTATGGCGTCCGGCTCGGCGGCGAACGGGAGGAACGCCACGCGGTTGCCGGCGGCATGCTGGAGCGCCTCGTCAATGAACTGGTTCGCGCGCTTGGCCGAGTCGTCGCCGACGCTGGTGCTTTCGTCGACCAGGAAGACGACGAATTGCTCACTCGTCGGACGAAGAAGCGTGAGGCCAGCCAGCGCGAGGACGAGCAGAACGACGAGCACCGTGCGAACCGCGAGCGAAATCACGTGCTGCCAGCGCGGAAAATCTGCGAGGCTGTAATAGAAGTAATAGACCAACAGCGGCACGGCGAACAGGCCGAGGAGCCAGAGCGGGTGGGCGAGCTCGAGTTGGTAGGATGGGTTATCCATATTGGACTCTGTAGAGAACGGCCTCTGTGCCGTTCCGTTGGGCGAGTTGATATAGCTACGCCGTTTGGCGCTTCCGGAACGCCACGGAAGGCGTTCCCTACAGAAACTGACACGTTATCAAGTGATCCATCTCCGTTGGTAGAGGTACCATTCCAGGGCGGCGAGCAGCCAGGCGAGGACGATCAGGTAGAACCACAGGGGCCGGTGGAACGTGAAGCCGGCCAACGCGGCCGGCGGTTCGCGAGCGGTTAACGATTCGGCGGGGCGCAAGTCGCTCTCGGCGCGGCTGGCAATGTTGCAGGCAAGCTCAATGAGCGGTGGCGGACTATCGGCTTCGTCCGTCGCGGCTGCTGCGATCGACCAGATGCCCGCTTGGTCGAGTGGACCGACGGTTGTTTTGTCGTCGCCGACGGGGAGCGGTCGTTCATCCCCGGTCGGTGTCCGCAGAACGAGTGCGGCGGCGTTGGAGTTTGTGGCCGAGGAGGGCAAAGCGACTTCCGGTGCGGCGCCGGTGACAAGCGATTCGCGCAGCTCGCCCGACTGACCCGCGAACCAGGCCAACGCGTTGGTCACCATGATCGGAAAGGCGGTGCGGAAGGTGAGATCGCCCTGGTCGATGTTCACGGTGAGCACGAGCGTTTTGTGATTCGGTTCTTCAATGGCGGCGTAGAGGGGATCACCCGAGAGCGCCGTCGCCAGATTTGCAGCCGGCCTTGTGAGCTTAAGCTGGCGGGCTTCGGGCATCAGCACATTGTCGAGCCGCACATGCCGCATCAGCGGCGAGTCAGTGTCCTGCTTCGTGACGATGGGGTTGGCCAGCTTGTCGCCGAGCGTCCAGAGGTCGGTGCTCGTTTCCGGGTCTACGACCAGGACACGGCCGGGGGGCAATTTCGCCGGCATGTTGCGGTGGAAGACGACGATCGCGCCGGGGTCGAGTTTCGTCGGCGGCTCGGCGACGACGGTAAGGTGCACGAGCGGATTGGCCTCGAAGACCTTTTGCAAGAAGTGGTTCCCCTTGGTGATCAGGATTACTTTCTGAATTTCGCGCTTCGGCAATAGTGCCAGCGCCGTATTGTCAGCGGCCAGCGCGTCGTCGTGGTCGATGCGAGCCAACAGTGTGCCGCCGTCGGCCGACGTTTTTTCCAGCGTCTGGCTCCAGATCTGGCCCGGCTCGAGCTTGAGCGGTATCACATCGACGGGGTTGTCGTTGAGATCGACCTCCAGGCGGCACTCGGCCGGTTCGTCGGACTGGTTGGTTACCTCGACCAAGATCTCATAGCCGAGCGGGTCGAGCAGGCTGCGGCGAACCTGGAAGTTGGTCAGGCCAATGTTGGGGGCGCGTGTGCCGACGACTCGCAGGTCGATGTCCTCGCCCGCAGTGAGCACGTCAGCCTTTTCGAAGCAGCCGTCCGAGACGACGACCACGCGGCCGTTTTCAGCATCGCCGAGCAGCCGGCGGGCGAGCGCAATCGCCTCGGTCATCCGCGTCGGGCCGTCGGTGGGTTGGACCGCCTCAAGGGCGTTGTTTAGCGTGCGCTCGTGATCCGTCATGCCGCAAACTACCTGGGGCGCCGTGCCGGCGACGACGACGGCCATCTGGTCGCGGAACCGGAGGCGGCCGGCCGCGTTGTGGGCGAGTTGTTTGGCCTTGTCGAGGCGGGTCGGTTCGACGTCGGTGGCATTCATACTGGCGGAGTTGTCGAGCACGAGCACTATGCGGCGTGCTTCGAGCACTTCCCAGTTGAAAAATGGCTCGGCAAGCGCGCCGACGAGCAACAGCAGCAACGCAAGCTGAACAAGGAGCGAGATCAAATGCCGCAGGTGTTGCCAGATCGAGCGGGGCTGCTTTTCATCGAAGATCTGTCGCCAGAAGATGTTGGTCGAGACCGGAACCCGGCGGAGGCGGATCTTGAGGATGTAGAAGATGACGATCGGTATCGCCAGAGCGAGCCAGGCAAAGGCTAGTGGTGTGGCGAAGGACATTGTGAAAAGTCCGAATGACGAAATCCGAATGACGAACGAAATCCGAATGACCAATGACCAAATCCCAATGACCAATAGCAGCCGACCGCGCAACTTTGGTCATTGGCGCCTGGTCATTCCCGCCTGCTACTGAACTGCTCCCGCGGTGCGCATCATGCGCAGGATTAAATCGTCGAACCGCACGGTGGTGTCGGTCTGCGTGCAGCCCATGCCGTACTTGCGGCAATAGAGCAGGACGGCGTGATGGTACTCCTCAAATAGCTTCCGATAGGTTCGCAGGTTTTTCTCGGTGACGGTGACCTTCCGCGGCATTTCGGTTTCGACGTCGACAAGCTCCACATCGCCCAACAGCGGTGGGTTTTTCTCACTCGGGTCGTGGATCTGAATCACGTGCGGCTCGTATTGCCGGTGCCGCAGAACATCTAAACCCCGCTCGAAGCCGGCAGGGTCGAAGAGGTCACTGACGACGATGGCCAATCCGCGCCTTTGGTTGCGATGCACAAACCCGCTGGCCACACGGCTTAAGTCGGTATCGGTCCCCTGCGACGGCAAGTCTTCGAGGAACCGCAACAACGAGAGGATCCTGGCTTTGCCCCGCGTGAGCGGAAAGTCGGCGACGATTGAATCAGAGAACGCGACGACGGCGATGCGATCGAGGTCCGCCAGCGCAATGTACGCCAGCGCCGCGATCACCTGCCGCGCGAGGTCGAACTTGGGTGGCTTGCCAAACCCCATGCTGCGCGAGCAGTCGAGCAACAGGTAAACGTGCAGATCCTCTTCCTCCTGAAATCGCTTGAGCAAGAGGTCGCCGTGGCGGGCGTAGAGGTTCCAATCGAGATAACGGAAGTCGTCGCCGGCGGTGTATTCGCGGTGGTCGGCGAACTCGATGCCGCCGCCAAGTTGCATCGTGCGCCGCTGCGCCAACAGCGAACCGCGGAACACGCGCCGCGAGATGAGCGAGAGGTATTCGAGCTGCTTCAGGAAGTTGCTGTCAAAAAGCGGCATGCCGGCGCCTCGTAAGAATCCATTACGCCACGAGCGCCGGTTCGGCGACGGAGTCGAGGATGTTTTCGATGACGGCGTCGGTCGAGATACCTTCGGCCTGGCCTTCGAAGTTGAGGATCAAGCGGTGTCGCAGGGCCGCCGGCGCGACGGCGCGGAGGTCGTCTTTGGCGACGTGGTAGCGGTGGTCGAGAATAGCACGAATCTTCGCCGCCAGGATAATCGCTTGCGCGCCGCGGGGGCTGGCGCCGTAGCGGACGAAGCGCCGCGTCATCTCCGTGGCCATTTCGTGATCCGGATGCGTGGCCAGCACAATTGCGATGCCATAGCGACGCACTTCCGAGGCAACGGGGATCATTCGCGCCAGTCGCGACATTTGTAAGATCCGTTCGCCGGATAGAACCGGCTCGGCGCGCGGCGCCGCTCCTTCCGTGGTGCGATCGAGGATCGTCTCGATCTCGGCGAGCTGCGGATATTTTACCAGCAGCTTGCAGAAGAAACGGTCGAGCTGCGCCTCGGGGAGCGGGTAGGTACCTTCCATTTCGAGCGGGTTCTGCGTAGCCATCACGAAAAACGGCTCGATCAGACGGTGCGTATGGCCGGCGACGGTAACCGAGTGCTCCTGCATCGCTTCGAGCAACGCCGACTGGGTCTTCGGCGTTGCCCGGTTGATCTCGTCTGCCAAGAGCACGTTGGCAAAGACTGGGCCCGCTTGAAATTCGAACGTCTTGCGGCCGTCGGCCCCTTCGAGCACGACGTTGGTGCCGATCAGATCGGCCGGCATCAGGTCGGGCGTGAACTGGATGCGCTGAAACTTGAGGTGCAAGGCGTCGGCCAGCGTGCGGACCATTAAGGTCTTGCCCAAGCCGGGGACGCCTTCTAAGAGCACGTGGCCGCCGGAGATCAAGGCCGAGAGCGTGTCGTCGAGGATGTCGAGATGGCCGACGATGACCTTGCCGATCTCGCGCCGCAACCGCAAGAAGTCCTCGCGAAAGCCGTCGAGCTCTTCGCGCATTTCGTTCGAAACGCTCATGCTCTCTGCTCCTGGTTCTGCCAAGACGGCGACCGATTCGCGTTTTACACTACTGGGTGGGGACAGCGCTTGTCAACAAATTCACGAAACGACGATAGCACTGCAGCCGGAGTGAAGGAGCGACAGATGAACACAAATGAATACACATCGGACATTGCTCACTTCGTTGACAACGCGCATAGCGCGGGGTGACAATTCGGAACGATCCGCGGATCGATGGGACGCATTTCACTGGATCGAAGGCTTGGCAACTCTTGCCAACTAGGAGAGGAAGGCTTGTCATGTCACGCAAGACTCTGGTCGTCGCGGCGCTGTTTCTTTTGGCGCTCGCAACAAACTGGAATGAGAAGATTCTGGGTCCTGTGAGCGCACGCGGGCAGGACGCAGCCGGCGAGGCCGATGCCGAACTGGAGCGGCAAAAGAAAATCATCGAGCGCTTTGTCAGCGTGCTCGAAAAGAACCCACGGCGGGGGACGGCGCTCGATCGGATTTACGGCTTTCACATCGAGTGGGGAACGCTCGATGCGTTCGTCGCCGGTTTCCGCGAGCGAGCAGAGAAGAAAAACGACGGCATCGCTTGGATGGTGCTGGGGCTGATCGAGTCGCAGCGGGGGCGCGACGCCGCCGCGGTCGAGGCATTTACAAAGGCCGACGAGTCGCTGGCCGAGAACGCCATGGCGTCGTACTACCTCGGCCAGTCGCTGGTGCTCGTGGGGCAGCCGGAGAAGGCGGCCGAGGCGTTTGAGCGGGCGATCGAGCGAAGGCCGGCGCAGCCAGACCTGCTCGATATTTTCCAGGCTCTGGGCCGCGTGCATCAGCGGGCGCAGCGGAACGAGCAGGCGCTGGCCGTTTGGTCACGGCTGGAGAAGCTGTTCCCGGGCGATGCGCGCGTGCAGGAGCAGATCGCCGCGACCCTGGTCGAAGAGGGACAGCTTGCCGCGGCGCTGCCGCGGTATGAGACGCTGGTCAAGCTGACCACGGACGACTACCGCCGCGCGGTTTACCGCATGGAAGCCGCCGAGTTGAAGGTCAAGCTCGGCAAGTCGGCCGATGGTATCGCCGACTTGGAACAAATGCTCGCGGCGCTCAACCCGGAGAGCTGGCTGTTCCGCGAGGTCCGCCGCAAGATCGAGGAAGTCTTTCTGCGCGGCGACGATCAGGACGGGCTGTCGAAGTACTACCAGCGATGGGTGGCGAAGTATCCCGAGGACGTAGACGCGATGGCGCGGCTGGCCCGCGTCTTGGCGCGGCAAGCGCGCGTGCCTGAGGCGCAGCAGTGGCTGGAGAAGGCCTTGAAGCTGGCGCCTTCGCGGAAGGACCTGCGGCTGGCGTTTATCGACCAGTTGGTGGATGACCAGCGGTATGCCGAGGCGATTGCGCAATACGAGGCGCTCGACAAGGCCGAGCCGCACAACCCCGATCATCTCCGCGAGTGGGGCAAGCTGATCCTCCGCGATACGTCGCGGCCGAAAGAGGCGCGGCAGAAGTCGGCCGAAACGGTTTGGCGGCGGCTGACGGCGGCGCGGCCGAAGGACGCGCTGGCGGCTACGCAGGTTGCAGACTTGTTCAGGCAAGCCGAGATGCCGGATCAGGCCTTGGAGTTGTACGCCAAGGCGGCTGAGCTGGCGCCGGCCGACCCGCAGTACCGGGAGTATCTGGGCGAGTTTTATCACATCCGCAAGGAGCCGCAAAAGGCGCTGGCCACGTGGCGCGAGATCGCCGCTGGAAAAAACCGCACGGCGGAAAACCTGGCACGGCTGGCGGAGGTGCTGTCCGGGTTTGGGTACCTGAACGAAGCGACCGCCGAGATCGCGGCGGCTTGTGAGTTGGAGCCCAAGGAGTTTGCGCTGCAACTCAAGGCGGCGGACCTTTTCTTGCGCACCGAGCAGCATGACCAGGCGCTTGAGTTTGTAGCCACAGGCGAGCAGTTGGCGGCCAACGCCGAGGAGGCGGAAGCGGCGCTCGCGCTGGAGTTGAAGGTGTTGCAGGCCGCGGACACGCTCAAGCCGCGCAGCGAGGCACTGGCGGCGGAGTTGAGCAAGGAGAAAACGCCGGCGGTGAGGCAGCTCTTGCGGCTGGCGCGGTACTACGAGGCGCTGCACGACCACATCGAGGCGATTCGAACAATCGACCGAGCGATCAAGCTGGAGCCGCAGTCGATTCCCAGCCTGGCCACGGCGGCGCGGATCCAGGAGCAGAGCGGCAACCTGGCGCTCGCCGCCGAGCTGAACCGTAAGCTGGCGGCGATCGACCGCCGCTTTCGCACGGATTATCTGACCAGCGTGGCGCGGCTGGAGTCGCAGCTTGGCCGCATCGATGAGGCGCTACAAGCCGGGCGGGACCTGATTGCCGCAGCCCCCGGCAACTCCGAGCACTATGAGTTCTTCGCACAGATGTGCTTCCGGCTCGGGCGCGCCGAAGAGGGACTCGACACGCTGCGCCGCGCGGTGCGGGTCAACCCCGGCGAGCCGGCGCTGTTGCTCACGCTGGCCGCCGCACTGGCCGAGCAGATCCGCACGGATGAGGCGATTGAGCTGTATTGGCAGGCTTTCGAGAAGTCCGAAGGGCTGGACGAAAAGATCAACGTCGTGATGAAGCTCACGGATCTCTATTTGCAAACGAACCATCTCGATCGGTTGTTTGAGCGGTTGGAGCGCGATCGGCGCGAGGCGGACCGCCGCCGCGAGCTGACGATCTGCCTGGCTCAGGCGCACCATTCCGCCGGCGATTTTGGCGCGGCCCGCAGTGAGCTGGAGAGTTTGTTGAGCGAGGACACGCGCGATACGGCACTGGTGCAACAGCTTTCGAAGCTGGCCGAAGGGGAGCAGGACATCGCCACGGCGATCAAGTACCAGGAACAACTCGCGAAGCTGGCGCCGGGGGCGGAGACCGAGTATCGCCTTGCCAATTTGCTCGCGCGCAACGGCCAGAACGAAGAGGCCACGGCGATCTTCGTGCGCCTGATCGCCAAAGAAGAGGACCCTGAGAAGCTGTTGCAAAGCCTCGACAGCATGATCTCGCAGGGCCAGAACGAACAGGCGCTGGGCGTGATCGAAGCGCGACTCCGTGAGCAGCCGCAGAATTGGGAGCTGTTGTATCGGCAGGCGTATTTGCTGGCGGCAACGAAGCCCGAGGAGGCGACGCCGCGGCTGGAGAAACTGTTGGCGTTTAATTTTGACGATGACGAGCTGGGCGCATTAGGGAAAGCGCGCGAGCGGCAACTTGCGGCCGCGCGGCAGCGAAGCGGGGCCAGCTCGGTCCGCCGCCCCACGACGCAATCAGCGCTCCAAGCGGCGCTGCAACGTTTGCAAGGCGCCGCCGAGGCCCGGACGGCAACCGGAATCGATCCGTCGCGGGTCTTCTATGGCCCGTCGGTCTCAGGTCGGATGCAGACCTGGATGCCGCAGTCGTTCGGGCAAGCGCGGATGGCGGCGCTGGCTTGGCTATTGAGCTTTGCCGAGAAGGACAACCGCCAGGAGGAGTTCTTGGCCGAGTACAGAAAGCCGGTTGGCGAAGCGTCGCCGCCGCCGCGCGCGATCTGGGATTGGATTTATCTGACGCAGGTGCGAAACGACGGCAAGGAATTCTTCCGGACCAGCAAGCTGCTGGCACAAAGCGGCGAACCGCTGGCGCAGGCGATGTATCTGTACTCGCTCGCGCAGCGCACCGGGCCCGCGCAGCAGCAAGTCGTGGCCCGTTCGACCGCGGGGCAACAGCCTGTCGACCGCACGCCGCCGCTGGCCGACGACGAAATTGAGCTGATGCTCAAGTGCTATCGCAGCGTCAATCAACAGGCGCTGTCGGGTGATCCGGTGGTCTCGTACCAGTTCAACGAGTTCTTCGCGGTGGTGACAAGAGAGCTGAAGCGCGCCAACCGCACGGAGACGGAGGAAGAACTGCGCCGGGAATTGTTGGCCAATGTGCGCGACGAAACGGCGCTGGCCATGGCGCTGTCGATGGCCGCGGAGAATGGAGAGCATGAGCGCGCATTGGAGTTGTTTGAGAATTGGTCGCAGCGGCAGCTTCGCGAGGCGCAGAGCTCGCAGGCTGCAAGTGCGCCGCCGGGTAGGTACGTTCAGGCGCCGTATTACGCGTTGGTCACGCTTACCGGCCGGGCGGCGGCGGAGCGGCGGCACGAGGACGTGCTCGCAATCGTGGAAAGTTACCTGGCATACAACGTGGGCCGCTCGCAGCACGAGCGGAGCCGACCGATCAGACGGTCGAGTTCGGGCGCCAATCGTGCCGTCCGCTCGCGCAACTACGTGCAAATTGCTTACGGCGCGACGAGGACCGGCGTGGAGCTCGATTTTCCCAGCGCGAGCGTCTACCACGATGTCGGCTCGATTGCTCTCTTGCGAACGGCGTTCGAAGCCTACAAGCGCAACGATCTGTTGAGTGATCTGGTTGCGCACTTCCAACGGCGGCTGGAGCAGGCCGAGGGAGGCGAGCGGCTCTATCGCCGGTTGGAGTTGGCGTACCTGCAATGGTGGAACGAGGAACGGAACGACGCGGTGAAGCTCATGACGGAAGCCAGCGCCCAGGCGCCCACCGACATCGAACTGCGGATGCAGGTGGCACAAATGCACCTGGCGCTCAATCAGCTCGACGAGGCGCTCGTGCTGGCGGACTCGATCACGCCGTTGGATCACACCACGCTGCAACAGAAGGAGACGATGGCGCTTGATCTGGCAGTCCGGTTGGGCGATGCCGAGCGGGCGCGGCAGGCGGCCGAGCGGCTGTTCGGCTTGCGGCTTGACGCCAACACGCAGGTTCAGCTTGCCGGTCAGATGCGGCGGCTGGGCATGAATGAGATGGCCGAGAATCTGATGGCGCGGGCCGAGCGCCAGGCCGGTAACCAGACCACCGCGCTGGTGACATTGATGAACCAGCGTCTGGCGGAGAACAAACCCGAAGTCGCAGCGCAGATCGCCCATCAGATCCTCCGCCGCACACCGGCCACGTCTACGCAGAACCGCGCGATGGGTTATTCTACCGTCGCCGACTCGACGCGCACCGCGGCGCTGCAGTGCTTGACCCAGACGGGGAAGCTCAAGGAGCTGATCGCGCGCATCGAGGAGCAGATCAAGGCTTCGCCGACATCCGTCCAGCTCTACCAGACGCTGTCGGAATACTACCAGATGACGGGCAACCGCGATAAAGCCCTGGAGAGCCTGGGCAAGAGTGTCGAGGCCAGACCCAGCGATGCGCTGCTGCGGTTTCAGTATGCGCAGCAACTGGCGCAAAACAACAAGCACGCCGAGGCCTGCGACCAGTACAAGCTGGCGATCGTGGCGCAACCGAACCTGTTCGGCAACCGTTACTACGAGATTCAGCGCACGTTCCAACAGGCCAACCGCCTTACCGAGCTGGCGTCGCTGCTCGATCAAATCGACATCCGCGCGTTCGGCCAATACTACTACGTGATGAATACCGTGCAGAGCCTGATCAATCAGCCCAACCAGCAGGAAATCGGCGTGCGATTGTTCAAGAAGGCCTGGGCGGCGTTTCCGCAGCAGCGCGCCGAGTTGCTGCGCTATATGTACGACGGCCGCATCTGGCAGGCCGTTCCGGAAATGTACGACTACGCGCGGCAGGCGATCATACCGAGCGAAGAAACCGCACAGGTCGATCCATGGTCGGGCCTGTCCAACCCAATCTCCTACAGCAGCGGCGGCACGATCAGCGGGATGTTCACGCAGATGCTCACCGCGGCGACAACCGCGAACCGGCTCGACGATCTGCGCAAAGAGATTGCCGCGGCGATCGAGAAACGCCCGGAATGGTCGGCGGGACTGGCGATGCTGGCGATTATTCACGTCCGGCAAGGGCAGATCGCGGAGGCAAAACGTTTGATCGAGTCGCTGGTCAACGCGGAGCCGCCGATTTACATCCCCGCCACGGCGCGGTGGATGATCGCCCAGGAGATTGGCAGCCAGGCGGAGTTGCGCGGGTTGGCGATCAAGCTGCTCGAGGAGTCCACCACCGAAGAGGGTGGAATGAATCAGTTCGAGTACAGTCCGCTCAATCGATTGGTGAGTCTCCTCGAGACGAGCGGCGAACTAGAAGCGGCGCGCAAGATCATGCTCAAGGCGGCGGCGCAGCGCCCCGACAGCCGCTATGACGCTGAGTATGCGGCGTACCAACGAGCGGAGAACGTACTTTGGATCGGCAACCGGCTGCAGCGGTTGGGATACCACATCGACGCCATTCGGCTCTATCGCGACTTGATGAATGAGCCGGGGCTGGCGGCAGCGGGGCAGCATCGCGGCGACCCGAACTATTTTGTCAACCGGACGCGGCAGCTTTTGCAGGCGCCGAACGAATGGATTACTGGAGACACCGCCGCGGTCGCCATGGAGCTGCTGGCGCCGCAGAAGCAACAGGACGGCGCCCCGACCTTGGACCTGATGCTGTCAGTTTCGACAGGCGAACTGGCGCAGGCGCGCGTCACCAGCTTGCTCTTCACGCTCTTGGATCCGAAGAAGCTCAAGCCGGAAGCGCTGACCAGCGTTCGCGATCGGCTTAAAGAAACGCGCGAAACGATTCCCGCAGACGTCAACGCGCGCGTCTTCGGCGCGTATTTGAGCCTGCACGAGAAAGGCGACGATGGAAAGCAGCGGCTCGCCGAGGTCGTTCAGCTCGTGGAACAGAAACCGCTCGACGAAGTCCCGGAGGGGAAGCGACCTAATGCGCGCCAGCGCGCTGAAGCCGCCGGACGGCTGAGCCTGTGGCTGTTGGCGCGAGAGTGTCTTGCGCAAAAGGAGTTGGCGCGCGAAGCCGAGACGCTGGCGCGAAGTGCCGTGGAGGCGGCCCGGTGGCAGTTGGAACCGAATTATTATCGCTCGATGCTGTTGGAATGGGGCCAGATCGTCGTGCGCAACGGTGACAAGGCGAAGGCCGAGCAGTTGTGGACGGAGCTGCTCGACTCGGTGCTGGCGCGGCCGCAACGCTCTGGGTCACAAACCGACGCCGGTGCAGCGCGTCCGGCGGCGCCCGCGGCAGCGCCCGTTCTACGCCCCGCCCCCGCCAGGCTAAAGAGCTCGTCGTCCCTGCGCAGCAACGCTTCGCCGTTCCGGCTGGTAGCGCAGGTCAAGTCAGCTCCGCGCGCGGTAGACGTACCCGCGCCTGTGGTAGTTCCCGGCGTTCCCGCTCCGGCTTTCGGTGGCGCCCGCGCACCAGCGGCCGCGCTCGGCCGCCCGGCCGGCCGCTCGGAACTTGTCCCGCCGGTCACCATGTCGCAGTTCCAGACAGCGATGGCGATTGCCAAGATGGCCGCGGAAAACGACATGCACGCCTTGTCTCTCAGGGCGGTGCGCGAGTCGCTGACGGGGGGCTTGCCGATTGCTGACCCGCAACCAACCGGTGGCCTCCGATCAGGATATGGCGCAGCCTATGGGATTGTGAGCGCTACACCCACGCTTCGCCGGACGCGAGTAGGCGCCACTACTGGCGGCGTTTTCTATACCACAACCGCCGAGAGCGGCAGTCAGAGCACCAGCCAGGTGATCGCACAGCTTTCCTCCCTGTCGGGAATCTGGCAGCGCCAGCGAATTCCGGCGGAGGATGTCTATAAGTTGCTCGCGGGCGTAGTGTTTCCGGCGCGTTTGCCGGAAGAAGTACTGGTCTATCCGATCAGCATTTCCGAGAACAGCGATCCAACCAGCATCGGACGAATGCTGGTCGAATGGTGCGTGCGGGCGAACCGCGCCGCAGAGCTGAAGAAGGACGTCGCCGCCCGCCAAACCCGCCCGGACGCGCGATTAGCGGGGCAGGTGTTGCTGGTGCAGCTTGGGCTGGCGACGCGGGACAAACCGCTCGTCGATGTGAACCTGGGCGCGCTCGCTGAAACGCTAACCAAGAACCGGCTGCAAGCGCATGTCGATCTGGCATGTCACGCGGCGCTGCCGGCCTTCGACCACGAGCAATTCGCACTGGCGGCGATGCCGGTGATCGACGCCGCGCTGGCCACGCCGGCGTTTCAGACCAGCGCCGCCATGCAGCCTTTGGCGATGAAGGTGGTGCGCTACCACCTCCGCAACCAGAATCACGACAAGGCGCGCGATCGGCTCGACGGTTACCTCGCCGCGCGCCAAGCGGGATACGCCCGCTACAGCGGTGAGTCGGCGATCTACGTCCAGCGACAAGACCTGGCAGCCATCGCGGCCGAGGCGGCGCGTGGCGGGCTGGCGCCGCTGGCGCTCGATTATCTGGGCCGCATGGCCGACATGCCCACCGGGCGACAAGGAGAACCGGCGGTGCAGGTGCCGTTGTGGCACATTCGCGAGGAGCTGGCGCGGATGCCGGCCGAAAAGGCCTATGCGCTGTTGCGCGATTGGACGCTACCGGTCCAGAACCGCAACGTAGTGCGGCTGGTTGCGGCGTTTGGACCCAGCGACATCGTGCCGGAAGCATTTCGGTCAACGGATCGCGGCGCCGACAAGGAGCATGACGCAGCTCAGCACCTGCCAAGCGAGAGGGGTCTGATCGACAACGTCACGTTGTTGATCGATGCGGCGCGCCGCTCGGGCAAGGTCGATGAACTGTTTGGTGCGGCCGAGCAAGCCCTCGCGGAGCAGGCCATCAATGCGAATGTCCTGCACGTCAATTTGCTGATTGCGAAACAGGACTTCGCGGCAGCAGCCCCCAAAGTGACACAGCTTGCCGATGCGGCCCGGGAGCATCGTCAAACCCCGCAGGGAGGCGCTTATAGCCCGCGCTGGTCGGACATCGTCACCGCGAGCTCTGCCGCACGGCACGTAGAGCTGGCCGATGCGGCCGACCGCTATGGCCGTATTCTGCTCGACCATGCGCGGTCGCGCAATCTGATGGACCTTGCACCCGGATTGCGGATCGAGTGGGCGAAGGGACGATTGGCGCGTCGCGGCGACAAGTCCCCGGCCCCACCGGACGCCGGGCTGCGCTGGTGGTTCCCCTCCACGCCGCCTGGCGCGTCGGACAATCAGCGGCCGCCCGCGCGATGGGTGTCGGACGGCGAGTACGTCGGGCATCTGGCCGGGTTTGAACATGGTCTGCTGTATTTTCAGTACCCGCTGACGGGCGACTTTGAGTTTTCGGCGGATGGCTATCACGGCCCCTGGGCGGAGTCGGATTTGGGCTTCGGTGGCATCGTGGTCGAGGCGCAGATCATGGAATTGGGCACGTTGATCTGGCCCCTGGGGCTCAGCGAGCAGCTTCGCCGCCCGGATCCTGTGGAATACGGCGACGTGTACAACCGACTCCAGGTGAAGGTCGCAAACGGATCGATGCGATATTTGATCAACGGGCATCTGGTCTACGAGGATACCGAGAGCAGTCCCACGGCGCCGTGGTTGTACTTTTATGCGCACTATCCGCGGCATACGGCGTTTAAGAATATCCGGTTAACGGGCAAGCCGACCATTCCGCGCGAGGTGACGCTGACGCATGGCGATCGGCTGGAAGGCTGGGTGAGCGCGTTTTACAACGAGAGCCAGCCGCCGCGGCGGACGCTGCGCGAACGACAAACGGACGCGTCCGCGGCGCCGGTCGCCGCCGAGGCGCCCTCGGTTTACGACTGGCAATCGCGCGAGGGCGTGATCTATGGCCGCTTCGATGCGACGACCTCGCCCGAGCGCGCCCAGAGCCGCCTTTACTATCACCGCCCACTGCGAAACGGCGACACGCTCCGCTACCAGTTCCTCTATCAGCCGGGTTCGCTGCACGTGCATCCGGGACTGGGCCGGCTGGCATTCTTGCTCGATCCGGAAGGCGTGCGACTGCATTGGATGACGTCGCTCGACCGGAACCTGGAGCTGTTCGACGTCGGCCCGCGCAACTTCGTCGAGGAGCCGGAGAACCGCCGCGGCCCGACGCCGTTGCCGCTGAATCCGGGGGCCTGGAACGACATCGAAATCACGCTCCGCGATGACACAGCGATGATTAAGCTCAATGGCACACTGGTTTACCAGCGCACGCTGGAGCCGGAGAACGACCGTCGCTTCAGCCTGTTTCACTATCGCAACGAGTCGGGCGTGCAAGTGCGCAACGCCGTGCTCACCGGCGATTGGCCCAAGGAGTTGACCGCCGAGCAGATTGCCAACCCGCTGGCGCTGTGGCCGGAAGCCGCCACGCCCGAGGCTCGGGGGGCCAGCACGACGCTCGTCGGCGACGAGCTGATTGGATATGACGCTTACAACGTCTGGAAGCGTGCCCGCGCCATGCCGGCCGCTGAGCGTTACGAGTATCTCGCACGCTGGGTCCTGCCGGATGAGAATCATTTGTCGTTCCGGTTGCGCGGCGACTTCACGCCGATACCGGCGCCGGTTCTGAAGGACAACGATGCCAAGGCAGCGGACGCAGCGGCGGCGGGCGATCAACAAAACGTGCCGGCCGGCGGCGAATACATCGCCCCGGCAATCGAGCTGGCCCGCACGGCGCGCAAGTTGGGCCGACTGGAAGAGCTGGCCAACCGCTTGGCTGCAGCGTCCCCGATCACGGCGCACGAAGTGCGCGGCAAGCTGGCGATGCAGGCCATCGTGGCGGCCGAGCGAGAAGACGATGCCGCGGCGAACAAGACGCTGCGCGAGCTCTTCGAGCACTTGACGAAGATGCCGCGCGACGAGCCTGAGCAGCGGCGCTATCCCGAAGTCACTGCAGCGATGGGCGTCATCCATCGACCGGCGCTAGTGCGCGCGGGTCGCGACCTGCTGGAAGTTGTCGCGATGCAGCCGTATGAGAATAACTTTATGAACTACGTCAGCGCGCGTTGGGAGCGGACGGTGCGGCACCTGCGCGCCGTGGCGCGGTGGAAGCACGACACGGCGCTGGCTCAGACGCCGTTTGCTGCGCCGCCGGCGCTCAAGCAGTGGTCGGTCGTCGATAACGGGCGGGCCGACGGCCGCGGCCTGGGCTCGCGGGGGTCGGGATGGCGATACCAGCGCGGCGCGCTGGAGCTGTATCCGGGACTGGCCAGCCGGTTCTCGAACGCGCATGGGAGCAAGCTGTACTTCAACGTCCCCTTGCGTGGAGATTTCGAGGTCAAGTTCCAGCGCACGACGTACGGCTGGCGCGAAGTATGGCTGGCGTATGGCGCCTTGGCGCTCGATCCGCGCGGCGCTCTGGGCGATTCCTACGGGCGTGCCGGCATTGGGCGCCAGGAGAGCCATCTGACGATCTCGCCGCCGATCCCCGATTGGGGGCATTGGATCGACTATCGGATCGAGGTCCGCGAGGGCTATCTCACGGCCTACGCCAACGATCAGAAGTTTCACACCGAACGCCTGTCCGAGCACGTGGACCCCTGGCTGGTGCTAGGTTCCAGCCATCCGCACTACGAGGGCACGATCCGCAACCTCCGCATCGTGGGCAATCCGATCGTGCCCGACAAGCTGCAGCTCAGCGAAGGGACCGACCTTAGCCTGTGGCGCGCCGACTATTACAACGAGCCGATCGATGCCGAAGGCGCTCTGTGGCAGAAGCGCGGCGAGGAGATTGTGGGCAACCTCTTCAAGGATGCGCCGGGGAGCAGCCGCGAGAGCCTGTTGCAATATCACCGTCCAATCCTCGAGGATGGTGAGATCGACTACGAGTTTTACCATTCGCCAAACAAGGTGGAAGTCCATCCGGCGATTGACCGGCTGGCGTTTTTGCTCGCGCCGGACGGCGTCCAGTTGCACGTGCTCTCCGACGCCCAGTTTGAGCGCAACGGGTTGACGCCAGACGATAAGCGGCCGCTGCCGGTCAGCTCCCTGCTGCTCAACCAACTACCGCTCAAGGCCGACGACTGGAACCAGATGCGCGTGGCGCTCGTGGGCGACGAAGTGACGCTCGCGTTGAATGGCCAGGCGATCGTGCGATACACGCTCGACGAAGGGAACAACCGGTTCTTCGGATTGTTCCGCTATAGCGATGCCACGGAAGCGCGCGTGAGGAAGGTCAGCTATCGCGGCAATTGGAAGCGCACACTGCCGTCCGTCGAGGAGCAGGAACTGGCGGCGCCGCCGGGGGTCTCTCCGGTGTCGATCGACATCGAAGCTCAACCGACGGTGTTCAAGCTGTCGGCTGATCGCGCGACGCTCGAACGGCAAGGGCTGCAATTCTTTGGCGATGTGGACGCTGTGAAACCCACAGGCGAGGGTCTTGCGCTCACGCTGACGGCGGGCCGGCAGGAAGGCGAGCGCGCGGGTATCGCGCTGCGCAAGCCGCTGGTCGGCGATTTTGAGATCACCGGCAAGTTCCAGGCCCTCACGCTCGATCGCCCGGCGACGCAGAAGTCCGCGCGGTTTGCACTGGCGATTCGCACCGGTCCGGACGACGCGCTGGACGTCGTCTCGTTGGAGCGACACGCGGACCCCAACGGTCAACAGCAGATTCGGGCGATGTGCCATCATCCGCCGCTGGCTGTGGGCGAGTTTGTCGACGATTGGTACCGGACGAGCCGGCTTGCCGCGGGAGAATTCCGGCTGGTGCGCCGCGGCTCGCGGATCTACTACCTGGTGCGAGAAGCGGGCGCGGAGCGATTCACCGTGATCGAGTCGCAGGCCGTCGGATCGGAGCCGGTTCGCGAAATCGAGCTGGCACTGCAGATCGATGATCCCGCCGCGGCGGGCAGCGTGGTCGTCGAGGAGCTTGTCGTCCGCGGAAAACGCGATTAACACCGCACGGCGTTAGCCGTAACCAAAACCACTGATTCCGCGGATAACTTGGGGCGGCCTTCGGCCGCAACCAAAACGGTTGTGCG
>JBBDYH010000028.1:0-6889 GCA_040901795.1 Pirellulales bacterium
ATGCGATGATCATCGCGATGCTGGTTAGCGCGCCGGTGTTGATCGCCGGGATGCTAGTCGGCCTGATCATTGGCCTGTTGCAAGCGCTGACGCAGATCCAGGAGCAGACTGTGGCGTTCGTCCCCAAGCTGGTCGTCATGGTCCTCGTCCTGGCGCTGACCATGCCCTGGCTGATCACGATGATGGTCCAGTACTCGCAGGAGTTAATCACCAGCATCCCCGAAAACCTTTAACGCCATCTCCTCATCTCCCTGCATATCCCCCCATCTCCTTCTCCGGAGACGGTCCCTCTGATGGCTCTCGAATCTCTTTACTTCGGCCCCTTCATCGTCTTCACGCTCGTGCTGGCGCGCGTGAGCGGGCTGATGCTGACCGCGCCGTTCCTCATGTCGGCCGAGGTCCCCATGCAGGTCCGCGGCTTCTTGACCGTCGCCATTGCAGTTTTGTTAACTCCCACCCAGCTTGGGGCGCCAGTCGCCTATCCGACTGATCTCGTTGCCCACGTCATCCTGATTGGCACCGAACTGCTGCTGGGAATGATCCTGGGGGCCGGCGTAATGATCCTGCTGGCCGGAGTGCAAATCACCGGGCAGTTGATCAGCCAGTTGAGCGGCATGTCCCTGGCCGACGTGTTCAACCCCGGGTTCGATTCCGAAGTGCCGCTCGTCGCGCATCTGATGTATCTGACCACGTTGGCGGTGTTTCTCTTGATCGATGGGCATCGCTACCTGATGGCGGGATTACTCGGCACGTTCCAGACAATCACGCTCGGCGGCGGGCGATTGCCCGAGACGATCAGCGAGACGGTCACCGCTTTGTTGAGTGAAAGCTTTGCCCTGGGGATCCGCGCCGCCGCGCCCGCCATGGTCGCGTTGCTACTGGCGACGGTGCTCTTGGGATTGATCAGCCGCACGATCCCGCAGATCAACGTGATGGTGGTTGGCTTCGGCGTGAACTCGCTCATCACGCTCGGAATGATCGCCATCTCGCTGGGGAGCATGGTGTATGTGTTTCAGGAAGCCTTCGAGCCGGCGATCGATACAGTTGTCCAAACGCTCGAACAAGCCGCGGCGACAACGGTTCCCTGATGCCTGAAGCCTTTGTTGGAGTTCAAGCTTTAGCTTGCCTCGAACAAGCTAAAGCTTGAACTCCAACCTCCTGAACCCCGAACCCTGAACCCTCCCCGTGGAAGACTCCGGCGACAAGTCGCAAGACCCGACTCCCCATCGCCGCCAGCAGGCCCGCGAGGAGGGGCAGGTCGTCCATAGTCAGGACCTCGCCGCTGCCGCTCTCTTGACCGTGGGCCTGATCGTGCTGTTGACGATGAGCGGCCCCGTCCTGGAGTTCTTTGAAGCGTTTGCCCACCAACAACTCGGCGGCGGTGCCTGGCTCTCGACCGACCGCGATGAGCTCACCCAGTTCTGGTGGTCCACCTCCTGGGACCTGGCCAAAGTAGTGCTGCCCGTGCTCGGCGTGCTGCTCTTGACGGGTGTGCTCGTGCACTTGTTTCAGGTTGGTTTTCTCTTTCTGCCCGACAAGTTGTTGCCGGATCTCAGCCGGCTCAATCCGCTCTCGGGGTTTTCGCGCATCTTTTCGCTGGCCAGCGCGGTGCAGCTCGTATTCGGCTGTTTTAAGATCGCCGTTGTTGCAGGCGTGGCTTATTGGAGCCTGAGCAGCCGGAAGGACGACCTGTTGGCGCTGGCGGGTTTGGAGTTGCCACAGATCGCAACCTTCATGACCGAGGTCTTGCTCTGGACCAGCATTAAGGTCTGCGTGGCATTGTTCCTCTTGGCCCTCTTGGATTACCTCTACCAGTATTGGCGTCAAGAACAGAACTTGAAGATGACGCCGCAAGAGGTCCGCGAGGAGATGAAGAACCTGCAAGGCAATCCGGAGGTGATCTCTCGCCGTCGCAACGTGCAGCGGCAACTGGCCATGAACCGGTTGAAGTCAGCGGTACCGAAGGCCGATGTCGTGATTACGAATCCGACCGAGTTGGCCATTGCCATTCAATACGACGCCGAGACGATGCACGCTCCGGTGGTTGTGGCCAAGGGCGCCGGCGTGATCGCCGCTCGGATTCGTAAGCTGGCGTTGGAGAACGGGATTCCGATCATCGAAAAGAAACCGCTGGCCCAGGCGCTTTACAAGGAAGTCGATTTGAACCACCCGATTCCCGACAAGCTGTACGCGGCGGTGGCCGAGGTGCTGGCGTACGTGTATCAGCTCAAGGGGAAAGCGCTGCCGGGGCGGGCGTAGGGTTCGGGGTTCAGGGTTCAGGGTTCAGTGAGCTGGCTGTCAGCGGTCAGCTTTCAGCTTGTGATACCAAAGGTCGAGCCGAAAGCTGATAGCTGACGGCTGATAGCCTTGCCGCCATTCCCCCATTCCGCATTCAATCATTCCCCATTGGCATACCCGTACTTCTTCGCAAATCCTCCCCACCGCTCAGCCACCATCGCCCGAATTTCTTCCGGCGGCTCGAAGCGGTTGGTCTGGTAGTCCTTCTTGGCTTCGAGGAAGGCCTCAACCTGCGGCCGCACGTGCTCGAAGCCACCAAGGTCGAGCTGCTGGTACATGGCGTGAATCTGTTCGACCGGTTTGGCGACGAGGTCCTCGTAACGCACTTCGTAATACTGGTTTTCTTGAAGCAGCGGCCGGTCCTCTTCAAAGCTCCGGTACATCCGTTCGAACGTCGAGAGCACATACTCGGTGATGTTGTGGCCGTTGTCCACCTGTAGACCTTGCACCTGGTATAGCGATCTCCACAGCCGCACCGTAGACATAAACACATTCACCGGATCGCGGACGATGTGTACGAACTTCGCCCTCGGAAACAGCTCCAGCAGCGTCCGCACGCGCGCCGTATGGGGAGGCGATTTGAGCACGATCGGTCGCGGCTTGCGATAGGCGACGTCTTTGAGGAACGAGAACATGCCCTGCTTCCAGCGTTCTCGTTCTGCGGGGGTCAGCTCCTTCAGGTCTAAATACTCGACGTCCTGCGGCGGGTGATTCGGAAACCCCATCGTCTTGTAGGGCGAACCGAGCCCCAGATTGCACAAGGCAAACTCGTCTTCCTGCGGCAGGCGCCAGCCGGCTGCCATGTTGTCCATCGGCCGCTTCGACGGCAGCAAGAACTTCATGTACTTCGCCACCAGCCAATTCGAGACCAGAAAGTGCGACGGCGCGAAGCACTCATAGGTCGTGGGATACGCTAAGCGATCGTCCAGCACCAACAGCTCGTGCAAGTACGTCGTCCCGCTTCGCCAATGACCGATGATGAAGATTGGCGGATGCTCAATCGTTGATCGCACAACACGGCGGCCGAGCACGAGTTTTTGCAACAGCCACAGTGCCGAGTTGAAGAGCGAGACGATTGTAATGCCCACCGCCATCGGCCATCGCGTCGGTGAGATGCGAAAGCCGTTTCCCGCGGCGAACCGCAGCCACACGCCCAGCGTCATCCCGTGCCAGAACCGCGGCGCCCAGAACGGATAACGATGAAACTTGCCGCCGGGTACAGCGGAAGCCTTCTGGGCGGGGGCGCTGGTCGAAGAGTTCGGTGGAACTATCTCAGTTGCCATTTCGTGCCGGAAAAGCGCGCGAAGCAAATCGCCATTTTAATAAGTCGATGCGCGGCCTAACAGGCAGACCAAGAAAATGAAGGATCGTCGCCTTTCGCTCCGCGAAAGCACGTTTCTTTCGCGGAGCGAAAAGCGACCGAGGGCTACTTTACGGCCAAGAGCGACAGCCGCTGCCAATACCAGGTGATTTTTCCGCCACTGGCTCGCTCATCGCGCAAATCGAACAATCGCCGCGCCGATTCGGGCGCCTCTTCGATTAGTTGTAGAACGGCCGCTCGATTCTCCGGCGGGGTCGCCGCTGTATCGAAGTACCACTCCAAGTCAGGTTGCAAAAACGGTTGCAGTTCACAATGTACAACCTGTAAACCCGCCGCCTCGCACATTGCCCGCCAGCCGGTGAGCGTGATAAAGCGCTGGTGGCTCGGATCGCGGAGTTTTTCGATTCCGTGTAGCCACTCTTCGGCTTCCGGATGGCCGTCTTTCACTGAACCATCGATGACCGCCAGCGATCCACCCGCCGCGAGTACGCGTGCCGCCTCACGCACAAAAGCCGCCGGATCGCTGAAGTGGTGCGGCGCGACACGGCAGGTAACCAGGTCGAACGATCCGTCGGCATACGGCAGCGATTCCGCGGCATGCTGGCGTGTCTCAATCTGCAAGCCCCGCTCGCTGGCCAACTCGCGGGCTCGCTCAAGCATCGCCGCCGAAATATCAGCCAGCGTGACGCACCAGCCGTTCGCGGCAAGATACAGGCCGGTATGGCCGGCGCCGGCAGCCACGTCGAGCGCCCGCTTCGTCGGCCGCGGCGGCACGCGCCCGATCATCTCCGCTACGTCGGCCACGTCGGCCAAAATGTGCCCCTTCGCGTAGCGGGCGCTTTGCCGATCGAACTGGGCCTGCGATGAACGCTGTATCTCGTTGAGCTGCGACATTTCTTCGTCTAACCTGAACCCTGAACCCCGAACCCTGAACCCTCCATTCCGGCCCACAACTTGCTAACACGATGATTATCGAGGCTACATTATCCCCAATCGCCCGCCATGCCTACCAGCCAGCTTTCTCAACGGCGTACTCGTCTGCGAGCCGCAAAGGGCACAATTCGCATCGGAACGTCGGGCTGGATCTACAGCCACTGGCGCGAGTGGTTCTATCCCAAAGACCTTCCGACAAAGCAATGGTTCGCCTACTACGCGAATCTTTTCGACACGGTCGAGATCAATAATACCTTCTATCGCTTGCCGACCGAGAATACATTTGACGGCTGGCGCCAACAAGCGCCGCCACGATTCATCTACGCCGTCAAGGCGAGTCGCTTTCTGACGCACATGAAGAAGCTCAACGATCCTGAGGAGCCGATCGAACGGATCCTCGGGCGGGCGCGTCATCTCGGCCCAACGCTGGGCCTGGTGCTGTATCAGTTGCCGCGCGGGTGGAAGTGCAACCTCGAGCGGCTGGCGCATTTCTTCGCCGCCCTGCCCCGCGATCTGACACATGTGATGGAGTACCGCCGGTCAGACTGGCTCTGCGACGGTGTCTTTGATTTGATGCGCAAATTCAAAATCGGCCTCTGCATCCACGACTTATTGCCGGACCATCCGCGGGTTGTCACGTCGAATATCGTCTACATCCGCTTCCATGGCTCCGGCCAGAAGTACGGCGGCAGCTATCCAACTGCCGTTTTGCGTCGCCGGGCCGATTGGATGAACGAACAAGCCGCCTTAGGTAGCGACGTGTACGCGTACTTCAATAACGACGCCGAAGCCCATGCGGTGCGGAATGCTCAAACGCTCCGAACCCTTGTCGAACCGGCGCGACAATCGCGAAGCAAGTAAAACCCATGTCACTCGCGGAGCGCGACTCCAGGATGAGCACTTGTTACTTCGTTCGATTGATCTCGATCAATCCGCCACGGGCCACCAGATCGAGCCCAGGAGTCCGGTCTTCGCCGCTGAGCACCTGGCTCACTCGTTCAAAACGCTCGAAGAATGAATCGCGCTCTGCGTTCGGTGCTTTGCGCTCGAAGCCGCGCCAGCCGCGCAGCTCGTCGTGGAACATGTTGCTCGTCCAGCTTACGTCCTCGAATGAGCGATCGTCGAAACCCAACCGCACCGTGCCGCATTCGCTCACTGCCAGCAGGGGCAAATCACCCAGCGCCTTGTCGTCGAGTTGCAGCGTAATCTGCCCGCCATGCGTTATCAGGCGATGCGCCGCGCTGGGAAGCGGATTCTCGACGGTCAGTTTCGTTTCCCCATATTCGTTGACCACGTCGATCGACCCGCCGATGTTCGCCAACTCCAAATCGGCCCGCACGAACCAACCGCGGAAGTCTCCCTCGATGTTCTTATAGGTGTACTGCTCGGGCGGGTATACGTAGCTTGTCCGAGTGTCGTTGGCATGCCGTGTACCCGAGTTGCCCAGATACGTTGTCATCGTAACGTTTGCGTCGCCTGACACGCCGTCGATCGTCTGCAACGGCAGCCGGTCCACGGTCAGCGGACCCTTGAGCCCCTTGACGCGAAATTGCCCGTGGTAATCGCGGTCGCCATCACCGCGGACGATGAGCGCCGACTCGACCGATTCAATGTCGAGGCCGCCGAGGCCGCCTTGGACCACAATCGCCTCGCAGGCGGGCACGTAGACCGTGAGCGTCGCATGGCGCTGCCAATGACTCGACATGCTTCCTTCGCCGTTCTTCGACGATACCTCAAGCGTGATCTGTCGATTCCCTTCTTTATGTGACAGGCCGTTAACCGACACCACGTCGATAGTCCGCCCCTGCACCGGGCGATAGATCCCCTGCCACTTCTTCCGCTCCTCCAGCAACCGCCGTCGCCACGCCCGCGCCTTTTCGTCGAGATTCTTGCCCTCAGGGCTGGTCAGAAAAGCTTCCTCCTCGGCCTCGAGTGCTTCTGCTGTCTTCCCGATTTCATTCTCAGCGGATCGACTTTCATATATCACGCGCATCTGTTCGATGTGTTCCTCCACCGGCTCGTCGCCCGCGGTCAGCACCGTCTTGTCGAGCACGCACTTTACCTCGGGCTTGTCCCAGCCGACGATCCGCACCTTGCTCGCCATAATCAACAGCCGCCGTTCGGGGCCAGGCTCAAACGTCGTCGCGTCGCTTTTGAGATGCATCTTTGCCACCGGCACAAACGTTTTTTGCTCTTCGATCTCTTTGCGCACCTCCGCCAGCTCAGTGCGGAGCAGATTGACCGCGCGGCTGGCGTGCTCGCCGCTGATGCGCCCTTCGCTAATCTCCATTTCGAGCGAGCGGACCTTGCTCACCAGCCGGTCGTAGTATTCCTTGA
>JBBDYH010000029.1:0-39896 GCA_040901795.1 Pirellulales bacterium
GAGGTCGAGCGGCTGCAACAGCAGGTCGATCAAGGCGCTGAGAAGCTCGAAAAGGACAAGACGGACCTGATGACGCTGAGCACGGACGTCGCCAGCGGCAAGGAAGAGTTCAAGTACTCCGGCCGGATCTACAAGGTTTCGCAGGTGAAGACCGACCTGGCGAACCGCCTGGTACGCGTGAAGACGGCCGACGCCACGATCAACAGCCTCCGCGATATTCTCGCCGCCCGCCGGCAAGGTTTGGAAGCCGGCCGCCAGAAGCTCGAAGCGATGCTGTCGGCCAAGCAGGATCTGCTGGCCAAGATCGAGAACCTCGAAGCGCGGATGAAGATGGTCGAAGTCGCCCAGGCGTCGAGCGCCTTCAGCTTCGACGACAGCAAGCTCGGCACGGTGAAGGAGCTGGTCGACGACCTGCAAACCCGCATCCAGGTGGCCGAGAAGCTGGTCACGGTCGAGGGATCGTTCCATGGCGAAATCCAGCTCGATTCGCCGGTCGACGAAGACATCGTCGATCAGGTGGCCCAGTACCTGGGTCAGTCGCACTCGGACATCAAAGTGGCTGAGGTTTCGACCACGAAGGAGTAGTGTGCCGGATGCGTCAACCACGCAAACAACCGCAGCCCCGGCCGGAAGGCCGGGGTTTGCCGTAGCCGTAGGGTGGGCCGAGTCTGCGAGGCCCACGCATGAATCACTCGCGTGGGCCTCAGCCGCGGCCGGGCACCAGGCAACAGGCTCAGCCTGGTGCCTGGTCGCGGCCCACCCTACACTTGGTCCCCCGTTCTGCGAGCAACTACAATGACGCCGGAGTGCCATCGACTCGCCGCACGACTCGAACGCGCCCGCCTGCTGCAGCGATGGAGCGAGGTGCTGGCGGTGGCCGAACAGCTTCAAGCCATCGAGGCGACGCCGGGTGATGCGGTCGCCTCTCGTTCGCAAGGTTCCCTGGGGAATCCGGGCGCGCCGGGACGAAGCTCCGCTTCGCAGCATCGAAGCGGAGCTTCGGGACAGTTGGTTCCCAAGCAGAGCTTGGGAACCAGGGGGGTCGAGAGCGGGCTGAACGGGTTCGATCTGCACGACCGGCCGGCGGTGCTGCCGTTGCGGCGGCACGATCGAACGCGGACCGCGACCTGGCTGCAAAAGTGGTGGTCGCTGGCCTTTCCCGCCGGCGGCGCAATGAGAGCTCAAGCCATGACGCAAGCCAACGCCACCATGCGGTTTCTCCTCTGGGTTGACGCGGTCGGGGGCTATCTCGTTTCGACCGGCGACGAGGTGGTGATCGGCCAGCCGGTCCCGGGCCAGGATGTCGATATTCCTATCCGTGGCGACCTATCGCGGCGGCATGCCGTGATTCACCGAGACGGCGAGGGTTACCTGCTCGAGCCGGTCCGCGAGGTGCAAATCAATGCCAAACGGCAGGAGCGCACGGTCTCGCTGAACGACGGCGATCTGTTGACGCTGGGCGAGAGCGTGCGGCTGCGTTTCCGGCGGCCGCACCCGCTCAGCCAATCAGCGCGGCTGGAGTTTCTCAGCTATCACCGCACGCAACCGGCCACCGATGGCGTGTTGCTGATGGCCGAGAGTTGCATTCTGGGGCCGGGCGCGGCGAGCCACGTCGTTTGCCCCGGTTGGCCGCACGATGTGGTGTTGTACCGGCAGGGGAACACCCTCGGCTGCCGGTCGCCCAAGCCGTTTCGGATCGATGGCGTGGACCAGCAGGGGCGCGGGCCGCTGGGCGAGCGGTCGCAAGTGGCGGGGCAGGATTTTTCGTTCAGCGTAGAGCCGGGGTGAAGAAAGACTGGGAGACAAGGAGACTGGGAGACTGGGAGACTGGGTGTCTTCGTAAACCGTACTTTGTACCCCCGTACTCCGTACCATTTGACCGCCAGACACCAGACCACCAGACACTTTTTTGCGGTTTTCCGCCAAGATTGCCCGAGGGACGGCGAATAGTTGTCGAACAGAGCGAGGAGTCAGCGGAGATTGGTAGGCTGCGGAATTGCGGCTGTCCGCAGGGAGTCACGTGGACGCGGCTCTCCGAGCCGCGAATACGAGTCTCGGCGAGACTCGCCCACGTGAAACAGTCCACAGTTTAACATCGAGAGCGGCGCATGGTTGCGGTACAATGGGAAGAAGACCTGGTTACGCTAAAGCCGGATAGTGACCAACCGATGAATCTTCGCGCCACACAAATCGAACTCTCTCCGCCTCAGGCGACGACCACGCGGTTCTTGTACCCCAGCGGCTCACGTCCGCTGGAAGGGTATACGATCAAGCGCGGTGTCGGCCATGGCGGCTTCGGCGAGGTGTATTACGCGGTCAGCGACGCCGGGAAAGAGGTCGCCCTGAAGCTCATCCGTCGCAACCTTGACATCGAGGTCCGCGGCGTGACGCAATGCTTGAACCTCAAGCACCCGAACCTGCTTTCGATTCACGACATCCGCCAGGCCGAGCACGACGAGAACTGGGTGATCATGGAATACGTTCAGGGCGATTGCCTGGACGACGTGATCGCACGCTACCCGAATGGCATGCCGCTGGAGCAGGTGCTGCACTGGTTTGCGGGGATGGCGGCGGGCGTGGCCTACCTGCACGACCACGGCGTGGTTCACCGCGATCTGAAACCGGGGAATATCTTCCTCGACGAAGGCATGGTGAAGATCGGCGACTACGGGCTGTCGAAGTTCATCTCGTGCAGCCGCCGCAGCGGACAGACCGGCAGCGTGGGCACCGTCCATTACATGGCGCCCGAGGTGGCCAACGGACGCTATGGCAAAGAGATCGACATCTACGCCTTGGGCGTGATCCTTTACGAAATGCTCACCGGGCACGTGCCATTCGAGGGGGAAAGCATCGGCGAAGTGTTGATGAAGCACCTCACCGCCGAGGCCGATGTTTCGCGGTTGGCCGAGCCGTTTCGCACGGTCGTCGCCTGTGCGCTGGCCAAGTCGCCTGAGATTCGTTTTCATACGGTGGGCGAGATGGTGGCCGTGATGCCGCGCTCATCCGCTGCGCAGGACTACGTCACTCAGCCCTACGCAACTCCAAACTATGCGGCGCCGCCCTATAGTGCTCAGCGAGCTGAGACGCCGCGTCGCAATATTCGAGTGCCTGATCAACGCGCCGGCGCGCAGGGATCCACCGGCGGCGGTGGCCGGTTCGCCGCGGCGGATGTTGATCCCAACTTCTTGCACAACGAGCCGGTGGCGCGGGCGATCCGCAACGCCGCCACTCACATCAAGCAGGTGTACCAGAATGCGACGCAGCCCGGGACGGCAGCGCGGACCATCTTGAATGTGGTGTTAATCGTGATGGCCATCTTCACGATCCATATTTGGGCGGTGCTCTTGTTCGCGAGTTGCTTTTTGTACGTGGTTTATGTCGGCGTGCGGGCCATCGTGTTGTCGTTTAAGCATCCGCTGGCAGCGCATCGACGATCGGTGCGAATGCCGGAGCAACCGCCGGCGCCAACGCTCGCGGCTACGCCGGTAGTATTGCCACAACCGGTGTCAGCTCGCGTCGAGCCGCCGCACAATCTGGGAGCCACGCTTCCCGGGCAGCGGCCGCACAGTCGTTGGCGCCCGCGCGGGAAGATAACGCCCGTGCTCGAACTCGGTACGCCGCGCGAGCGGATTACCGAGCTGGTGGGCTCGCTGATCATTGCGGGGATCGTCGCACTGGTCGTGTCGCTGGTCATGGTCGTCATTAGCGGCGGCCGCGTCGAATCGAATCAATTCGTGTGGCTGGCGTTCTCGGCAATCGCCGGCGCGTGGGCGGTGCTCATCCCCGGTAAGCTCTTTGAAGGGCGCGAGGGGGATCCGATCGTCCGGCGGTTCGTGTTCCTGGTGATCGGTCTGCTGGTGGGGGCGGTGTCGTACGGTTTCTCGGATTTGCTGATGGTCCGTTTGCCCAACGGCGTGGACTGGGACCTGAATCGGCCGGTCCGCCATCTGGAAAACCTCTACGACAGCCAAGGTTCTCCGCTGTTAATGGCGTTTATGACGTACTTCGGGTTTTTGTATTTGGTTCCGCGCTGGTGGCGGCAGACCGATCCGTTGCGGCGCGTGCGGTTGAGCTTGTTCTTCACCGCGGTCGTGGCGTTTTGGGCGTGGGTGCTGCACCAGTTTTGGTGGTTCCCGCAGCCCTGGGGCCTGATGTTGGCGGTGACAATTTCAGTAGCGGTGCAGTTTTCGAGCCGCTGGATCGTACCGCAGGCGCGCACCGCGAAGCCTGCGGCGACGTAAGGCGGAGACAGTTCCATCGCGGGTTCCAGCTTGATCGAACAGTCATCACGATGCAGTTGCGAACCCGCTCATTCATTGGTATTTCAGCGGCGCTGTTCGTTTCGATGACGGGCTGCGCGGACCGGACGAATTCGATCACAATGCAAGCTCAAACTCCCAACTTTTCGATTCTGGCAATTGCCGTTGGCGCAGGGCTGCTGGCGGTGCTCGTGCTTTGGGTATCGAAACAGATTGTCAATGAGAAAACACGGTCGCAGGGGATTGTCGCGGCGGCGATCGCGTTGGGCGTGTTGCTGCTCGGATTCTTCGTGATGCCGGCGACGACCGTCGTTCAAATGGCGCCGGCGACTGCGACTGTGACTCCAGGTGTAACCACGGAGAGCAGCATCTCGATGGAGCGAAACGGCGCGATGGAAGTCCATGTGCACCGCGGGCATCCCACCGTGTCCGCGCCGAGCGCTCATGTGACACGCAGCGGGCAGAACGTGGGCCAAGCGCACTTCGCGTGGGGTCCGCTGACGATCGCGGTAATTGCGGTGGGCGTGATTGCGATTGTCGTCTCGTCAAAGCGCGGCATGGTAGCCGCCTTGGCTTGTTTGGGGATTGTGGCGGCGGTGTTAGTGATGTACTTGTTCGCGGCGCGCCATTCAACCGACGTTGCTCGGGTCGCGGAAATCGCGCCACCAGCCGTGATCACTGAGCCGACCCGCGAAGCAGTGGCGGTCGGTCCCACGGTTTCGACCGAAGCGCATACCGCGGCCGAGGAATCTGCGTGGGACGTCAAGGCCGAGGCGGACACCGCATCCGACGAGAAGGCCGAAAAGACATCAACTTCGGATCGCGAAAGAATAGCTGACTCGCGCGTGTCGGAGAGCGAGAATGAACCGACCGCGACTCCCCCTCCCGCCTGGATTGACAGCGAACCGACGATGGAGTCAGGCGTGTACCGCGTCGCCGTTGTTTCAGGCCCCTACCAGACCAAGCGCGAATGCCGAGAGCGGTTGGAACGCCCGGCGCGCAACGCCGTGCAGGAGTACTTCCGCAACTATCAGCCAAACAATGGTGGTGGCAACTGGGTCAATGCGCCCTACATTCGCGACCAGTTGATCGAGGAAGAATACTTCGAGCGGGTAAATAGCTCGGTCGGGCCCATGTTGAATTTGCACGTACTATTGAGAATCGAGCAAAGCGACGTGGCTTACTTCAACCAGTTGGCCCACCAGCGGAATGTCCGGCAAGCGGTCGAAGAGACGTCCATCGGCGGGTTGTTCGTCCTGGGATCGTTGGTCGTGGTGTACGTTGCACTGCGCTATCCTTGCCGAAAGAAACGAGCGACTGCCGTCGGCTCAGACGCCCCTGCACCGCCCGAAGCCGCAACCTGATCGGGGGACTTACGTCGCCCCGCTCGCCGATCCTGTCCCCTATCCCCTATCCTCCGTCCCCTGACCTTGGACTCTGACACGCTCCTCATCGAACGCATCAAGTGCGGCGAGACCGGCGCCTGGAACGATTTGATTGCGCGCTTCGAGGGGCGATTGTTGGGCTACGTCGAGAGCCGCCTCCGCCGCCGCGACACCAGCGAAGACGTCGTGCAGGAGACGTTCATTGGGTTTCTAACCAGCCTGCCGAACTACGATCTGTCGCGCTCGCTGGAGAGCTATTTGTTCTCGATCGCGGCGCACAAGATGACCGATCATTTGCGGCGCGAAGGCCGCCGACCTGCGCTGCCCCTCTCGCAAGGCGCGACCAGCGACGGGAGCTGGCACCTGGCGTCCTCGGAGCGTGGCGCCAGCACGATCCTGCGGAGCGGTGAACGGCGGCAGCTCGAGGCCGACTCGCTGGCCAAGGTGCTGGCCGAAGTGCTTGTCCGCTGGCAAGAGCGCGGCGAGTGGGAAAAAATCAAGTGTGCCGAGCTGCTAATTGTCCGCGGCTGGCCCAACAAGGAGGTCGCCCAACACCTCGGCATCAGCGAGCAGCAGGTGGCCAACCAGAAGTTCGACTTGCTGGCACGGTTGCGAACCCAACTGAAAAAACAGAACGTGAGCGAAGATGTATTTCCGGAGTTGTATGAGGAGCAGAAATGAGTGCTATGGAGTGCGGTGACTCGTCACCGCTTTGGTTTTTAAGAATCGCTGCCACAGTGAAAGCGCCCCACTTGCAATTCAAGGTGCACAGAAAAAGAAAGCGACGACGAGTCGTCGCACTCCAAAGATGACACCTTTCACCACCGCCGAGCTTGAAGCCTATCTCGACGAGGCGCTGCCCGTCGAGCAGATGACGGCGATCGAGCGCACGCTGCGTTCGCAGCCGGAGCTGGGCAAAAAGCTCGCACAGATTAACGGCCGCCGCGATGCGGGCATGCATTCGCTCGGCGAAGTCTGGCGTCGCCAGCGGCTGAGTTGTGCCACGCGCCAGCAGCTTGGCAGTTACCTGCTGGGGGTCCTCTCCGACGAGCACGCCGACTACATCCGTTTCCACATCGACACGGTCGGTTGCCGCATCTGCGGGGCCAATCTCGCTGATCTCCAGGCCCAGCAGGCGGAAGCCGCGGACCACGTCGACCGCCGCCGCCGCAAATACTTCCAATCCAGCGCCGGCTTCCTGCGGAAGTGCTAAGCGGAACGAGAGCGCGACTCTCACTCTCCCGAGCCATCGGACGCTCAGGCATAAGCGCGGTTGCAGTCGCCGGTTGTCCGGCGCACAATCGAGGCACTAGTCCGGGCACGACAGGGCACCACGATCAACAGGGGACGCGCGTGGCGAAGAAAAAGGCGCAGTCGAATGCCGGCAAGGCGCCCAAAGTCGAAGAGTTCCGGCACAAGCGGGCCAAGCGGAAGAACAACCCGCCGGCCAAGATCGCAGCCGAGGGGATAGTGCCGGTGCTGCCGAAGGCGCAGTACAGCTATAGCCCGCGGCGGCCGCCGGTGCTGCGGTTTGATGAGACGGGCGGGGCCGACGCGCTGCCGGAGCTATTGCAGGCGGCGCGCGAGCGGCCGCTAACGGCCGAGGAGGCGCGCGTGCTGGCCGAGGCGCTGCGGACGCACGAACCCTGGCTGGAGTGGGCGGGGAAACGCGAATTGCCGCGCTTTGCCGTTGATCCGGTGGCACTCAATATTCACGAGCGGATCAGCGCTCAGGCGATTCTGAAGGTGGCGGCGCGGCAAGACGTGCAGCGGTCGCTGTTCGGCGATCCGGAGCAGGCGTACCACGAGGCGGTACAGTTCTACAGGCACGACATCGCCTGGACCAACCGGATGATCCTGGGGGATTCGCTCTCGGTAATGTCGTCGCTGGCGCGGCGCGAGGACCTGGCCGGCAAGGTGCAGATGATTTACATCGACCCGCCGTACGGGATTAAGTTCGCCAGCAATTTTCAGCCGGAGATCGGGCGGCGGGACGTGAAGGACAAGGAGACGGACCTGACGCGCGAGCCGGAGATGGTCAAGGCGTATCGGGACACGTGGCATTTGGGGATTCATTCGTATTTGAAGTATTTGCGCGATCGGCTGGTCGTCGCAAGAGACCTGCTCGCGGATACTGGAAGCATCTTTGTCCAAATTGGGGACGAAAATGTTCATCGTGTTCGTGGCGTCCTTGATGAGGTTTTCGGTCCGGAGAACTTCGTGTCCGTAGTTCCCTTCAAAAAGACGGGCGGCCAAAGTTCAACAGAACTTCCAGGAGTAGTTGATTTTCTACTATGGTTCTCGAAGCAACGAGAAAGGCTCGCATATCGCCAGTTGTACTTCGAAAAGATCCCTGGTGAGGTTGGCGCTACGCAGTACGAGTGGATTGAAACTGAGCTCGGGGATCGAATGAAGGTCAGCGATGACGAATTAGCACACGTCCCATCAAACGAGAAGGTGCTGCAGCCGTACCCGTTGGTTTCGATGGGAACCTCCGCGAAAGACCGGCCGTTCGACTGGAACGGCCAAGAGTTTAAGCCGTCACCTGGCCGACACTGGAGTGTCACCGCGGAAGGACTTAATCGATTGGCAAGGGCAGATCGTCTAATGGCGCTCGGAAAGACTTTGCGGATGGTCAATTATCTGAGCGATTACAACGTCACACCCTACACGAATCTTTGGACTGACACTCAGACAAGCGGATTCGCCGGAAATCGATACTATGTTGTTCAAACGCTTCCAACGGTCATTGCGCGTTGTCTGCTCATGACGAGCGCTCCGGGCGATCTTGTGCTCGATCCGACGTGCGGTAGCGGAACTACTGCCTATGTTGCTGAGCAATGGGGCAGACGCTGGATCACAATCGACACGAGCCGCGTGGCGATCTCGATCGCTCGGCAGCGGCTGTTGACCGGCAAGTTTGATCGGTATCGCGTCAAAGGCGAGAACGGAAGCCCGACTCCGCCGCAAAACCCCGGCCTTCCGGCCGGGGCTGCTCAGGCACGCGCGAATGGCAACGGTGGAGTCGATCCGCACCCCGGCTTTGTCTACAAGACGGTTCCGCACATCACGCTCAAAAGCATTGCGCAGAACACGAACCTCGACCCGATCTTCGCCAGGCATGAGCCGATCCTGGATGAGCGGCTGGCGGAGTGCAACACGGCGTTGGCCAAAGTAACCAACGACCAGCGAAACGAGCTGGCGCGGAAGCTGGTAGCCAAGCAACGGGAACAGGGTGCTCGCAGCATCACCGATGCCGACCGGCGGCGGTGGGAGTTGCCGATGGCGAACGCGAAAACGGCGAGCGGGGGACGTAAGTCCCCCGATAACGCGGCGAACTCAGGCGGCTTCCAACACTGGACGGTCCCGTTCGATACGGATCCGGATTGGCCGAAGGAACTGCAAGCGTCCGTCACCGCCTACCGCGCCGCGTGGCGCGCGAAGATGGACGAAGTGAATGCCTGCATCTCAGCCAACGCCGAGCAGGAAGAACTGGTCGATCAACCGGAAATCGTCAAAGGCGTGGTGCGGGTGAGCGGGCCGTTTACGGTCGAAGCGGTGCAGCCTCCTGAGATGTCGCTGGGGGATGCGATCCCGGTCGAAAGTGAAGGGCACGGTTTGTTCGGCGGCGAACCTGAGGCGCTGGATAAGACGTTTGCAGACGGCACACGGAGTGTGCCTGCTACACTGATGGCGGTGCGGCCGATTGAGCCGTTTGCCGAGACGCAGAACCTGGCGGCGTACCTGGATTACATGGTGCGGCTGTTGCGGCAGGACGGCGTGCGGTTTCCCAATAACAAGGAGCTGCGTTTTTCACGTCTGGAGCCGATCTTTGAGTCGGGGTCGAGCTCGGGCATCCACGCCGAAGGGCGGTGGGCGCCAGTGGCGAGCGGGGGACGTGAGTCCCCCGATGATGATTCTGAGGGCCGTGCGACGGTGGGCGTCGCGTTCGGTCCGCAGTACGGGCCCGTGACGGCCAAACAAGTCGAGGAGCTGATTCGCCCCGCGTCGCGGCGGTACGAGGCGCTGGTGATCGCGGGCTTCAGCTTCGACGGCCCGGCACAGCAAGTGATCGAAGAGGCGCAGCACCCGAATCTGCGCATTCACGCGGCCAACATCCAGCCCGACGTGAACCCCGGTATGAAGGGATTGCTGAAGGACCAGCCGGGAGCGCAGCTTTTCACGGTCTTCGGCCAGCCGCGGACCAGCGTGCAGGGACCGGACAAGCACGGCGAGTACACCGTGTCGATGGAAGGGGTGGATATCTACAACCCAGTGGAGAACTCAATTACCGCCACCGGGGCCGACAAGGTGGCGGCGTGGTTTCTGGACGGAGACTACGACGGCCGGACGTTCTGCGTCACACAAGCGTTCTTCCCGGACCGCTCGGCGTGGGACAAGCTGGCCCGGGCGCTGGGCGGCGTGGTTGACGAAGCGGCGTTTGAGGCGCTCAGCGGCACGGTGTCGCTGCCCTTTCCGGCTGGCAGCCACAAGTGCGTGGCGGTGAAGGTGATCGACCCGCGGGGGAATGAGGTGATGCAGGTACATCGATTAACGTAATAGGAGACTCGCATGCCTAGACACAGCGTTGACTTCACCGTTCCGGCTCGGCCAATTGCGCACTCGGACATCATCTTTACTGTGGAACAGGATGACGAGCGGTTCGGTGAATTACGCGTAAGCAAGGGAAACGTGGTTTGGACACCAGCGAATAAGAAATATGGATTCCGGCTCACCTGGAAACAGCTAAGCGCCATCGCACAGGAGCGAGGAAAGCAAATTCGAGTCGGTCTGTAAGAGGCGAAAGCAATGTACTTCTGTCTCTACGTTTGTGTACCACGTGACGAAGCGCGCACGAGCCTCCAAGCGCGCCGTAAGGTTGCGCGATACCTCGAAGCCGAGCACTTCACACGGCAAGGACGTTTTTGCGGACAGTGCGATTATTGTGGCATAGGTGGTAATTATTCAGGACGGTTGATCTTGCTGCGATTGCGCGCCAGAAATCGAAAACGATTCGACGGATTCTGGAAGCGGCTTAACAAGGGCGATTTGACCCCACGCCAAGTGGCGAGATTGTTCCGTGAATCGTTTAAAGACTTTGAAGGAGAGTCGCCGTTTGAGAGGAACGACGTTCCCTTTTATGGATTGGCGGATGACGCACAAATCATCGACCAGGAGCTTTACAGAGAACTGGAGGATGGTTTCGACGAGTACGTGACGCACGAATATGAAATCACGAAGCCGAATGCGATCTTCACGGACCTAGGCGAGGGGGAGTGGGAGCCAGAGATTGTCGTGGATCGGTATTGGGCGGTCGTCGTCGATTATCACGATTAACGACTCAACATGACGCCTAAGAATCCAGAAAACGTTCCCATCCAGCCCGTCGATCGGCCAATCCTCTGCAGCCCGTATGAGGAGCCGAACGACCATTGGCAGTACGACACGCAGACCGGCGCGCCGAGTCACGGCGCCACGCGGCGGCCAGCGGGGTACTGGTACAAGGACCGCGACCGGACCGGCACGAAACAGCTTCGGTTATTGACTGAAGAGCATCGCGACGACTTGCCGCTGGTGAACTTGCTGCGCGAAGACGTGCGACGGTGGCGCGAAAGCGGCTACCGCGGGGCGACGCCGGTCACGCGCGAATTGTTGCAACACTGGGCGCGGCCCGACCTGAAGCGGCGGCTGTTCTTTTGTCAGCGCGAAGCCGTGGAGACGGTGATTTACCTGGCCGAGCTGCGTATATCCGGCAAATCGCGGCGCACGGGATTTCACAAATTCGCGCTGTCCGATATGGATCTCGAAAAGCTGCTCCGCGGCGAGCGGCCGGCGTTCGAGTTGGCTTCGCCTGACTACTACCCCAAGCTGGTCGATCAGCCGGCCGACAAGGGGCTGCTGCCACTGGTGCGGCTGGGCTGCAAGATGGCGACCGGCTCGGGCAAGACGGTGGTGATGACAATGTTGATCGCCTGGGCATTCTGCAATCGGGCGCGCAATCCGGCCAGCCGCCAGTATCCCAATGCGGTGCTGGTCTGCTGCCCGAATCTGACGGTGAAGGAGCGGCTGCAAGTGCTGCGGCCGGAGTATCCGGACAACTATTACGAAGAGTTCGATATCGTACCGCAGAAGTACCGGCCGCTGCTATCGACCGGCAAGGTGCTGGTGACGAACTGGCACGCGTTTGCGCCGGAGAGCGAGCACAAGGAAGGGGACCGGAATTACGCCGTGGTTAATAAAGGGCCGGAGACGCCCGATACGCTCGCGCGCCGCGTGCTCGGGGATCTGTACGACCGGCTGCCGATCATGGTGCTCAACGACGAAGGGCACCACTGCTGGCGGCCGGCGCCGTTCGAATTGACGGACGAAGAAAATGGAAAAGCCGCGAACGGAGAGCCGTTGAGCGCCGAGGAGCGCAAAGAGCTGCAGGCGGAAGCGGAGGAGGCGACCGTCTGGATCGAGGGGCTCGATCGGCTCAACAATGCCCTTCGCGATGCCAACGGCGGCAAGCACGACGGTGAGCACGGGATCGCTCTGTGCGTCGATCTTTCTGCGACTCCGTTCTACATTCAGGGCAGCGGCTATCCTGAGGGCCGGCCGTTCCCGTGGCTGGTGAGCGACTTCGGGCTAGTGGACGCCATCGAGAGCGGCATCGTGAAGATTCCACGCCTGCCGGTTTCCGACACGACCGGGCGGCCCGATCCGGCCTACTTTCGGCTTTGGGAGACGATCAAGGGCCGCTTAGAGCCGATCGAGTTCCATCCGGGCAAGGCGCGCAAGCCGAAAGCTGATGCCGTGTTTCGCGAGGCCACCGCGGCGCTGCAACAGATCGCCGGGCAGTGGGTGCAACGGTTCGAGCAGATGCAGTCGGCTACGGTGGGGCAAGAGCGTGTGCCGCCGGCGTTGATCATCGTCTGTGATAACACCGAGATTGCCGAAGTGTTTTATCAGGCAATCAGCGGCGAGCGCGAGGAGGAGGCGATTACCGAAGCAGAAGTCGACGAAGCGCTTGCTGAGGACGACGACCCACCGCCGCGTGGGAAACCTGCCAAGAAACCGAAGAGGCGCACAGTTTACGGTCATGGCGAAGTGTTTCCTGAATTTTTCTCCAACACGCCGGCCGAAAAGCGGACCATCCGGATCGATGTCAAGCTGTTGGCCGAAGCCGAAAGCGAGGATCCGAATAAGACGAAGCAACAAGCCGGCGAAGAGCTACGCCGCGTGGTGGCCACGGTGGGTAAACGCGGGCAACCGGGAGAGTTTGTCCGCTGCGTCGTGTCGGTGGCCATGCTCACCGAAGGCTGGGACGCCAACAACGTCACTCACATTCTCGGCCTGCGCGCTTTCGGCAGCCAGTTGCTCTGCGAACAGGTGGTCGGCCGCGGGCTGCGGCGGATCGACTACACGCCTGACCCGGCGACCGGCCTATTGACCGAAGAGTACGTCGATGTGTACGGGATCCCGTTCTCGGTCATTCCGTTCAAGGGGCGTCCGGTGGGCCAGCGCGAGCCCGATGACTCGCCGAAGAACCACGTCATGGCGCTGCCTGATCGGGCGCATATGGAGATGCGTTTCCCGGTGGTTGAGGGTTATGCCGTCGCGTTGCGGCAGAATTTAATCCGTTGTGACATCGACGGCATGCCGAAGCTCGACATTGAACCGAACCGCGAACCAACGGCCACGTTCGTCCAGCCGACCGTGGGCTATCAGGAAGGCGCTCCGTCATCGGCCACAGGCTTCGGCTGGGTGGAACAGAACCGCGAAAAGTACTATCGGCAGACGCACCTGCAAACGATTCAGTTTGAAATCACGCGCCGGATTCTAGACCGGCTGGTCGGCGCCTCGCTTCCGGGTTCCGAGAAAAAGCAGAAGGTGTTGCGGCTTCAGTCGCGGCATCAGCTTTTTCCGCAGATTTACCGGTACGTCGCCGAGTACGTTCAGCAAAAGGTCGATTTCCATGGCGCTCACGCTTGTGAGCTTGGGCTGCGCAAGTATGTCGAGCGTGTCGTAGAGCGGCTGAGCGACGGCATTCTGCCCGACGATTCGGAAGGGGAACCGCCGCTGCTGCCGGTGCTGAACCGCTACCAGGCTACCGGCAGTACCGCGAATGTCGAGTTCAAAACCAAGCGGCGATGCAGTGGGACCCGAAAAAGTCATATCAACCAGGTCGTTCTGGACACCGACACCTGGGAGGCCACGACCACGTTTCGCTTGGAGACGAGCGCGCACGTGGAGTTTTATGCACGGAACGACCACTTGGGCCTCGTCATCCCGTATGATTATCAGGGCATTGACCACGGTTATGAACCCGATTTCGTCGTTCGATTGGCGAACGGCCTGACGCTGGTGCTGGAAGTAAAGGGCTTTGAGAACGACACCGATAAGGCCAAGCATGCGGCCGCGCAGCGATGGGTATCGGCCGTGAACAATTGGGGAGAGCTAGGCAAGTGGCGGTTCCATGTGAGCCGGGATCCGCATCTCATTGAGGGCGAGCTGAGTCTATTGGCGAACGCCGAAGGCGTAGCGGGGATTGACAGCGCCCATGAATGGTCGCTGGAACTGCGTTAAGGCCGGCTCGTGATAAGATTTCGCCGGCCACCCTTCTTCGGCAACCCGGCCATAGTGGCGGCGGTTCCGCCAAAACATCCCTTGACAACTGTGCCAGTCATATTGTATACTAATGATCATATCTCGCGCCGGAAGGCGCGCCATGTCCTGATCCTCAGCAATTGCAAACTATGAGCTGGAGTTTCAGCTTTAGCTGGTGCGCCTTCGATTCCGTTGCGCTTCGCGGCGCTCCGGCAAGCGACGATGCGCACGTTAAGGCGCAAACAAAAGCGCATCAATTCCTCCGTCGCGTTCGGAAAGGATTTCCGCAAACCACAACGAGGCAGGAACTTCCACACAATAGCCCGCGATCCGCGAGTCGAATTGATGCGCAAAATCCGTGATTTGAATTATTTTTCGAAAAGACCCGCGCACATGCGCACCAATTGAGACAGGGAAGCGTGGCCTGCCCTCGAAACGGCGTTTTCGCCTCATCTCCAAATCGCATTTTCGAATCTCCCTATCCTCCGACCACCATCGTTGACCTCCCCCGCCGTGCCCCTTAGACTCATGATCGCGCCGTTCCCCGTGCGCCCTCGTCGCTGTAAAGCCTTTACGCTTCACTATCTACGTCAATCAACCCCGATCGCCATGTCTGTCACCGAGTCGCGTCCCTCCACGTCCATCGAACAGCTCGCCATCAACACCATCCGCACGCTGTCGATGGACGCGGTCCAGGCGGCCAACAGCGGGCATCCGGGAACGCCGATGGCGCTGGCGCCGGTCGCCTATACGCTGTGGCAGAACCATTTGAGGTACGATCCCACGGCGCCGTCATGGCCGGGGCGCGACCGGTTCGTGCTTTCGTGCGGGCATGCCTCGATGCTGATCTACTCCCTGTTGCATTTGGCGCAGGTGGTCCAGCTCGATCACAACGGCAAGCCCACCGGCGAGCTGGCCGTGCCGCTGGAACACATCAAGAAGTTCCGCCAGCTCCATAGCCGGACGCCCGGCCACCCGGAGCAGTTTGAAACCACCGGGGTGGAGACCACAACCGGCCCGCTCGGCCAAGGCTGCGGCAACAGCGTCGGTATGGCCATTGCGCAGCGCTGGTTGGCAGCCCATTTCAATCGGCCCAATTTTCACCTGTTCGATTACAACGTGTGGGTGCTGTGCAGCGACGGGGACCTGATGGAAGGCGTCGCCAATGAGGCGGCGTCGATTGCCGGTCATCTCGGACTGTCGAATCTCTGCTGGATTTACGACGACAACAAGATCACGATCGAGGGGCATACCGAGCTGGCGTTTAGCGAGGATGTCGGCCGCCGGTTCGAAGGACTGGGCTGGAACGTTCTGAAAATCAGCGATGCGAACGACCTCGAGGCGATCAACGGCGCGTACGAAGAGTTCCTCAACACGCACGACAAGCCGACGATGATTATTGTCCGCAGCGTGATCGGGTACGGCGCCCCCACCAAGGCCGATACACACGAAGCGCACGGCGCGCCCTTGGGCGCCAACGAGATCAAAGCCACCAAAGCGTTCTATGGCTGGCCCGAGGACGAGCAGTTTCTTGTGCCGGAGGAGGTGATTGATCACTTCCGCGACGGCGTGGCCGCGCGCGGGAAAAAGGCGCGGAGTGAATGGGAAAAGCGATTCGCAGCCTATACCCAGGAGTATCCGGAGCTGGCTCAGCAATGGCGGCAGATGGAGCGCCGCGAGCTGCCCAAGGACTGGGACGCCGACATCCCGTCGTTCCCAGCCGACGCCAAGGGCATGGCCAGCCGCATCTCCTCGGGCAAGGTGCTCAACGCGGTGGCCAAGCGCGTGCCGTGGCTGATCGGCGGGTCGGCGGATCTGGCGCCGTCGACAATGACTTTATTGACATTCCCGGAAGCCGGCGGCGATTTCGCAACCGACAACTACGCCGGCCGCAACTTCCACTTCGGCATCCGCGAACACGGGATGGCATCGGCGGCCAACGGGATGGCGCTCTCGCACCTGCGGCCGTATGGCGCGACGTTCTTCGTCTTTTACGACTACTGCAAGCCGGCCGTGCGGCTGGCTGCCTTGACGCGGCTCAACCCGATCATTGTCTTCACACACGACTCGATCGGCCTGGGCGAAGACGGCCCAACACACCAGCCGATCGAGCATCTGGCGGCGGCGCGCGCGGTGCCGAATCTAATCACACTCCGGCCGGGCGACGCCAATGAAGTGGCCGAGGCCTGGCGGGCGATTATGCCGCTCAAGGATCGCCCCGTGGCGCTGGTTCTGACACGGCAAAACCTGCCGACGCTCGATCGCACCAGGTACGCCGCGGCATCCGGCGTTGCCAAGGGTGCTTACATCTTGGCCGATGCGGAGGGCGGCAAGCCACAGGTGATTCTGATGGCCACCGGCAGTGAGCTCTCGCTGGCCGTCGAGGCGTATGAGAGGCTGACGGCCGAAGGGAGTAAGGCGCGCGTGGTCAGCATGCCGTCATGGGAGCTGTTTGAGATGCAGGACGAAGCTTACCGATCGAGCGTATTACCGCCTCAAGTAACCGCGCGCGTGGCCGTCGAGGCGGCGGCGAAGTTCGGCTGGGAGCGCTATCTTGGTCTCGGCGGCCGCTTTGTCGGGATGACGGGCTACGGGGCCAGCGCTCCGGCGAGCGCGCTGTACAAGCACTTCGGCATTACCACCGACGCGGTTGTGGCGGCGGCAAAGGCGGTGTTAGGGCGATAGTATCATGTCCGCAAACTGAGCCAACCAGCCATGCGTCCGTCACGCCACCTTCGATGCGGCGCCTCGCTCATCGAGCTATTGGTCGTGATTGGCATCATGGGTCTGATGATGGGGTTGCTCCTGCCGGCCTTGAACTCGGCGCGAGAGTCCGCCAACGAGACGGTTTGCAAGAATAACGTGTATCAGCTTGGCGCGGCGATGCACAACTTTCGCAGCGCGCACAAGCGGTTGCCGGGACCTAACCGGTGGACGATCGATCTGTTGCCGTACTTGGAAGAGCGACCGCTGGCTGACGCATTGCGAGGCGCCGATCCTACGACGGTGCCGGCAGCCAAGTTCCGCCCGCCGATCTTCACGTGCACCGCTCAATCGGAAGTGAACAGCACCATCGCCGACACACCCGTCTGCCATTATCTGCTGGTTATCGATGCGCCATTTGAACGGCGAAGCGATAGGATTCGCTGGAGCATTACCGACCGACCAAGCGATCTGCCTTCCGGAAAACTTCCGCCGTGGTATGTGGGGCCGGAGATGCATCCGGCGGAATTCCGACGCCTGGTCGAGGCGGACCAAGGTCCGCATCGCGGCGGTGTGTTCTTTCCGTGATGGATAGAAGTGTCTTTTGCCACGGCGCTAACCATGCGGTTAAGGCTTGCCTGGCCCCAGCGTCTGATTGGCAAGTCGGTTTCACGGCATATAGGCATATTATTATGGTCAAAAATGCCAAGATCGTTCCGGCCAGCCAATTCAAGGCGAAGTGCCTCGCCTTGCTCGACGAAGTAGCAGCCACTGGTCAACCGATCGTGGTGACGAAGCATGGAAAGCCAGTCGCCCAAGTGGTCTCCATCAGGGATGAAACGGAAACCATCAATCCGCTCAAAGGCAGCGTTCTCTACCAGAAGGACATTGTGTCGCCCATTCTTGGCCCTTGGGAAATGGATCAGTGATTCTGAGTTAACGGCGATTTCGGTCGAAATTGCGGTGTTGGGCGGGCAACTCGTCTAGATGCACGGCGCTCGAGCCGATCGCTTGATCTTGGCAACGGCGCTTGTGCTGGGCGTGCCGTTGGTCACCGAAGGATCGACGACTGCACAAATTCGATTGGATTGACACGATTTGGCGAAATCGGTTCGCCACCATGTCGAGCTACTCAGCGTTTGATAAAATGCACCGATCACTCGCTCGCTTTTTTCCTCGACCACGAGGCCTGCCATGTACCGCCCGACGATTTCAATCCGTGCGATGCTTTGTGTGATCGCCTTCATCGCGCTGGCTTGCGCGGCGCTGGTGCGCGCCAGCGACATCTGGCGAGCCTGATGTTCACCGCGGCACTGGCGGTGATTTCGTTTGCCGTGCTGGCGGCGATCTTTCGCCGCGGCGCGAAGCAGGCGTTTTGGGTCGGCTTTGCCCTGTTCGGCTGGCTTTACCTGTGGATGGCACATTGGCCGGGCGACGTTAATCTCGGGCCAAATGCGCGGTGGCGTCTGCAAAACGACTCCATGGACACGTTCGCGACCACTCGGTTGTTGGTGTATGTCTACAACAAGTGGCTACCGGAGGCCCGGACGCCGCCCCCAGCCGGCTACGGAGGAAGCCGGGCTGGCTACCGCACGACTGAATACGGTTCGGCGCCGCCGGCGCCTTATGGTGCTGCGCCAGCGGGCCCCGCAACACCCGTTATCGACTATCCGCTACAACACAACTTCACGCGCGTGGGGCATGCGCTGTTCGTCATAGTGCTCGCCTTCGCAGGCGGCGCCGCGGCCACATACCTCTACAAAACGCGGGAACATGCCTCGACGGACGGCCGAGCGTCTCCTGGGCCAATAAGCGGCTAGTGTCGAATCACAAATTGACGTCGGATTGCTCAAGCATTCGCGAAACAAGGTACTCCTGGTATGAGTCGCTTGTTTCGGGCGACGTTTCGACCGCCGCCTCCTGCTGCGTAATGCAGTGAAATGCGCCGAGGCCCCAGACCAGATCGCGGGCGGGCAGCTCAATTACCTCCCGCCCCGGAAACAGTGAACGCAAGAGATCCATCGCCGGCGCGTCCGACGGGTCCTCGAAGACCGGCGCAATCACTACGCCGTTGGCGATGTAGAAGTTGCAGTACGACGCCGGCAGCCGCTGCCCTTCGTAGAACATCGCGCGCGGCATCGGCAGGGGCACCACTTCGATCGGCTGGCCGTTTTGATCCTGCATCGACTTGAGTCGATCGAAGTTCTCGCGAAGTGGCTCGTAGTTGGCGTCGTGCTCGTCGTCCTCCAAAGGCGCGACAACCGTGGTGGGATTGACGAACCGTGCCAATTCGTCGATGTGGCCATCGGTGTCGTCCCCCTCGATGCCGCGGCCGAGCCAGAGGATATTGGTGACGTTAAAGTAGTCGCATAAATAGCGCTCAACGGCGGCCCGCGAAAGCTGAGGGTTGCGATTGGGGTTCAGTAGGCACTGCTCGGTGGTGAGCAGTGTGCCGTGGCCGTTCACTTCGATGGCGCCCCCTTCGAGGATAATTCCCGGTTCGAAAACTCGCCGCGATTGCAGCCGAGCAATGTGCTGGGGCACCACGTCATCCAGCTCGAACGGCGGGTACTTGCCCCCCCAGGCGTTGTAGCCCCAGTCGATCAAGGCCGGCGGCTGATCCGGCGGGCCGAGCAAAAACGTCGGCCCGTGGTCACGAATCCAGGCATCATTGGTAGGAATCCCCCAAAAGGTGACGTTCAACACATTGCCGATGAGCGCCTGTGCCTGCTGCACTAAATATGGCTCGCCTGCCAGGATGTTGACGTGCTCGAAGGGCGCCAGTGCCTTGACCAGTTCCGCGTAGATGCGTGGGATTGGCTCGAACTTGCCCGGCCAGCTCGCCTCCTTGTGCGGCCAGGCCAGCCAGGTTGCGGCGTGCGCGTTCCACTCCGCCGGCATTCTGTATCCCAGCGAACGCGGAGTTGATGAATCCATGCAGTGTCTCATCAATCCAGATACCGCTTCATCAAATCCCCGTAGGCGTCAATCCTCCGATCGCGCAAAAACGGCCAATGCGTGCGGACCACGTCGATCCGCTCGACGTCGCACTCGATGATCAGCGTTTCTTCACGATCGTGCGAAGCACGAGCGATGATGTTGCCGTTGGGATCGGCGACGAACGACGCGCCCCAGAACTCGATGCCTCCTTCGCGGCCGACGCGGTTTACTGCGGCCACGAACACGCCATTGGCGATCGCATGGCTCCGCATCATCGTCTCCCAGGCGCTGTGTTGGCTTTCGCCGTACTCCTCCTTCTCATCGAGCAGCCAGCCGATTGCTGTCGGGTAAAAGATGATTTGGGCGCCGGCCAAGGCGGTCAAGCGCGCCGCTTCCGGATACCACTGGTCCCAGCACACGCAGGCGCCTAGCTTGCCCGCCCGCGTCTCCATCGACTTGAAACCGAGATCGCCGGGTGTGAAATAGAATTTCTCGTAGTACAGCGGGTCATCGGGGATGTGCATTTTGCGGTAGATGCCTGCCGTGCTGCCGTCGGCATCGAAGATCACCGCGGTGTTGTGATACAGGCCCGGCGCGCGGCGCTCGAAGAGCGACGAGACAATTACCACGTCATACTGTTTCGCCGCCGCGGCCAAGGCCGCGCTGGTTGGCCCCGGAATCGGCTCGGCCAGGTCAAACTGCCGATGATCCTCGCTTTGGCAAAAGTACGGCCCGGCGAACAGCTCTTGCAAACAAACGACGTTTGCCCCCGCCGTGGCGGCCTCCCCGATGCGCGCAAGAGCCTTCTCCACGTTGGCTTGCTTGTCGGCAACGCAGCTCATTTGGATCAGACCAAGCGTCGTCAAGGAGCGGTTGTTCGGCATTCAACCTTTGTTGTCGTCTTTCAGCCCCATTTTCAACCCGCGCAGTTGATCATACGCTAACGGGCATGGCGCGAAAACCTGCAGGGCTCTTCATCACTGGCAGCGACACCGGCGTCGGCAAAACCTACGTCGCGGCGCTCATCGCCCGCGCCCTTTACGAGCAGGGACACACCGTCGGAGTATACAAACCCGTCGCCACCGGTTGCCGGAAGAAGCGCAGCCGACTAGTATCAGACGACGCCGAAGCGCTCTGGAAAGCTGCTGGTCGGCCTGGCGCTCTCGACCGTGTCTGCCCGCAGATGTTCCGCGCTCCCTTGGCGCCCCATTTGGCCGCCGCCAAAGAAGGTCGCCGCGTCGATGCGAAGCTGTTGCGTACCGGCGTTCGTTATTGGCAGGATCGCAGCGATTTCGTGCTGATTGAAGGGGCGGGCGGCCTCATGTCGCCCATCACCGAAGACGAGTATAACGCGGATCTGGCCTACGACCTCGCCTACTCACTGGTGGTCGTCGTGCCGAACCGCATCGGGGCCATCAATCAGGCGTTGCAAACGCTGATCACCGCGGCGACCTTCAAGGACGGGCTATCGGTCGCGGGCGTCGTCCTGAACCAGCCGATGGCAGATTCGGGCGCGGACCCGAGCGTGGCTACCAATATGCATGAGCTTGCCACCCGATCAGTAGCTGCGGTGCTGGCGGAAGTGCAGTATGGCGCTAGACTTTTCGAATCGGATTTGCGGTGGAAACAATTTTCCCAAGTCAAGCGGCCATAGCCGGTTAGGGCCGATTCTTTCACCCCGCTATCGCTGGTCAAAGCAAACGACGCGCGGACGCTGGCCACCGAATGCAAGAAATAATTGCGGAGAATTCCTTTTGCGCGCAAAATCCTTGCTTTTCCGGAAATGCTCAATTAGAGTACGACCTGTAAAGACAGAGCAATTGGCCAACCTGCGCAGGTAATCGCGGGTTGAGTTCCGGCCATCGAGAGTCAGCTAGGACACCACTATGACGAAGCTTCTGACGCGCGCGGTTGTTATTGGGGCGGTATTGGGATTCGCATCGGCGGTTCACGCCCAATCAGATGTTACTGCTCCGGGCGATGCGATTGTCCCCGTCGATCTGGACGGTACTGTTGGCTCGTCTCCCGGCGGCGAACCGGTAGCAAATGCCATCAATAACCAACGAATCAAGTATCTCAATTTCGGCGAACCCACGGGGGCTACCTCCGAATTGAATACTGGTTTGATTGTGACCCCAACGCTTGGTTCCACGATCGGCGGGACCGTTGTGACCGGCTTGCGACTTTATACGGCGAACGATGCCGAACCGCGCGATCCGGCCAGCTACGCGCTCGCAGGCTCTGTGACGGGCGTCGGAGGACCCTGGATTCCAATCTCTAGTGGGACATTGGCACTGCCGACCGGCCGAAACCTGACCAGCGCGCCTTTCAGCGGCACCACGCCGATCAACCCGGCGACCGATTTCCTGCAAACGGTAACGTTCGCCAACTTAGTTCCCTATACGAGCTACCGCTTAGTATTCCCGACGGTCAAGGATCCGGTGGCGGCCAACAGCATGCAGATCGCCGAAGTCGAATTGCTGGGTGTCGCGATACCGGAACCCTCGACGTTCGCGTTGGCAGGTGCAGGATTGCTCGGCCTGATCGTGGCGCTTCGCCGCCGCCGCAGCTAAAAAGCGCAGCGAACCAAGCAGGACACCAAACCGCCGGCGAGACGCCGGCGGTTTTTTTTGTGCGGTGCGGCCCCTCGCTTTAGTCAAGAACTCTCGGCGGACCGCCGCTCGACCGCGGCAATCCACGCTTCGAGCATCTGAAACTGCAAGCCAAAATCGTGCTCGTCGGTGCCCAGCGGGCTTTTGAAGAAGGGGGCGAGGAAGGTGAGCACGCCCGTGTCGCCGTTTCGCCAGGAGCGCTCGGTGAGTCGTACCAGGTCGAGGACCAACGGCGCGGCCAAAAGTGAGTCACAACCCTGCCAGATGAACTGGAAAGTCATCGGTGTGCCCAGAAATCCGCGGAAGTGGACGTGGTCCCAGGCCGTCTTCCAATCGCCCATGCTGGAGATATTCTCAATCGTGACCAGTGTTTGTGGCGAGTAGCCCAGGATCTTTGCCAGCAGCCGATCCTTGCTCGTGACCTTGCTCTGCTTGTTGACAGGGTCGTCGAGCACTTTGGCGTCCATATTGCCAAAGATGTTGTGGCCCACCCAGCTCATGACCTCCAGATTCCGCTTGGCGAACATCGGGGCCAGCGTGCTCTTGAGCAGCGTCTCGCCCGTCTTGCCGTCGTAACCGTAATGGCGGGCAGCGCGATCGACGGCCAACTCCTGAATTGCCAGCGGCGTGCTGCCGAGCGACGGCGTGAAATTGATATACGACAGGCCGAGGTCCAACGCCGCGATCGCGTACAACGAGCTGGCCGGCAGCGGACAGTTGCCCTGGTCGATTAGCTTGTTGAGGTCGGCCCAGCGGGGGGGCAGCGAGGCTGGATCGACCGCCGGCTCCGTCGAGGAAATGTTGACGACGACGACATGCGCTAGCTGGTTCGTCGAGGCGAACTGCCGCAGGTCGTTTTGCACGCGCTCGATGGCTTCGCGCGGAGTCTCGCTTCGCGACTGCAGGTCTTCGGTGGCGAACGTGCGGATCGTCGAGCCGACGTTGACCAGCGTGCCCGGCCGCAGGTTCTTCTCGATCTGGTCAAAGTCGCCGCGGCACTTTTCCAAGATGCCAAAGTCGATCGCCCGGCTCTCGGTATACATCCGCAGCGCTTCATCGTAGAGCCGACCGCCGCGAATATCGTGTCCGCCGACGACAAAGTCGCTCCAATCGACGAGCTCCAAGGAGCCAAACCGCGGAGTGGTGCTGATCAAGCCGGCGTTGCCAATTAGCCCCTTTTGCAGCGCCAAGAGGCCCGTCATCGCGGTGGTAGCGACGCCACCCTTGGCGCCAACGAGCCAGATACCGATGCGAGAACGAGCCATGCGCGTGCGTCAAGCCTGCGAGATGTGTCCCAAGGACGCTTGGAAGCGAACCTTGTAGAAACTATGATTGTCGAGCTTGGAGCAATGAAAATCAAGCGGCCTCTCGCACGTGGGCGAGTCTCTCCGAGACTCGCATTCGCGTCTCGGAGAGACGCGACCACGTGAGAAGCTTGCCATGCCCTCTATATCGCGTCTCGTTCAATCGCTCGAGCCGTCCGCCACGCTGGCGATGGCCGCCAAGGCCAAAGAGCTCGCTGCGGCCGGCAAAACCGTCTATGACTTTAGCGTGGGTGAGCCCGACTTCACCACACCGGCGCATATCTGCCAGGCCGCCACGGAAGCCATGCGTGCGGGCCACACACACTACACCGTGGCCAGCGGCATCCCCGAGCTGAAGAAGGCCATCGCGGCAAGCTATAAGAAAGCGCACGGGCTGGAGTATTCGCCGCAGCAGGTGGTCGTGTCCAACGGCGCGAAGCACTCGCTGCACAACGTTTTCACGGTGCTCTGCAACCCCGGCGACGAGGTGATCATTCCCGCGCCGTATTGGGTGAGCTACGCCGAACTTGTCAAGTTGACAGGCGCCAAGCCGGTGATCGTTGAGACGAACGAAGCCGATAACTTCCGGCTCACACCCGAGCAACTTCGCCGCGCGATCACCCCGCGCACTACGATTCTGTTACTTTGCTCGCCGAGTAACCCGACAGGCTCAATGTATTCGCCGGAGGACCTGAGGGCGTTGGCGGACGTGGTAGTCGAACGGAATATCACGGTAATCAGCGACGAGATCTACGAGCGTTTGATTTACGGCGACAACCGCTTTGCCAGCTTTGCGACCGTGCGGCCCGGCTTGCAGGAGCGGACTGTCGTCGTCAACGGCGTCAGCAAGGCGTACGCGATGACCGGCTGGCGGATCGGCTGGACGCTCTCGCCATTGAACGTGGCGAAGGCCATGGCCGATCTGCAAAGTCAGGAGACGAGCAATCCCTGTTCGATCAGCCAGTACGCGGCGTTGGCGGCGCTCGAGGGCCCGCAGGGGTGCGTCGACGACATGCTCCGCGAATTCACCAGGCGGCGCGAATTTGTGCGGCGGCGGATCGCGGAGATCCCGGACGTCTCGTGCCCCGAAATGGCCGGTGCTTTTTATGCATTTATGAACATCCGCCGGCACCTCGGGAAAACCTATAACGGGGCGAGATGTAACACCTCATCCGAGTGGTGCCTGGCGCTGTTGGAGCAGCAGAACGTAGCCACGGTCATGGGCTCGGCCTTCGGCGCCGAAGGCTACGCGCGACTGTCGTTCGCAACGGCGCTGGAAACGCTTGAAGCGGGACTCGAGCGCATTGAGCAATTCATTCGCTTGGCGAAATAACTGGAGATAAGGGGATGGGGGAGCAGATAGGGGGATACGCGGGATCATCCCCTTAGAACCGCTAACACAACCGGCACACAGTAACCCGAAGCGTGAGCGAGGAACCGGCAGATTCGGCCTCGCTTACGCGTCGGGTTACTATTGTTAGCGATTCTTATTTCCCTCCGTATCTCCCCATCTCCCTGCGTATCCCCCGGTCTCCTTTGTAGCGAACCGCAACCATCCCCAGCGATGTCCCATGAAGCTCACAATCGCCGCGCGTGGGACGCGCTCGTGCGCGGTCGACAGCGGCATACCAAGCCGGCGCAAGACGAGGAATTCGCCGACGCGCTGGCCGCGATTAACGCTGATGGCTGGCTGGGCGCATCCATCGACGACAAGCGTGTGCTCTGTTTGGCCGCCGGCGGCGGGCGGCAGAGCGCGCTGTATGCCGCGGCCGGAGCCATCGTCACCGTGGTCGATTTGAGCCCAGCGATGTTAGCGCTTGATCGTGAAGTCGCCGCCGAACGCGGATTGAACATCCGTGCGATCGAAACCTCAATGGAGGATCTCTCCATGCTTGGCGAGGCTGAATTTGATGTCGTCGTTCAGCCGGTGAGCACGTGCTATATCCCGGATGTCGGCCGCGTTTATCGGGAGGTGGCGCGCGTGGTCGTTTGCGGCGGCTGGTACATCAGCCAACACAAGCAGCCGGCAAGTTTGCAGGCCGACGTACGGCCAAGTCCCCGCGGCTACGAGCTGGTCGAGCCGTATTACCGCGAAGGGCCGCTCCCGGCGGTCGTCGGCAGCCAGCACCGCGAGCCGGGGACGCTTGAGTACCTGCACCGCTGGGAAGAAATGCTCGGCGGCCTGTGCCGCGCGGGCTTCGTGATCGAAGACCTGATCGAGCCGCGGCACGCAAAATCGGACGCCGAGGCGGGCGCGTTTGGCCATCGCAGCCGGTACGTTGCGCCGTACGTGCGCATCAAGGCGCGGCGGATCGGCGCGGGAGGCGCGAACGAATCCGCCGCACGACTGTGGACGCCGTGACAGGGACGTCTCTGGAGTGCGATGACTCGTCATCGCTTTCTTTTTCAGAACGGCGTTGCATGCCAAATGACGAGTCGCCACATATCACGGCGACGCGCTCATGCTTACGTCATCCGCCGTATTGAAATCCAAAGCGGCGACGAGTCGCCGCACTCCAAAGCACTACCGCTTCAACGTCGTAATCCAGAGAATCGGCTTCTCGTTCTCATCCACTCGCAGCTCGTACATCAGACCCACCTTGAAGAGCGCTTGGTCGAGCACCTTGCTGTAGTAAGTTCGTCTGGCGGGTACGGTGATCGGCGTCGCCAGATCAATGCGATGACGCACCAGGTTGTTGTGGTCGAACAGCAGGGGCATGCCAAGCCGGCCACGAATCGCCTCGATCGCTTCGGCGGCCGAGAAGCCATCGATTTCGGCGTTCAACAGCTCAATGAGCTTTGGGGCGACTTTCCCGCGCGGTTGTTTCGGCGGCCAGCCGACCGGCCAGATCTCCGTCGCGCTTTGCGCCGCGATTAAACGATACTGCACTGGCTCGCCGTCCGGCTTCAGGGGAACGAGCGCCGCGCCCGCCGGTCGCAAAAGTGCCGCGAGCGCCGTCCCGCTCGACAATCCCTCTAGTTCATCGCGCACCGGCTCGTCGGCGAGTAGGGTGCGCTTGGTCTCGTCGTCCAGGGTCGCCTTCAGCCTCAGCGATGCCACGATCTGCTGCACGGCATCGGTCGGCTTGATGCCCTTGGTCGAGAAGGCGACCGGCCGAGTGAGATCTTTGGTCACTTCCGCAAGCTGGCCCTTCGTCAGGCCGAACGCAACTTTGCGCTCGGTGACGCCTGCGACGCCATTGTTGCTGAGCTCGTGAATCCAGCGCGCGATTTTCGGTGCATCGGCGGTTGTGAACCGGCCGCCGGGGACGATGAGCGTGCCTCGAGAGTCGATCCGTCCGGTCACTCGAAAGACGCGCCGGTCCTTGACGCCGGTTTCGTCGATTTTCGGCTGATCGCCCGAAGTCTCGCCGCGGATGCGCAAGCCGGCAACCTTGAGATCGGTGAGCGTTTTGTACCACTTCTGCGTAGTGACCGGCGTCAGGCCTTGTTCGGTGACGATCTCGAACTCGATGCGCGGCGGCTCGGCGGCAAGGCCGGCGGAGGGTACACCAACGATTGCCGCTGCGAGGGCGAATAGAATGATCTTCGCGAAACGCAAGTGAAACATGGTGCGCTTACCAGGTCGAGCTCAACGAGATGTCCCTGCGCTTGCCATCGACGACAAGTCGAAGACGGTTCTCAATGATACCGCGCATCCCAAGGATTGGCAGCCGAGTCGAATTGTCGGGGTGCTGGATGTTGATTCCACTGGGAGTGGCCATTTCGAATGGAGCCCGGCCAGATAGCGTTCTCTTAGTGGTTACATTTCGATGCAAGGACAAACTAGCTTCACAACGCGGAAGTAAGTGTTTCCCGATCCGGACTCCAGGGAGCAACCGCAATTCTGTATAGTCGATCCCCGCCCAATCACGAAGCTGTTGCGCGGAAATGGAAAACGTCTCATTGTGACCGGTATCCAGAAATGCTGGAAAGATCCGCGAGGCGGCCCGCCCTGTCGAGATGCTGACCCAGACGACAATCTGGAACGGTTCAGCTCGACCACCGAGTTTTGAAACGAAATCGAGGCGAATTTATCGCTAAAGGGAAATCGAGAAAGTATCTTCACAGTTCGCGAGGCACATCGACCGTAACGTCGATTTCTTCAAACTCAAAATGGGAAGGATCGATTTCATCAACGTCGAGCACGCGCTTGATCTTCTCGAAAGCGTCGCGCTCCATGATCACGTACTCTTTTCTCGTCTCCGGATCAAGGGCACAGATCGGAGTGGCGGAGTCACGAAGCGAATGTCGTTGTTCTGGTGTCAGATGAATCATGGTCGTCAGAAACTAAAATGCAGCCTGTTAACGAGCGAGTTACCGCCCAATAATAATCTCGACGTCGCCGCTCTGAATCACGTTCAGTGCCACGGGATTCTTCCACCGGTCGAGCGTGGCTTTCTTAGTGAGGCGTTGCTTCTTGATTTCTTCCCCGACTTGAGTTTGCCGCTCGATCTCCAATTCGACCGTCTCGCCGCCTCCTTTGGCTCTGATCAGTTGAGTCAAACCCGTGAAATCAGTGACTTCTCTCCCTTCGAACTGGATGATGACATCGCCGACTTGAATTCCGGCCTTGTCGGCCGCGGTACCCGCCTGGACTCTGGCCACCAGGCAGCCGCCCCCGCGAGCGTTGGGGTCGCCGCTGACACCCAAGAGTCCCCCCTTGCGGCGGTCGATCTTCGTACTCGGCGCAAGCGAGCTTGTCAGCCGTTCGATCCCCTGGTCGCTGATGCCCGTGCCGAACAGTTCCAAAGAGGTAAGCTGCTTGAGCGCGGTTAGGTACTTCAATGCGCTATCGTCGACGCTCCCCTCGTAGATGCTCAGTCCTTTCAGCGAGGGAATTCGCTTGAGCTCGGCGAGATCGTCTGTGACGCCGCGCCACCCTTCACCGATCGTAATCTGGACCATCGCAATTTCGCCGTTGGAGAGCGCCGAGGCCGCCACCGAGGCGCCCAGTTCACGCAGCTTGGTCAAAGCACGGTCTTGACGGCTGCCGCGATAGCCCTCAAGCGCCGTGTCTGCCCGCGCCGCAGCGGAGGTTACACGACTGGCCGAAATCTCTTCGAGCACCGTCTCGGCCGCCAATTCGACCTGAGGATCATCCAGTGCAAGGAATTGCGCCAGCACGCCGACCGCACGCGTGCTGACTTCGAGTTTTGGCGACCGGGCGGCTTCGCTGAGCGCGGCAACGGCCGATTGGCCAGCACGGAACAGCCGCTTGCTGGCGTCTTCCCGCGTCCAGTATTCGTCGCTATCGAGCTGCTGGATCCAGCGGCTGATCTCCTCGTGTGTCGCATCGATGGATTTGGCCGCCACTTTCTCGCTGGACGAGTTTTTCGGTGCGGGTATCTGATCCGTCCCGCGAGTCCCGCCGTAGTCTTTGTTCGAGGCCGGAGGGGAATCCTTGGTTGGCGGTTGGGCGGGTTCGTCGGCCCGAAGTGCGATGCCACCGAAAAACGCAATCGCTAAGAGCGGCAGAAGCTTTGCAAACATGCTAGCTTATCCGTTAAATCGAGGAACTTGCCGGCAGAGTCCATTATACCATCGCCAGCGCAGAGGATGACCCCCAGTTTCGAAGTCGGCGCCAACGCGGTTCGCCGCGCAGCAACGACCGACCGCAAGTCAACTTGAGAGGATCTGAACGAGCATCGTAAAGACTTCCTGCATCTTGGACGGCGTGACGCTTCCGATGCGATACAGGATGATGCTGCTCTCGGCCGTGAACAGCCGATTCGGCCGAATATTGCTCGGTTGACGCAAATTGCCGCTGGAAAAATCGCGATCCAGAAGTGGGATTGCATAACCGTCCGCAACCGCTTGACTGGTGATCTGGCAGAGGATGACATCATCACCCGTCAAGCCGCCTACCACCAATGCCGGACGCTTTTTCGCTGCGCTAAGGTCCGAAAATGGAAACGGTGCAACGACGACATCGCCTTTTACAAATGCGCCCATGCGGCATCCTCTTCAGGACGGTCCCAATCACGCCGCAAAACGGCCTCGGAGGCCAACATGGTATCGCGAGCACTGGAATTGCCGGCGGTCAAGAGATCGGCGACGTCGCGCTCCAATAAATAAGAGACGAAATCATAGACCACGGCGAGTTTTTCGCGCGGCAGACGCTGAAGTCGTTCATCGATTTGTGCAATGGTCACTGATGGCATCGGCGGTTTTCCTCTTTCTGACGGCCCCTGCCTAACCTCGATCCGTTCTAGGAATCGTAGTTTGCACAAGCCGTTGAGACAACCAGGGAGGATATAAGCGCCACTATTGCCAAATTGGCTGCCTGTCCCCGGGCGACCGGGCCGCGTACACTGAAGACTGCCGCCCGAGTGACCTGCATGCCGCTTTTCTCAGATTCTCGCCTTGCCCGTGCTTTCCTCGCTTCCGATTGTTGATCCGCCCGTCTTTCCGCTTGCGCAGCCGGCCGCGCCGCCGCTGCCGATGACGCGCGAGGAGATGCTGGCGCGCGGCTGGGACGAAGTGGACATCGTTTTTGTCACCGGCGACGCCTACATCGATCACCCCAGCTTCGCCATGGCCTTGCTCGGCCGATTATTGGAGGCGGAAGGCTACCGCGTGGCGATTCTTAGCCAGCCCGATTGGCGCTCGTGTGACGCCTGGCGGACGTTTGGCCGCCCGCGGCTATTCTTCGCCATCTCGGCTGGCAATATGGACTCGATGATCAACCACTACACCGCCAACCGCAAGGTCCGCAACGACGACGCTTACTCACCCGGCGGGCGGATCCGTCGGCGGCCCGACCGCGCGACGTTGGCCTATTGCCAGCGGGCGCGCGAGGCGTACAAGGGAGTGCCGGTGATCGCCGGGGGAGTCGAGGCGAGCCTGCGGCGGATTGCACACTACGACTATTGGAGCGACAAGGTCCGCCGGCCGATCATTCTCGACTGCAAGGCGGATCTGGTCGTGTTCGGCATGGGCGAGCGGCCGATCATCGAGATCGCACACCGGCTGAAGAAGGGTGCGACGATCCGGGAGCTACGCGACCTCCGTGGCGTGTGTTACCGGTTGGGAGCGAAGGAGGCGGTGCCGGAGTTTCAGACCAGACACGGAGACAAGGAGACAGGGAGACAAGGAGACAAGGAGACCGGTGGCTGCGTTGATTCATCGTTCATCATTCATCATTCATCATTCCGCGCCGACACGATTATCCTTCCCGACTACGACACGGTTGTCCGTGACGCGCTCGCCTTCTGCGAGATGACCAAGATCGCACACAACGAGACCAACCCCTACAACGCCCGCCGGCTGGTGCAGTATCACGGCCTCGAAGCCGTGGTCGTGAATCCGCCGGCGTTTCCGCTATCCCAAATGGAGATGGACCGCGTCTATGGTCTGCCGTACACGCGCAAGTCGCATCCCAGCTACGGCGACGAGAAGATCCCGGCCTTCGAGGTAGTCAAAGATAGCGTCCAGATCATGCGCGGGTGTTTCGGTGGCTGCACGTTCTGTTCGATCACGGCGCACGAGGGACGGATCATCCAGAGCCGCAGCCAGGAATCGGTGCTTGCCGAGATCCGCAAGATGACCGCCGATCCGGACTTCAAAGGGGTGATCAGCGACATCGGCGGGCCGACGGCGAACATGTACGAGATGCGCTGCACGCGCCCCGAAGTCGAGGCAGTCTGCCGGCGGCTGTCGTGCGTGCATCCAACGATCTGCAAGCTGCTGGGCACCGACCACGGGCCGCTGCTCGATCTGATGCGCGCAGCCCGTGAGGAACCTGGCGTGCGCAAAGTGCTCGTCGCCAGCGGCATCCGCATGGATCTCGCCCGCCGCGATCCGGTGTATATGCGCGAGCTGGCCGAGCACCACGTCGGCGGGTATCTCAAAGTGGCCCCGGAGCACACCGACGCGACGGTACTGGGCCTGATGAAGAAGCCGGACAATGAGGACTTTATCGAATTCGACCGCGAATTCAAACAAGCCAGCAAGCGGGCGGGGAAGAAGCAATACCTGATCCCCTACTACATCGCCAGCCATCCGGGCAGCGACCTGAATGCGATGATCGACCTGGCGCTGTTCCTCAAGCGCAACGGCTACAAGCCCGACCAGGTGCAGGATTTTATCCCTAGCCCCTTCGACATCGCAGCCTGCATGTATCACACGGGTCTCGACCCGTTCACCAAAAAGCCGGTCCACATCGCCAAGCACCTCCGCGACCGCAAGCTGCAGCGGGCACTATTGCAATTCTTCAAGCCCGAAAACTACTTCGAAGTCCGCCGCGCGCTGGAGCAAGCTGGGCGCCAGGACCTCATCGGCAACGGCTGCGACTGCCTGCTCCCTGCCCAGCCGCCGAAGGCCGCCTTGGACCAGCGCCGCAACCGCGCCAACGAGTCGCTCCGCGAACAGACGCAGGGGGATCACATCCGCGGCGGGCCGGGGAAGAAGCGAGCGGCTCGATCGGCTGCGATAAGTGCGGCGAAACAGAACCGCCACGACGCCAAGGCGCAGAGCGGCCAGACTTCGCGGTCGCCCGCTAACCCAAACGACGAGGGCGTGGGCTATCGCCCAAGAAGGGCAACACACCGTCGGCCCACGAACAAATAGGAGATAATGATGGCGGCGTGGCGGGCGCCGTATCGCCGTCGGCGGCGGATGGCAGCGCCGCCTCGCACAAGACCTCGCTGGCTGACGAGCTGTCGCCGCCGACCCTCAGCCCGCTCCGACCGAGATGCACGTCCATTTCCGAGTCCAGCATCCGTTCGATCATCGTCTTGGACAGCAGCTGCAGCATGGCGCTCAGCTCTTGCTGGGTGCTGATCCCATCCGCCATTTCTCGGGCCAACTCCTCCGCACGATCTCGCAATCCAGCATCCATGCTAGCACTCCTGTAAAAGACTCCGTGTCAACCGCCAACATTTTCACTTTCCCGAAGGTTGACACAAGATTTCTTACAGGCCCTATTCCGGCAGTGGCCTGCTGTAGTCAATGCTCTTAGCGTACCGTCCACGCTCGTATGCGGTCTTGTAGACTGCTGCAAGGTCAAGAGTGACATCGGGGTCCGGCGCCTTCAGAGGGATTGGAATCGGCGGCAGCGGCTCATCACGTCGCCACACATAGACGTCGGATTTGGGACGGCGCTCGTGCCGAGAGACTAGGGCATAAAAGTCGCCGGTCGGTAGCCGCCGGCGCATCGGCAGCCGCTCTCCGCGCAGTAGGAAATCGAGCTCGACAAGGTGAACCTTTTGAATCAGTAACGCGTTTCGCTTCGCCAGGTACAACTCGCGATCGCGGTCGTCTTTGTTGCTTGGCGAGAGTACCTCGATCACCGTCACAAGCTCTCGGCCTGGCCTGCGGTAGATTTCGATCCATGCTTCACGGACTTCTGCCACGACTGGCAATTCGACGGTTACCGGTTCCAGTGTGGCGACACCTCCCCCTCCTCTACCGGAGGGCTCAACACTATCGCCTCTTAAGATCGCCACGTCAGGAAGCGCTTTTCGAACGGCCACTTCCTCGACGCCATGGCTAATGAGCTTTATCTCCTCTTCAAGGCGTGGCTCGTAGCTCTCTGGCACTGCTTCGGCAAGTGCATCTGCGCAGGCGTTCAAGAAACGAAGGTGAAAGTCGCGCCAGTAGCCTTGGTCTTCGACGTAGGGGTCGATGCTGTTGAGAGAGCGGGGCATAAGGTCATTCTCCGAATAGGCGTGGCATCTCTTTGATTGTACCACCGACCTCTACATCCGCTCCACCGCCTCGATGCCTAGCAGGTTCAAGCCCTGTTTGAGCACGCGGGCCGTCACGTCGCAGAGCAGCAAGCGGCTGCGCACCAGTTCGGGCGTTTCGGCGCGCAAGACGGGGCACTCCTCATAAAATGTCGAGAACTTGCCCGCGAGCTCAAACAGATAGCTCGTCAAGTGGTTGGGCCGGTAGTCGGCAACGACCATCTCCAGCGCCTCGGCGAACCGCAATAACTCGACTGCTAGCGCTCGTTCGGCCGATTCGCCGAGCCGAATCGCGCCGACCGTTGCGCGCGATAGTAGCTCCGCTCCATACTGCTTTTCACCCCGCGCAAAGATACTGCGAATCCGCGCGTGGGCGTATTGCATGTAGGTGGCAGTGTTCCCCTGCATCGCCAGCATCTTGTCGTAGCTAAACGTGTAGTCGCTGGTCCGGTTCTGCGACAGGTCAGCGTATTTGATCGCGCCAATTCCAACCGCCTCGGCCACGCGCCGCCGTTCGTCCGCCGACAGCTCGGCGCCCGTCGGCTTCGTCTCGTCGTTCTCGGTGACAATCTTCAAGGCCCGCTCGACGGCTTCGTCGAGCAGCGCTTCCAGGCCCACGGTTTCGCCGGCTCGCGTCTTGAACGGCCGACCATCTTCGCCCAACACCGTGCCGAAGTTCACATGCGCCAGCTCCACGTCGCGATAGCCCCACGCGCGCGCGGCCGCGAAAAGCTGCCCGAAGTGCCGGCTCTGCCGGTGATCGACGACGTACAGGATCGCATGCGGCTGCCATTTCTCAATCCGATATTGTATTGTCGCCAGGTCGGTGGTGGCGTACAGGAACGCACCATCCTGCTTGCGCACGATCATCGGCGTGTCGTATCCGTCCAGGAAAACGCAGGTGGCGCCGCCGCTCTCGCGGGCCAGGCCTTTGGTCTCTAAGTCGGCTACGACGCGGGCCAGCCGATTGTGATAAAAACTCTCGCCGAGCACTTCGTCGAACTTAACCTGTAGGCGGCGGTAGATCCGCTCGATGTCGGCCATGCACGCCGGCAGGAATTCGCGCCACAATGCCACGTTCTCGGCGTCTCCCTCGTGCAGCCGGGCGGTCTCTTGGAGCACCGCCTGGCCGATTAAGGGGTGCTCGGCGGCGCGTCGCTCCAACACTGGATCACTTGCGACGTCTGCTAACTTGCCGCGCAATGCGGCGAGTTCTTCGCGCGCCTCGGCGAGCGCCCGCTCCACCTGTCGCGCGGATTTCTCGGCCTGCTTGACTTCGTTCGCGTCGATGCCCGCCAACGCCGCTCGTTGCGCCTCGAATTCCCGCTCGAGTCGCGCCACCTTGGCTTCCAACTGTGGCAACGCGCCGCGGCCGTCGTGATAGTCGACAAGTTGGCGAACCAGACGATAGAGCCGCGCCAACTCGCCAACGCGGTTCTGCTCGTATGCCGCCCGGTCGACGAAGTGCTTGTATCCATACAAAATCATCCCGAACTGCGTGCCCCAGTCCCCCAGGTGGTTGTCGCCGACCACACGATGTCCGAGGAACACCAGCGTGCGGTAGAGCGCGTCGCCGATCACGGTCGAGCGGATATGTCCCACGTGCATCGGCTTGGCAACGTTCGGCGCCGAGTAATCGACGAGGTACATCCGCGGTTCGGCCACGTGCGCGACGCCCAGGCGCTCGTCGGCAATTGCCCGCTCGACCTCGCGCGCCAGCCAATCGCTCCGCAGTCGGAGGTTGATAAAGCCTGGACCGGCGATCTCCGGCGGCTCGCAGAGGTCCACCACATCTAGTCGCGACACGATCTCGGCGGCCACGTCGCGTGGTGGCCGACCAAGCTGTTTGGCCAGCGGCATTGCGCAGTTCGCCTGGTAATCGCCAAATTTCGGATCCTGGCTCAGCCGGACCATGTCGACCAGCTCGGTCGTCTCGCCCGCCAACGGCGCGAGGGCTTCTTCGAAACGATGTTTCAGTTCGTTGAGAATTTGCATAGTTGCCTGTGGTGGTCGATCATCGCCGAAAATCCTGCGCTACGTCAATGATACCGCAGCGGGCCAACCGCGGCAGACTTCGCTCGCTGCCTGGTGCTCTTGCGGCGATAGCATTGCGCGACCATATTTGAGCCAATTGTTCCCTGCCGCCGCGAGGCCAGCTTTCCAATCTTCAGCCTCTTCGTGGATCAGAAACCTGTGCCGCAAGCATCCTCGACATCCTCGGATCACCGCGTTGCCATCCGCGCTTGCGATCTCACCAAGGCGTACGGAACGAACGCGGCCCCGGTGGTCGCTCTGCGGGGTGTAACTATTGAAATCGAGCGCGGCGAGCATGTCGCGCTGCTGGGAAAATCCGGTTCCGGCAAGTCAACTCTGCTCAACCTGCTCGGCGGTCTCGACCGGCCGACGACCGGCGCGCTGGAAGTCGCCGGACATGATCTCGGGCGGCTGTCAAGCGGCGAATTGGCCCGCTTCCGCTCGGCGGCAGTGGGAATGATCTTCCAGTCGTTCAACCTAATCCCTTCACGGACCGCGCTCGAAAATGTCGAGTTGCCGATGATCTTTGCCGGCCGCTCGGCGCGGGAGCGTCGCGCCGAAGCGTATGGAGTGCGGCGCCTCGTCGCCACTTTGGATTTCCATGCAGTCGCAAGTAACACGACATACGGTAGTTGAACGCTGTTTGAAAAAGAAGGCGATGACAAGTCATCGCACTCCAAAGTCATAACACGCCTCCACCAGCGCCACGGTGCGCAGGTAGTCGCGCCCGTCCGACTCGCTAGGAGCGCCGCTTCGCAGGCGATCGAGCAGGTGCGCTTGCGTCACGTAGACGCTATCCCCCTTGTAACCTTGATCTGGTGGCGTGAACGGCAACCTCTCTTCGGGCTCGCCGGGCAGCATGCGAAACATCTCTCCAACCGGCGAGACACGCAGCATGCCTTCGGCCCCTTCCACAATGCAAGTCCCCATCGCGACCAGCGCGGGGACCGGACCCGTGCAGCGATTGGCGTCGATCAATCCCACCGCTCCACTCTCGAAGCTTGTCACGATCAGGGCATAATCCTCGCCTGCAATCGCTGGATTAAGCTGCGCTGTCTGGCAGCTTTGAACCTGCATCTCTCCTCCCAGAAAGCGGAATGTATCGAGGATGTGGACGAGGCTCTCGTAGATCATCAGTCGGGGCATTTGTCGGAAGTACGGCTGCGCGGGATACGCATCCGGACCGCGGCCGTCACCGGTTCGCCAGAAAAAGCTGAACTGAAACGGCGTACCTAGGACGCCGTCGGCAAGCAAACGTTTCAGTTGGCGATACCAGGGTTGCCAGCGCCAATTCTCGTGAACGAGCAGCCGTACGCCGGCGCGCTCGCACGCTTCGCACATCGCCACGCAGTCATCCATCGAGGGCGCCATCGGCTTCTGACAGATCACGTGGATGCCACAAGCCGCCGCGAGCCGCGTCAACAGGAGATGCGATTCGGGCCTCGTCACAATGTCCACGAACTCGGGTTGCTCAACGTCGAGCATTTCCTCCACACGTTCGTAGGCGCGAGGAATCGCAAACCTGGCGGCAAACTCGGCAGCCTTTCCTGGCGACGCATCGGCAACCGCTACAATCTCCACGCCCGCCAGGCGGTTCCAGGCTTCGGCCTGGAACGTGGCGAAGTAGCCGGCCCCAATCATCGTTCCGCGCAGTGGTTTCATGGTTCAAAACGCGATTTTGTTTTGCGGCCGCATGCCCAGCCAGAGCACGATCGCGACCAGGTTGAGGCCAGCGCCTGCGAAGAAAAAGCCCCGTGGCCCATACAACTCGACCAGCACTGGGAACATCAGGCCCACGAACGCCGAGCCTAGATTGCCGGCCATGTTCATCGTACCGCTGACCGCGCCGGCGTGCCGGCCGCCGATGTCAATGCAAAAGGCCCACGACGGGGCGAGCGTCATGTCGGCGCCAAAGATCGCCAACGAGAGCCACGCCACGGCGGCAATTGGATCCGATTGTTCAACACTAAGTAGCAATCCCAGCGCGGCCAGCCCGAAACCGACGATCGCCGGCAATCGGCGCGACAGCGTGTGGCGGCCCGAGCGGTAAATCGAATCGACCCACCAGCCGGCGACGATGTTGCCAAACGCCCCGGCGACCAACGGCGCCATGGCGTAGAACCCGGCGCTGACCGACTCCAACTCATACGTCTTTTTCACATAGGGATAGAGCCAGGTCAGTGTGAAGAAAAACGTGAAGTTGCTGGCGAAGTACTGACCCATCGCCAGCCAGAGGTTTCCCGAGCGAAACATCGGTCCCAGGCTGAGGGGCTCCGGCCGGCTCGAAGGCGCTGACTTCTGTCGTGTGGCCAGGATGTAATCGAGCTCCTCACGCGGCACGCCTTTCTGCTGCGTCGGCTCGTCGCGGAACCAAAGCCACCAGCCGATCGACCAGGCAAACCCGACGCACATCAACACGACGAACGATTCTTTCCAGCCGAGCTCGGCGATCATCCACGGCAAGATTGGCATCGTGGCGGCGGCGCCCAGTCGCGCCCCCGAGAAGTTGATGCCCTTCACCAGTCCCCGCTCCGCGACGGGAAACCAGGAATACACAACGCGCGCCACGCCTGGAAATGCGCCTGCCTCGCCTGCGCCGAACAGAAACCGGATCACCACCAAGGAGGTGAAGTTCCAGGCCATTGCTGTCAGGCCGGTGAAGAGCGACCAGACGGTCACGACGCTGGCCAGAATGCCCCGCGCCCCGAACCGGTCGGCCAGAGCGCCCGTCGGAGTTTGCAGCAGAGCATAGCCGAACGCGAACGCCGCCATGACCACGCCCCACTGCTTGTCGCTCAGCTCAAGGTCGCGGACGACGGCCTCTTTCGCCGTCGAAATACAGGCGCGATCGACGTACAGCAGCACCGACAGCAAGAACGTCGCTGCGACCACGAAGCTGCGCCGCGGAATCATTCGAGCACTCCTTCCACTGCCAGCGCGCGGCAAGGGCAGCCGTCGCCCCCCTCGATCTTGAGCGGCAGTGCGGCGAACCAGACCTTCGGCTCGCGCAATTGATCGAGGTTGGCCAGCCCCTCGACAATGGTCACGCCGCCCGCCAACAGGATGCGATGGATGCGCGTCAACTCGTCGAGGTTGTTCACGTCGGCAACCGACGGCGGCTCGACGCCCAGAAGTTTTACTTTTCGCTCAACGCACCAGCGGGCGGCGGCTTCGCTCAGTCGCGGCAAACCATCGCGGTAGACCGGCGCGTTGTCGATATGCGCACTCCAGCCGGTGCGCAGCAAGAGCGAATCACCGGGTTGGAAATGTGCGGCAACTGTGTCGAAATGCGCTGCGTCGATCAATGCTCGCGGTTCGAGGCCGGGGAGGTCCACCACCCACGCCGGCCCGGTGCAGCGTTCCAGCGGGATCTGGTCGATCGTCTCCGGCCCGGCGGCGAAGTGTGTCTGCGCGTCCATGTGCGTTCCGGCGTGAGAATACAGGTGCAGCGCGCGCGCATTCCAGCCATCGCGCTCGACCGTGCGCGTGTCGTCCCACTCCACGCCGCGCATCCCGCGGCGCAGGGTCAGGGTCAAGTCAATTAATCGTGCCATAACATGACCAATGCGTGTCTCCCAGTCTCTCTCTCTCTCTCTCTCCCGGTCTCCCCCTCTCCAAGTCTCCCTGTCTCCCGTTCTGGGCATTATGCCGCGTTCGTCCGATGGATCGTAAAAAATTCTCGGCTCGCGCGTCCCTTTTCCCGCCCGTTTGGGGTCTAATTCCGGGGGGACGCAAGCAATGCACGCGGTGGCAGGAAATCCCGAGGATCTGTTGCGGCTGGCACGCCGGGGCGATGGCCAGGCGTTGGGGGCGTTGCTGGACCTGTACCGCAACTACTTGAAGCTGCTGGCGCGCGTGCAGATCGACCGGCGGCTGGGCCGCAAGGTCGACGCCTCCGACGTCGTGCAAGAGACGTTTTTGGCCGTTCACCGCTTCTTTGGCCAGTTTCGCGGGCAGACCGAGGCGGAGCTGGTTGCATGGCTGCGGCAGATACTGGCCGGCACGCTCGCCAAGCTGGTGCGGCATTACCATCGCACGCAGCGGCGGCGGCTCGCCCTGGAGCGCGACATGGCCGACGAGCTCAACCGCTCGGCCCAATCGATGGACGCCGGGCTGGTCCAGCACAGCTCACCCAGCCAGCAGGCCGCGCGCCGCGAACAGGCGGTGCTGTTGGCGAACGCGTTGGCCAAGCTGCGGCTGGACTATCGCGAAGTGGTCGTGCTGAGGCATCTGGAGGGTTTGAGCTTCGCTGAGGTCGCGGAGCAAATGGGCCGCAGCGTCGAGGCCGTGAAGAAGCTGTGGGCGCGCGCCCTGATGCAGTTACGCAACCAATGGGAAGAGGATGTTTAGCCGTCGGCGGCACGCCGGCCGATCGTAGTCC
>JBBDYH010000029.1:39906-41386 GCA_040901795.1 Pirellulales bacterium
CGCGAGACGAAACACAGGCCCGGAGGGCCGACACTTCCCGATACGATGCCAGCCATGTCCAAAACCAAATCCCCGCCAACGGCCTCGCGATTCGTCCAATCGAACCGCCTGAGCGGCGTCTCGATCACCGCCTCGCACGACGACCCGCGGGTCATTGCCGCGCTGGAGAAATACCTTTTGCTGTGCGAAGAGGGTGCGCCGCCGGAGCGGCAATCGTTCCTGGCGGGATTCTCCGAGATTGCCGACGTATTAGGACCCTGCCTCGAAGGACTGGCGCTGGTGCAGGCCGCGGTACCGGGTGTTTCGGGTGAGGGCCCGGCAGCCGGTTTGCGTCTTCCTTTGCCCCCGGGAGAGGGCGGGGTGAGGGCCAACGATGAAGACGACGCGCTCCTCGGCGACTTTCGCATCATCCGTGAGATCGGCCGCGGCGGAATGGGCATCGTGTACGAAGCGGAGCAGCGGTCGCTCTCGCGGCGCGTGGCGCTGAAGATCCTCCCCTTCGCCTCCGTGCTCGACCCGCGGCACCTGCAGCGGTTCAAGAACGAAGCGCTGGCGGCGGCGCACCTGGATCATCCCAACATTGTCGAAGTCTACGGAGTCGGCTGCGAGCGGGGCGTGCACTTTTACGCGATGCGGTACGTCGAGGGGCAGACGTTGGCGGAGGTCATTGACGCGATGAGGGTTCAGGGTTCGGGGTTCGGGGTTCAGGACGATTCTGTAGGGAACGCCCTCCGTGGCGTTCCGGAACCATCAACGGACGGTGTCGCTGCCGATCCAATTCCTCCTTCGTCCTTAGTCCTTCGAACTTCGGCGACGGACACGTCGCCATTCGCCGCGCTTTCTACCTTGCGAATTGAGCGGCCGCGAGACTTTTTCCGTCTGGTGGCCGAACTTGGCATCCAGGCCGCCGAGGCCCTCGACCACGCTCATCAAATGGGCATCGTGCATCGCGACATCAAGCCGTCGAACCTGCTCGTTGAAGTCATCCAAGGTCCAACGTCCAAGGTCCAAGGTCACACTCGGACGATGTTGGACGATGGACGACGGACGACGGACGGCCTGAACCCTGAACCCCGAACCCTGAACCCTCCCAAACTCTGGATCACTGACTTTGGTCTGGCCCACATCGAAACCGGCGCCACCTTGACCATGACCGGCGACCTCTTAGGCACGCTCCGCTACATGTCCCCCGAGCAAGCCGACGGCAAATCCGCCATTCTCGACCACCGCACTGACATCTACTCCCTCGGCGTCACCCTCTACGAGTTCCTCACCCTCCAACCCGCCTTCCCCGTCGAAGATCGCCAAACACTGCTCAAGCAAATCGCCACTGAAGAACCGTTCGCCCCGCGCAAGCTCAGCGCATCAATCCCCGTCGATCTCGAAACAATCATTCTCAAGGCCATGGCCAAAGAACCGCGCGATCAGGGTCAGCGCGCACTTTGGGGAATTTAGGGGAGGTGGGGCGCTGGCGCTGTAA
>JBBDYH010000030.1:0-6711 GCA_040901795.1 Pirellulales bacterium
TCGCGGATCATGCCGTCGAACTCGCTCCGCAACCGCGGGTCGCGGAGCATTTGCAGATGGGCCTCAAAGATGGCCGCGTATTGCGAGCCCAGCTCGCGTGAGATGGCGTCGCGGCTGGTCTCGATCTCCAGTCCGGCCGCTTCCATCGCGCCGTTGAGGCGCTCCAGCTCGTCCTCCACAGCGTCGCGCGAAACGAAACGCCGTGGAATCCGAAAACCTTCGGTGTCTACGACCATAGCTTCGCCGATAGCGACCCCCGGCGAAACCGCGATTCCCTGAAGTTTCTGCATGTAATCGCAAAACGTCGCCAGCGCGGAACCTCGGCCGCCGATTCGCACCGCCGCGGCGGGCAAATCATGCGGCGTCGCGGAATTCTCCGCCGCCGGCCCGGCCTTTCCTGCCGGATCGGGTCGCACCAGGAGGTTGGCTCGCTTCTAAGGTAGGCCAGGACCCCTGCGTTCAACCCGTATGGTTATGTGTTTTCCGACTTGTCCTCAAGCTCGTCGAAGCCGCGCTCGAACAGCTTGCAGAGCGCTTCGAGCGCTTCCGCGGCGTCTGGGCCAGCGGCCTCGACAACTAATTCGGTACCCGGCAGCGCGGCCAACGTGAAGATGGACAGCATACTCTTCGCGTCGACGCGCTCTTGCCCCTTCACAATCTCCAGGTGGGACTGAAAGCGGCAGGCTGTCTTGACGATTAAATCGGCCGGGCGTGCGTGAAGCCCTTGGGGGTTGATCACCACGACGGTCCGGCTCAATTTCACTTCACTCATTTAGGCGCTAAACTGGTGGTTGTCCGCCTCTTCCAGCAAGTGCTGGATGTCCTCGCGCGTCTTCGCTTGTTTCAGGTACTTGCAAAACATGTCGTCGCGTAACTGTCGCGAGATGTTTTCCAGCGCCCGCAGGTGATCGCCAGGTCGATCGGGAGGCGAAATCAGCAAAAAAAATAGCTGGACCTTTTCGCCGTCCAGGCTCTCGAAATCCACACCTTCCCGGCTGATGGCGACGGTGCCGATCAGGCGATCGACGCTGGTGTGCTTGGTATGAGGAACCGCCACGCCGCGGCCAATCCCCGTGCTCCCCAATTCTTCACGCTTCATAATCGCCTTCACGATGCTGTCCAACTCTCCGGCCGAAATCTTGCCCGCTTCCAGCAACGCATCTGCCATCTCCCGTACGACACTCTCCTTGGTGTCGGACTGCAGATCTGCCCGGATCGCATCCACACTGACAAAGTCCGCAAACTTCATGCGCCTCGATCCTTTCTCCCTCAACGGTAGGAAAATATCCTCAACCGCAACGGGCGGCTCCGGGGCACTGCAAATTGACCTTCGCCGTCTGCTGCGAATCGCGCACCGCGGTCGCGCGGCGAATTAGCTCTCCGGCTCGGCCACATTCCCCCGGTGATGCCCCTGAATCCTCTCCTTATATCTTCTCAGTTGCTCCTCCATCTTTTGCACGGCGGCGTCCACAGATTTGAACAGCTCCGTCCCTTCCCCATGGGCCACGAAGTCATGCTTGTGCTCAGCCGAAACGTGCAACTGGACCACCGGCGAATCTGGCGATTTCAGATCCACCGTCACCTCGATCGATGTCAATCGCTCGAAGTATCGCACCAGCCGTTCTGCCTTCACGCGGATCTTCTGCTGGCTCTCCTCGCTCAACTGGCCATGGCGGGCGGAAATCTTGATCTGCACCGACCGACTCCTTTCCCCGCGACTCCGCCGTGGTAGCTGGCGCACTCTGTCTGCCGTCCCGCGGTAGCAGGCGCCCCCTTAGGCGTCTCCCCACACGGAATACGCGGTCCACAATGCCGACAAGCCCGCCATTGTACCGGCATTACCGCAGTGCCTCAAACGCAAAACTAATCAGGCGAACGGGCCAAGGCCAAAGTCAGACAGCTCTCAGCCGGTTTTCGCACGAGTCTCGACGGCAAATACTGGCAGGGACTCCTGCCCAACTGTCCGAGAATGTCGGCAACGCCGTAAATCTAACGCGAAATCGTCGGAGAACGCCGCGATCGAAAATATCTGCAAAAGTTTTCCACAAGGCGCCGAAGGCAAGAAGCAGATGAAGATCCCGTTATAAGTATGTAAGGGCAAACAACTTCCGGTTGGCGCGAGAGCTCGATCACCAGTCGACCGCTGATCGCCAAAACGTGCCTAAGTGACTATCTGGAACCGGTTTGGGACCACGCCGACGGCCGAGTTGACGAGCGCCGACAATCTTGTAAACTCCTCACGTATCCTGTATGTTGTGGTAGCAAGGGCATCGACCACAACATATAGATGCTCGATCGCGGCTAGTGCTGATTCGTTCTTTGCCATTTTTCGTCGGGTTGCTGAATGGATTCGCTTCAAGCCCACCGGTTCATTGGACGACCATTGCTAACGGACGATGTATACATTAGTATACTGACGTGGCATTGATGCCCGTTTCTTTTTTCCCCGGAAGGATCTGACTATGGCCCATGCAGAGGTTGGAGTTCCCAAGCGCCGAGTTTCCAAAATGAGCGGTCCGAAACGTTCGTCGCGCATGCGTCCCGGCGGCATCCAGATTGACTCCGTGTTCTGCCCCGCCGACGTCGCAGATCCCTTTACCACCATCCCGTGGGATCAGCGCACCGCCGTGATCAAGGGGGAGGCGGGCGAGGTGCTGTTCGAGCAGCCCAACTGCGAGGTGCCGAAGCACTGGAGCCAATTGGCCACGAACGTCGTCGTCAGCAAGTACTTCTACGGCGAGAACGGCACGCCTGAGCGCGAGCGAAGTGTCCGGCAGCTCATCCATCGGGTGACGCGCACCATCGCGGATTGGGGAATCGAAGACGGCTACTTCGCCTCGGCCGAAGATGGCGAGCGGTTCTATCGCGAGCTGACATGGCTCTGTGTGCATCAGCATGGGGCCTTTAACTCGCCGGTCTGGTTCAACGTCGGCCTTTACCACCAGTACGGCGTCAAGGGTGCTCAGTGCAACTGGCACTGGAACCCTGAGACCGAGCGTGTCGAGCAACCCCAGAATCCATATGAGTACCCGCAAGGCTCCGCCTGCTTCATCCAAAGCGTGCGCGACGACATGGAAGACATCATGGAGCTCGCCCGCAGCGAGGCCATGCTCTTCAAGTTCGGCTCCGGCACGGGCACCGATCTTTCCACACTCCGCTCGCACCGCGAAAAACTCTCGGGCGGCGGCAAGCCCTCCGGGCCGCTCTCGTTCATGCGCGTCTACGATCAGATCGCCGCGGTCGTGAAGAGCGGCGGCAAGACGCGTCGCGCGGCCAAGATGCAGTCGATCAAAGTCTGGCATCCCGACGTGATGGACTTCATCGAGTGCAAAGCCAAGGAAGAGAAGAAGGCCCGCGTGCTGATCGAGAAAGGCGGCTACGAGGCCAACTTCAACGGCGAAGCTTACAGCTCAATCCTTTTCCAGAATGCCAATCTCTCGGTCCGCGTCACCGACGAGTTCATGCAGGCCGTCGTCGAAGACAAGCCGTGGGCGACTCATTGGGTAACCGACCCGTCGCACGACGGCCCGACCTGGCCAGCTCGCGACGTGCTGGCGCGCATGGCCGAGTGCGCCTGGCAGTGTGGCGATCCCGGCGTGCAGTACGACACCACGATCAATCGCTGGCACACCTGCCCTAACAGCGGTCGGATCAATGCCAGTAACCCGTGCTCCGAATACATGTTCCTCGACGACACCGCCTGCAACCTGGCGAGCGTGAACCTGATGAAGTTCCGCCACGAGGATGGCGTCTTCGACTTCGAGCGCTATCAGAATGCCTGCCGCATCTTCTTCATCGCGCAGGAAATCCTCGTTGACCACGCCAGTTATCCAACCAAGCGGATCGCCGAAAACAGCCACAAGTTCCGCCCGCTGGGCCTCGGCTACTCGAACCTCGGCAGCCTGCTGATGTCCGACGGCTTGCCGTACGACAGTGAGGCGGCGCGCGGCTGGTGCGGCGCGCTGACCGCGCTCTTGCACGGCGCCGGAAACCTGGCCAGCGTCGAGTTGGCCGCGGCCGTTGGTCCGTTCGATGGCTACGAAGCCAACCACGACCCCCTGCTGGCCGTCATGCAGATGCACCGCGACGCGGTCGAGCAGATCGATCCGGCCTGCCCCGATTATCTCAAGGACGCCGCACGCGCGGTGTGGGACGAAGTGCTCGATCAAGGCCGCCGCTTTGGTTTCCGCAACGCTCAAGCCACCGTGCTCGCTCCCACCGGCACGATCAGCTTCCTGATGGATTGCGACACCACGGGCATCGAGCCCGACATCGCGCTGGTCAAGTACAAGCAGCTTGCCGGCGGCGGCATGATGAAGATCGTCAACAACACCGTGCCGCTGGCCCTGCGGACGTTGGGCTACGATCAGCCGCAAATCGAGTTGGTCCTCGCCTATATCGAGAAGAACGACACGATCGAGGGCGCGCCGGAGTTGTCTGACGACCACCTGCCGGTCTTCGACTGCGCATTTCAGCCGCGCAGCGGCAAGCGGTCGATCGCCTGGCGCGCGCACGTGGGCATGATGGCCGCCGCGCAGCCGTTCCTCTCGGGCGCCATCAGCAAGACCGTCAACATGCCTCGCGAGACCACGCCGGCCGATATCGCCGACGCTTATCTCGAGGGCTGGCGGCTGGGTCTCAAGGCGCTGGCTATCTATCGAGACGGCTCCAAGGAGAGCCAGCCGCTTTCGACGAGTACCGAGACGGACAAGGCCGCCGCCAAGCTGCTTGCCGCTCCGCGCCGCGAACGCCTCCCCGACACGCGCAAGAGCCTCACGCACAAGTTCAGCGTGGCGGGACATGAAGGATATCTCACCGTCGGTCTCTTCGACGACGGCCGTCCCGGTGAGCTCTTTATCACGATGGCCAAGGAAGGGAGCACCATCGGCGGCCTGATGGATTGTTTCGGCACCGCGGTCTCGATGAGCTGGCAGTATGGCGTGCCGCTCGAGGTGTACGTCAACAAGTTCGCCCACACGCGCTTCGAGCCGATGGGTCACACCAAGAACCCCGACATCCGCATCGCCAAGAGCATTGTCGATTACATCTTCCGTTGGCTGGGGATCACATTCCTGCCCGGCTATCGCGAGGCGAACCGCGGACTATTTGCCGACGAGCCTGCGACGGGATCGTCGAAATCCACCGCCAGCGCGGAGGACGCCGTCTCAGAGCTCAAGCCCGCCGCCAAGAAGGCCGGCGGGCTGGCCGGTTTGCAAGGAAGCGATGAGGGTTCAGGGTTCAGGGTTCAGGGTTCAGCAGAGGCGTCAGCCGTCAGGCGTCACGTTTCGGAACCGTCGCGTTCCAACGGTCACCATGATGCAATTGGCAATGGCGACGGCAACGGTGCCCGCAAGCCGAGCATCGTCGAAGCTAACGCCGCGCTCTTGCAGCGCGCCGGCGTGGCGTTGCGGCTGGATCCCGGCAAGGCGGTATCGAATCGCGACGAACAGTTCGCCACGTTCCAGCTCGACGCACCCAGTTGCGACAACTGCGGCGCCATCACCGTCCGCAACGGTAACTGTTACCTCTGCCACAACTGCGGAAACAGCATGGGGTGTTCGTAGCTCTCGGAGTGCGGCGACTCGTCGCCGCTTTCCCTTTCAAATCAACGAGCATTCTAAGTTGGCCTTCATCCTCAGCGGGCGCCGGTTACATCGCGTTGTAGCCGCCGGCGCCCGCTGTTTTTGGCGCGCCAAAGTGAGTCAGCTAGAATAGAGGGCGACCCTGGAGCTGATCCTTCTATGTCCGCTCGCCTTGAAATCGACCGTCGCCAGCTTCAAACCTGGTGCAATCGCTGGAAGATCGCGCGACTTTGGGTATTCGGCTCTGCTCTGCGAGACGACTTTCACTCCGGAAGCGACATCGATCTGCTCGTGGAGTTCGATCGCGATGCCGACTGGAGCCTCCTGGACCACGTCGAGATGGAGCAAGAATTGTCCGAAGTTTTGGGCAGGCCGGTTGATCTAGTCACTCGCCGAGCGGTCGAACGAAGCAAGAATACTATCCGTCGAGATGCGATACTGAACTCTGCGGAGCTGTTTTATGTCGCGGGATGACGCGACGATCGGCGATATCGTCAAGTGCTGCGACCTGATCGGCCAGTTCATCGCCGGCCAGGATAGAGACGCATTCCTTGCCGATGTCAAAACGCAGTCCGCGGTGCTCCACCAACTGCTTATCATCGGCGAAGCCGCCAAGCGCCTGTCGCAGGACTTTCGCGATCAACGTTCGGCAATTCCGTGGCGCAAGATCGCCGGAATGCGAGACAAACTGATCCACGGTTACGACGCCGTGGATCTTGAAGAGGTTTGGAAGACGGCCGTCACCGACGTGCCGATACTCGCAGCTGCTCTTTCAATGCCATGAAAATGGGCAAGTTCGTCCTGCAGCCCCCTGGCATATTGACAAAAGTATACTATTCGGCACTCCAACTAAGTACACCATGACGTCCTTGCGAATCTTGTTGCACGCTGCCATCGCGATTTCGTTTCTGATTGGCCTCGCGATCCCCAGTCCCCACGCACTCGCCGACGAGCTCCCCCTCCCCCCCGACACCGAAGGCGCGCCGCTGCCGCCCGCCGAAGCCCTGAAGCGAATCACCGTCCCCGACGGTTTCAAGGTCACGCTCTTTGCCCACGAGCCCGATATCCGCCAGCCGATCGCCATGACCTTCGACGATCGCGGCCGCCTGTGGGTCTGCGAGTGCTACTC
>JBBDYH010000031.1:0-6683 GCA_040901795.1 Pirellulales bacterium
GGCGATTTGCACCTCAGGTGAGCCCGAGTCGGTCTCGGAGCGCCGATAATCTCCGATCAAAGCCTGCTTCCGCTCTTTCGTGACAGCCATCTCGTCGAATCACTCCTCCAGGCGTTTTTGGCGGCCGCGGTCTCACCCGCCGCAGCTCGCTTGCACGCCATTCCAACCGTCTGTAGGTCAAGTCTTCCAACAGTTTAAGAGAATCAGTTTATCAGTCCGCGGAAGGATTGCAACCACAAAAATCACGTGGTCGCGTCTCTCCGAGACGCGAATGCGAGTCTCGGAGAGACTCGCCCACGTGGGCTTCTACGCCGGCTTCTGGTGGCTAGGAACCTTCCGGACCACGTTCCACGCCAGCCCGAGCTTCTCCAGAGTGCAAATCCCCCAATAAGTCAAGTCAATCTCCCACCATTTGTGCCCGTGGCGTGCCATCCGCTGGTACGCGTGATGGTTGTTGTGCCAACCCTCGCCGAAGGCCAACAGCCCCACCCACCAGAGGTTCGTGCTGTCATCGGTGGTGTCGTAATTCCGGTAGCCCCAGATGTGGGTCGCCGAGTTGACAAACCAGGTGACGTGCAGCACATACACCATCCGCAGGAAGAGGCCCCAAAACAGGAACGACCAGGCGGTGTAATGATCCCAGAAATACCAACCGACGAAGTAGAGTCCCATGCCGAGCACCCAATGCCAGACCAAAAACGTCGAGTGCAGAAACCGCATCATCGGATCCTTGGTCAAGTCCGGAGCGTAGCGCGCTGCCATGTCGGCGTGGTATTTGGCGCCGTGATTGGGCATCAGCCACAAGAAATGCGCCCACAGGCCGCCGTCGCGCGGCGAATGCGGATCGCCGTCTTGGTCGCTATGGGCGTGATGCTTGCGGTGCGTCGAAACCCAGGTGATCGCCGAGCCTTCGCCGGATAGGCTGCCCAACAACGCGAACAACCAGCGAACGGGCTTATAGGTTGAAAAGCTGCCGTGAGTCAGCAGGCGGTGATAGCCCATGCAGACGCCGAGCGCTCCGGTGAACCAAAACAGAATCGCGAATAGCGCTACCGCTTTCCAAGTAAAAAAGTAGAAAGCGCCCAGAGCCCCGACATGCGCAAAAGAAATCCAGAGCACGACCGGCCAATCGAGGCCGCGGGCCCAGACATTCTCCTCGTCGGCGGCATGGTCGCTTTGCGGCGCATGCGAATGAACCTCTTGCGGTGCATGCTCATGCGTCGGCCAATGACGAGCGGACTTCGGGCCACGCCGCTGCCAACCGGAGGGCGCCGGCCGTGGCTTCGCGGCCTGATCGGCTTCCGATTCGGACAAGCGGAACGATTCTATCTGACTAGCCATCTTCAATGTTTTCCTTTTCTGTGAAGCACCCGCGGACCGGCACCCACTAACCCGAAGCGTGAGCGAGGAGATTCGGCCTCGCTTACGCGTCGGGTTACTAGCGAGGAGATTCGGCCTCGCTTACGCGTCGGGTTACTATTGTTAGTGGTTCAAAGCAAAGTACGCGCCAGACGAGCTTCGCGAGCTGCTCTTTAAACCATCGACGAATCTTAGAGCGAGCACTAGATCAAGGTGTCATAAGGGCGCACGGCGTTTGTAAAAGAATCGTAAAACTGCCAATCCGTGCCTGCATTACCCTGTGGGAGGCGACAAAGTGAGCGAAACCGCCACCAACAAATAGTTGCGAACGCGCCCGCGGCAAGGTTGAATGGTCAACATGAGGACAGCCGCGATCATTGGTTGACCGCTGTTCTGGTGCGGTTTCCCTGGCGAATCACTGTGGAGCACAACATCATGCGTTCACTTCTTCCCCTTGGCGTTATGGCCGCGAATCTTACATTCCTCTGGCAGTCAAACCTCTTCGCCGCGGGTGAGGAATTCCGGACTCGCTCGCCGGTCATTGCCCGCCATGGCATTGTGGCGACCAGCCAACCGCTGGCGGCGCAGGCCGGGCTGGAGATCCTGAAGGCCGGCGGCAACGCCGTGGACGCCGCCATCGCTACGAACGCCATGCTCGGCCTGATGGAACCGGCAAGCTGTGGCATCGGCGGTGATCTGTTCGCCATCGTCTGGGACGCCAAGACGCAAAAGCTTTACGGCCTGAACGCCAGCGGCCGCAGCCCGTATGCGCATACACGCGAGTTGTTCAAACAAAAGGGGCTCAAAGAGATCCCAATCACCGGTCCGCTCTCCTGGTCGGTGCCGGGGACTGTGAGCGGCTGGGAGCAGCTTCGCGAGCAGTTCGGCACCAAGCCGTACGACCAATTGCTCGGCCCTGCGATCAAGTATGCGGAAGAAGGGTTTGCGGTGACGCCGGTGATTGCCGGCGAATGGAGTGGCGGAGAAAAGAGCCTGCGACAGTGGCCCGATTCGGCCAAGACGTTTCTCATCGATGGCCACGCGCCACGCGCCGGACAAATCTTCTCCAACCCGCGACTGGCGGCGAGCTATCGCGCGATCGCGCGCGATGGGGCGAAGGCGTATTATCGCGGCGACATCGCGCGGCAGATCGTGGAGTGGAGTGAAAACAACGGCGGCCTGATCACGATGAAGGACTTCGCCGACCACAAGGCGGAGTGGGTCGAACCGGTTTCGACCAACTACCGCGGCTACGACGTCTGGGAACTGCCGCCCAATGTACAAGGCATCGCCGTTCTACAAATCCTCAACCTGATGGAGCCGCACGACGTGCGGGAGATGGGCTTTGGCAGTGCGGATCACTTGCATCTGTTCCTCGAAGCCAAGAAGCTGGCCTTTGCCGATCGGGCGCGGCATTACTTCGATCCCGATTTTGGCCAGCCGCCGGTGGAGCGGCTGATCTCCAAGGAATACGCCCGCGAGCGCGGCAAGCTGATCGACATGCAGCGCGCCGCGAAGCAAGTTGCGCACGGAGATATCGACGTCGCACTTAAGTCCGCCGATACGGTCTACATCACCGTGGTCGATAAGGACCGCAACTGCTGCTCGCTCATTCAGAGCAATTACTTCGGCTTCGGCTCGACCGTCGTGCCGGGCGACGTGGGTTTTGTGATGCAGAACCGTGGGACGCTGTTCGCGCTCGACCCCAAGCATCCGAATCGGCTGGAGCCGCACAAGCGGCCGTTCCACACGATCATTCCGGCCTTCGTCACCAAGGACGGCAGGCCCTGGTTTTGCTTCGGCGTGATGGGTGGCGACATGCAGCCGCAAGGGCACGTGCAGGTGTTGGTGAACATGATCGACTTCGGCATGAATCCACAGCTTGCCGGCGACGCGCCGCGCGTCCGCCACGACGGCAGCGCCACGCCGACCGGCCAGCCGCACGAAGCCAGCGGCGGGACCGTCATCGCGGACCGCGGCATCTCCAACGAGGTTGTCGAAGAACTCAAGCGCCGCGGGCACGTCCTCAAGCGCGACTCCGCCGGGGGCGGCTACCAGGGCATCCTCATCGACTGGCAAAACAACGTCCTCATCGGCGGCAGCGAACCGCGCAAGGATGGGCAGGCGGTGGGGTACTAAGCAGTGGTCAGTGGTCACGGGTCAGGGGTCAGTAGCTGCGAGTCAACGACTCGCAGCAAAAAGTTCAGCACCGTGTGGACTCGGTCACAATGCTACGAGTTGCCAGCCAACTCGCGTAGTTCGATTTGATCATCGGAGTTGAGACCAAGAACTCGAACCGTCGTGCGCCCGATCGGAGTTTTACCGACAATCAGCGGTCCCTTCCGTTCAAAATGATCTGACCATTTGTGGCCTCGTGGATTGTAAAGCTGCAACATCATGCCACTCTCCGGATCAAGGCCGGCAATGTTGCTTCCCTTGTGTAGATTGCAGTCAATGCAAGCCAAGGCAAGATTGTATAGATCATCGGAGCCACCATGCTTTCTCGGAATAATGTGTTCGATCTGGAGAGGCGCCAAGGGAGTCCACTCTTGCGGCAAGCCGCAATACTCACAACGTCGCTCCGCACGGTCGCGAACGAGTTGCCCGATCCATGCGTTACGAAGCGCGCAGCAATGTCCGCGCCCTAGCCTGAAGAATGGCCACAAATTTGTTGGCCTGGACGTAGCCTTTGTACTCGGCTAGCTCGTCAGCGGTCAGCTCACCTTCGTTGCTCTTTGCCGCAAGCTCTTCAATGCGCTGCTCGAGTGCCTCGTCCGCGCGATATGCGATCAGCGCACGAGTTTGCTCCGGCGTCAGAAAGCGAAGCAAGGGGTCAATGCCTCGCTCGAAGGCTGTTGCGTCGAACACTGTGGCCATATGAGTATCGTACCACGTCAATTCATCTTCGTGGAGGGCAACAGCAGTTTCTTTGTAATCTCTCACCCCGGCACGAAGAAACTCAGATGCAACTCCGCGTGGCGGAAGTGAAGCTGGTTCCACTCATCCGATGTTAAGTGGCCGAAAACCGGCGAGGAGTGGCGATGCGTGGTGGCCAACGAACGAGTCACGGCGGTTCGCAAGTGGCGAAGCGCCTCGTGCAGCTCACATTCGTCCTCGGGGATCAGAAACTTTGCGGCATTGGCCGGCAGCCGGAAGCCCGGGCTCATCGGCCGCGACAATAGGCGCTTCTTGAACAGCGGCCCGAGCAGACGGATGTACCAGGGCGCCTTGAAACGCGCCCCATCCAGCGACATGTCGATCGTGCGGGCCAGGTGCTCCAGCGCCCTACCGAGTTGCCAATTGCCCAGCGCGTGTACTGGCTTCATTGAGCAGAGCATCTCGGCATCGGCCAGCATGTCACCTAGGCTGGTGAAGTGCAGCTTGCGGCGACCGGTTACTTTGGCGGTCTTGATTTGAACGCACGGGGCGGCATGCGCCGCCGATCGAGAAGAGATGGCGGTCATGGCACTGGCTCCAGGAAAGAACAGAAAAAGACGACCCTGGGTCCGAGCGCCGATATCATAGCTCTGGCGAATGCGGCTGGGAAGCAAGCGGGTTCCACTTATGTAGACCGCACACTCCGTGTGCGGAAACGGCACACGGAGTGTGCCTGCTACATTTATCTCCTTGCACGTTTGCTGGCCGCTCTCATCCCCGTCGTCGTATTGCGGGTAAAAGCTCGAGTGCCGTGAATAAGAACCGCGGCAATCCCGACACACGCCAGCACTGTCTTTAGCTGTGAAATCAGCGTGTCGCCCGCGAAGAATTGCCAGGTAAGGGAACCAGTTTCGGCGTCGGCAGCCGGTGCTGAGGCAACTTGTTTGGCGATGGACGGACCGTTCTGCTCTGAGGCGGCGCCATTCCTTGGTGGAGACTGCGGCGACGAAAAGGCTGACGCAGCGCGGATTGTTGGCGAATCGATCGCCGCGACCGGTCCGATTTTGGCCGTGTGCGGCTCTGTTTTGTTTCCGCGTGCGGGTGTGGCCGCATAGAACGATGCGGGCTCAGCGATCTCGGCGCGCTCTGCCGGCGGAGCGGCGACAGACGACGAAACGTCGATGAAGCGGTTGTTAGCTGTCGTGGCCACCGGCGATTGACCGTTTGAAGAAGGATCCGCGTTCGTTGCCGCGCGAGGATTCTGCCAGTATTCCTCCGCGGTGGCTGCCATGGCGCTTTGCGTTGTCAAATCAACTCGTGGTGACGCTCCACCGCTGCTTGAAATCGACGTAGCAACATTCGCCGACGGCTGCGAAGGCCGGACGCGCTCCGGTTGGCCGGCCAGAGCGCTCCCGTCGGGCTGATAAAGTTCCTGCACCGCCGCTGCCAGAAAACTGTGCACGCGGCCGCAATACGCGCCGGTGGTTCGGCCGCCGGCTTCGCCGAAAAGCACGCCCGCCAGCTCTCCCCGCGCGTTAAAGATTGGCCCGCCAGAATCGCCTTGCCGCGCGCTGGCCGCCAGCTCGACGAGCTCTTGTGGATGTTGCATGCTTGGCGCGAGATAATCGGTACAAGCGCCTGCGACTGCGCGATACGAGCCGCCGCCGTAGCCCGCGATGGTCAACGTTTCACCGATCTGAGGCGCTTCCGCCGCAAGTCTCACGGGCGCCACGCGCGGCTTGTTGATCAAGATTGCGGCCAGGTCCCAGTTGGCATCCATCCGCAACACACGCCCCAGCGACTGAAAGCCGTCGGGGAAGACCACAATCACATTGCCGGGCGCATCGCGGACCACGTGCCAATTGGTGACCACCAGGCCCTGCTCATCGTTCACGTCAACCAGTGTTCCCGATCCCAGCGACGCGCCGCCGAAGTCGGCCGCGACGACGCGAACCACCGCCGGGTGGGCCGGCTGTTGCGGCGCCGCGGAAAAGAATGAGCCGCGCGGCCGAGCCGCCAGATCGTGAACCATCGAGTGCTCGACGAGCACTTCACCCGGTGCAAGCGAGTCGAGTAATAACGAGTCCGGCGCCACGCTATCGCCGATGACCTCGGCATCTACCCATCCGCCGGATTTGGGAATTGCCGACTGTGTGTCGGTCGGCGCGATGAAAGTGAGCTGGGCCGTTACCGGAGCGTGAGCTGTGAGCAGAATCCCCACAGCCAGAGCGATCGTTCGGGCGACTACCGCGCCTTCGCCTGCACCTTGCGCTGGGCTTCGTTCTTCAAGATCAGCCGCAGCAGTTCGCGGCGCAAATGGTCCCTGTCCGCGACGGGAACGGCGGCCTTGGCTTTTTCTTGTATCAGCATGCGAGCTTTTCCCACCGAGCGTTTGTCTCATGTTGCGTTGCCGGCGGGCTGCCATGCGTCACACGGCAAGGAGGAAT
>JBBDYH010000032.1:0-40415 GCA_040901795.1 Pirellulales bacterium
CGATGTAGTTGTAAAGCGAGATCGGCGTGAGCTGGATCAGGTCGATCTCGACGCCGGCATCCGTGAACGGTCGCAGCGCGCGAAACACCTGATCGCGCTTCATCGCGAACAGGCCGACCTCGGTTTCGAGGCTGTAGCCTTCTTCCTCGCTGCCGCCGGCCATCTGCTGGAAGTCCCAGACCACGTCCTCCAGTGCAAAGGGGATCTGCTGCCGCGCTTCGAACTTGACGATGTCGGGGATCTTCTTCGACTCCACCGGCGGCAGCTTGATGAACCGCGCCAGGCCGCTCTGCCCGGAGACCGAGATCGCGACTTTGTCGTTCTTGAGATCGTTGCGCGAGAGCAACTGCTCGACCGCGTCGCTGACCAGCTCGACGGGGTCGGCGTCGGGCTGGCTCAGGATCTTGGGATACTCGATGAAGTCGAAGGCTTCGGCCACCAGTCGCTTGCCGTCGTGGTGCAGGCGGCACTTGAGCGCTTTGAGCGCAGATTGGCCAACGTCAATGCCCCACACGGCGTCGGATTTCGCCATGACAGATACTCCCCTATTCCACGTTCCGCGAGCCGCGAGACCGATTGGCTGCCGAGCGCAGCCGCGATGAGACGGGAAGGCGGCCCATCCTTCCCCTGTCTAATGTATCGAGGGGCCAGGGCGAAAGTCAAACAATTTGCAGTTGGAGTTCAAGCTTTAGCTTGTGCCGGCGCGGGGTTTGGCGTGCCCAAGCCTTTGGAGTGCGGCGACTCGTCGCCGCTTTCATTTACAATCCGCGCCGGCCCCGCCAAAACGGTCAGCCCTAAACAACGCCGTTGGAGAAAGAAAGCGAGGACCGTCCTCGCACTATCCGCGCAGTTTGAGATTCGTTAAGACTGCCCAGGGATATCCAACGGTAGGTCCCGACTTTACATCTTTCCCGTAACCCGCCGGGCGTTGAGGCAATAAAAACCAAGCAAGCCAGCCGCGGCAATAATCCCGAGGACGATCGTGGAAGGTTCGGGGATCGTGGCGACGAAGGCCTCTTGGCTACCGGCCGGATTAACGGCTTTTCCAACGATCGTGAGTCCATCGGCCGAGACGCCGGTGGCCCGAGGGAGTAGTGCAGACGTGGCTTTTGCATGCTAATTCCAATTCTGCACGGCTGCGGAACGACGATCAAGGCGTTGGACGCCGCTGAAACTGAAGTCCTTTGGCAGGCGGTCATTGCGGGCGATCGAAAAACCGCCCACATTTGAATCGATTGACTTGCTAGAATTGTGGGTGAAGAGAAATGCCACATCCTCGGTCGCGTCGCCGAAAAGCCATGAACACCACTATCGAAATCGTCGATCGCGGTCGGGGACCGCAGCTTTCGACAAGCCGAATTACCGTCCAGGATTTGTTGCCGTATTACCGCGATGGGGCATCGGATGAAGAGATTCGGCGCTGGATTCCGTCACTGTCGGACGAGGAAATTAGCTTGTTGAAGGAGTATATCCGCATCCATTACGATGAGGTCTTGCGCGCGGAGGCACGGATAAAAGCATATCACGACCGCATGCGCAACGCGCAGCCGGTTTGGACTCGTACGACCGACAACCTCTCCCTAGCAGAGCGTAGGACTCTCCTGCGAGAAAGGCTTGCCCGAAAGGCGCAAGAAGACGTTGGCCACGATTCTGCTCGATGAGAATCTCGAAGGATACGAGCCTGCCTGTATTCACGATTTCCGATATGAATCGCTTTCGATCCGAACGGGCCTATGCCGAATCGGTCGTTGCGAGGCTGATGGAGTATCTTGCGAGCGCTGATAACCTCCCGGGGACCGGCCGACTGTACATCCCTTGATCGCCTTGGGCTTGTTGCGGCGCACTCCAAAGGCTTGACGCATCTACGATTGGGCTTCATGCTCCGGGAATGAAGCTGACCGATTTGATCGTGCTGTTGCCGTGTCACAGCCTGGAGGATTTTCCCACGTACCATACGGGGGAGGAGGCTGAGGGGTTGCTGGCGGCGTGGACGGCGCTGTGGCATCCGTCGCTATTGGCCGCGGCGCTGAAAACGCCCGCCTGGCGGCGGGCTGACGAGCCGCCGGCGCCGGAGTCTGGGATGCTCCTGGTCGTGCCGACCGTGGTCTATCACGAGTTGGAGGGCGACTACGCCGAGCGCGCGGCGGCGGCTGGCGCGGTGTTGATTCAAGGAATCCATCGACGGCAGGAGATCATCGAGCGGGCATTGGCGGCAATTCTCCCTCTCCCCGAGGGAGGGGGGATGCTGACCACTGTCTCGCGTGAGCTTACGTCCGACTTTTTCGCGGTCGGCCTGGCGTATCTGCTGACTGAGCTGCTCACGCGGCGGATGCGCTACATGAGCAACCTGGACGAGACCGCCTTTCAAGACGCGGTGCTTGCCGCCGCCACCGCGGCGACTACCGGGGATGAGAACCACGCCCGCGACCGGCTGCGGCGTGCGTGCGAACTCCTGTACGAGGCGCGGGCGCACTTTTATCCCGTCGATACGTATCTCGTCGATCTCACTCTTGTTGCGTCGACCACACTGGGTGCGTCGCTGCGGCACGAGCTGGCTAACACCGAGCCGATCAACTTATTGGCGGCGGGTGAAGTGATTGACGAAATGGCCGAACGTGAACCGGCGTCGCTGGCCGCTGTTCGCGAGCGAATGGAGGCAAAGACGCTCACGATTGTCGGCGGTGAGTGCCACGAAGCCGAGCTGCCGTTGCTTCCGCTGGAGGCGATCCTGGCCGAGCTCGAAGCGGGCCATCGGGCTTACGAGAAACACTTAGGTAAAAAAACCGAGGTCTTTGGCCGCCGCCGCGCAGGGCTGACGCCGGCACTGCCGCAGGTCCTGCGCGGCCTCGACTATAAGGGGGCGTTGCACTTCACGCTCGACGATGGCCGCTTTCCGCAGGCCGACCGGAGCAAAGCACTGTGGGAAGGAACGAGCGCCACGGCGATTGACGCCCTCGGCCGCGCGCCGCTCGACGCCAGCCAGGCGGCGAGCGTCCTCGCGCTTGTCGAGAAGCTGGGCGAATCGATGGACTACGACTTTGTGTCGATGCTTTCGTTCGCCCACTGGCCGGCGTTGACCTCGGAATATTACGACGACCTGCGGCGGGTCTGCAGATACGCACCGGTGCTGGGCAAGTTCGTCACGCTAAACGAGTTTTTTACGAGCACCGACTCGGCGGGGGCGTTCTCGAAGTTCAACCTCGACGAGTATCGCTCGCCCTATCTGAAGCAGGCGGTGGCCGGCGGCACGGCCGATCCGCTGTCGACGCACGTTCGCAGGCGGCAAGCTGAGCAGCTCAACACGGCTGCCGCGACGCTCACGATACTGGCCAGCTTGTTGGCAGGCGCCGGAGTGCGGAATGCGGAGTGCGGAGTGCGGAGTGAAGAGGCAACCAGACATTCAACTCCGAATTCCGAACTCCGAACTCCGAACTCGACCCAACAATCGCTTGCCGCCGCTCTCTGCCCGTCAAAGGTAACTGGCGCCAACGGCGTGTTATTGCTCAACCCCTTGAGCTTCACGCGGCGCGCTCTTGTCGATGTTTCCTCGCTCGCTGCGCCGCCAGACGTGGCTGGCCCAGTCATCGCAGTCGATGCGGACACGGCTCAGACCGCTGTTGTTGAAGTGCCCGGCTCAGGATTCGCTTGGGTTGGCCCGGGCACAGCGGTGGCGAAGAAGAACGCCAAGCCGCGCAAGCCGATCGCGCGGGAACACATGCTCGTCAACGAGTTGTGCGAGGTCACGATCCATACCGAGACCGGTGGCATCCGCTCGATCCGCGACCTGACCGCGCGCGGCAACCGCCTGTCGCAGCAGATTGCCATGCGGTTGGGGAGTCCCGCGCCGATGCCCGCGGGCCTGTGGCGTGATCCCGATGAAGGGATCCGGTATTCGGAGATGGTCGCCGATTCAATTGAGATCAGTTCGAACAGCACCGTTGCGGGGGAGATTACGAGCCGCGGCCGGCTCTTGCATCCCGAGGGGCGCGAGCTGGCCGCGTTTGCGCAGACTACACGTCTCGTCGCGGAGCGGGCGGGGGTGGAGATCGAGATTGAGCTGGTGCCTCACGAGCAGCCGACCGCCGACGCCTGGTCGAGCTACTACGCGTGCCGCTTTGCCTGGCCCGATGACCTGGAGGAGATCCGCCGCAGCGTGCATGGCGCCAGCTTCGCCACCGAGCTGAAGCGGCTGGAAGCGCCCGATTATGTCGAGATGGTTGGCGGCAAAACGCGAACGGCGATTTTAACCGGAGGTTTGCCGTATCACTTGCGAGTCGGCCCGCGGATGCTCGATTCGCTGCTGGTGGTGCGCGGTGAAACGGCACGGCGGTTTCGCCTGGGAATCGCACTCGAAAATCCGCAGCCGTGGCAGGCTGCGACCGAGTTCATCTCGCCATCGCCGATCGTGGCTGGTTTATCGCCGGCTCCCTCAGGGACGCCATCCGGTTGGCTGTTTCATCTCGACGCGCGGCACGTGACGGCGACCCATTGGGGAGTCTCGGTCGAGGACGGCCGTGTGATCGGGTTTCAAGTCCGGTTGCTGGAATCGGGCGGCCACGGCGGCAGCGTGACGCTGCGCACGTTCCGCGACGTGGCGTCAGCCCAGCGAGTGACGCTGGCGGGTGAGCGGGCCGAAGAGCTGCCGGTGGAGGGCGATCGCATTCGTATCGAAATCAGCGCGCATGAATGGCTGCAGCTTGAAGCGCGGTGGAAGCAATAGGTTTCAGGTTCAAGGTTCAAAGTTCCAGGTTCATTCCCCATTCCCCATTCGCTCATTCCCCATTTGCCACGCTTGGCGATAAGCTCCACACGGCGACCGTCCCGAACTAGAATCATCCCATGATCGTTACCCTCGATGGACCCTCTGGCGCTGGAAAGAGCACGGTTGCACGCGCGCTGGCCGAGCGACTGGGTTTTCGGTTTCTCGACACTGGCGCGATGTACCGGGCCGTGGCGTTCGCCGGCGCCCAGAGCGGCGTCGATTGGAACGATCCGGCGGCACTGGTCGCGTTGGCGCGAAGGGCCAAGGTCGAACTTCGCGACGACCGGCTCTTCCTCGACGGCGAGGATGTCAGCCGCGAGATTCGCACGACTGAGGTAACCGCGATCACGCATTACGCCGCCAATAATCCTGGTGTGCGTGCGATCCTCGTCGAACAACAGCGCCGCATCGCCGGCGATGATGACCTGGTGACCGAAGGGCGCGATCAAGGGACGGTCGTCTTTCCGCAGGCGGAGTGCAAGATCTACCTGACGGCCAGCCCGCACGAGCGAGCGCTGCGACGGCATCGGGAGCTGGCGGCGCGCGGCGAGGATGTGCCATTTGAGGAGCTTTTGGCTCAGCAGAACCAGCGCGACCAAAGCGATTCCAGCCGCTCCGTCGGTCCCTTGGCTCGCCCCACCGATGCCGTCGAGGTGCGCACCGACGGCCTGTCGCAAGAGCAGGTGATCGATCGATTGGAAGCGATCGTGCGGGCATGTATGCCACCCAAGTAAACGGCAAGAGGCAGATTCAACCGCAGAGACGCGGAGGCGCGGAGCAGGAATGTACTCTCCGCGGCTCCGCGACTCTGCGGTTTATTAGTTCTCACTCCCAATGCACAGAACGGGGCGGAGCCTGAAAGCAAAATTACTGTTTCGCCAATAGCTCCTCGATCAGCTTGCCAAGAAGCTGCGGATTGTCCGATTTGCGGACATGCTCGATCCGGGACGCTGGGATCTTTAGCTTTTCCAACGCGGCCGTGATGGTCTTCCACCGTTTGTCGCGGGATTTGCCTTCGGCCAGGTACAACTCGGTAAGCTGCTCCTGGAGCTTTTGGAGCTGGATCTGATCGTGGTTCTCGTAGTACCGCTTGATGATGTTTCGTTGATGCTTGCTGTATTCGGGCATGATTCGGTTTCGGTGGTGATTTCCAGGACTCGCCTGCAAAGGTGGATCGACTTTGCTGGACCAACTCTTGAAGCCGCTAAACTAGTTGCACTAAGACGCCCTGGCAAGATCGGCAAACCGTTCTGATTGTCGCAAGTATAGTCGCTTGTTTGATTTGCAGCGCTCCACAACCGCAGCGAGCGGTGCTCGCACAATGGACTTGTCGCGCGCCGCATGCCACAATGACCATCGACCTGCACGAAGCGAGCCGTTCTCGGCCGGTGGCGATCGGATGCCGCCGCGGACCTGCATTTCTTGTCGTCCTGCCAGCCCATGATCCGCAAGAGCAAGTGGATCGAAATCCATTCACCCGACGAGTCCGCGGCCAAGGTTGCCGCGCGCACGCTGGATGGCCGATTGCGGCTGGTGGCCCACTACCTGCCGCTGGCCGCGGCGGCGGCAGACGACGACGATGAGCACGTCCACCAAACGCGCGTGGCGACACGGCGCGCGATGACGACGCTGTCGATCTTTGAGCACCTTTTGCCGCGCCGAGAAACCAAATGGTTTCGCAAGCAGCTCAAGCGGGCGCGGAAGGCGGCCAACGACGCGCGCGACTACGACGTGCTGGCCGAGCGGCTCAGCCGGAGACTCGACGAAAATGGCGACGACGAGGCCTGTGACGAGCTCATTGGTTGGATCCACGACCATCGCCGCGAGGCCCAAAAACCGATCCGCGAAATCGCCTCGCAGTTTGATAAGCAGCGGTATAAACGGCGTGCGAAGCGGCTGGTCAAGAAGCTCTTGAAGAACGACCGCAAGGGAAACGCAGCGGGCACGTTTGGCCAGCTCGCCCAAGCCCGCATGCGAGCGCTGGTCGATGAGTTTTTTGCGTACGAACCGAGCCAGTTACACGATCTGGAGAAACTGCACCAGTTCCGAGTTAGCGGCAAACACTTGCGCTACGCGATGGAGGTGTTCGCGGGTGCCTTTCGGCGCAAACTCCGCGAGGAGCTGTACCCGCAAATCGAGGCCCTGCAAGAGCAGCTTGGCAAGGTCAACGACCATGCCGTGGCGCGGGGACATTACGAACGATGGTTGCGCGATGCCCGGGACGCGGCGCAGCGTGCCCTGCTGCGCGAGTTGATCGACGACGAAGCGGCGGCGATCAATCGCTTGCAGGATCAGTTCCTCGACCAATGGACGCCCGAGCGAGCAGCGAGTTTACGTCAGCAGCTTCTGCAGGAGCTCAGCCCGGAAGAAGAGCAGCGGGCGGTAGCGGCGGGCTAAGTATTTACCAGTTTAGCAATCGGCGGTTCGCCGATTCCTCTGCCAGTTTAGCAGTCGGCGGTACGCCGACTCCTTTGTTAGTTTAGCAGTCGGCGGTACGCCGACTTCGGCCCGCGCACCTCAGGCGCGTTCGATCGGAAAAGCGATGACGTCGTCGATCGACTGGGCACGGGCGGCGAACATCACGACGCGATCGAAGCCGAGAGCGACGCCAGTGCATGGCGGCAGCCCGGCCTCCATGGCGGCAAGCAGGCGACTCTCGTTCGGAAGTGGCGGTTTGCCATCTGCGAGGCGCTGGGCATTGGCCTCTGCGTTTCTCCGCTGGAGCACCGCGGCGTCGAGCAGCTCATGATAGCCGTTGGCGAGCTCGATCCCATCCACATACAGCTCAAACCGCTCAGCGACCGGATGCGGATCGTTTCGCACCCGCGCCAGCGCCGCCTGCGTCGCCGGATAGTCGAATAAGATCGTCGGCCGGCCGTGACCGAGGCGCGGCTCGACAAGCTCCACGAGCAAGAGGTTCAACAACCCGTCGCGGTCGCGCGCCAGTCCGCTCGGCACTGCAATCTGATGGCGAGCTGCGGCAGCGATCAGCTCTTCGACCGACTCGACATGTGGCTCGACGCCCGCATGCCGCTCGAAGGCCTCTCGATACGAGACCATTTCAGCCGGTCCGCGCGCCAATAGCACGTCCGCCAAATCAGAGAGCAACTGCGTCCCTTCGGGCAGCCCATCACCGGTGCGGTACCACTCGACGATCGTAAACTCCGGGTTGTGCAGCCGGCCGCGCTCGCCGCCGTTGCGAAAGGCGCGCGTGACCTGATAGATCGCTTCGCCACCGGCGGCCAGCAGTCGCTTCATCGCGAACTCGGGCGACGTTTGCAGGAACAGGCGCTCGCCGATGTCGGGGTGCTGCGGGTCGGCATACAAGATCGTTGTGAACGGATCGAGATGCCGATCGACCACGACGTCGTGCGAGAGAATCGGCGTTTCGACCTCGAGAAATGCCCGCTCGTTGAAGAACGCGCGGACGCGGTCCAAAAGCTGAGCCCGCAGCCGCAGCCGTGTCCAGTCGGCGGTGGGAAGGAAATCGGAGGCGGGCTTTGGCGTTATCGCGGCCATTTGGCGATCGTGTGGCACTGCTCGCGGGGAGCAGTGGCACATAGCAGATCCTCCGGACCGCCTCAGGTATTCTCGACCGTCTCCGGCTGGCGCACGGTAAGGACGGCGCAAGGGGCCCGGCGAACGACAAGCTCGGCCACACTGCCCATCAGCAACCGGAGCAGTCCCGTGCGGCCGTGTGTACCCATCACGATGAGATCGACGTTCTCCTCCTTGGCGACGCGCGGGATCTCCGCCGCCGGGTCGCCCATCACCAGCCGGCGAACCACGGGGATTGTCGGATCGGGCGGCACGACATTGTCGAGCATTTTCTGCAGCGACTCAGTGCTGAAGTCGGAGACCCCGTAAAACAACTCGCCGCTACCGTACGCCAGCGGCGGTTCTTCGACGTGCACGATCAACAGCGTGGCGTTGTTGCCGCGCGCAAGCGCCGCGGCGTGCCGCAAGACGGCCTCGCTGGCTGGTGAAAAATCCGTGGGGAAGAGAATCTTCTGGATCTTTTCAATCGACATTTGCTGGCCCTCCGGCGGTTGCAAAAAGAAGGCTTGCTACGTTCAATTCTATCCAAACAAGGTGTGGTCGGCAAAACGGTTCGCGGGGGGCAATGGCGTGCCTACGGAAAGAGCTCGTCGATGTCCCGCGCTCCATGGATAACGCGAACGATCTCCACACCACGCGGGGTCTCGCGAAAGAATATGACGTAGTTACTCAAAGTCAGGCAACGGACGCCCAGCATTAAATCGTCGCGGCGCTCTCCCATCTGCGGATTCTTGGCCAACATTCTAAATCGTGCACGAAGTTGGCTGATCATTTTGCGGGCATTCTGTCTACTGTCGCGCGCGATGTATTCGTAGATGGCATGAAGATCGTCTCGCGCGTCGCGATCAATTTCGTAACGGCTCATTGTTCAGCGCGCTGCTCCTGATCGAGCTTTCGATCGACATCCTCCATGATTCCGTCAAAGAACGCGTCAAGATCTTCTTCGGCAATGGTGATCCCTTCGCCGCGGTCAAGGCGTTCGATCGCCGGGCGCAGCTCGTTGCGCAGTGCTTCCAAGCGAGCTTCGCGGTCCTGAAGTAGCCGTAACCCCGCGGCGATTACGTCGTCTGGCGACTGGTAACGTCCACTTGAGATTTGATATTCGACGAAGGGAGCGAATTCCGGTGGCACCGTGGACATGGACTGGCCTTGTGAGCTTCGGGTGTTTGTCAGTTCCGTCAATCCAAGAACAAAACTGTCGCTATAATGAACAGCATCTTCTGCTGCCGTCCTTCGCCATTATACGTCGTCACTTCAGCCCTCTCCATAGCCGCATGGTGACACCCGCTATCGAGTTGCCGCTCGCCGCCTCAATTGCCGCGCCTGCGGCCGGGCTGAATCGTGGTCCCCCGCTGCTCGAGGTGCGCGACCTGCGCGTTCATTTCCCCTTCTCGCGCGGCTGGCTATTCAACCGACAACACGGGTTCATCCGCGCCGTGGACGGTGTGAGCTTTACCGTTCACGAGCGGGAAACGCTAGGCCTCGTCGGCGAATCGGGCTGCGGCAAGAGCACCACGGCCCGCGCCATCCTGAACCTGGTTCAGCCCACCGGCGGCGAAGTGCTCTGGGAAGGGGAGCGGATCGATGGCTTCGACGACCGCGAGATGCTCCCCTACCGGCGGCAGATGCAGATGATCTTTCAGGACCCCTTCGCCTCGCTCAACCCGCGGATGACGGTGGGCCAAATCGTGGCCGAGCCGATGCGGATTTTCGGCCTGCACGACCGCCGCCGCCGCAAGCTGGAGACAATGCGCCTGTTGGACATGGTGGGTCTCAACCCGCGCTTTATGAACCGCTACCCGCACGAGTTCTCTGGCGGCCAGCGCCAACGGATCGGCGTGGCGCGAGCGCTGGCGGTCCAGCCGAAACTGATCCTCTGCGACGAACCGGTTTCCGCGCTCGATGTTTCGATCCAGGCGCAGGTGATCAACCTGCTGATGGAGTTGCAAGAGACGCTCGGGCTGGCGTACGTGTTCATCGCCCATGACCTGTCGGTCGTGCGGCACATCTCCGACCGCGTGGGCGTGATGTATTTGGGCAAAATCGTCGAGATGGCGCCGGCCGAGGAATTGTATCGCAACCCGCTGCACCCCTATACCAAGGCTCTGCTCTCCGCCGTGCCGACGCCGGACCCCAAGGCGGAGCGCGAGCGGCGGCGGGTCATGCTCACCGGCGACATCCCTTCGCCCGACCGGGTGTACGATGGCTGCCGCTTTGCCGATCGTTGCCCGATTGGTGACGTGGAGTGCATTCAAGTCCCGCCGGCACTTGCGGGGGCCGAGCACCGGGTGGCGTGCATCAAGGTGGAGCAGCCGCCTAGCGCGTAGCGGCCTGCCCTTTGCCGGCGGAAAATGTTTTCACCTCGCGCACCAACCGATTGCCCAGCCGGTCCTTCTCAAGCTCGAGATCGTATCTCGCTTGAAGATTAATCCAGAATCGCTCGGACATGCCGAAGTAACGTGCAAGGCGCAAAGCAGTATTAGCAGTAACGGCGCGTGTGCCCCGGACGATTTCGTTGATGCGGCGCGGCGGCACACTAGTGTCCTTGGCCAAGCGATATTGGCTGATGCCCAGCGGTACGAGAAACTCTTCCGAGAGGATTTCGCCTGGATGAATGGGCGGAAGTTTTTGACGCGGCATGGTAGCTCCAATAATAATCGATAATTTTCCACGTCGAAGGCGTCACCATCGCGCCATGCGAAGAAGGTGATTACGCGCTGGCAATAGCGGCGTCTCTTCCATCATAATGGTTCGAGTAAATCTATGAAGCGAGCGGCTCGATGCCTACGAAAGCATATCCCAGCACATTCGCGGTAGGCATCACGGCAGCGAGCATGCTGGTCGCGGCACTTTGCACTTGGGCGCTGCTCACTCTACCGCGGCCGGCGCTTGGCGAGGAAGAACAGAACCTCATCACGTTGGGCCGGACCTATCCGTCGGACGTTCAGCCCCTGCTCAAGCACTATTGCCACGAGTGTCACTCAGGAGACGTCACGGAAGCCGAGATTGATTTTGCGCGATTCGGCACGTTGGCCGACGTTCGCAGGCACCCGCAGACGTGGCAAAAGGTCGCCGAGATGCTGGATAGCGGCCAGATGCCACCCGAAGACGCACGGCACAAGCCGACCGAGGACGAGCGAACGCGGCTGCGTCAATGGGTGCGAGGATTTCTGACGGTCGAGGCCAAGGCTCGCGCGGGCGATCCGGGCCGCGTAATCCTCCGCCGGCTGAGCAACGCAGAGTACACCTACACGCTCCGCGACTTGACCGGCGTCGAGTCGCTCGATCCGGCGCGCGAGTTTCCATTGGATGGCGCCGCCGGTGAAGGGTTTACAAATGCGGGGAGCGCCTTGGTGATGTCGCCGGCGCTGGTCACGAAATACCTGGACGCCGCCAAGGAAGTTGCTGCGCATGCAGTCCTCTTGCCCGACGGGTTTCGCTTTTCGCCGCACACCACCAGGCGCGACTGGACGAACGAGAATCTCGAGCGGATCCGCGAGTTTTACCGCCAGTTTACTGATCCGGGCGGCGGCGACCAGGTAAATCTGCAAGGCATCGTATTCGAAACCAATCAGGGGGGACGCTTGCCGGTGGAGAAATATCTCACCGCGACGCTCGCGGAACGAGATTCGCTGAGAGTCGGTGAGAAGACGATTGAAGCAGTGGCTCGTGAGCACGGCCTGAACGCCAGGTATCTGGGAGCGCTCTGGTCGAGCCTTACAAGTTCCGAACCGTCGCCTTTGCTGGATGGACTTCGCGCGCGATGGCGCGAAGCCAGGCCGGCGGACGCCGCCGCACTTGCAGCCGACGTCGCGGCGTGGCAACAGAGGCTCTGGAGGTTTGCCACGGTTGGCCATATCGGAAAGGTCGGCGGTCCAAAACAGTGGCTGGAACCGGTCAATCCGGCGATCACAAAACAGGATTTACAATTCCCGATTCCCGCGACGCCCAACCCAAAGGAGAATACTCCTTCACCGATCGCGACCGGCGCCGACAACGGTCGAGAGCGAAAACTCATCGAGTCAGCCTGCGATGATTTCCGCCGGCTGTTTCCGGCAGCGCTTTGCTACACCAAGATCGTGCCAGTCGATGAAGTCGTCACGCTGACGTTGTTCTACCGTGAAGACGATCATCTTGTCCGCTTGATGCTGGACGAAACGCAACAGGCAAAACTCGATCGACTGTGGGACGAGTTGCATTATGCCAGTCACGATGCGCTTACGCAGGTCGATGCGTTTGCTCAGTTGATGGAGTATGCGACGCAAGATGCCGATCCCACGGTATTCGAGCCGTTGCGGGAGCCGATTCACGAGCGCGCGGCCAATTTCCGGCAACTGCTGATCGAAACTGAGCCAAAACATCTCGACGCGTTGATCGATTTCGCCGCGCGGGCGTACCGGCGGCCACTGACGGCGGCCGAAACGGTGGACCTGCGCGCCTTGTTCGAGGGTCTGCGGCGGCAAGACTTGTCACATGAGGAGGCCTTCCGCCTGGCGCTGGCGCGGGTGCTCGTCGCACCGGCGTTTCTGTATCGCATCGAACAGCCCCCAGACGGAGCCAAGCCAGGCCCGGTCACTGATTGCGAATTGGCCAGCCGGCTCAGCTATTTCCTGTGGTCGTCTCAGCCTGACGACGAACTTCGCCGGGTCGCGGCGGCAGGCGAGCTCCGCGACACTGAGACGCTCGTTACGCAAACGCGACGGATGCTGCACGACGAAAAAACGCGGCGACTGGCGACCGAGTTCGCCTGCCAGTGGCTGCAGATCTATGACTTCGACAACTTCGATGAGAAGAGCGAGCGGCACTTTCCGACATTCGCTGGGCTGCGCGGAGCGATGTACGAAGAGTCGATTCGGTTCTTCACGGATCTGTTCCAAAACAACGGTTCGGTACTCGACATCCTCGACGCCGATTACACGTTTCTCAATGAAGCGCTGGCAACGCACTACGGCGTTGCCGGCGTGAAGGGGGTCGAGTGGCGTCGCGTGGAGGGCATGAAAAGACTTTCTCGCGGAGGGATTCTCGCTCAGGCGACGACGCTGGCAAGGCAGTCGGGCGCTTCGCGCACCAGCCCCGTCCTGCGTGGCAATTGGATCAGCGAAGTGCTATTAGGCGAACGCTTGCCGCGTCCTCCGAAAGGTGTTCCGGAACTGCCAGATGAGGAAGCTGCGACCGAAGGCTTGACAATCCGGCAGCTCGTCGAGAAGCACGCCAGCGATCCGAAGTGCGCCGTATGTCACGTGCGGATCGATCCCTTGGGCTTCTCGCTGGAAGGGTTTGACGCGATTGGGCGTCGCCGCGACAAGGACCTCGGCGATCGGCCGGTTGACACACGAGCGAAGACAGTGGACGGGGCGGAATTTGAGGGGCTGGCGGGCTTGCGGAAGTACTTGCTCACGACGCGGCGCGAGGCCTTTGTGCGGCAGTTCTGCCGCAAGTTGCTCGGCTACGCCCTGGGACGCGCCGTGCAGCTTTCCGACGAACCGCTTTTGTCTCAAGTGCAAGCCGACCTTGCCGCCAACGACTACAAAATCAACATCGCGGTTTTGGCGATCGTCCGGAGTCCGCAATTCCGCGAGATTCGGGGGCGAGACGTGGCCAATGACGATTGAACAACGTTCCTCAAATTGGAGCCCGCCCATGACCGCTCATCGTTTCTCCCGCCGCACCATGCTCCGCGGACTTGGCGTCACGATGGCGCTGCCGTGGCTGGAATCGCGCAACGTGTGGGGCGACGAGCCGCGCGGCGGAGAGAAGTCGAGTGAAGCGCCGGTTCGGCTCGCGGTCTTGTTTGCCGGCAACGGCTTTCACAGCAAGGAGTGGTGGGCAAAGGGCGCAGGCCAGGACATGGAGCTGGGCCGGGTGCTCGCGCCGCTGGCCGACTTTCGTGAGGAACTGCTCTTCATCCGCGGGCTGTACAACGAGCAGGCGCTGAAGGGAAATATTCACAGCTCCCAAACCGGCAACCTGCTCTCCGGCGCTCCGCTCGCGTCCGGCGGAGACATCCGCTCCGGAACGAGCATCGATCAGTTGCTCGCCCAGCGCTACGGGCGTTCGACTAAAGTGCCGAGCCTGGTGTTGGGCTGCGAGAAATCGAACCCCTCGGTCCACAAGAACTATTCGATGCTCTATAGCTCGCACATCTCGTGGACGTCGCCGACGACGCCCACGCCGCTGGAGCTGTACCCGGCGCTGGCGTTCGATCGGCTGTTTAAAAACGAGGTGCAGCGCGGCGACAAGAGCGTGTTGGACGCTGTGCTGGCCGACGCGACTGATCTGCGGCGTCAGATCAGCGCGACTGACCAGCGCAAGCTCGATGAATATCTCGACTCGGTACGCGACGTCGAGCAGCGCATCGATCGCGCCGGCCGGGTAGGAGAATTACAAGGCTGGCGGCCGGCACTCGACACGCCGAACATCCCGCGTCCGCCGGAAGGGCTGCCGCAAAACATCGCCGACCACATGCGGCTGATGTGCGACATTCTGGTGTTGGGCTTCCAGACCGACACCACGCGGATCACCACGCTCAAGCTCAACAACGACCACTCGTCGCTGCGCTTCCCGCATCTGGGCGTGGATTACATGATCCATCACCTCTTGTCGCACTCCGATACCGCCGATTGGCTGACGGTGAACCAGTTCTTCATCGAGCAGCTTGCTTACATCGCGCGCAAGCTGGATGCGATTCAAGAAGGCGAGCGGACGGCGCTCGACAACTCGATGCTCTTGTTCTGCTCGAGCATGTTGACGGGCCAGCACGACGCCACGCAGCTTCCGGTCGTGATGCTCGGCCGTGGCGGTGGAAAAATCGAAACGGGCCGAGTCCTCGATTACCGCGATAAGACCGACCGCCAAATGTGCCGGCTGTATCTGTCGATGATGGACAAGATGAGCGTGCGCGTCGATAAGTTTGGCGACGCTACTGAGCCGCTTGCCGAAGTGTAGTCATCACGCTCCGCGTGATGAACCCTCTCGCGGAGCGAGAGGGCTACGATGGGCGCAGCATTCCGCGTCCCAAGAACACCGCCAGCGCAAACAGGAAGCTATAGAACGTTAAGCTTGCCGCCACTAGCACGGGATAATGATCGCGCAACAGTACGAGCGTCGGCGGCTCATCGCTTTTCGGTGGACGCCGTGCGACAGGACCGCCTTGCCGCGCGGCCTCAGCCTTCCACTTCTGCCAGTGCGCCTGCTCCTCGGGCGTGCTCAGCTCGTCGATGGCCTCGGCGCGAACGTGCCTCAGGCCAAGCACAATGCCAACCGCTCCGCATAGATAAACGACCATGCAAACAACAATTCCAACGCTCACCCGCCCGCGCGGCATTTCATTGCTCCTTGCCGAACAGATCGATCGCCACGGCGGTCATCGCGCGGATGCCGACGGGCAGCGCCTCATCGATATCGGGATAGAACAGCGGCGAGTGCAGCGACGGCGGCTTTTGGTTCAACCGCTCGAAGCCGGCCATCCGCATCGGCCGCGTCACGCCCAATCGGAACATGCAGATCGGCACGCCGCCGATCAGCCCGTACTGGCTGAAATCCTCGCCCCCCATCGTCTGCTGAGCTTCAAGCACGTTCTCCTCGCCCAATACCTTCCGCATTGCCGCGATCACGCGGTTCGTCAGCTCTGCCTGGTTTTCCACTGCTGGCGTGTAGTCCTCGGGAATCACCACGTCCGGTTCCGGCGCGCCCGCGCTCTCGGCGGCGGCTTTCGCCTTGCGGCGGATCGCATCGTGGATTTGCTTTCGCACATCCGCAGAGTAAGAGCGGATCGTAAGCTGCAGCTTGCACTCGTCGCTGATGATGTTGTGCTTTGTGCCGCCTTGAATCGAGCCGACGGTGATCACCATCGGCTCGCCCGGCTTGATCTCGCGCGCGGCGATCGTCTGCAGGTCAAGGATCAGCTTGGCGGCGATCACCACCGGATCAACGGTCAGGTGCGGCCAGGCGCCATGCCCGCCACGGCCGCGGATCGTAATATCGACGCTGTCCACGTTGGCCATCAGGAAGCCGGCCCGGGCGGCGACTTTCCCGGTCGGCTGAGAGGGATCAACGTGCAGCGCTACGGCGTAATCGGGTTTGGGGAACCGCTTAAATAGCCCATCGTCGAGCATTCGCTTCGCCCCTTTGCCCACCTCCTCTGCGGGCTGGCCGATGAGCATCAGCGTGCCTTTCCACTGGTCCTTGTGCTCGGCCAGATACTTCGCCGTACCAATCAGATTGGTCATATGCAAATCGTGGGCGCAGGCGTGCATCACCGGCACCTCCAGCCCGCGCGGGTCGGTCGCCTTCGCTTGCGAGGCAAACACCAGCCCGGTCTTCTCCTGCACCGGCAACGCGTCGAGATCAGTCCGCAGCATGACCGTCGGCCCGTCGCCGTTCTTGATCAGCGCCACGACCCCCGTCCCGCCGACGCCGGTCGTTACCTCCGCGCCGACTTTCTTCAGCTCCGCGGCCAACCGCTCGGCCGTCTTCGCCTCCTTGTGCGACAGCTCGGGGTGCTGATGGAACCAGTGATACGTGGCAATCAACCCATCGTGGTTCTTTTCGAGCCAGGCGGACATGTCGTCGGCGCGCGATACACCCGTGGTAATGGACACCGCCAGCGTGAAAAATCGGAGCCAAAACGTAGTGCGATACATAAAAGGGATCTCCCGTGATTACGCCCCATTAGAACCAGAGCGTCAGACCGACACAATCGCCGGCCTCTGAGGTTCAGATTGGATGGTAAACCGGGTTAATGCTAGAATGGTGGCTGAGCATTCGACTTGAAAACCACTCAGATGGCAACTGTACTAGAGACGAATCTCGTTCGAACGCCGGGCATTTGCGGTGGATGTCTGCGCATTGATGGCACCCGCATGACGGTCAATCAAATCGTCACACTGCACAAGCAAGGGTTGAGTGTCGAAGACATCGTTGACGAATATCCGCAGCGGACGCTGAGCGAGATCTATACCGTGCTCGCTTGGTATTATGCGCACAAAGACGAGTTCGATAGAGAGTTGGCGGCTGAAGCTGCTGAGGAAGAGCGCCTCGCGCAGAAGCACGGGCGACGTGAAACGCCATGAGCCAGATCCGGCTCTACCTGGACGAGGATGCGACGCAGCACCGTGTCGTCGCATCACTCCGCGGCCGCGGCGTAGATGTGGTTACAACACTCGAGGCAGGAATGGGCGGATCCGAAGACGCGGAGCAATTGGCGCTTGCGGCGTCGCTGGGACGGTCAATTTACTCACTTAATGTAGCGCATTTCTGTCGCCTTCACGGTGAGTTTCTGTCTCAAAACTGGAAACATTCGGGCATCATTCTGATTCCAAAGCAACGTTATTCGGTCGGCGAAAAAGCGCGTCGACTGACGCAACTTATCGATTCATTGTCGGCTGAGGAAATGCAAAACCGACTTGAGTTCCTGTGAGAACTTTTTGGAACTGAATAGTCGCGGGCGCGTACCTTCCTCGATAAGTGAAACCCGCTTCACACTCGCTCAAAGATCGTCGCAATTCCCTGCCCGACGCCAATGCACATCGTCGCCAACCCCAACTCGGCGTCGCGGTCGAGCATGTTGTGGATGAGCGTCGTGGAGATGCGAGCGCCGCTGGCGCCGAGCGGATGGCCGATGGCGATCGCGCCGCCACGAACGTTGACCTTCTCTTCGTCGAGGCCGAGCATTCGCATGCAAGCGATGGCCTGTGCGGCGAAGGCTTCGTTCAATTCGACGAGGTCGATATCCGGCAGTGACAAGCCCGCGCGCTTAAGCGCCTTTTGCGTCGCCGGCACAGGACCGGTGCCCATCACCGACGGTTCGACACCCACAACCGCCGTGGCCAGCACGCGGACGAGCGGCTTGAGGCCAAGCGCCTTGGCCTTCACATCCGACATGACTAACAACGCCGCCGCGCCATCGTTCAAAGGCGAGCTGTTGCCGGCCGTCACGGTTCCCAATCCTGGCGGCAAAAACGCCGGCTTCAGCGCCGAAAGCGCCTCGGCGCTCGTATCGGGGCGCACACATTGATCGCGATCCAGGAGGATTCGTTCGCCGGCTTCATCGCGCCCCCAGACCGCGATCATCTCGTCCTTGAATTCGCCGTTCTGCTGCGCGGCGGTCGCCCGCTGGTGTGAGCGCAAGGCAAAAGCGTCCTGCTCTTCTCGTGAAATGCCCTGCGTCTGGGCGAGAAACTCGGCGGTAATGCCCATGTGCAGCGCCGCTTTGCTCGTGCGCGTAAACAGCTTAGCGTTGAGATCGAGATCGGCGTCCATCGGGATGTGGTGCATGTGCTCCAGGCCGCCGACGATTTGCACGTCCTCGAAACCGGCCATGATCGCGTGCGAGGCCTGGTTGATCGCTTGCAGGCTCGAGCCGCAAAGGCGGTTAATTGTCGCGCCGCCGGTGTGCATCGGCAGCCCGGCCATCAGCGCCACGGCGCGCGCCGCGTTAAAGCCCTGCTCGCCCTGCTGTTGCGTATTGCCAAGCACGACGTCTTCGATCTCGTTGGCATCGATGCCCGTGCGCTCGACCAACGCGCGCACCACTTCCACGGCGAGGTCATCGGACCGCACATCGCGGAAAAACCCCTTCTCCTTGTGGGCCCGTCCGATCGGCGTTCGCACGCAGTCCACCACGACGGCGTGTTTCATAATTCACCCTGTTCCCCATTAGGAATCAGCCACAGATGAACGCAGATGAACACAGATTGGCAGGCAGACGGGTGAGGTATTCCGGAAAATCATATCTGTGTTCATCAGTGTTTATCTGTGGCTAATAACCTGTAGCTTTGGCCGTAAAATCCATCAGTGGCTGTTTCAAAGGCTCGACACATCCAATTCGTAAAACTTCTTCCCCGTTCGCGCCATCTCCAAAAGCAGCGGCGTGGCGCGGGTGCGTTCGCCGAGCGGCGCAAGCGGTTTCAGCATCTCCACGATCTTCGCGGCGCCGAGTGTGTCGGCCCAGAATAACAGGCCACCCTTAAACGGCGGAAAGCCGATGCCGTAAATCAAGCCGAGATCGACGTCTCGCACGTCGCGAACGACCTTGTCTTGCAACAGCCGCGTGGCTTCCACGATCATCGGCAAGAACAGCCGCGCCTCGATTTCGCCATCAGTAAACTTGCGATTTTCCCGCATCAAGGGTCGGATCAGCTCGTCGAGTTTTGGGTCGGGCTGGCCGCGCTCGCTCCCCTTGGTGTACGCATAAAAACCGGCGCCGGTCTTTTGCCCTAGCCGGCCGGCCTTGAGCAATGCCATCAAGATGTCGTTGACCACGGTGCGGTCGGGGAACGCCTCAACCATCACGCGGCCCGCCATGACGCACGTATCGAGCCCCACCACGTCGTAGAGCGTGATCGGCCCCATCGGCATACCAAACGCCTTGGCCGCGCGCTCGATCTGCTTGATCTCGGCCCCTTCGAGGATCAGCTCCAGCGATTCGTTCATATACGGCAAGAGCAGGCGGTTGACCAGAAAGCCCGGCCCGTCGTTGACGACGATCGGCGACTTGCCAATGCTCTTCGCGTGGGCCACGGCCGTGGCGATCGTCTCGTCGCTCGTCTCTCGGCCACGGATCACTTCGACCAGCGGCATCTTCCGCACGGGGTTGAAAAAATGAATGCCGCAGAAGCGTTCGGGCCGCTTGAGTCCTTCGGCCAGCGACGTTATCGGGATCGTCGACGTATTGGAGCCGATGATGGCGTCCGGCCGCAGCAGCGGCTCCAGCCGTGCGTAGAGCTTCTTCTTGGCGTCCGCGCTCTCGACAATCGCCTCGATGACGAGGTCGCTCGTGGCCAGCTCTTGGTCGGACGAAGTGCTGTTGAGCCGCGCGGCATATTTCACGGCCCGCTCGGGATCGGTTCTTTTGGTTTCCTTGTTGTAGGCGACCTCTTCGAGCACCTTGGTGACACCTGTCGCCAGCGCGGGTTGTGAGGCATCGCCCAGCGCCACGGGCAAATCGCGCTTGAGATTGGCGGCCGCGATGCCCGCGCCCATGATCCCGGCGCCGACGACAGCGACTGAGTTGACCTTTCGCGGCTGAATATCGGCCGCCGCAACGCCGCGGTCCTTCTTGTTCCGGTCGCCCAGAAAAAACACGTTGACAAGCGCCCGATTGACCGGCGTGCCGAAGAGCTCTGCCATCGCCTCGGCTTCCATCGTGCAGGCGGCGTCGATGTCGAGCCCGGCCGCGCCGAGCATCACCTCCAGCGCCGCCAACGGCGCCGGATAATGGCCTTTGGTCTGCTGCTGGATGTACGCCGAAGCCGTCGCGCCAAGGAAGCCTAATTCTGTCTCGTTCACGTCGATGGGGCCACTCCAGCGCAGGCGGTCGCGCAGGTAGTCCTTGGTCTGTTGCTCGGCGCGCACCAGCCGGATTGCCGCCTCGAGGAGCTTATCGGCCGCCACGAGGTCACTTGCCAAGCCCATGTTCACCGCCGCGCGGCCGTCGATCGATTCGCCGCCGGTGACCAACTCGACCGCGTTGCCCAATCCCACGATGCGTGACGATCGCGCGGTGCCCCCCCAACCAGGGAACAGTCCGAGCTTTACCTCAGGAAAGCCGAACTGGGTCTTGGGGTCACTCGTGAGAATTCGCCGGTCGCACCAAATCGCCAATTCCGCGCCGCCGCCTACGCAAATCCCGTCGATTGCCGCCACGGTGACAAACGGCGTGTTCGCAAGCCGCTGGAACAGCTTGCGGCCGCGGTGGCACATCGCCACGGTCTGTGCGGCGGGTATATCAAACGATGCTGCGAACTCGCGCAGATCGGCCCCCGCAATAAACGAACCCGGCTTGCCTGAGCGAATGACGAGCCCGGCCAAACCCTTGCGTTCGACCAACGAATCGAGGTGAGTGGCCAACTCGTCGAGCACCGAACGCGATAGCACGTTGGCCCCTTTTCGCGGATCGTCGAGCGTCAATACCGCGATGTCGGCCGCCGGCCAGGACAACTCGATGGTTCCGTCCTTTGTTGCCTCGGCCGGTTTGTGCGGAGCGGTCGCCACCGGTGGTGCGGGCATGTGCGTGTCCTTTCGGGTTTCGCAATTATACCGCTGTCAGCATAGGAAGCGGGCGAAGATGCGTAAACCCTACTCTCGTTCCCAGGCTCCGCCTGGGAACGCACTGTCCCGAGGCTCTGCCTCGCAAGCGCTTGGCGGGCTCTCATGTCGGTGGCCATCGCAAGTCCCATCCTGCATCGCTGTTGCCAGGCGGATCAGAACTGCTTCATAATCCATGCCTATGTCCCAACTACCGCCGAGCCTGATTTCGCTTCTTGTTGTCGCCCTCGCGCTTGTGGGCTGTCAGCGCGACGTCTCGTTGAGCGACGAGTCAGCCAGCGCGCCAGCACAAATCAAACTGGCAGGCGAGGGCGAACCCGCCGTCGAGCTGGTCGTCAACTATGGAGATGGCGCCGAAAAGCGGTTCACGCGGATTCCAATCGCTGAGGGTATGACTGTACTCGGAGCGCTGCAATTTGCGGCCGACCACCCGCGGGGGATTACGTTCCAGAAGTCCGGCTCGGGAGAGGCGGCGCTTTTGACCAAGCTCGATGATCTTACCAATCAAGGCGGCGGTGACGACAAGAACTGGATCTATCGTGTGAACGGCAAGCTGGCGTCGAAGAGCTTCGACGCCTATGTTCTCGCGCCGGGCGACGTTATATTGTGGAGGTTTGAGGAATATGAGTGAGTGGTCAGTGGTCAGTAATAACTAGCCCCGGCCGGGAGGCCGGGGTTTGGCGAGCGGGGCGGCGTAAGCCCCCCGATCACGCTGCAATCTGACTTCGGCGCCTACCGGGAGCAAACCGTGAAACGCGACTATCGAATCGAATGGCTGTTGTTCGCCGTGTTGGTTATGTTCGGCGTGCTGGGCCGCTGGTTTCAATTGCAATGGAATGTGACGCCGACAGCAGCGCTGGCGCTCTTTGCCGGCTTCGTGTTCGCCCAGCGGCGTACGGCGTTGCTCGTACCGGTCGTAATTCTGGCGCTCAGCAATCTCGTTCTCGACACGTATCCGCACGCTGGCGAAATGCTGGCCGTCTACAGCTCGTTCCTCATTCCGGCTGCGCTCGGTGGCCTGGTGCGCCGGCGGTTCACGGCGCTCCGCGTGGTTTCATGCACACTGGCGTCTTCATTGCTCTTCTTTCTCATCACGAACTTCGCCGTTTGGCTCTATCGCCGCGGCGAAGTTTACGCCGATTCGTTTGCCGGCCTGTTGGCCTGCTATGAAGCCGGACTGCTCTTCTTCCGTTGGATGCTCGCCGGCGACCTGGTCTTCGCGGCGGTCATCTTTGGATCGTATGCCGTAGCAACATCACCGCTACTGCGTCGCGCGGTTCGCGTGTCCCTTCCACGCCGCGACAATCTCTGACCAAGGCTGTAGCAATCAATTTGATCGTAGCAGCGGTGGCGATTGTAATTTGGGCAGCGATTCTGCGGTGATCGCGTGGGCGCGCCGGCGCTAAACCGTTCCGCTCATGTCACCGCCGCGCGCCGGCCGATGCTAAACTCTGCCGGCCACGGATGCTGGAACGGTTGCGCAAAGCCTCACATCGATCACCTCGGTTCTTCTACCAGGAACACCGAGCGGCGGATGTGAGCCGGCGCTGCCGTCGTTGAGCCAACGGACTGATTCCTTGTTCCTCCAGTCCGCCAGCGCGCCGTGGTCAAACCCGTTCCAAGCTATCTCAAGCTGCGCACCGCCGAAAGCGAGGTCGCGCCGCCCGACGTCGCCGACCTGCCCGGCCTGGAGACGCTCTGCGGCGCGTTCGCACACGCCACCGGTTGGCCGTTACGGTTCGCTGCGGGCCCGGCCTCTGTTGACCAGACCGACGTCCTGTGGTCCGCCCCGGTCGATCCGGGCGTTGGAGCCTCTCCCGGACATCTCAGGATCGAGCTGGGCACTGCCAAGAATGTCGCGCAACTGGCAGCCCGTGTGCCGCTCGAAGCGGCCGAAGAGTTGGCCGCCGCAGTGGTCGGCCTCTTGCAGCAGACATTTAAGCTCCGCAAAACGCTCTGGAAGCGCGAGGCGGAACTGGCCGCTGGCGTGCCGGTCGCCGCGCGTCCCGACGAGCCTCAGCACTTTGCGCTGAGATTGGAAGCGGCGCTCAAGTCCGGCACTCAACTGCTCGGCTGCGATGCGGCAGCACTCTATACACTCGACGAAGCCACCACCGAACTGAAGCTCCGCAGTAGCTGGGGGCTGCCCTTCGAGCGGCTCGAGCAACCCGCGCGGCCCTTGGCGACGGCGTTGGCCGATCTGGAAGCGCTGTTGGGCAACGCCGTGGCCTTGGAGAGCACGCAGACGTTCCGGCCGTGGAACGTTCCGGAGCCGTGCGAGGCGGCGCTCTGTGTCCCCGTCTCCAGCCCCACGATGCCCTTAGGCACGCTCTGGTTCTACTCGCACGGGCCGCGGCCGTTTACCGGCGAACAAACCAATCTGGCGGAGATCATCGCCGGGCGGCTGTCGAGCGAACTGGAACGTGCGGTGTTGTTGCACGAGCAGACTCAGTCAGTCGCAGTACTGCGGCAATTGGACGATGCGAGTCGCATACAGCAGCAGGCGCTGAGCCAATCTCCGCCCCCGCTCGACGGTTGGCAGGCGGCGGGTTGGACCTCTCAAGCCGCCGCCCTTGGCGGCGCCTTTCACGATTGGCGAATGCTCGATGACGGCCGACTGGCGATCGTTGTCGCCGACGCCTGCGACGGCGGCGTCGCGGGCGCGATGGTCGCCGCCGGGCTGCGCGCGGCACTGCGCGCCTGCTTGACCGGGCTGGATGACCCGGCGCAGATCCTGAACTATCTCCACGATTCACTCCAATCGCACGGCGCTGGGGATGAGTGGGCAGGAATCGTGCTCGCGATTCTGGGGCTAAAGACCGGCGAAGCGACCATCGCATCGGCAGGACGGCCGACGGCGTTGTGGCTACCGCGAGGCGCTCCAAGAGCGCTTATCAAGCCTTCCTTGCCGTTGGGACTGGGCGATCGATTTCAAGGCAAGTCTACGGTGGTCACCGTGGCGCCGGGCGACGCACTGGCCCTCTACAGTCGCGGTTTCATCGAGGTGAGTGATGAACAGGGTCTGCCGCTGAATGAACAGTTGCTAGCCGAGGCGCTCTGTAACGCCCGCGGCCGAACGGCCAGTGAATTGATCGACATACTTTGCGACCGCCAAGAGGCCCATGCGCTCGTGCCGAACCAGATAGATCGCAGCGTTGTCGTAGTTAAGCGGTTGCCGCGGTAGACGTGCCACTGCTCGCCGCGAGCAGTGACCCGGTGGAGGGCTCGGCTCTTGACGCCCGAAGCCTATTGCATAGACTCAAGTGCATAGCGAGTGCGGGACTTACGCCGCTGGTCGCCGCACCAAATCGCGGGAATGGCGGAATTGGCAGACGCGCCAGGTTGAGGGCCTGGTGGTAGCAATACCGTGCAGGTTCAAGTCCTGTTTCCCGCATCGATCGATTAACGACGCCCCCGGTTGCGGGGCGTTTTCTTTTTTTTGCCCTGCGATTTCATTTACACCTTTAGGCCGCCACGATAGAATCATATGGTTGTCCAAACAAGAGTTGTGTGGACACCGTTTCGGTTTGCCAGTCTTCCAGTTACCGTAGAGTGTGCGTTTCGCGCGCTTCGATACCGAATCGCTCGCTCAACCTATGCCTCGCGTTTCTATGTCTCTGAAGCGACTGCTCCTCTTAACGGGTGTGGTTTGGATCGAAGGAATCTCGATCCTGCACGGTTATTTGAACCTGGGCATCCGGCCATTTCGCTCCGCAGCGCCAGATGCCGAGCAGCGCGAACCCTTTCGCATCGGCTTCCTCCCAGTCACTTGTCACCTGACTTGCCCGGTGACCCACTTCATCAACAAGAACCTGGCCGGCGAAGCCGACTTCACTCCGATTCGCTTTCACGGCTGGACCGAATTGAAGGAGTCGTTTCTTTCCGGGCATACCGAGGCGACCTTCATCCTTGCGCCGATGGCCATGATGCTTCGCGAGCAGGGTACGCCGATCAAAATTGTCTATCTTGGCCATCGGGATGGCACTGCCGTGATGGTTCACAAGGACTCGGACATCCGGCGGACCGCCGACCTCAAAGGTAAAACCATCGCGGTCCCCAATCGCTATTCCAACCAGCGGCTGCTTGTGCACCGTTCATTGAAGGATGTCGGTCTTTCGCTCGATGACGTCAACATCGTCGAAATGCCGCCGCCGGACATGCCTGCCGCGCTGGCAACGAAGTCCGTCGATGCCATCAGCTCGGGCGAGCCCTTTATGGGCCAGACCGAGCTGGATGGTTACGGCCGAGTGCTGTGGCTCACCAAAGACGTCTGGCCGAACTTTATTTCCTGCGTGCTGGCAGTGCATGAAGACGTGATTGAGAACCGCCGCGACGAAGTACAGCGCCTCGTCAACGGGATTGCCAAAAGCGGCAAGTGGATCGATCAATCAATGGACCATCGTATGCAAACTTCGCAGTTTGTCGCCAAGAACTATTACCATCAACATCCGCGGTTGCTGGAGTTCGTCCTCAGTAAGCCGCCCGACCGCGTGACCTATAGCAACCTGAATCTGGTCCGACCACAGTTCGAAGAGATTGAGCAGTTGGCGCGCGAGATCGGCATTCTGAAGGGCACTGCGCATTTCGAGGATTACACCGACGCCTCGTTCGTCACGCCTGAGAACATGCCGCCTTACGTGTGGGAGTACCAGCCTTGAACGAGACGCTCGACCCGCCGTCGACCGGCTCCGACGCTTCGTCTGCCGCAGGATCCGAGGCAGCCGATCGCGACGTTGCCAAACGCGCGATTCGCGGGCATGCAGATACCGCATCTCCCATTCCGCGCCCGTTGGAATGGATGTGGGCAGCGCGTTGGGGCCTACCGCTGGCCGTGATCGCGGTCGCCGTGTCGATCTGGCACGTGATCGTGGTCTTAAGCGGAACTAAGTTGTTCCCTACGCCCTGGGAAGTGGTGTTAGGCATTGTGGAGTTGGCTCGTGAAGGCGCACTGTTTAAATATGTGGTAGCGTCGTTGTTTCGCGTGACGTGGGGTTTCTTCCTGGCGCTGGCGATCGGGATTCCTTTCGGTCTGGTGCTTGGCTGGTTTCCGTTGGCCCGCATCGCGTTCAATCCCCTGATCCAGGGTTTGCGGCCGATCTCTCCCATCGCCTGGATCCCGATTGCGATCCTTTGGTTCGGCATCAAAGACAGCGCGCCGATTTTCCTGATCTTTTTGGCCAGTCTGTTTCCGATCACGGTTTCGGCCGCTGCCGCCGTGCAGAATATGCAGCCGGTTTACCTCCGCGCCGCACGCAACTTCGGCCTCACACGGCCGCAGCTTTTCCGTTTGGTGATATTTCCCGCCGCGCTGCCGCAGATCCTCACGGGCATCCGCATCGCTTTGGGAGTGGCCTGGCTGGTAGTGGTCGCCGCCGAAATGATCGCGGTCACGTCCGGTCTGGGCTACCTGATCAACGACGCCCGCAACGCCAGCCGCTACGACCTCGTCGTTGCCGGAATGGTGCTCATCGGAGCAATCGGCTTCGTGCTCGATATCATCGTCCGTCGCATGGAACGCTTCGATCAGGTCCGCTGGGGGTACCCGGACAAGTAAATGCCAAAAGACGAGCTCCTTGTTCCCAGGCTCTGCCAGGGAACACACTGCCTGCGAGGCTCTGCCTCGCGCTTTAGAAACAATCGTCAGCGCCTGCGCACGGCAGGCAGAGCCTGCCTCGCAACGCGTTACCAGGCGGAGCCTGGGAACGAGAGCCCGAAATCTTGAACCTGAAATCTTGAACCTGAAACCTTGAACCTTGAACCAACGTCCCGCCATCGAAATCCGTGACCTGTGGATGAGCTTTCCCGGCAAACGCGCGGGCGAAGCCGTGGACGTGCTCGACCACATCAACCTCCAAGTGCGGACCGGCGAGTTCGTCTGCCTGGTCGGCCCCTCCGGTTGCGGCAAATCAACCGTTCTCAACATCGTCGGCGGGTTTCTTACGCCGACGCATGGGCAGGTGCTCATCGAAGGCGATCCAGTCCGCGGCCCTGACCGGCGACGCATCTTCGTATTTCAGGAGAACGGCGTCTTTCCCTGGCTCGATGTCACGCAGAACATCGGCTTCGGGCTGATGCACAAGACAATCGGCGTGCGTCAGAAAACGATCGACCACTACATCGACATGGTCGGCCTGCACGGCTTCGAACGCGCCTACCCGCGCGAGTTGTCGGGCGGCATGCGGCAGCGGGTCGAAATCGCCCGCGCGCTGGCCGCCAACCCGGACATCATCTACATGGACGAGCCGTTTGGGGCGCTCGATTTTCTGACGCGGCTCAAGATGCGCTCGGATCTGGTGCGGATCTGGCAAGAGGAGCGCAAGACGATTCTCTTCGTCACGCACGACATCGAGGAAGCTGTCCAGTTGGCGGATCGCGTCGTGGTCATGAGCCGCCGGCCGGCCACGATTCAACGGATCTTCGACATCGACCTGCCGCGCCCCCGTGACCTCGACTCGCCGCGCTACCTGGAGCTTCGCGACGGGATCTTCGCCTCGATGGGTCTCGGTTCGAAGATCGGCCAGGAAATGACGGCATGAGCCTCGATATCTCTATCCCGCCTTCGTCCACAATTCAGGCGCGGTCGTGAACTGTGACTCGTCGGATTTCTCCTCCGCTTGCGAACGCAGCTTGATCGTCGCGCCCGGCGGCAGCCGCCGCTCTTGGACAAAGCCCCGTTTGCCACTCGACAGAAACTGATGGAAAGCCGTGGCCGGCCCCTCGGCAAACTCGTTCTTGAGCGCCTCGAGGATTTCGCTCCATTTCGTGCCGCGACGATAGATCATTCGGTAGGCTCGCTTCAGCTCCGCAACCTGCTCCGTCGTGTACCCGTTGCGCCGCAGACCCACGAGGTTCAGGCCGACCACGCAGCCGCTGATTCCGTCGATCAGCACGTACGGCGGGACGTCTTGCACGACGCGCGCCAAGCCTCCGATCATCGCCAGCGCCCCGATCCGGCAGAACTGGTGAACGCCCACCGCCCCGGACAGAAATGCCGAGTCTTCGACGATCACGTGGCCGGCCAAAAGCGCGTTGTTGGCCAAGACCACTCGATTGCCGACACGACAATCATGCGCCACATGAGCGCCCGCCATCAATAGGTTGCGGTCGCCGACGATTGTCGCCTCCCCGGGCTTCATCGAGCGGTGCAGCGTGGCGTGCTCGCGAATAATGTTGTGGGCGCCAATGACCAGCCGGCCGAGCTGTTCCGGTTTTTTGAGGTGTTGCGGATGCCCGCCCAGAATCGCCGCTTCGCCGACTTCATTATTTGGACCAAGTGTCGTCCCCTCCTTGATCACCGCGTGTGCGGCGATGCGGCAGCCTTCTTCGATCACCACGTCGGATTCGATCACGGCGAAAGGGCCAATCGTGACGTCCTTGCCAATCTCGGCCTCGGGACTGACGATTGCCAACGGGTGAATGATCATGGAGGGTTCGGGGTTCGGGGTTCAGGGAGTGTGGAGTGCGGAGTGTTGAGTGCGGAGTGCGAAGTGGAGAGGCACGTTCTCACTCCGAATTCCGAACTCCGAACTCCGAACTTGCCTTCAGTCTGCATCGGTTGTATCGGCCAAGGCGAACGAATCAGTTGACCGCACGGACGGGACGATCGAGAATCGGCAGGATTTTCCTGTCGCGGCGATAGGCCAAAGCTGCGAAGAATGGTAAGTTACGCGGAGGCTGCGGTTGTGAGAAAAATGCTGAAGACCGCTCTCCGCTAGCATGTCGAGGATCAAAGAGGCGTAGGGTGGGCTCTGCCCACCATTCCTGTTCTTGTGGGCAGAGCCCACCCTACAAGTTTCAGAACTCAGCAGAGGTCAACCCATGGCGACGCTACACGAGCTCTACGACGAGGGGGACAAGCTGAAAGACGCCGGCCGCCTCGAAGAGGCCGTGGCCAGGTACCAGGAGATCTTGAGCCAAGATCCCAACTACGCGCTGGCTCATTCGGCTCTGGCGGTCGTTTATACGCGCTTGAAGCGGCACGACGAAGCGATCAAACACGCGCAGACGGTCTGTCAACTGGAACCGAATGAGCCGTTTAGCTTCACCGCCCTGAGCGTGACGTACCAGCGCGCCGGCAAGATTCCCGAAGCGGAAGACGCGATGGCGCGCGCCAGGATGCTGCAGCAGCACTAGCCACGGGGCGTGGAATCCCGAATCACGAAACCAGAATGACGAACGAATGGCGAATGTCGAATGACGAACGACGGTATTGAAGCTTCGCACCCCGACCTTCGCGCAACGCGACGCCGCTTTCGGTTTTCTATTCGCGCTCTGTTATTGGCGATCGCATTTGGGGCGCTCGTGATTTCGCATGTTTACACATCGCAGCAGTTGCAGGAGACGCGTCAGGAAAATCTGCTGTTGCGTCAGGAGCTCGACCGGTTTCAGGTGGAGGATGAGCAGAAGCTGCACGTGGCGGCCCTCACTTCGCCCGATCGGCTCACCTGGCGTTGGCGATTGTTCGTGCCCGAAGGCCGGCAATTTGTGCTGCGCACCGAGCACAAGAACTTACCCGAGAGTGGCTTGCCTACGCCACTGGGGTGGGTGGGGGACGATCTACCAGCCGGGGAACTCATCGTAACCGTGATGGCGCACAAAAAGCGGTCCGGAGATTGGTCGATCATCACGATGGCGCCTCGTCGGCGCAGCACGTTTACCGTTCCCGTCGCTAACTCGCGATGGCTCGACGAAATGGATTACACGTCTCGGCAAGAAGGCCAATCCGGCGTTGTGTCTTACCAGCCAGGTGAAACTGCAATGCTCCTTCGAGCACGAAAGTCGAAACAATTAGGCGCCGGGCGCGTCACCGTAGACATGCAACCGACTGACGGGTTAATGGTCTGGATCGAGGAGCGGCCACAAAAAAAGCTCACCGAATAATTTCGGTGAGCTTTGTGCGGTATATCAGCGTTAACGAGATGCAGCGTGATCGGGGAACTTACGTCACCTCCGCTCGCCTTATTGTCCACGCCCGACAACGCGCTTGTTGATGTCGATCTCCAGCACGCCGAAGGCTTGCTCGTGACGATGGATGGTCAACTGCAACGCGTGCAGCATCCGCTTCGCCGTGTAGTAGTTGGTGACAATTCGCTGCGAAACGACGACCGGCGCCGTCGGCACGCCCATCGGCTGCGGGTTGAGGGCGAAATCGACGATCAACTCTTCGGGGGTCCCCGTCACGCGGCAGAAGTTCGCATACGCCGAGATGCAACGAGAATCGTCCACCTCAATTCGCTGCTGCTGTGGGCGCTGTTGCTGCTGTGCGCCGCCTTGAGTTTCCTGTTCCCCCATCGGGGTCATCGGTTCGGATGTAGGGTTCGACACGATTAAATGCTCCTATGCTAAGCCTGCCAACAATTCAACCACAAAACATCTAGCTTACGCCACGGCCTGCCGGCCGTATAGCCTAACCGTTAAAAACGGCTCGCCAGGCAGGCTTTCAAGTGTAGCTTACGCTACTGCATGTCCAACTCCCGGGCCAACTGCTCGTAGCGGGTCCATTCCACCTCGTACAGGTCTTCCCGCTTGAGCTCCATATCCTGCGCCTTTTTCAGCGAGCTGCGAGCGCCTGCCTGGTCGCCCGTCGCGTTTTGGGCCAATGCCAGGTGTACCCATTTCATCGCCGAAGGATCGAGTACCGCCTCCTTAAAATCGGCCAGGGCCACTTGTGGCTTTCCGGCCGCCAAATAGACCACGCCGCGCGTGTCGAGCAGATCCGAGTTGGGCCCGTACACATCCATCGCGCTCTCTATCAACTCAACGGCTTCGTCCGTATTCTTATTCTGCGCGCTGAGAATGAAGGCCAGGTTGTTGGCCAGGCCCGCGCGCAGCACGGGATCGAGGTTGTTCCTCTGAAGCAGTTTTCGATAGCCCTGTTCGGCCTTGTCGAGCTCGCCGCGTATTTCCCAGATATCCCCCAGCAACATTTCCAGTGCTGGATTATCCGGCTGGGGTTGCAGCGCGGCCTGATACCAGCGGCCGAGGTGCTGGAAGTGATTCTCTCGCGCATCCGCTTTGCGAGCACGCAGGATCTGCATGCCAAACACGAGTGCGGCCTGGGGCGACGAATGCTTGACGGACGCCTCCAGAATTGAAAACGCTTCGTCCAAGTCCCCGTACAGACCCACACACTTGGCCAGCAGGATCAACCGCGTGGGGTCGACTTCGGCATACGCCCGCCAGTATTTCTCCGCGTCCGCGTAGAGGTGGAGTTTCTGCAACAGTGCGGCCGCCGTCTCAATTTGCTTGAGTCTGGCTTGCGGCCAGGGCTTGGGGCCAAACGGGCCGATCCAACGCTTGATTAAGGCAACCGCTTCCTGTGGCCTGTTCTGCCGCACTCGCAACGTCACTCGGATCGGCAGCGAAGTATTGTCCTTACGAGTCCGGTCATAGAGATTGAGCCAGTTTTCCACATCGCCGTATTCGCCATTCCGCAACAACATCTCGGCATAGGCCAGATAGTGCAACGGTTGCGGATCGCGGGCGCCCAGCACACCCAGCATGATCTGTTTCGTCTTTTGCCACTCGCCGACGCGCTCGTAGAGCCGCGCCAGGTTCACCAGCTCGTTGGTTTGCAGCGGCTGGCGGCTTTGCAGTTCTTCGAACAGCGCCAGAGCGGTGCGTAAGTTGGAGGGCTCTGAACGGTTCGTCAACAGCGAGATGCGGAGCAACAGATCGGCCGGCGTCGGCTCGCCGCCTTGCTTGCGGACGTCAGCTTCGCTCGCCAACAACAGCGCCTCCGCTTGTTTGAAGCGATGCCAGGTACCTTCGCTGGCCAGCGCCACTGCCCGTCCGCGCCGCGACCAGGAAACGATCTCTTTGTCGGCCGGCGTTTGAGCGGCGGCGCCTTCACGGTCGATCACATCGAGATACTTGACGGCCTCCTTGTGCTTGTTGCTGCGGAGGTAGAAGCTGGCGATCGCTTGATTGGCGGCCAGTTCCCGCGGCTTGGCGGCGACCAATTTCAAATAGCTTGCTTCGGCGCGCTTGGAATCGCGAAGTGCTTCGTAACATTGGGCCGACACCAGGTCCCGCTGATCCGCCGGCACGCGTAGCTCGGCGCTGGAAATCGCGGCTTGTGCTTCGCTCAGTTTGTTCTGTGTCACGAGCGTGCTGACCAGCATGACCCAAGCCTGGCTCGAGCTGCTATCCACTTGCACGGCCTGCTGCAGGGCGGCCTCGGCTTTCGGCAGGTCGTTCATGCGACGACGAGCATCGGCGTGCCGAAGCAACTCGTCAACCGCAGTGTCGCCCGTCGGCGCCATGGCGTCGAGTAACTTGCGCGCCTCGTCAAACCGCTTGCCTTGAATCATGATCGCGACCTGCGACCACTGCGTTCCTTCAATGCTCGTTCCCTTGAGCTGCTGATGAATCTGTTCCGCCTCCTCGTGGAGCCCCTCAGCCACCAGCAGGTCGTAAAGCTGGCGCAGGCGACGCGTATCGACGGGGCCCTTCCGCGCGGCGATCTGCAACTGCTCGCGCATGCCGTCGGCGTTGTTCTCCAGCCCATAGATATCGGCCAGCCACTTGTGCGCCTCGTTCCAGGCGGCGTACTTCTCGACGACTCCTTCCAGCAGCTTGCGCGCCTCGCGGAGTTGGGCTCTCTCTTCGTTGGTTAGCTTGAACGTCTTCAGTTCCGGATCGGCTTCGACCTTGGCTCGTTGCGAAACCGTCACGCTGGTGATTCTTGCCACCGCGTCGAACACCGGGGGATAGGCGCTGTCGGCGGGCGCAATGCCACGGATTTCCGCCGCCATTTGCCGCATGGTTTGAATGTCGCCGTCCTCGCGCGCCATATCGAACGAAACATGGCGGCTAATGAGGTCGTCCTTCCATTGCCCCCTCATCACGCCGAGCAGCCGCTTAGCGCTTTCGCGGTCATTCCGCTGACGATGCTCCTGCACCAGTCCCTGAAGCATTCGGAACCGATCGTTCGGACTAAGTTGTTCCATCCCTTTTTCCAGCGTCAACAATCCGGCCTTGCCTGGATCCCCCTCAATCTTCGAATAGATCGAAGCCCGCGTTAGTCGCAAGACCACACCGCCCTGCAGCTCCGCGGGCGCTTTATCGGCCAGCTTCAGAGCTTTGTCGGGACCGCCGTCCTGCAGCTCTAAATTCAGCCGGGCCATCCAGAGCAGCTCGTTCTGAGGATGCTGCTCGAGCGCCTCCGAATACAGTTTGCGCGCGGCGGAGAAGTCCTGCTTGTTGATTAGCAACTCCCCCTGAAGCGCGAGGTACGAAATCGGATCCAGCTTTTCGGCCTGGTTGAGCTCGGCAATCAACGCCTCGACCTTGGACCAGTCTTGCTGGTCCTTGGGAAGCCGAAGTTGATCCCAAGCCCGCAGTTGCAGCAGCGGCCGCCAAACGTGCTTGATTTCCAGGGTTCTTTCGGCCAGCTTCTCGGCGATGTATTCGTACTGTTTGAGCGCTTCGGCATGGCGGCCGGTGACAACCAACACCTGAGCCCGGCCCAGGTCGGCGTCAGTCAATCCGTCACTCCTGTTCGTAATGCTGTTAAACGTGTCGAGCGCCGTTTTCAGGTCACCAGTGGCCTGGTTGCATTTACCGATCAAGGTCTCGATATGAACCGCCAACGGAGTGTTGGGCAGGACCTTGCTTTTGGCCTGGTTGAGCTTGACGATAGCTTGCGACCACTTTTGCTCGCGCATCAGGAACTGCGCCTCGAACAAATCATATGTAGATTCACTCAGTCCCGATTCCTTGAGCTTGGCGTAGACGGTCTTGGCCTCCTTGAGATCGCCCTTTTCAAGCTGCGCTTCGACGAGGGATCGCAGCAGAACTTCGCTTTCCGGCAGGCGTTGCAGACCTTGTTGCAGGATCTGCACCGACTTTTCAAAATTCCGCTGGCGCATCTCAATCAGCGCCATCGCCCGATAGAGCAGCTCCTCTTCGGGATGTTCTTCCAGAGCGGCTTGAACCAGCGCCTGGGCTTCCGCCAGCTTCTTGTCTTCGATGGCTTGTTCGGCCATCGGCAGCACGACATCCGGCGCACCCGGATCGAGCTGATAGGCCAGGTCCAGCGATTGCTTGGCGCGTTCGGGCTGGTGGTTGCGCTTCCAGTAGCCGTGTGCCAGCAAGTGTGCTTTCGTGGATTCGGCGTTGACCGCCACCATCTGTTCGATCACCAGGTCGGCTTGCGCCTCGCTACCCGCCTTGCGCTCGCGAGAGAGGTCGGCCAGGATGGCATAGGCTTCGACATTGTCGCGGCCGGGCGCCTGCTCGTTGAACGTCTTCTGAATGGGATCGTAGCCAATCAATTGCCGGCAGATCTTCGCGGATTCGTCGTAGGCCCCGGTGACCGCAAAACATTTGGCCGCAATCAGCTCCAGATTCGGATCCAACTTATTCGGATCCCGCAGCAGCTTCACATGGTCGATGGCGCTGGTGATCCAGCCATGCTTAACGTAGTAGTCGAGCAGTTTGCGCCGCCGTATTGCATCGGTCGCGTCCAGGCGAACAGCGCGCTCCATCTCACCAAAGGCCCGAAGTATTGTTTTACGTGTCGCGCCGGGCAGTTCAGCCGCGTCATAAGCGATATCGGCCAGCATTTTACTGCCGCGCAAATCCTCATTCCGCAAATTCAAATACCGCATCCCAAACTGGTACGCCTCGTCGAATTCGCCCTTCTCGTACAACGCCTGCGCCTGTTCCAAAACGCCCTCCGCGTTGCGGTCGACCTGGAACGCGTGCAAAAAATGCACGCCCACGCCCAACACCAGGATTCCGATCGCCAGAGAAAGGGCCAGCTTGATATTGAGTCGCTTCATGTTCGGACGCCTGAATGACAAACCTTGCTGCGAAAACCTACGCTGCGCCTGAGAACGGATTCGGTGGAATCACCGCACAAGACGCGACCATGCGAACGAGAAAGGAATCCTGCAGGTCAGGCGTCGTGCCCGGCTAGTTTCAGCCGGCCCCTTGCCGACCACCACGGGAAGAGTGAGCGGGCGCCGGCAGCCGAAGGAGCCGAGCCGCATCTACATTAGGTCCATTCTATTTGACGCCGCCAAAGCGTCAACGAGTGCGCCCAAAGTCGCTATGAATGTCAAAATAGGTAATCTACGAAGCAAAGATCGGATTGCTCGAAAATAACGATTGAAACGACTTAACCCATGACGATGAGTTTGACGATGAAGAAAGCGAAGCAGAATGCCGTCATCCCCGTCACGCGCGGCGAGTCGCTCGCTCAAAGGGCTCGTCGCAGGCCGAGACTCGCATGGCCATGAGTCTCCCGTTGCGCCATGGCGGTTCGCGGCGGATCCCCCATGACAAGCCCCGAATGCGGTCGCCAGGCTATGTTCCATCGCCAATCAACCTGTTGCACGGCAGCCGCGATCGCGCTCTTGGCGTTGACCATAGCAGTGCCGGGTTGTGCAAACCGCGCGATCGAACATCGGCCGCCGGCCGAAACCGCCTTCGTCCCCGGCTATCCGCCGGACAAGGTGCCGGTTGGCCGAGAGCTGGACAAAGTTTCTCTTCCGCCATATACGATCGAGCCGCCTGACGTTTTGACGATCACAGCGACTCGCGTGGTGCCGAAGGCCCCCTACCGTATTCGCCCGCTCGATGTCCTGCAAATCGACGTCGAAGGCGAGCAGCCGGAGCAGCGGATCGACTATGAGCTGTTCGTAGTGGACCCAGGGGGCTACGTAAACCTGGGGGCTGGCTATGGCAAAGTCAAAGTGCGGGATCTTTCGCTCGACGAGGCGCGTGACGCCGTCGAGTCCCATCTCCGTCGGACGCTGGCCAACCCTCAAGTTTCGTTGACGCTGTCTGAGTCGTCCGGCGTCCAGCAGATCACCGGCTTGCATAACGTCGGCCTCGACGGTTACGTCAGCCTGGGAACGTATGGCCAGGTGTACGTGACGGGATTGACGGTCGCCGAGGCCAAGGTGGCAATCGAAGAACACCTCGGCGCGTACCTGGAAGACCCCCAAGTGGCGGTGGACGTGTACACCTATGGCAGCAAAGTCTATTACGTCATTACCGAAGGAGGAGGGTTTGGCGACAATATCGCCCGCTTCCCGGTGACCGGCAACGAAACGGTGCTCGACGCGCTGACGCAGGTAAACGGCTTGTCGCGTTTCTCGAGCAAGCGGATCTGGATCGCGCGCCCTTCGCCCGGCGACGAAGGTTGCGTTCAAGTATTGCCGGTCAAAATCGACGACATCATGGCTGGCGCCGGCATCGCCACCAATTATCAGATCTTGCCGGGCGACCGCGTGTTCATCCAGGAAGACCATCTGATCCGCGCGGATTCGGTGGTGGCCAAGCTGACGGCGCCATTCGAGCGGGTACTGGGCTTTGCTTTGCTGGGTGCGAACACCGTGCAGCTCAATCAGCGATTCCCGCAAGGTGTGACGCCTAACTTCGGATTCTAGACGCATAGGGTGGGCTCTGCCCACCAATTACTTACTGTCAGGCCCATTGAGACGCGTAGGGTGGGACAAGGCCGCTGCGGCCGCCGGCCCACCATCGCGAACCGTTCCCTATTGTTAGGCCCATTGAGACGGAAAGCCGTTATGTTGAACAGAAAAGTGCTCGGAACCGGCTTGTGTGTCGCCGCGTTGGGCTGGAGCGCCGCGCGTCTATATGGCGAAGTGATGTTTGTGCCCGATCCCTCTGTTCAGTGCGCCGACGGCGATTGCGTGCCGCGCCGCATGACGAACGGCTACTTTCAAACGAAGTGGCGTAAGTGGCCGGTCGAGCGGCCATCGCGCGCACAGGCGGGCGTGCAGCCGGGCATCGCGGCCCCCCCCGTCGATCTGCCCGCGCCAGGTGAAGAGACGCGGCTTCCTGAAGGCGCCATCGTTGCGCCTCGCCCCCAAGAAGGCCAAGGCGCCGCGCCTGACACTGACACCGCCCCGCGGCCGGACCCCACCGCGCCGCCGCTTGATCGTGGTGCGCCGGGAGCGGAACCGCGGCCAGATTTGCCGCCGGCACTGCGTAACCAGATACCGCCGCCATCGTTCGATGATCAGGGATCGCGATTGCCTCCCGATCATAGATCGCCGCGTCGCATTCCGGCCATGGCCTCGCGCGGACGAAGTCGCCCGGCAACAATGGTCGAAGCACTGCGCGACGAAGCCACCTGGGCGCCGGTCGATCAAGCGCATCGAGCTCCGGAGTCGCGGATTCCCGGCATTCTGCCGAGCGATGACGCAGGAAACGCCGAACCGCTGCCTAAGCCGCCGGTCGAAGCCGCGCCACGCCAGCCGGTCCCAAACCTGCACAATAAAACCGCCACGCGTGCGGGCTTCAGCCGCGACGCCTTCGCCTACAGCGATCAACGAGCAGACTGGATTGAGCAAGCCGCCAACGGCGGGAACCGTCAGCGTGGGAGCGTGCCGGGCGACCGCTACGAACATGGCGAGGAATCGCCCACCGCGGATTCCTCGGATCAATCGCGCGATGACGTATACTCAGCTCCATCCCACGTCGCGCCAACCAGCACTCGCTTAGGCGCAAGACTCTCTGCGCTTCGCCAGTCCAGCCTTGAGTCCGACGACGCGGCCGAGTGGCCCGAACTGGATCAACGGGAGACACCGGTCGATGAGTCCAACTTGGATGCAACGCAAGCACTGGCGTCACGATCGTCGCTACGGCTGTCTCCTGCCGGCCTCAACACTCCGGCTGTTGTGGGCACACGACAAGAGTCCGCAGGAGTGCGCCGCACACCGGCGGTCGCCGATTTGACCATCAGTACGCGGGACTCATCGGCCGTGTTGGCGGTCCGCACAGTCGGCGACGATGGTTGGGGCCGAAGCGCGCCGACCGGCAACCCGCTTCGCGGTGGCTCGAAAATCACCCGAGTCGTCTTCGAAACCGCCGAAGCCAATGAATTCACCGACAAAGCCGCCGCCTCGGACTCCGCCCTCGAAGCCTCGACCTCAAACTTCGCCGTTCCCGCCAACCCGCTGCGCTAAGTATGCCGAACACCAGCGAAAGCTTCCCGCTGGAGTTCAAGCTTCAGCTTGTTGCTGGAGTTCCAAGCTTCAGCTTGCGAGCCCAAATGGCACTTCAGCACCCGTCAGCTTGTGTTCCGGCGCTAATTTTGCGCTCAAGGGCTAAGTTGCCCAAACGGTGCAGAGCGGGCCGCGGGTGAGATCGACCCGGCAGGCGTGGGTGAACCAGCCGCAAACGGAGTTGGAACTCGCACGCCTTCGCCAGAGTATTGCTTGCGGGGTGCCGTTTGGATCAGAATCGTGGAAGAAGCGCACGGCGACGAAGCTAGGACTTGAATCAAGCCTTCATCCCGTATTTCACAGATTCGATGGAATCGGCTGATTGTAGTCGATGCTTTTGGCATAACGGCCGCGGTCGTAGGCCGTCCTGTACACGGCGGCCAGGTCGAGTGCCACATCGGAATCGGGCGGCTTGAGGGGGACAGGAATTGTCGGCAACCGGTCATCACGTCGCCAGACGTAGACCTCGGACGCCGGACGGCGATCGTGGCGCGAGACCAGTACGTAGTAGTCCCCTTGAGGCAACGGCCGCCGCATTGGCAAGCGCCGGCCGCCCAGCAGTAAATCCAGCTCCACGAGGTGGACTTGCTGTACCAATAAGGCACTGCGCTTGGCCAGGTACAAGTCGCGTCCCGGTTGCTCCTTATTGCTCGGAGACAGAAGCTCGATCACGGTGACCAGTTCCCGCCCGGGATGCCGGATAATCTCAATCCACGCGTCGCGAACCTCCTCGATCACAGGCAATTCGACGGTCACGGGCTCGAGTGTGGCGATGCTGCCGGTCGCTTCGGCGGGTTCACTCGCCGCGCCTCGCAAGATGCCCACGTCCGGAATCACCTTGCGAAGAGCCAATTCTTCTTCTCCGCGGCTGAACACCCTCATCTCTTCGTTGACGCGGGCCTCATAACTCCCGGGCAGCGCGTCGGCCAGCGCTTCCCGACAATACGTAATGAACCCGTGATGAAAATCTGGCCAATACCCTTGAGCTTCAACGTAAGGATCGATTCCTTGGAATATCTGAGCCATAAGAGCTCTCCCCGACTGCGACGCTGCTCCGACCTCTGAGTCATTGTATCACGACTGTCACGACTGTCCGTGACTGCCCGATCCCGCCGGCGGCGACCATTCTACCGGCTAGCTGGATGCCTATCGCTGTTCGGCGACCAGCGCGTCGAACTTGGGCCAGACGATCTCCTCGGCGAATGCCCCTTGCGCTCCCGTCGGAAGCTGATCGGGCAGCTTGCTCGTGTCGGCCCGAACCCAGGCAACGACCACAGTGCGGTGTGCCGGCCAGTAGGCCACGCGAACTTCCGCGACACTATGGAACACGTCTCGGCCGGTCTTGGGAATGACCCTCAAATAGCGTCTGTGCGAAGGCCTGCTTTTCCTCAGCTTCCACCCGTCGCGCTTCGCGAACCAGTCGAGTGCCTTCCAGAAGGCACTTTCCTCCAACTCGGTAATGTAAGTGAACACCACGCTATCGACGTCATTGTTCCCGTAGACGCCGTTGACCTCTGTGTGGTCGACGATGAAGGTGCGCGAAGCGCTCCCCGGCCGAAGAAGCTGCTCCGCGTCGGGGACATAAACGTTAAGTTTGTAGACCGTGAGCAGGGCTAACGCGCTCAGACAGAACACCGCTGCCACGGCCGCTGCAGACAACCAGCCCCACGTCCGCATAAACGCCCGCAACTTCGGCAGATGGGACAAGCTATGGTTCGGTAGCTTTTCGTTCATACCGCTATTCTGAATCAGGCCGAGCCAACGTCGGCCAACGAACAGGTGGCGTTACGGTTCCGACGGTAGACGGGCTGCCGAAAATTCGGGCCCGGCAGTAAAGATAAACGAAGGGCCACTAAGTAGCACGAACGAGCAATCGGGAATGGTTCGCTGTAACTGTCGTACACCGGCCGGAGTTACGCTTGTGTCTGACAGCACGAGCAACTCGAGGTTGGGCAATCGTTGGGTGCATTCCCGTTTTGCGGACGGGTAAAAAAAGGGGGTCAGAACTGAATGCCACGAAGATAAGCCCTTAATCATTGCCGCAGCAAGGCTTGCTTCAGTTC
>JBBDYH010000033.1:0-6575 GCA_040901795.1 Pirellulales bacterium
GTTCCTCGCTCACGCTTCGGGTTACTGTGTGCCGGTTGTGTTAGCGGTTCTAAGTAGATTCCGATAACTAATTGCCACATGGCAAACATTGCAAAGGTCAAACCAGCCCCGTATGAGCACCGATTCCAAATTACGTTCGTCGAATCTCTTCACGTTTGTCGTGTGCAACTTGCTTTGGCTATCGCTGGCCACCACGGCGGTGGGCGAAGCGCCGCGGCTACGGGTGAGCGACGATCATCGGTATCTGGTGTATGACGACGGCCGGCCATTTTTCTATCTGGGCGACACGGCCTGGGAGCTGTTTCACCGTCTCAACCGGGAGGAGGCGGATCGGTATCTCGAGGATCGGGCGGCGAAGGGATTCACGGTAATTCTAGCCGTCGCGCTTGCCGAGCTGGATGGCTTGAAAACGCCGAATCCCTATGGCCATCGGCCGCTGGTTGACAATGATCCCGCTCGACCGGGCGTCAAATCCGGCGAGCAAAACGACTACTGGGATCACGTCGACTACATCGTCAACAAGGCGGCCAGCCTCGACATGTTCACCGGCATGCTGCCCACATGGGGCGACAAGTGGGTCAGGCGCTGGGGCGTCGGCCCGGAGAACTTCACGCCGGAAAACGCGGAAAAGTACGGCGAGTGGCTGGGCCGCCGCTATCGCGACAAGCCGATCATCTGGATCCTCGGCGGCGACCGCAACCCCGATGGCGAGCGGCATATGCAGATCACGCGCGCGATGGCCCAGGGGCTCGAGCGCGGGCACGGCGGAACGCAGCTCATGACGTTTCACCCACAGGGGCGCAGCAACTCGGCGACCTGGTTTCATCACGAGGATTGGCTCGATTTCAATATGATCCAATCGGGGCACGAACGGCCGGCAAAGCCCAACTACGAGTTCATGCTAGAGAACCTGGCGCGCAAACCTGCCAAGCCGACGCTGGACGGCGAGCCGAGTTATGAGGATCACCCCGTCAAGGGAGACATCTGGAACCGCCGGAACGAGCCGGGCGTGTTGCTCCCGTGGTTCGACGAGTGGGACGTCCGCCGCGCCGCCTACGAGTCGATGCTGGCCGGGGCCTGCGGCCACACGTACGGCGATCACAACATCTGGCAGATGTGGCTGCCGAGTCGCGAGTCGATCTCCGTGGCCCGAACGCCATGGCCTGAGGCGCTTGCGCATCCCGGCTCGCTGCAGATGAAGTACTTTCGCGGATTATTCGAGGCGCGTCCGTTTTGGAAGCTGCGTTCGGATCAGTCGCTGATGTCGAACGGTGGCTCCGACGCTGTGGTTCGCTCGGCGCTGGCGGCCGACAAGTCATTCGCCGTGCTGTACTTGCCCGAAGGCGGCACAATCAAAGTCCGTCTTGATAAACTAAAGGGCGAATCGGTGCGCGCATGGTGGTTCAATCCGCGGCAGAATTCGTCGCAACTGATTGGTACTTTCAAGCGGAGCGATGAGCGGCCGTTTGCAGCGCCCGGCCAGGGCCGCAACAATGACTGGGTGCTGGTGCTCGAGGATGCCTCGCAAGAGATGGCGCGGCTGGGAAATAGTTATCAGCACATTACGCCGAAAACTGCCGAGTAAACAATCGTCGCCTTTCGCTCCATTCGGCTGAGCTCATGGCCGACGCCGCGAAAGCAGCGTACTTTCGCGGAACGAAAGGCGACAAAGGAGGTGTGAATGTTCATGAAGTGTCTCTCGTTCGCTGTCGTGGTGACTCTAGTTGGCTCAATGTTCCCGGCAGCTTCAGGTGCTGAGCCGGCGAACCTCACGTTTTATCAGTTCGAGCAAACTGCCGACGCCGTGTCGTACAAGAGCCAGGATGGCGAAACGGTGTTGCGATATCAGCTCAAAGGGGGCGCCGAAAAGAAGCTATCGGTCGAAAGCGGCTGCTATTTTCATCCCTTCGCCACGCCGGCCGGCGTGACGGTGACCGAGGTGGCGCCGGACGATCACCCGCACCACCGCGGGATTTTTCTGGCTTTTGTCGAGATGCACGGCGAGAAAGACGCGGACTTCTGGGGATGGGGCGAGCATGCGCCGAAGGACGGACGCGTCATTGTGAACCGCTCGGTGATCGCGGGCGGCGGGTTGCCCCAGACGAAGAGTCCGGAATTCGTCGCGGATAATGAATGGATAGCCGAGGGCCAAGTCATGTTGAAAGAGAGGCTGGTCGTATCCCTGACGCGACCGGACCCGCGCACGAATGTGCTTGACTTGACTTACACGCTCACGCCGACAGCCGACGTAACTTTGTCGCGATGGGCGTTCAGCGGTTTTTGCGTACGGACGCGTAAAGACGCGGAGCTGACAGCGTTTGGCCCCAAAGGCGAGGTCAAGCTGCCCAATCCGAGTCATGTGAAGCCCGACACCGACTGGCCAGCCCAGGCGTGGTACGCTTACGAACTGGGACTGAAGGGCGACGTAACCGCGGGCGTGGCCGTGATCGATCATCCGCGAAACCCGCCTGTGCTGTGGCACAACCACCGCGATATCCGGATGCTGAATCCCTCGATCGTTGCACCAGCGGCCGTAAAACTGCGCGGCGGTCCCGGCGCTCCGGGACTGGTGTTGCGGTATCGTGTGGTCGCCTATGACGGCCGCACGCCTACAGACGAGCTGAACCGGATGGCCAAAGAGTTTGCAAAGTTCAAATAAGAGAGTGGCGGGCCGGTTGCCTTGAAGTTCTCAATGATGATCTTCGCCGATTACGAGGGGCTTGGCGTCGCCATTGCACAGGGTTTTTGGCTGCTATTGACCGTTCCGGCAGCGCTCTTGGCAATCGGCGGCATTGTTTCCGGTGCATTGAGAAGGCCCCGCCGCAGGTTGGCTTTCTGGCTAGGGGCGAGCGCATGCGTGGTCGAAGGCGCAGGTATCGCACTCGTCAGCCTTGCTTTGGCGGAGGCGCTGGCGTTCCACCCGTCGCATGCAGAGAGTTTCCGTCCCGGCCCGATATTCTGGACCGTGTGCGGTTTGACGATGGCTGGAGGGATGCTGGCCGTGTGCTTAGGATTGTTCCGTAAGACCGAGCCGAATATCGGCCGTTCCCGTGATTGACGACGCTACTTCGCCGCTGTAGAGTACCTGCGTAATTCGCGCTTCTCTTTACGTCTGGCGGGGTTATGAGCGCAGGCGTTTTGTCCACAAGAGCTGCCCGCGGCCTTGGCCGGACCGAACGCCGCGACCTGTGGTGGCCGGGTCCGCTGGTTACCGCGCTGGTGCTGGGTTCGTTTGTGGTCTACGCCACGTTCCGTGCGCTCTACAACGCTGACTACGCGGTTGATCGTCCGGATTCTGCGTATATTCTGTCGCCGTTCTATTCGCCACTGCTCATCCTCCCCTGGCTACCGGCTTGGATCTCGCCGGCCGTTCTGATTCTCTGGGCGCCGGGCGGTTTCCGCGTGACGTGTTACTACTATCGCAAGGCATATTACCGAGCGTTTTTTCTCGATCCTCCGGCATGTGCCGTGGGCGAGTCGCGTGGGCACAGCTACCGCGGCGAAACGCGCGTGCTCTTATTCCAGAACCTGCACCGCTATTTCTTGTACCTTGCGCTCGTTTTTCTTTTGATCCTGACGATTGATGTTGTCCATGCGCTCCTTTGGCCGACGTCGAACGGCCGGCAGACCTTCGGCGTGAGCGTGGCCACGCTGGTCCTGGCGGCAAACACCGGGCTGTTGGCCATGTACACGTTCTCCTGCCATTCGCTCCGCCATCTGGTCGGCGGGAACGTAGACTGCTTTTCGTGCGTGGCGCTGGGCGCGGTGCGCCACCGGCTGTGGAAAGGAACGTCCGCGCTCAATCGCCACCACATGTTCTGGGCCTGGACGAGCCTATTTATGGTTGCTTTCGCCGATTTCTATATTTGGATGGTGGCGTCGGGACGCATCTCCGACCTGAGGATTCTCTGATTCATGCCCTCGCACCAGCTCCATGAATACGACGTCGTGGTGGTGGGCGCCGGGGGCGCGGGTCTGCGCGCCGCGATCGAGTCCTCGGCGCGCGGCGCCCGGACCGCTCTGGTATGCAAGTCGCTCTTAGGAAAGGCGCACACGGTCATGGCCGAAGGGGGTGTCGCCGCGGCGATGGCCAACATCGATTCGCGCGATCACTGGCAGATCCACTTTCGCGATACCATCAAAGGGGGCAAATACCTCAACCAATGGCGCATGGCACAGCTCCATGCGCAAGAGGCCGCCGAGCGCGTCTATGAGCTGGAGGAGTGGGGCGCTGTGTTCGACCGCACCAAGGACGGCCGGATCCTGCAGCGGAACTTCGGCGGCCATACCTATCCGCGGCTGGCGCACGTGGGCGATCGCACGGGCCTGGAAATGATCCGCACTCTCCAGGACCGCGGCGTGCACCAGGGCATCGACGTGTTCATGGAATACACGATCCGCCGCGTGCTCCGCGACGGCGACCGCGTCGCCGGGTGTTTCGGTTACGAGCGCGAAAGCGGCCGCTTTGTTGTGTTTCGCGCCCCGGCCGTAGTGCTCGCCACCGGCGGCATCGGTCGCTGTTGGGCGATTACCTCGAACTCCTGGGAATACACCGGCGACGGCCACGCTATGGCCATGTGGGCCGGCGCCGAACTGATCGACATGGAATTCGTACAGTTCCATCCCACCGGCATGGTCTGGCCGCCGAGCATTCAAGGCGCGCTGATTACCGAGGGCGTTCGCGGCGAAGGGGGTGTGCTGCTCAACGGTGAGCGGCGGCGTTTCATGTTCCAGTACGTTCCGGAGATGTACCGCGGCGAGTTCGCCGAGACTGAGGAAGAGGCTGCGCGTTGGGTCGAGACAGTCGTTGCCGGCAAACCGGCCGACGTGCGACGCCCGCCGGAGCTGTTGACGCGCGATGTGGTCTCGCGCGCGATCCGCCGCGAAGTTCGCGAAGGCCGTGGCACGCCACACGGCGGCGTCTGGCTCGACATTTCTTCGCGCCGCACCGCCGACGCCATCAAACGCAAGCTGCCCGGCATGTACCAGCAGTTCAAGGAGCTGGCCGACGTCGACATCACGCGCGAGCCGATGGAGGTCGGTCCCACCTGCCACTACATGATGGGGGGCGTCCGCGTCGACGCCGAGACGCAGGAATCGACGTTGCCCGGGCTGTTCGCTGCCGGAGAAGTCGCCGGCGGAATGCACGGCGCGAACCGCTTGGGCGGAAACTCGTTGTCCGACCTCCTGGTGTTCGGCCGCCGCGCGGGGCAATCTGCCGCGGAATTCGCCAAAAACGCCGCGGCAACGGCCGTGCTCGACCAGCAACAGATCGACGAAGCGATGCGCGAGTCGCTGGCGCCGTTTGAGCGGACAGGCGGCGAAAACCCCTACGCTGTACACGAGGATCTACGCGCGACGATGCAAAACCTGGTGGGCATCGTGCGCCTGGAAGACGAGCTGCGTGCGGCGCTCGACAAGCTCGTGCAACTCCGCGAGCGCGCGGCCCGAGTGCATGTCGGCGGCAACATCCAGTACAATCCCGCCTGGCATCTGGCGCTCGACTTGAAGAACATGCTCGACGTCAGCGAGGCGGTTACCCGGGCTGCGATTGAACGGAAGGAGAGCCGCGGCGCGCATACGCGTGAGGACTTTCCCGAATCGGATCCAGGCTGGGGCAAGATGAACGTGATCGTTCGAGAGAGACCAGCCGGCATCGAGGTGAGCCAGCGCCCGTTGCCCGAAATGCCAGCGGAGCTCAAAAAGCTCGTCGAGGAGGGATGAACATGGCCGAGGCGACGACGCTGCGAATCTTTCGCGGGGACCGGTCAGGCGGAGAGCTTGTCGACTACACCGTTCCGGCCGCTCCCGGTATGGTGGTCCTCGACGCGGTTCACTATGTCCAGGCGCACGACGCCCCCGACATGGCCGTCCGCTGGAACTGCAAAGCCGGCCGGTGCGGCTCGTGCAGCGCCGAGGTCAACGGCCACCCGCGGTTGATGTGTATGGATCGTGTGGACAAGTATCCGGAGGGCGAGCCAATCACGGTGCGGCCGATGAAGGCGTTTCCGGTGATCAAGGACCTGGTATGCGACGTCTCGTGGAACTTCGAGGTCAATCAAAGAATACCGGCGTTCAAACCAGCGCTGGACCGCCCCCGGCGCTTCAGCCAGGACGAGGCCGACCGGGTCCAGGAGTTCCGCAAGTGCATCGAGTGTTTTTTGTGTCAGAATGTCTGTCACGTGCTGCGGGATCACGATCGCAAAGCGGATTTTGGCGGACCGCGCTTCTTGGTGCGAGTGGCTGCGCTGGAAATGCATCCCCTGGACGTCGAAAACCGCACCGCGTTGGTTAAAAATGAGCTTGGCGTGGGCTATTGCAACATCACCAAGTGTTGTACCGAAGTGTGCCCCGAAGATATCCACATCACCGACAATGCGATCATTCCGCTCAAGGAGCGGGTGGTCGATGAGTTTTACGATCCTGTCAGGAAACTCTTCCGCATCTTGATTGGGCGTCCTCGTTCGGAGAAAAAGGATTGAGAGCGGCGGAAGCGTGAATTCCCTGTAGGGTGGGCTCGGCCCAATGGCACTAAGTTTGTTTTACGCTGCTTTCTTTAACTTTTGCGGTAGTCG
>JBBDYH010000034.1:0-39770 GCA_040901795.1 Pirellulales bacterium
ACCCCCGGATGGCTACCCGAGAAAGGGTTTGGGCGCGACAACGCAACCGGCTCACGTCAGAGGAGTTGAGGACATCCTCCGTGCCGTTGAATTCCGTCAGTACGAGCGCCTCTCGAAGTCTGAACGGTTCGATCGAAATCGCGCCTTACCGCCGCTTCTGCTGATACCGCCGGCTGGCCTTTTCCAGCGTGCGGCGCTCGTCCCGGGTGAGGCTGTCTTGCCCCTCGCGATTGATTTTCTCGAGGATCCGGTCCACTCGCCGACCCAGATCATCCTCGTCGTCCTCGGCGCTGTGGACGCGGAGCCGCGGCTTGCGACCCAGCCGACTCAGCGAGAATCGCTTCGGCAGCAGGCCGCCCAACTGCCAACCTGTTTTGTAGAACAGGAAGGCAAACGCCGCCCCCGTGAGATGGGCCGTGTAGGCGACCTGGCCGGAGTTATCACGCGAAACAGCGCCGACGATGTCTTGCAATAATTGCAGCGTGGCCAGCACCCAGACCGGAATGGGCAACACGCCCCAAAACAACAGCGTCCGCGTCGGGTAGTGCAGCACGAAGAGCACCATGATGCCGGTTACGGCGCCCGAAGCCCCGACTAGCTTCGCGGCATCCCCCTGCACCAAGTTCAGCAACAGCCAGACCAGTCCCGACAGCACGACCAGCGACAGGTACAACTGCAAGTAGAGCCGCTTACCATAAAGCGTTTCGATATCACGGCCGAAGAGCCATAGAAAGAACATGTTGAACAGCACGTGCCGCACGCTGAATGGATCGTGCGCAAATCCGTACGTCAACAACTGCCAAAAATACTGCGGATATCTGAACAGCGCCCAGTCCAGCGCCAGCGCGCTGCTTAACCGACCGTCGGAGAAAACGTCGGCGACGAACACAACCGCGTTGATCAGGATCAACGTGGTGGTCACCGACATGTCGCCGCCGAGCACCATGCCCCGCGGCTCTTCCCGGTAGTATTCGCGATCGTAAAGACCCATAGTTTAAACTTTCTCGTTCCCACGCTCCGCGTGGGAACGTACCTCTCGCCTTTCCGCGGCGCGTCCTTCGGCGCGCTGCGTCAGTACCTATGATACTATAGGACAATGCCCCACACGGCTATGGACCATCTCACCTTTCACGGCGCCGCCGAAACCGTCACCGGCTCGAAGTATCTGCTCGAGTCCGGCGATACCCGCGTGCTGATCGACTGCGGCCTGTTCCAGGGCCTCAAAGAGCTGCGCGAGCGCAACTGGCAGCGGCTGCCGTTCGAACCAACCTCCGTTGCTAGCGTGGTCCTGACCCATGCACACATCGATCACATCGGCTACCTGCCGCGATTTGTAAAGACCGGCTTCCGTGGCCCCGTCTATTGCACCAAGGCCACCGCCGAGCTTTGCGAGCTGCAGCTCTACGACACGGCACGTCTGGAAGAGGAGGATGCCGCGTACGCCAATCGCAAGGGCTACTCCAAGCACCGCCCGGCGCTGCCGCTCTTCGACGAGCACGACGTCGCCCGCACGCTCAAGCTGCTGCGACCGGTCGAGCGCGGCAAATGGTTTCAGGCCGGCGGTCCGATCTGGTGCCGGCATCGCGATGTCGGACATTTGCTCGGTTCGGCGATGATCGAAACCGAGCTCCGCCACGCGAGCCGCACCACGCGCGTTCTCTTCTCTGGCGACGTCGGCCGCTACAACGCACCGCTGTATTACGATCCCTCACCGCCGCCGGAATGCGATTACTTGATTTGCGAAAGCACCTACGGCGACCGCGAGCATCCGATCGAACCCGTGCTCGATCAACTTGCCGAGGCCGTCAAGAGTGGCATAGCGCGCGGCGGCGTAATACTCGTGGCGGCGTTCGCCATCGGCCGGGCGCAGCAGCTTGTGTACTTGCTCCACGTGCTCGAGGAACACGGCCGAATTCCCAAACTGCCGATTTACATCGACAGCCCGATGGCGATCGAGGCCACGCAAATCTACACGCGCCACGCGGCCGACCACGACCTTGTCGAAGCCGAGATTACCGAGCCGGGCTGGAAATTCACGGGCGACGACATCGTCTACGCGGGTACGCGCGATGAGTCGAAGGCACTCAACCGCATCGCCGGCCCGGCGATCATCATCTCGTCGTCCGGCATGATGACAGGCGGCCGCATCCTGCATCATCTCAAGCAGCGACTCCCGTCCGCCGAGAATACGATTCTGTTGGGTGGCTACATGGCGCCCGGAACGCGCGGCCGCGCACTCTTCGATGGCAAGCCGACACTGCGCGTGCACGGCAGCGAGATACCGGTTCGCGCCGCGGTGGTGCGAATTCCCGCGCTTTCGGGCCATGCTGACCATCGCGAGTTATTGCGCTGGCTGGAGCCGTTGCCGCCGCCAAAACTGACGTTTCTAACTCACGGTGAACTACCCAGCGCCAACATGCTCGCCGAGCAGCTCCGCCGCCTTCGCGGCTGGAACACCGTCGTGCCCAAGCATGGCGAGACGTTTGAGCTGCCTGACGTCGTCGTGTTGTAGGCGGTAATCCTGCATCGGTGGTAGAATTGAGCGAACACACGGTTTTTCTGCGAACTGCTGCCGCGCAATCGACACGACTAAATGAATTCCGATCTTGACACATTGAAACGTTGTCTCGCTGCCGAGCTGCCGCTGCTCCGCGACCGATACGGCGTCGCATCCCTGAGCCTTTTTGGTTCGTACGTCCGGGGCGAACAACGACCAGATAGCGACTTGGATGTTCTCGTGACCTTTCGTCGCACCCCCGGTCTCCTAGGCTTCATTGAACTTGAGAACCACTTGAGCGACTTGTTGGGGAAAAAAGTGGACTTGGTCTTACGCGATGCCCTAAAGCCGGCCATCGGAACGCGCGTTCTCGCTGAAGCGGTGCCGATATGACGGTTCAACGGACCTGCACTGACTTTTTGCAAGACATCATCGACGCCGCACAGAAGGCGCGCGGCTTCGTTGAGAATTTAACGCGCGATCAGTTTGCGACCGACGACAAGACACAATTCGCTGTGGTCCGTGCACTTGAAATCATCGGCGAGGCCGCGAAGCGTATCCCCATGGACATTCGCACGCAACATGTGAACGTTCCTTGGCGATCGATGGCAGGTATCCGCGATAAGCTTATTCACGACTATGTGAGCGTTAATCTCGACATCGTATGGAAGACGGTCCAGGAAGATTTGCCTTCACTGATTCCGCTCATTGAACAGGTGTTGGACGAGTGTGGGCGGAATTCATCTGAAAAGACCGACTAACCACCATAGCCGCGGTTCGTTACGCGTTAATTTCCGTCTCCAGCTCGTTCACCACGCGCTCCAATTCCTCCGCCAGTGGCGGCGGTGCTTTATCGCGGAGTTTGTCGGCCAGTGTGCGGTAGTACCAGAGCGTCCCCTCTCTGCCGCCGTTAAAGCGTGACCATACGGCGTCGCCTAGTTGCCGAAAGTCGGACAGCACCGAGCGCGCGTTGTGCAGCTTGTCGGCCGCGGCTATCAGCCAAACCGAGGGGGACGCCTGCTCGAGATGTGCAATGTAGGCTTCCTTCCGCTCGCGCCATGGCGGCTTGGGAATCGTGTCGGCGTCGGTGCACCCGAGCACGATCTCGAGCACGCGCTCGCCGAATCGCCGGCGAATATGATCCGCCGTGCGCTGGCCGCCTTGATCTTCGACCGCGTCGTGCAAGAGCGCCGCGATTGCCTCGTCTTCATCCGCGCCGTGTTCCAAGGCGAGACTCGTCACGCCCAACAAGTGCGCGATGTACGGCGTGTCACTCGCTTTGCGCAATTGGTCGACATGCAGCTCCGTCGCGTAGACCAGCGCGTCGCGAAAGCGTGCGGTGAGCTTCATTGGTTCTCGTTCCCAGGCTCTGCCTGGGAATGCCGTGCATGCGAGGCTCTGCCTCGCCAACTGGAGGAGACGACGGCCATACCGGCAGGCGGAGCCTGCCGAACAGTGCGTTCCCAGGCGGAGCCTGGGAACGAGAGATGCGTAGAGCACTCGGCAGGCGGAGCCTGCCCTACACCAACTCCGGCAGCGGCTGCGCATTACCCTCGACCAGATGCTGCGGCCGACCGGAAAGATCGTTCACCGTGACGGTGTTCGGGTTGATGCCCAGGTTGTGATACAGCGTGGCATGCACTTCGCCAAACGTGATCGGCCGGTCCTTGGCATGAGCGCCCAAGCGATCGGTCGAGCCGACGACTTGGCCGGTGCGAATGCCGCCGCAGGCCAAGAGTGCACAGTTGACCGCCGGCCAGTGGTCGCGGCCGGCATCCTTGTTGATCTGCGGCGTGCGGCCAAACTCGCCCCACACGATGACCGACACGTCCTTGTCCATCCCGCGGTTGTGTAAATCTTCGACCAGCGCGGTCACTCCCTGATCGAGCAGCGGCATGTCCTGTCGCCCGGCGTCGAACGTCCGCCCGTGCCAATCCCAGCGACTGAACGCCAACGTTACGCAGCGCACGCCCGCCTCCACCATCCGCCGCGCCATCAGCATCTGCTCCATCAGCTTCGGGCCGCCGTCGTCGCGATTCTTCGAATCTCCCTGGCCATACCGCTCGACGAGCCGCGGGTCTTCCTTCGAAAGATCGAGCGCATCGAGCAGCCGGCTGCTGGTCAAAACGCCGAGCGCCTGTTGATTGAATGTATCCATCCCGGCCATCATGCCACTGGCATCAGCCTCACGGCGGAACTGGTCAAAACTGGCCAACAGCGCTTTGCGGTCGCCCAGCCGCTCCAGCGACACACCGTTGAGCACCATGTCGTCTTTGCCTTCGGCATTGGGCTTAAAGGGGGCGTGCGATACGCCGAGGAAACCCGGCTGACCGTTGTCGGCCCACGGCTTGTGCCCCATGGGCGGCGCGAGCCCGACATACGCCGGCACCGCCGGGTTGCCCGGGCCCATCAGCTTGCTGAGCACCGAACCCATCGCCGGCCAGCCCCCTTGCGGCTGCCGCTGATGCCGCCGTCCGGTATGGCACTGAAACGCGTAATGATCGCCGGTCGCTCCGACGATCGACCGCAGGATGACGAACTTGTCCATCATCGCGGCAATCCGCGGAAAGTGCTCGCAGATCTCGATCCCGGAAACGTTCGTTCGGATCGGCTTGAACTCGCCACGAATCTCCGCCGGCGCGTCCATTTTCAGGTCGAACATGTCCTGGTGCGGCGGCCCGCCAGGTAAAAAAATCTGGATCACCGCCTTGTGTGGATTGCGCACTCCGGCGGCTGTTTCGGCTCTCAGGATCTGCGGGAGAGTGAGCCCACCCAACGCCAGGCCACCGATTCGCAAAAAGCCGCGACGCGTAATGCCATCACAGAAGGGGTGCTGATGGCGCTGGCCCAGAATTGTCAACATGGCGGGTTTCCTTACTCCTGGAACTGGCGCGGGGTGGGAAAGGCGGGGGACCGGAAGGGAGTTCGCTTAATCTCTCCTCAGCCCGGCGTCCAGAATCGTATCAAAAGTGGCTGATGGGAGCAAGCTTTTGCCGGTGCGGTTCAAGACCTGCGAGTTTCGCTCGATCGCGGCTATGGTATGGCTGATGGCAACTTGACACAAAGCAATGACAGGCACAGGAATGCATGGCCTACGGAACTGAGGGACTAAACCCGAACATCGTCCCCCTGGATCAGCCGGGGATACTCGAAGTCATTGTCTGCTCCGAGGCAGATGCTGTGGCGGCTGTCGAGGGTGGCGCCGATCGGCTGGAAGTGATCAGCAACTACGCAGTGGGCGGGCTTACTCCGTCGCTTGAGCTTGTGCGAAAGCTTGCCGCAACGGTTCGAGTACCGCTACGTGTGATGTTGCGGCAGAGCGTGCCGTTCGTGGTGCGCGACCCGCGCGAGATTGGCGACCTTTGCGCGGCGGCCTCTGCGCTCGATGCCGTCGGCGTGGAGGGCGTTGTGATTGGATTCTTACAGGACGGTCCGCGTGGGAAATGCATTGATCATCGGTTACTCGAGCGCGTACTGTGCAGTGCACCCCGGCTAAAAGCGACGTTTCACCGCGCGTTCGAAGAGTTGCACGAGCCGCTCGAAGCCATCGCTGAGCTCAAACATCACCCGCAAATCGATCGGATCTTGACCAGCGGCGGCAGTGGCACGCCAGCCGGTAAGCGGGATCGCCTCGCGCAGTGGCGGGCTGCCGCGCTGTCCGAGATCGAGCTAGTGATCGGTGGCGGAACCGACGCGGACACGGTCCGCTTGCTGAAACCGATTGGCGTCCGCGAGTTTCACGTGGGCACGGCGGTGCGTGCCGGGCTGACAGCCGACGGCGCGGTTCTCGTGGACCGTGTCAGGGCGATCGCCAAGGTCGTCAAGTGTCCGCGGGACCATTGAGGCGGTTTATCGCTGGAGGCGCGCCACTTTCCGATCGCCGATAACGGGCGCGACATCCTAGCGGACAAAAAAGTGAACAAGCCGCGCGATCGCAAAAGCTTTGTAATCGGTTGCGGCGTGGGTTATGTTGGCAATGAATTAGGGGGCGAAACCGCAGGAGTCGGTTTCGCAAGCGCTTTTGCGCAGGTTTGTCCGCCGGCTTCTTTTCCCGACAGTGACGGCAGACGTCCTTCGAGCGGGTGAATTGCTATGAGGCTCGTGCCGCGCCATCCGTGCGTCCTGTTGAGGTTCGCGTTGGCCGGCGCGCTGCTCGTAGGCTGCAGTCGAACGCCCGCGCCATCGTCGCCGCCGGCAGCGACTAACCACCCCTGGTTCGACGACGTGACACGCGACGCGCGGCTCGACTTCGTGCATGATCCTGGACCGAGCGGCTCGTACTTCATGCCGCAGAGCATGGGGTCTGGCGCGGCGCTGTTCGACTTCGACCAGGATGGCCGGCTCGACATTTATCTGGTGCAAGGCGCCGGTTTCGGCTCAAAGGCGCGCAATCGATTGTACCGCCAAGAGGAGGACGGATCGTTTCGCGATGTGAGCGAAGATTCCGGGCTGGACGTGGCCGGTTTTGGGACGGGCGTGGCGATCGGCGACGTGAATAACGATGGCTTGCCCGACGTTTTCCTCAGCGAGTACGGCCGCATTCGCCTGCTGGTGAATCAAGGCGGCAAGTCCGCCACGGCGGATCTGCCCACGGCACGATTCGCCGATCTCTCGCGCGAAGCGGGGCTGGCGAGCCTGCTCTGGGGCACATCAGCGAGTTTTCTCGACTTCGACCGCGACGGCTGGCTCGATCTGGTCGTTGTCAATTATGTGGACTATGACCCGACTCGGCCATGCTACGGAAGGTCCGGCGAGCGTGACTTTTGCTCGCCGACGCAGTTCGATGGGACCCTCACGCGGTTATACCGCAATGTAACCGCGGATAATGACAGCCAGCAACGTGGCACTGCTCCGCCGCGAAGCAGTGGCACTTCGTTTGGCAATTCGACGGCGGAGAACGATAGCCAGCCACCGCGGTTCGAAGATGTTACCGAGGCAAGCGGGCTGGGTGCGGTGCAGAGCCCCGGTCTGGGCGTGGTCTGCGCCGATTTCAATCACGATGGCTGGGACGACATCTTCGTCGCCAACGATCAGCAACCGAACCGTCTCTGGATCAACCGCCACGATGGCACGTTCGTGGACGAAGCGCTGGCTTGTGGCGTGGCCCTCAACGGACTGGGCCGCGCGGGGGCCAGCATGGGGACCGCTTGGGGCGATATCGACGCCGACGGGCTGGCCGACCTCTTCGTCACCAAGCTCGACGTCGAGACGCACACGCTCTGGCGGCAAGATCCCGCGGGTTTGTTTAAGGATGGTACGATCGACGCCGGACTCGCCCGCGCGAGGCGCAGCACGGGGTTCGGTACGGCGCTGGGTGACTTCGATCTCGACGGCGACTTGGATCTGGCGTATGTCAACGGCCGAGTGTTCGCCCCCGGCGCGCCGGGGCCAGCCAATAATCGGCTGCCGGCATTCTGGCGACCCTATGCCGAGCCGCACGCACTGTTAGAGAACGACGGCCAGGGGCGGTTTCGCTCGATCGCGGCCGACAATCCGGACTTCTGCGGTACGGCCGAGGTCGGCCGCTCGCTGTGCGTGGGCGACATCGACAACGACGGCGACCTCGACATGCTGGTGACGACGACGGCCGGCCCAGCGCGACTCTTTCGCAATGTCGCAGCGCGCAAGGGACATTGGTTGCTGGTTCGCGCGATGGATCCGGCACTCCAACGCGACGCCTACGGCGCGGTGGTGTCGGTGAAAGCCGGCGAGCGCGGATGGCAGCGACTGGTCAATCCGGGCACGAGCTACCAGTGCAGCCATGACGCGCGCGTTCACTTCGGCCTGGGCGATGTGGAGCGGATCGATGAGATTCGCGTCCGCTGGCCGGACGGAAGCTCGGAACTGTTTACCGGCGGCGATGCCGATCGACTGGTCACGCTCCGCAAGGGGGAAGGGGCGGCGCCATGAACAAGAATAAGCGCCTACCGCGGCGTCCAGCGAAAGCGATCAAGACGTCTTCTGAGCTGCCCATCAAGTCACGCAAGAAGCGCTGGATCCGCTACGGCGTTTATGCGCTCGTGGTGTTGGCCGCGGTGGCTGTACGGTTTTGGCTGACCGGCCCAGAAGTTCCCACACCGCCGCTGACGGATCTCGATCCAGCGCTCGTCGAAGAAATCGAGAACGCGCGCGCCGAAATCTGGGAATCGCCGCGAGAACCGGAAAAATGGGGTCGGCTGGGAATGTTGCTGGCCGCTCACTCGTACCCGATCGAAGCCGTGCAATGTTTTGAACACGCCGAAGTACTCGACCCAGCAAGTTGGAAATGGCCTTATCTTCGCTCGATTGCGCAGGAACAAAGCGATCGGGCCGCCTCGCTCGATGCCTTGAGCCAGGCCGCCGAGACGGCTGGCGATGACGAGCCGTTCCCGCGGCTGCTGCTCGTCGAGCGGCTGATGGAGACTGGCGAGCGGGACGAAGCCGAGCAGCATTTGCAGATCGCGCTGCGCCACTGGCCGGAGCATCCGCGGGCCCATCTCAATCAGGCGCGTCTGCTATCGCAACGCGGCAATGCCCAGGCCGCTCTGGCCGCGCTTAACAAAGCGACAAGCGACCGCCACACACGGCGCACCGCGCACCAACTGTTGATCCAAATCCACCGCCGGCTGGGGGACGATGCCGCAACGTCGGCCGCCTTAGCTCGGCTCGAAGAGCTACCGCCCGACGAGGCCTGGCGCGACCGCTGGCGTGAAGCGCTCGATGGGTTTCGTATTAGCAAAGGCGCGTACATCGCGCGGATCAACGAACTGGCGCGCCGCGGGGACTACGACCGGCTCGCACGCACCACGGCCGAGACGATCGAACGCTTTCCCGAACTGGCGCACCTTGTCACCGGGCGCGAGCGATTGAGCCGTGGCGACCTGGTGGGGGCAGAGCGCGCGCTCCGCGAGGCGGTAGAGCTCGATCCAAAGTCCGTCGATGCGCTCGTTTCCCTGGGCGAAGCTCTGTTGCGGCAAGACAAGATTGCCGCCGCGGTGGAATCCTTCCGCAAGGCGACTCGGTTGGAGCCGATGCATGGCGAGGCATATCTTCGCTTAGGCCAGGCGCTGGCCAAGCAAGACCAACAGCAGGAGTCGCTGGCGTCCTTCCGCTCGGCGGTTCAATTTATGCCCACCTCGCCCAAAGCACACCGCGCGCTGGCCGAGGCTCTGTCAGCAGTTGGCCAAGGCTCAGCAGCCGAAGAGCACCGTCGCCATGCCGAGCGGCTGACCAAGGAGTAGTGGTCCAGCGATTTGTACAACGGTCTTCCAAGACCGTCGAGCAGCCGTAGATCGAGTTGCGGCCCGTTGGGCCTTGGGAATAATTGGATATTCTGCCTTACCCAGGCCTTCAGCCTGGGCTATAGAGTTTGGGGCCTTTAGCCCCGGTGTATCGAGCACCTGTCCCCTGTCTCCTGTCCCCTAAGCCTCCACCTTAATCACAATCGCGGTCATATCGTCCATCTGTGTCGCCGGACCGCAAATCTCGTGGACCGCGGCGAATAGCACCTTAACGATCTCGCGGGCTGTCAGATCGCGATGGGCGTTCACCACCTCCAGAACGCCGGCGTTGCCAAAGGCGGTCCCCTCGCCGTCGCAGGCCTCGATTAGACCGTCCGTAAAGAGCACTACCGTTTCGCCCGGTTCGAGCCACGTGGGCGGCGCGGCCTGGAACTCGCTGTCGGGCAGAATGCCCAAGGGAATATCGGTGCTGATGAACTCGGCTTTGACGTTTCCCTGGCGGTCCAGCAGATATCCCGATGAATGCCCGGCGCTGGCATAGACAAACGACCTGGTCTGCGGATTCAGCTTGCCGAGGAACAGCGTGGCGAAGTGGCTGCCGTCGGTATCGGCGGCCAGCGCGCGGTTGAGCAGCCGGACAATCTCGCTGACGTCGGTCCGCGTCAGCAGGAACGCGCGCAGGTAGGCCCTCAGCTCCGCCATCAACAGCGCCGGACCGAAGCCGTGGCCGCTGACGTCGGCAATGACCGTCGCCAGGCTGCCGTCCTGCATGGGGATGTAGTCGAAATAATCGCCGCCCGTGGCTTCGGCAGGGAACGAGGCGCCGGCGATGTCCCAGCCGGGGAGCGGCAGCGGCGCCGCGGGAAATAATTTCTGCTGAATCTGCCGCGCCAGATGGATCTCTTGCCGCAGCCGGTCCGACTTCCATTGTGCTTTCACCTCGCTCAGCGTGCGCTCATGCTCGCGCTGCTCCAACCGCCGGAGCAGCTCGGCCTGTTGCTGAATCCGCTGAGTCTTGCGGAAGATTTCCACAAAGACCGCGGTCTTTGAGCGCAGTACCTCGGGGACGATCGGCTTGACGAGGTAGTCGACCGCGCCGAGCGAATAGCCTTTGAAGATCTGCGCCTCGGCGCTTTCCACACCGGTCAGGAAGATGATCGGCGTTGTTTGGCAGCGATCACGTTCGCGAATCAATTCGGCCGTCTCGAAGCCATCCATGCCGGGCATCTGTACATCCATCAGAATCAGCGCGAATTCTCCGTGCAACAGACAGCGGAGCGCTTCCAAGCCGTTATGGGCCTTGACGAGGTTCACGTCCATGCCGGTCAGCATCGCTTCGAGCGCGATGAGGTTTGCCGGGCGGTCATCCACAACCAGGATGTTGACCTTACATTCGCCTTCGGTATCGGCCACATCGCCCGCCGCGTTAACCGAAACTGGAAGGACCGCCGCCGTAACGGGATTGTTTGAGCACTTCCGGCTCAGTTCGTCGGTCGAGTCAATCACATCGAGTGACGCCATGGCGTGCTCTATGTTTCCGCGTGTCGTTTTGAACGCTGACCCGTCTCGGAAATTCGCGGCCATCCGGGCCTCGCGCCCCTATGGCCGGAACGTGTTGCACTTCCAGGCGAGCACTTTCAATGCCAGCCCGCGAATTACTGGCAACCGACCGTGCCGATGGCTAGACTCTAGGGACACGGCGAACCAATGCCGCAGCTCAAGACCACTTGTTCGAACAGGCAAGACCATTGCACTCAATCTCTTCGGGAGGGACTTATGCAACGGCGTGATTTCATCAAAAAAACCTCGTCAGCGGCAGTTGCGTTGTCGGCGCTGCAGACCAATGCCTATGCCCAGGCCGGTGAGAAGAAAAAACGCGTCGGCCTCATTGGCTGCGGGTGGTACGGCACTTGTGACCTGTTGCGGTTGATTCAAGTCGCGCCAGTGGACGTGGCCGCCCTGTGCGACGTAGACACGATGATGTACGACGAAACGGCCAAGCTCGTCGTCGAACGGCAGAAGCTCGCCAAGAAACCGCCGCACTACGGCGACTATCGAAAAATGCTCGCCGATCACAAGTTCGACATCGTGCTTGTCGGCACGCCCGACCACTGGCATGCACTCGCTATGATCGCCGCGGTGAAAGCCGGCGCCGATGTGTATTGTCAAAAGCCGATCAGCGTCGATGTCGTCGAGGGACAAGCGATGCTCGCCGCGGCACGCAAGTACGGCCGCGTGGTGCAGATCGGCACGCAGCGCCGCAGCACGCCGCACCTGATCGAAGCCATCGACCGCGTTGTCAAAGAAGGCAAGCTCGGCAAGATTGGCCATGTCGACATTTGCTGTTACTATCACATGCGGAACAACGCCAACCCACCGATCACGACGCCCCCCGACCATTTTGATTACGAGATGTGGACCGGTCCGGCGCCGTTGCGGCCATACGATTCGCCCCCCGACCCCAACAGCCCCACGAAGGCTCGGGTGCCCCACCGCCGTTGGTGGCGAGCGTTCACGGAGTATGGCAACGGCATCGTCGGCGACATGTGCATCCATATGTTCGACATGGTGCGCTGGATGCTCGATCTGGGCTGGCCGACCGGCATCTCGTCGTCCGGTGGCATCTACGTGCAGAAGGAAGCCCGGTCGAACATCAGCGATACGCAGACCGCAACGTTCGAGTACCCCGAGTTCAACGTCGTTTGGCAGCACCGCACCTGGGGCGCGCCAGCCGATAGCAACTACCCGTGGTCCGCGATCATCTACGGCGACAAGGGCACGCTGAAAGCCGACGTTCACAGGTACGAGTTTTTTCCGGCCGGCAAAAACCAGGCGTCGATCAGCGGCAAGGCTCAGCAGGAAGAGGGATTCCCGGAAGACGACACCGAAAAGGATCTCGAAAGGCACGCCGCGATGGCCAACCGCTGGCATCAGAAAGACTTTTTGAAAGCGATCGAGTCGCGTGGCAAGCCGGTGGCTGACATTGAGCAGGGTTATATCTCCACGGCAAGCTGCATTCTGGCGAATCTCTCGGCTGAACTGGGCCGCTCGCTGAAATGGGATTCCAAGAAACAGCAAGTGGTCGGCGACGAAGAGGCGAACAAACTCCTCCGCCGCGACTACCGGACGCCGTGGGAACACCCCGACCCGAAGACCGTGTAGTGTGGTCGTCTCGTTCCGCGAGAGTGCAACACTTACGGCAAAACGTCGCCGCGATCGCCCGCGGCGCGGCTGGCATAGGCGGCGTGCGCGGCAAAGCTGATCTCGTAGCTGATCGAATGTACCGAACCGTCGCAAAAGACGGCGTTCCAGCTTGCGGCGTGAGCGCTGCCGAAGCTGTGGCAGTTCCAGCAATTGTCGCGCTGCCGCACATCGTGTGCAGGAACGCGCTTGGCCCACCGTACGCAGTTGCCCCGCGGGCAGTCGTAGAGCGTCCCCGCGTCACCCCGGTCCAGCCCAGTGGTGTATTGGTCGCTGCTGACTGCTTTCTCGGCCACGAGATAGGTCCTGCTCAAGCCGTCTTTGATATCCTTGTAGCGAACGGGCTTGGGCTTTTGATTCCTCAACATCGCGGTCGCCAACAGACCGGGCCACTTGACTATGAATTCGTCTGGCCGGGAAGAGGCGCCGCCGTTGAGAGCGTAATCGGTGCGCGCGGCCAATTGACTGCTCCTACCGTACGCCGCGACGGGACGCCGGCTGGGGCAATACAGCAGGGCCACCGGTGTCGCGACGATATCGCGAATCGCGCTGGCGGCCACGGCGGGCGATCGTCCTGGCCTGCGATAGCCGACCGCCGCCGCCCAATCGTTAAACAGATTGGTCTCTTCCATGTAGGGGAGTATGGCGGTGATCCACGTTCCCTCTTGAATTCTAGACTCGACCCGATTGGCATAGTGCCGGTGGACGTTCTCGTGCTGGATGGCCGCCAGGCCGACTTGCTTCAGATTGTTGAGGCAAGTTGTACGTCGCGCAGTCTCGCGCGCGACCTGGACCGCCGGAATGAGCAGCGCGACCAAGATGCCAATGATGGCGATCACTACGAGTAATTCAACAAGCGTGAAGCCGGCGCGGCGCGTCATGGCAAAGTCCTTTGCCTGGTGAGAAACGCACGGAGAAAGGGCTCGCCTGGCTTCTTTGTTCCGGTGGGGATTGTACCGCGAAGAGACCATGTATTGCAAATAGATCATTAACAGAACAACCCCGGGCGTTGGCCCGGGGTTGTGTGTTGTTGCTACTACTTGCAGGGCACCTCTCGCGGAGCGAGAGGGCTACACTTTCCTGCGCCGCCAGCCGAACAGGCCCGCGCCCAAGCCGCCCAGCGATAGCATCAGCCAGGTGGCCGGCTCAGGGACCGCGGCCACAGCGCCTGCCAACGCCACCGGTGCGTCCCCGACCGGCGTAGCCGTGGGGTTGTACAAGGCCCCCAACAACGTCACGTCGTCGTCATTGACGGCGCCGTCGTAGGTGAAGTCGCCCAAGGCCCAAACTGCACCGGAGGTCATCCCGAATGTCGCGCCCACGATCGTTACGTCGTCGTCGTTGACCACGCCGTCCAGGTTGGCGTCGCCAATCCGCGTGCCGCGGATGAGCACCGTAGTGTCATCCACCGGCTGGCCGCGGAAGGTCGTGTACGGACCCAAGGGCAGGTCGGCGTTGTTCGCCCAACCCACCGACAGCGTCGAGTTGTCGGCCGCCGCGCTGCTGCTGGTGATGCCCTGGCCGGTCCAGGTGCCCAACAGGTCCGTGCCGCCGCGGGCGGCAAGGATTCGAGCACGGGTGTCCGCAGACGGATTGGGGCCAGCGGCCGGGTAGTCGATCGCGATCGCGCTGTCGGTCACGTCGAGCGTGGCCGTCGGCGCCGTCGGAGTGCCGGGGATGGTCATCGCGCTATGGCTGATCTTGCTCGTCGCGCCGTGCAGCTCCAGACGGCTGGTGGGCGCCAGGGTGACAATGTTCGCGTTCACCATCGCGCCTAACTTCAACGTCGCGCCGGCATCGACTCGGATATTCTCGAGCGCAGGATTGTCGAATCGGAAAAGATTCATCGAGCCGTTATCCGCCGGTACGACGACGTATTGCCCCCGAGTAGCCGGTGGGTCGGGCGCTTCTTGAGGGCTGGCAGTGTCGAAGCCGTCGGCAGGGTTGGTATCAATGCCAAACCCGATATCCCAACCGGTATTCGCTCCAATACCGCCGCCCGAATCACCGAAGCGACCCTCGAACGAAAACCAACCATCCCCAGGCGTTCCTTGGCCATCCGGCTCGGTGTCTGCGCGCTCAATTGCTCCGGTGCTGGCCGGGACGTTCCAGGCGTTGTTGTTGATCAACGCTTCGCCGTCGATCTTCAGCAAGACGTAGTCGTCGAACTGCTCGCCGAATGCGACGGGACCGGGAGTGCCATCGCCATCAGTATCCGGAATCTTGACTTCACCGCGATAGACCCAAGTGCCGCCATTGCCGCCAAAGAAGCCGACATTGGTGGTATTGGCGCGAGATGGCGACAGATCGCCGGCAACATCGGTTGGGAAATCGGTAGCGTTAGGGCTCCCCGTCACGCGGCCACCCAGCAGGCCGGGGGTCAATCCGGGAACATTGGCGGTGGTCATCGTAGCGCCCGACAGGTCCGTGACTCCATTGGCCGCGTGCAAGAGTCCTTCGTTGGCGATCGTAGAAACGGCCGCTCCTCCGAACGTGTTGCCACTGCCGGCAGTAAAGTTCACCGTTCCGCCACGGGCGATGTCCATCTTCGGGCTGCCGGTACCGGCGGCGCCACTATTCGTGAAATCGACCGTCGTGTTCTTGGTCACGAGTAATGTGCCGGCGCCGTTGAGCGCGCCCGTTACTTTGGACGGCCCAGTCATGGAGAATGCGCCACCGGCGCCCATGGTGACATTGTTCACTGTCAAGCCGTTTCCGGTTGCGGTGAGCGTTTTTCCATCGGCAACGGATACCGAACCAATCTGCGCGCCGGTCGCGCCCACGACGTTGATCGTCGAGTTTTCCGTGGCGCTCACGTTGCTTTGGAAATTCGGCGTCAACAGCGGACCCGTGATCGTGCGGAACAGATTCATCGAGCCGTTATCGACCGGGCGAACGTAGTTGGCCTGGGTTGTGTCCCCTTCGATCGGGAGCGTGGTGTCAATACCGAAGCCCAAAGTATTATCCCAGCCACCGCTGTTGCTGGGCCCCCAACCGCCGCCCCCTTCGCCAAAGCGAAGCTCAAGGTCGTGCCATCCCGCTGACAAGGTCAAGGCGCCCGTCGTATTCGGAATGTCCCAATTCTGGTTGCTGAGCCGTGTTACGCCATCGATCTTGATCAGCGTGTTGTCGTCAAAGTGCTCGGCCATTGCGAAGTGGCCGAGGCCGTCGCCCGGGGTGCCGTTGTCGGGCACAAGGAATTGACCGGTATAAATATGGGTAGTGTTGTCGGGCCATGGCTCGACGTTGCCGCTGCCTGAGATCTGCGCAAGTCTCGGCTCAAGCTTAATGCCGCCAACCTCCGGATTGGGGCTGGTGCCAGGATTGGGAGCGGTGGTGTTGAAGGAGCCGCTCAAGCGTCCTTCCAGCAAGCCGGCGGTCAATGTCGCACCGGGGCCTGGGACACTTAGTACGCTCAATTCGAGCGTGCCGCCGGTGAGCAACACGGAGGCGCCTCCCAGCGTGGTTTCGGTGGCGCTCGAGTTCGAGGCGATCAATCGCCCGCCGGTTGTCGCGCCGACCGAGCTCGTGGCGCCCAAGGCCGGACCCGGCCCGCCAACTCTGGTTAAGTTCACAACGCCTGGTCCCGCCATGAACGACACGGCGTTGCCGCCGTCATTCAGCGTCGTCAGGTTCACCGGCGCGCCTGAAGTGCCGATGGTCACCGTGCCCGCGCCGGTGGCCGTCACGCCAGTGGTAATCGCGTTGCCCGACGTCGTCAAACTGCTGCCGGGATTCATTCTCAGGTTCGCCAACGTCGCCGACGGCGCGGTCACTTCGAGACTCGAATTCCCGCTGACGTTGAGCTCATTGTTCAACGACACCGGGCCGGTGGCGATGGCGTACGGAATGATCTCAAACGCATCGGCCCCGCCCGCCGGATCCCAGAACAGCTCGATGCCCGCCTCGTTGGTGTTCTTGTTGTAAAAACCAACGATGTAGTCATAAACGCCGGCGGACAAGGTGGGAGCGGCAGGATTGGTAATGTTCACTCCACCGGCCGCGGGCGTCAAAGCCGGATCGGCAACGCCGACGGGCGATCCGCTGGAGTGACCTTGAAAATTGCCCTCGCCGGTTGTGAACCTGTTGTTGTCGATGACCTTCTGCCAGTTCGTTCCGGCGCCTTGGTCCAGATCGATAAACAAGTTCGCGCCGTCGTTGCTCATCAACAAGAACTCGGTCGCGCCAGCACTGGCGACGTTCAGCTTGCCGGTGAAGCGGGAAATAAAATCCATGTCGCCGTTTAACGAGACGCCGAGGTTCGCATTACCGGTGTTGAAGATTTCGTTCAAATCGTCGTTGGTGCCGCCATCGACCAGATTTCCGTCGCCGCGCGGGAAATTGATCGGCAGGTTGACAGGCACCGTGATGGAGGGCGAGAGCGGCGCGAGCTTGGAATCGAAGAGCGCCTTGGTGTCGAGCCCGGACCAACCTAAGCCGTTCGCACTATCAGGAATGCCCGGCAAGACGGGATTGAAGATATCGGGATCCGGGTAGAAACTTGCTGTGGTGCCGAACAAGCCCCCGATGGCGGGCACGCCCAAGTCATTGCCCATGGACAGCGTGGCGCCGTTGAGATTGATCGGGCCGCTGCCTATCGAGGTCGCGCCGGCGCTTCCGATGCCAATCGCCAGTCTGCCTGCATTGACGTTGACTGCCCCCACCGACGTGACGTTCGAGCCGCCGGCGGTCGGGATGCTCAGCTCTCCGGCGCCCGTTTTGGTCAAGCTGGTGACGGCGCCCGTAGAACGGAGCGGGCCGGTGACGACCTTGCCGCTGTTGACGGCAAAAGTGGACGCAGCTCCGACGTTGGTTTGCGTGAACGTGGCAGTGTCAGCCGCTTCCACGGTGAATGTCGTGCCGTCCGCCACGGTCAAAGCACCGAAGGGAACCACTCTGCCTTGCAGCAGATTGAGCGTCCCATTCGCAGTGACATTCACGTTCTGGTTGTCCCGCGAGGTGTCGACATTGTAGGTCTTCACACGGAACAGGTTCGCGGAACCGTTGTCGACCGGACGAATATAGTTCGCCTGCGTGGTGTCCCCCGCAATAGGCACGGTGAAGTCAATCCCGAAGCCCAAAGTATTATCCCAGCCACCGCTGTTGCTGGGCCCCCAACCGCCGCCCCCTTCGCCAAAGCGAAGCTCAAGGTCGTGCCAACCGGCTGGCAGGTTTAGCACGCCGGTGGTGTTGGGTACGTCCCACTGTTGATTGCTAAGTCGCGTGATTCCATCGATTTTGATCAGCGTGTTGTCGTCAAAGTGCTCGGCCATTGCGAAGTGGCCGATGCCATCGCCCGCGGTTCCGTTGTCGGGCACCAGGAATTGACCGGTATAAATATGGGTCGTGTTGTCGGGCCACGGCTCGACGTTGCCACTGCCTGAGATCTGCGCAAGTCTTGGCTCAAGCTTAATGCCGCCAACCTCCGGATTGGGGCTGGTGCCCGGATTGGGAGCGGTGGTGTTGAACGAGCCCGAGAGGCGGCCTTCGAGCAAGCCCGGCGTAATCGTCTCCACGCCGATCGTGAGGTTCGGCGGCAGCGAAATCTGTGCGAAAGCATCCGAACCAAGCGTTCCCAATCCCAACGTCGTCGCAAGCGAGACCGCACTCTTCCTCAAAAAACTGCGCTTTGACATTTCAAACTCCGCTGATTTGGCCGAGCAATGTGAGCAATAAGTACGCAACAACCCGTAATTCCGGCGCTGCGGCAAATCAGCAACGGCCGACACCAATCGGTGCTGCTTGAAAACCGGAAGCAACGCCCCCAACCATGCCAAAACAAGGCGCAGCGAACGTCCAGGCGAGAAATCACCCAGCCGCCGCGTCACCAATCGCCTCGATCACTGTTCCCCAACCGTATCGAGAGATTCGGCACTAAGAATAGTTGCCTGCAGCCCTGTAAATGGACCCTCCCACTGCGATCTTCTTCCGCGTAGACTAGTTGAGGATTCCAACCGTGTCAACGAATTGGCCAAAACGGCCAGTGAATTGGTGGAAAAAACAGCAGGGGTCGCAAGCCGAACGGCGTGGCGAGCCTTGGGATCCGGCTCTAAGGACCGCTAACACAACTGCACACACTAACCCGAAGCGTGAGCGAGAAGCGGCCAAACTCGGCCTCGCTTACGCGTCGGGTTAGTATTGTTAGCGGTTCTAAGGACGCTGCGCCTTGTCTTGCGCGCTTTGCAGCAAGGCTCTTACGGCCTCATTCTGCGGCTCAATTTTTTGCGCTTCTGCCAATTCCGCTGCGACATTCGCCCAATCCCCCTTGGCGGCATGAACGCGAGCCAGATTGATTCGCGACATGACGTCATTCTCGTTCGCCTCGACCGCGGCCCGCAAGTGCTCTTCCGCCCGCGGAAGATCCTGATTGACATAATGCCAATAACCGAGATTGTTTTGCGCCCGAAAGTGTCGCGGGTCGATGCGAACGACTTCCTGCCACTCCTCCACCGCTCGTGCGGTGTTTTTTTGCATCGCATACGCGTGTCCCCGATGGTAACGCGCGGCGACGTCGGTGGGCTCGATCTGAATGGCCTGATCAAACAGCCTCAGGGCCTCCGACACTTCGTCGCCGGCCAACAGCGCCACGCCGAGCCTGACCATCCGCTCCGCGCTTTCCGGCTCGTTCTTCAATAGCGCACGAGCGGCCGCGATCGTATCAGGAGTCGCGTAGACTCGCCGGTAGTCGGTTTCCAATGTTCGCCGTTCTTGCTCGTTGCGGGTGAGCACCTGCAAGTGGAACTCCCCCATTTCATCGGACGAGTCCAGACCGTAAGTGACACGCTTGGGAGGATGAATCGGATTCCGCAGGTTATCTTCCGAATTGTCATATTCAATCCGCATCGAGAGCCGCGTCCCAGCCGGCAGCTTGATGGGCCGCCGATACCGGTAATCTTCCTGCCAGGCGAAGTCCCAGTCGTCAATCCGCAATAGCCACTGCTTCTGCTCGTCGGGCAGAATTGCCCAGGCCATGACTTTGCGGCACAGGTAATGCGCGTGCGGCATTACGCTGATCACTTCCACGTCAACCGGCAGCACGTAGCTGCTTTCAATCGCGTAGTCCTTCACCCCCGCCGGAATATCAATCTCCACCGAGCGCAGCATCAATGCCGATGGCTGCAGTGTCGGCGGAGTTTCTGAAAAGTATAAGGCGGCCTCGGCCTGAACCTGCTCTTCCTTACCCGTCGGCCGAATGTGCATTTGCAGCACCAGATCCGCACGTCTGGGCAGCCACCATGACATCTCTGCGCGTCCCATCGAGGCCTGTTTGCCAGGGTGCCAGCTCAACGCCTGGCCGAGCGGACGCTGCACGCCGGTGCCGGGATCCATGCCGCTATACCCCACGCCCGCCTCGGCGGCGTCATTCCGTTTGGCGGCATGCCCTGTGGGATCGACAAAAACGAAACCGTGGTGCACGACGTTGCCGCCGCCCGTTCGCACGTGCACACCCTTCACCCACTTGCCGTCAGGCAGGCCTGCAGGCGCCACGAAGTTCCGGTAAACATCCGGTCCCACCGGCGGCACGACAAATGGCTCCGGCATCTTCACGACCAGATCCGGCTTTCCGAGACTCCAACCTCTGATGGCGGCAGGCGCCGGCGGCCGGTCCCGCTCGTCCCCTTCGCTGGTTCCCTCGCTGATCCAGCGTTGAATGACGTCGATTTCGACATCGCTCAACCGTCGCTCTCCTGCGAACTCGACGAGCCCCTCGGCCGGCATCCAGGGCGGCATGGAACGCCGCGCCACCGCCTCGCCGATCCGCTTCGCGCGCCTCTTGAAGTCACCATAGGACAACAGGGGAAAGGGCGCCGCCTCACCGGGACGGTGACAGGGGGAACAGTGCCTGAAAACGATTGGCGCCACGTCGCGATTGAAGGTGACTACTGAGTGATTGCCTGCGACGTGAATCTGCCGACCGTGCTCTCGCTCGACCGTTCGTGCCGCGGTGCTGGGATCGTCGAAGTTTCGCTTCTCGCCGTCACTTGGCGGGAGCAAGAATCCAATCCCTACCGTCACAACCACGGCGACGACGAATGAAATACCGCACTGCGTACACACTCGTCGCCGCATCTTGACCGCCAGTTGCTGAGAAATCCCATTCCCGGCCGCCTCGCACACGATTGCTGGCTTGGCACAATGGAACCGCGCGCCGTTTGAAGGGCTAAAATCTTAGAACCGCTAACACAACCGGCACACAGTAACCCGAAGCGTGAGCGAGGAACCGGCAGATTCGGCCTCGCTTACGCGTCGGGTTACTATTGTTAGCGGTTCTTAGTCTAACTGGGTAGCGTTCCCTGTCCAAGTTTGAGCCCGGTTCGATTGATCAAGAACCAAGAAATAACCCGGGGGGTTCACCTGGTTGCGGTGCGGTCTCCCGACGGCACGTCATGGACTGCGGTAACTTGTTACCGCTTTCTTTTTCTGTGGGCCTCAACAGACTTCTGCGCCGTTTGGAAAAAGAGAGCGGCGACGAGTCGCCGCACTCCATAGAACAACCCCGGGCTTTGGCCCGGGGTTGTGTGTTGTTGCTACTACTTGCAGGGCACCTCTCGCGGAGCGAGAGGGCTACACTTTCCTGCGCCGCCAGCCGAACAGGCCGGCGCCCAAACCGCCCAGCGTGAGCATCAGCCAGGTGGCTGGCTCAGGGACCGCCGCCACCGCGGTTTCCAGCGCGAGTGGTGCTGCTGCGCCACCGACCGGCATAGCCGTGGGGTCATACAAGGCGCCCAACAACGTCACGTCGTCGTCATTGACGGCGCCGTCGTAGGTGAAGTCGCCCAAGGCCCAAACTGCACCGGAGGTCATCCCGAATGTCGCGCCCACGATCGTTACGTCGTCGTCGTTGACCACGCCGTCCAGGTTGGCGTCGCCAATCCGCGTGCCGCGGATGATCACCGAAGTGTCATCCACCGGCTGGCCGCGGAAGTTGGTATACGGACCCAAGGGCAAGTCCGCGTTATTGGCGTAACCCACCGCGAGAGTCGAGTTGTCGGCCGCCGCGCTGCTGCTGGTGATGCCCTGGCCGTTCCAGGTGCCCAACAGATCCGTGCCGCCGCGGCCGGCGATGATTCGCGACCGTGTGTCCGCGGAGGGGTTCGGGCCGCCGGTTGGGTAATCGAGCACGATCGCGCTGTCGGTCACGTCCAAGGTGGCGGTCGGCGCAGTCGGGGTGCCGGGAAGTGTCAGCGCGCTCGCGTTGATCTTGCTCGTCGCGCCGTGCAATTCGAGGCGGCCCATCGGCGCGATGTTCACAACATTAGCGCCGATGATCGCGCCAAGCTTCAGCGTGGCGCCTGAATCGACTTGCAACAAAGTTGAGCCGCTGACGGCGCCCAACGGAATAATCCTGCGCGGGCCATCCGCCGGATCCCAGTAGAGCTCGATTCCCGCTTCATCGTTATTGGCGTTGAAAAAACCCACGGCGAAGTCGTAGCTGCCGACACTGAGATTCGGCGCGGCGGTTTGTGTTATGGCCGGCGTGCCGGGATTGCCTACTCCTGCGGTCCCGTGCTCATCGAAGGCGCCGCCGCCTGTAGTGCTGAATCGATTGTGATCCGCGACTTTGACCCAATTGGTTGCGGTCCCCTGGTCTAAATCGAGGAACATGACACCGCCGTCGTTGGCCGCCAGCCCGAAACCGGTGGTCCCGGGCGAGAGGATGTTTAGCTTGCCGGTGAATCGAACCACAAAGTCGGTATTGCCGGACAACGGCACGTTGAGATTGGCCCCGTCCACATTGAATATCTGCTCTGGACCAAAGTCATTCGTGCCGCCATCGACCAGGCTGGCATTTCCGCGTGGGAAATTGATCTCCAAGCCTTCGATGTTCCTCGTGGCCAGCGGAGTTTTCCCGGCCAAGGCCGCGTCGAACTGCGCCTTACTGTCGAGCCCCACCCAACCAAACGTATTCGCGCTATTCGGAGCGGGTGGCAGCGTAACGGCTGCGGTGTCGTAAAAATCTCCAACGATACTCGATAGACCCGAGGACACAACGGTGCCCGGAACATTGGTCGTGGTGACCACCGCCCCGGATAGATCCGTAACGCCGTTCTGGGCGCGCAGCGTCCCCTCGTTGCTGATCGCGACAACGGATGAACCACCAAACGTGCTGCCCGCGCCCGTTCCAAAGTTCACCGTGCCGCCGCGTGCGATGCCAATCGAAGGAGTGCCGGAGGAAGCAGCGCCGCTGCGGATAAAATTCACTGTCGTATTGGCCGCCACTTGTACGGTGCCGGCGCCTTCTATGGAACCGCTGATCCGCAGCAAATTGCCCGCAATCGTCAACGTCTTTCCTGCGTCCACAGACAAACCGCCCAGTTGCGCGCTTGTTGAACCAGTGACATTGATCGTCGAATTCTCCGTCGCTCGGATGTTGCTGGCAAAATCGGGCGGCGGTGCGATGGTCCCGCGGACGATCTCGACGGCGTTCACCGGCGCTCGAGCCGGGCTGCCAATCAGCGGCGTCGTCGTCAACGTGAAATTCGGCGTCGTTACACCGCGAAACACGAGGTAATTGCTGCCGGGCGTCGCCCCTGGGTCGATAGCATCTTCAATAAAGGTGCCGTTGAAGGGCGATTCGACGATGTTGTTTTTCGTCGTGCCGCCGAGCGTGTAGTCGCCGCCACGGCCGTTGATGCCTCCCTTGACGTAAACGTATACATCATAGCCGGTGCCGGATGTGAGCGAGGCGGGCAAGCCTGTCACAGCAATCGTGACGCCGGTCTCTCCCACTCCGCCGGTGTCCAGGTAGCCGGCCATCAGATCACGATTCTCTCCGGCTGGCGCCGTGTTGTTTTCTTCCCCCTGACCGGTGCTGGACCAAAGGCCGTTCGAACTCCAGGTGACACTCGCGCCGCTTGGGTTCGCTGTGCCGTTCACAACCTGGTTGAGCGCCTGAAGAGCGGCCTCGTTCTGCGCGCCAAAATTGTTCCACGTAGGCGTGCTGAAAACGCCGGCGGGGCCGGTCACTTGGCTGTTGCCGTCGTCTCCGCCCGCGCCGTCCGGTTGGTTGGCCCCAAACTTAACCGGGATGCTGATGGACCCAGGCGCTAAAGATTGGGACGTACGCAATTCCAGCGTACCACCGCTGAGCGTGACGGGCGCACCGGCGAGTGTGTTTCCCGTCGCATCGTTGGTGGCCACGAGCGTGCCGCCGGCGGCCGCGCCGACGCTGCTTGTTGCACCAAGATTGGGACCCGGACCGCCGGTGCGCGTGAGCCGCACCTCTCCTGGAGCAGCGGAGAATAGCACCGACTTGCCGCTGTCGTTCAGCGTCGTCAGATTCACCGGTCCGCCCGACGAGCCAATTGTCACGGTGCCCGCGTCGGTCGCCGTGATGCCCGTCGTCAGCGAGTTGCCCGAAACGGTCAGGCTACTGCCCGGGTTCATTTGCAGGTTGGTGAGCGTTGCCGAAGGCGATCGGACTGACAGACCTGAGTTGCCGCTCACGACCAATTCGTTGTTGAGCGTCACGGGGCCCGTCGAGATGGCCGAGGGAATAATGCTCTTGGTTCCATCGGGCAGAGTCCAGTAGACCTCCAGACCGTACTCGTCGCTGTTCTTGTTGAACGTGCCGACTACGTAATCGTATTGACCGACCGCCAACGTCGTTGCGGGCGCTTGCGGGATCGACGGCCCGGGATCGGCGGGGGTGAGGAAGTCTGTGTTGGAGCCTGTGCCACGTTCGGAGAACGGGGCGCCCCCCGAATTAGAAAAGCGATTGTTATCGGCGACCTTGACCCAGGTTTGGGCTGGTCCGGGGTTGGTGTCAATGAACAACACGCCCGCGTCGTTGCTGCCAACGTGGAAGCCGTACGCGCCAGCGGTCGTGACATTGAGCTTGCCCGTAAATCGAGCGGCGAAATCGGAGGGTACCAAGCCGACATCCGAACCGGTCAGCGGCACACCGAGGTTTCCGCCTTGAATATTGAACACCGCGCCGGCGTTGTCATTTTCGCCGCCGTTGGCCGGGTTGGCATCGCCACGGGGGAAATTGATCTCGGTGCTCACCGGAACTGTGAAATCGGGCGTCAAGGGGTTGAGCGCTGCATCGAGCTGCGCCTTGCTGTCCAGGCCCGACCAGCCGAAGGTATTTGCGCTGTTTTGCGAAATCAAGGGCATGAAGATGTCCTCGTCGCGATAAAACTGTCCGATGGTCGCGAAAATGCCAGCGCCTCCCGGCACGCCGAGATCGTTTGCCAGCGCCAGGGTGCCGCCGTTGAGATTGATTGAGCTCGTGCCAACCGAGGTTCCGCCGCCGCCAACGCCAATCGCCAGCGTGCCGCCGTTGACGGTGACGTTGGCAATTGAAGTAACGTTCGAGCCGCCCGCCGTGTTAACGTTCAACTCACCAGCGCCTGTTTTTGTCAGACTGGTCACCGCAGCGCTTGATCGCAGCGGCCCCGTAGTTACGACGCCATCGATGACATTAAACGTCGACGCCGCAGGAAGGTTCGTCTGCGTGAACGTCGTAGGGTTTCTGGTATCAACGGTGAAGGTCGTATTATTCGCCACGGTCAGAGAACCAAACGGCACGGTTCGGCCTTGGAGAATGTTAAGCGTCGCATTGGCCGTGACATTCAGGTTCTGGTTGTCGCGGGAGGTGTCGGTAGTGAAGCTCGCCACGCGCAGGACGCTCGCGTTACCCGGATCCTCAACCTTGGCGTAGTTGGCTCTGTTGATGCCTCCCTCGATCGGTATCGTGAAGTCCACGCCGAAACCGAAATCGGCGGTCCACCCATTTGCGCCTCCATTGCCGGCGGCGCCGCTGGGACCTGCACCGCCGCCGCCATGAGCAAAACGGAAGTCGACGTCGTGCCAGCCGGCGGGAACAGTCAACTGGCCGGTGCTCGTTGCCACATCCCACTGCGTGTTTCGCAGCCGTTGGACACCGTCGATCCGGAGCAACACGTTGTCGTCGATGTGCTCTGCTAACGAGAACTGGCTCTGGCCGTCAGCCGCGCCATTGTCCGGGAAGAACATCTGCCCGGTATACACCCAGGTCTCGTTGTCGCCCCAGGGCGGTTTTCCGCTGTCATAGGCCTTCAACGGGCTGAGCACGACCCCTCCGCTACCGGAGTTCGGGGCAGTCTCGTTGAATCCGCCGTCCAATCGGCCTTCGAGCAGGCCGGGCGAAATCGTCTCCATACCGATCGTGAGGTTCGGCGGCAGCGTTATCTGCGCTGAGGCGTCTGAACCAAGGGTTCCCAATCCCAATGTCGCAGCGAGCGATACGGCGCTTTTCCTCAAAAAACTGCGATTTGACATTTCAAGCTCCCTAGTTAGGCCAAACTATGTGAGCAATAAGATCAAAAACGGGCGTCGCAAAACCAAGGCACCGCGCCAATTAGCAACGGCGGTTCCCGATTGGCTCTGCGTGAAAACGGAAGCGAACTGCGCCCCGAACTATGCCAATAAGACGGTACAGCGAACGCCTGGGCGAGAATTCGCCTAGCCGGCCGCATTGCTTATCGCCTCGATCACTGTTCCCCTAACCGTATCGAGCGATTCGGCATCAAGAATAGTTGCCGGTTTACTGCTAACCTTCGGAAAGTGTAAACCTCGGAATTCTCCCGGTAGACTACTCGGGCACTCCACCCGTGTCAACGAATTGGCCGAAACGGTCAGCGAATTAGTGGAGACGGCCACTTCGCGTCTGAGTTCCCAAGCCAAGCTGGGGAACCAGGGTCTTACTTGGCGTTGCCAAAGAACAACCCCGGGCGTTGGCCCGGGGTTGTGTGTTGTTGCTACTACTTGCAGGGCGCCTCTCGCGGAGAGTTTGTGAATCAATGGCCAAAACAGCCTCAAAACCGCACGTAAGTCCTTTCGTGTCGGTGGCCAAAACCGATTGATTCACAAACTCGGAGCGAGAGGGCTACACTTTCCTGCGCCGCCAGCCGAACAGGCCCGCGCCCAAACCGCCCAGCGTGAGCATCAGCCAGGTGGCTGGCTCAGGGACTGCGGCCACCGCGCCTGCGGCCGCCACGGGTGCTGCGAAGCCAACCGGTGCAGCGCTGGGATCGTACAAGGCGCCCAGCAGCGTCACGTCGTCGTCGTTGACAGCGCCGTCGTAAGTGAAATCGCCCAACGCCCAAACTGCACCGGAGGTCATCCCGAATGTGGCGCCCACAATCGTCACGTCGTCGTCGTTGACCACGCCGTCCAGGTTGGCATCGCCAATCCGCGTGCCGCGGATGATTACCGACGAGGGATCGACCGGCAGCCCGCCGAACTGAGTATAGGCCCCCAACGGCAGGTCGGAATTCGTCGCGAAGCCTACCGCCAACGAGGACGGGTCGGCCGCCGCAGCGCTGCTGGTGATGCCCCTGCCGGTCCAGTTGCCCAACAGTTCCGTCCCGGCGCGGCCGACAACGATCCGCGAACGGACATCGGCGGCAGGGTTCGGGCCGCCGGCTGGGAAATCGAGCACGATCGCGCTGTCGGTCACATCGAGTGTGCTGGTCGGCGCCGTCGGCGTGCCGGCGATGCTCAACGCGCCAGCGTTGATCTTGCTCGCCCCGCCGTGCAGTTCCAGCCGGCCGTTGGCGTCGATGTTGACCGCATTAGCGCCGCGAACGGCGCCCAGCCGCAACGTAGCGCCGTTGTCAACTTGAACCACGCCCGTGTTGGGGAGCATAAAGCGCAGCAGAGTTGCATTGCCCGGGTCTTCCACCTTGGCGTAGTTGGCCCGATTGATGTCGCCCTCGATCGGTGGCGTGAAGTCCACGCCAAAACCGAAGTCGGCAGTCCACCCGTTTGCGCCTCCATTGCCTGCGCCGCCGCTCGGACCTGCGCCACCACCGCCGTGAGCAAAGCGGAAGTCGACATCGTGCCAGCCGGCAGGCAAGGTCAACGGGCCTGTGCTGGTGGCCACGTCCCACTGCGTGTTTCGCAGCACCTGAACCCCGTCGATCTTGAGCAACACGTTGTCGTCGATATGCTCTGCCAAAGAGAACTGGCTCTGGCCGTCAGCCGCACCGTTGTCCGGGAAAAACATCTGCCCGGTATAAACCCACGTCTCGTTGTCGCCCCAGGGTGGCTTTCCGCTGTCATAGGCCTTTAACGGGCTGAGCACGACGCCTCCGCTGCCGGTGTTCGGCGCGGTTTCGTTAAACCCGCCTTCCAAACGACCTTCAACCAATCCGGGCACGGTGCCAGACATGCCCACGACGGTGGTCGTGGCGACAGCCCCCGATAGATCGGTAATTCCGCTCGCCGCGTGCAGAAAACCTTCGTTGGTAATCGCCGTGATACCCGCAGCAGCGAACGTACCGCCGGCGCCTGGATTGAATCGCGCTTCCGCGGCCTGCACCGCCGGCGTAAGGTTCGGTCGAAGATCCAAGGTGCCGGTGCTCGTTGATGCGCCGCTGCGAGTAAACTCAACAACGCCACTGGCAATCCGCACGCCTCCGGCGCCGGTCAGCGCGCCGGTGACGCGGCGGTTGTCGCCGCCGAGCACCGTGGTAGCGCCGGCCGAGGCGCCCAAATCGCCGATCGACAGGTTGTTGGGTCCGATACCGCTGTTCAACGTGCCGGTGCCGGTCGCTGTCGTCACCGAGGCAATCGTGGTTTTGTTGCCCGCCGCGTTGACGGTCGCCGTGTTGGTGAAGGTCATCGCGCCGAACCGGCCGGGACCGCCAGCTTCCAGCGTCGTGGTGCCGCCAATCACTTCCACGGCATTCCCCTGAAAACTGGCGTTACCCGTGTCAGCGTTCAAATCAAAGCTGCGCCCGCGCGAGGCTGCCACGGTGCTCACCGTGGGATCGATGGGAAGCAGCGTGGGGCTACTATCGTAAAGGCCATTGTTGTTTCCGGCCCACGATCCATCGCCGCGCTGCCACTTGTAGCTGGAAGTTGCGCCGCCGCCCCCCTCGTACCAGCCGAGGAACACGCGATAAGTGCCATCTGGAATTGTGCGCAGCGAGCTGAACGCCTCGTCGCCCTGATAGTCGTTGTTGTCTAGCACCATTTCGTTGGGTGTGGTGCCGTCGTTGCGACGTCGGCCACCCCCCTCGAACGTGCCGTCCTTATCCAGGTCAATCCAGATCGCCGAGCCGTCGTCACTTTGGCTCGCAAATGTATAGTTATTTCCGTGAGCCGCGCCGCCGGTAAACGTCCATTCGCCAAACCAGCCTGCGGCGACCTGGTCCACGCGGCCCCAGCGGGCGCCGATATCAACCGTATCACCAGTGCCTTGGTCATCACCGAACTGGTCCAGCGACTCAGTCAGCGGCATCGTGCCGGTCGGGGTGATGCGCAGCAATCCGCCCGGCGCATCCGGCGGCTCGATCGACGTCTCCGGAATGTTGCCGCTGGTATGATACCAGTATTCGGTCAAAGTGTTCGCAGCGCCCGGCGTCTCGAGAATGCCCGAGTTGGCTACAAACGTCCCACCGCTTAACATAATCTTAGCCGAACCGATCGATGACACACCGGCTGCTCCCTGTCCGCCTCCGACGAGCAGGCGCCCACCTGCGACACCCACTCCATGTGCGCTCGACAACCCACTGAAGTTCGGCCCGCTGGCGTTAAACGGCTGGCTGCCGCCCTTGATCAATGTCCAGGGCGCTCCCGCCGTCGCCGGCACAATATTGCCGAGATTGACGGTGGTATTCATATCGACGCGGGCTGTGCCGTCAATCGTCGTCTGAGTCAAAGTGAGCGGCTGGCCATTCACGACCAACGACGAGCCGTTATTGAGCCTGATATTCGGCATTGTCGTCGGGCGCTCGACGCTTATGCCGGAGTTGCCATTGACGGTGACCGTATTGGTGAAGTTGAAGGTCGGCAATTCCCCGGCGAAGGGAACGATCGCAAAGGCATCGGCTCCGCCAGCCGGATCCCAGAACAACTCGATGCCGAACTCATCGGCGTTCTTGTTGAAGGTCCCGACGATGTAGTCGTATTGGCCGGCTGACAAGTTCGGCGGAGCGGGATTGTTGATCGCGGGTGCACCAGCACTGGGAGCCAGAGCGGGATCTGCAACACCTACCGACGAGCCGCTATAGTGGCCCTGGAACGCGCCGCCGCCCGTGTTGCTGAAGCGGTTGTTGTCGACGACTTTTTGCCAGTTCGTTCCGGCGCCTTGGTCGAGATCGATGAACAGGGCTGCGCCGTCATTGCTCATCAGCAAGAATTCAGTCGGGCCGGCGGCCGTCACGTTCAGCTTGCCGGTGAATCGAGCGACAAAGTCGTCATTGCCGGTAAGCGGGACGCCCAGATTGGCGCCGTCGACGTTGAAGATCTGTTCCGGCCCGAAGTCGTTCGTGCCGCCATTCGCCGGATTCGCGTCGCCCCGAGGGAAGTTAATCGGCAGATCGACCGACCGCGTCGCGGCCGGCGTGAGAGGATTTAGCTTCGCATCCAATTGTGTTTTGCTGTCCAGGCCCGTCCAGCCGACACCGCCGTTGTCAGGCGCCCCCGGCAGAATCGGGTTGAAGATGTCGGGGTCAGGGTAGAACTGGCCGGTCGTCCCAAACAGTCCCGGCCCGTTGATCGACGTGGGATCGGTAATCAGCGCAAGCGTGCCACTGTTGAGGGTAATCGGCGCACTGCCCACGGATGTGGTCGTCGCTCCCATCGCAACCGCCACGGTGCCGCCATTTGCGGTCACGGTGCTGCCAGCCGGCACGGTGCTTGCAACCTTCGAGAACCGTACGCCGCCGGGACCGGTCTGGACGATATCGATGGGCGTCGCACCAGCATTGAAAGTGCCGGCGTCGAAGGTTCCCGATCCGGCGAAAGTCGCCGTTGTCCCGGTGCCCGTGAGTGTCGTGCTCGGCGTAATCAACCTCGCGCCCTCGGTGGTCAACGTTGTGCCGCGCGCCATGCTCACTGCGCCAACCGTCGCCGCCAGCGACGCAGTCGGAGTGACGTTGATCGTACCGCTGGCATTGAGAACGATCGGATTGGTGCTGAAGTTGGCATTCGTTGAAACGTTGCCAATATAGGACCAAATACCCGCCTGGGAGGCCGCGGATGGGTCGATGAAATCCAACGTGCCGCCTGGCCGCTGGATCAAAGCCTCCATATCGTTGCCGCCGCCGTTCTCGTAGAAACCAATCGCGATCGGGTAGTTGGCCGCCGCCAAAGTGGTAAAATCGGTGGCATCGCGACCGTAACCGGTGTCACGGTTGCGATCGGCTATCAATTCGCCAGCGCCGAATGTTCCGTCCCGGTTAAGGTCGATCCAGAGCACGCTGCCGTCGTCGCTCCCGACCGCAAAACCGTACTCGCCCGGCGTGGTGATGTTCATGAAGCCGGTCCAAAGTCCGGAATATTGCTCCAGATCAGTCAAGCCGCCCGTTCCCGGCCTCGTCACAGGCGTCATACCCGCGTCGCCGCGATAGTTGAGCGGGCCATTCAGCTCCTGGTCGATCTCAGCGGTCGCGTTAATGAGATTGCTGATCGGGTTCAAGAAACCGGTCCCGAACTCCGTGTCGTACCAGCGCTCGCGCAGCCGGTTGTTGACGACTGCGCCAGTGCCATTCAACGTCAACGTACCGCCAGGGGCGGTAAACGTAATGGTCTGATTCCCTAAGGAACTAGAACCAGTATCACTTGAATTGCCGGTTTGATTTGGTGGGATACTAACCTGCGCGAAGGCGATCGAACCTCCCAGACCCAAGGTCGCGGCGAGCGACACAGCGCTCTTCCTCAAAAAACTGCGCTTCGACATTTCAAACCCTCCAAGTTAGGCCGAACTATGTAAGCAATAATTGCGTGACAACCGCGGTTATGCCCTTCTCCGCACTCGAACACGCGCGGACGCCGCTGGCACTCTTGGCGGCAGCAGCGAACCGGTAGCCGGCAGTTTCTGGAAACTGTCAGCCAATCTAGAACGGCGCTACAAGCGAGTCAACGATTTGGCGCAGAGTTAGTGGAGATTTGGCAGGAAGAGGGGTTGGGGCTTCTTTTTCTCGTTTTTCGGGGTTTTCGGAGTTCCCCCTAGAGATGCAAGCACTAGAAGCCACCGATCGCTGCGGAACGGCCGCAAATCGTCAGGTGGGCCGCAGCCCGTGGATGGTGAGCCAGAGCCGAGTCGAGGAGATTAACTATCACGCATCCGGAAATCTACTGCATTGCGCCGGAGCCTTCGTGGGTCGCACTGTTGGTTTCGGGGCTCTTGCCTTTGTCGATACTTATCTACTGACGCGCCGCCGCCAGCCGAACAGGCCGGCGCCCAAGCCGCCCAACGTGAGCATCAGCCAGGTGGCTGGCTCAGGGACCGCGGCCACAGCGCCTGCCAACGCCACTGGTGCGTCCCCGATGGGCGTAGCCGTGGGGTTGTACAAGGCCCCCAACAACGTCACGTCGTCGTCATTGACGGCGCCGTCGTAGGTGAAGTCGCCCAAGGCCCAAACTGCACCGGAGGTCATCCCGAATGTCGCGCCCACGATCGTTACGTCGTCGTCGTTGACCACGCCGTCCAGGTTGGCGTCGCCAATCCGCGTGCCGCGGATGAGCACCGTAGTGTCATCCACCGGCTGGCCGCGGAAGGTCGTGTACGGACCCAAGGGCAGGTCGGCGTTGTTCGCCCAACCCACCGACAGCGTCGAGTTGTCGGCCGCCGCGCTGCTGCTGGTGATGCCCTGGCCGGTCCAGGTGCCCAACAGGTCCGTGCCGCCGCGGGCGGCAAGGATTCGAGCACGGGTGTCCGCAGACGGATTGGGGCCAGCGGCCGGGTAGTCGATCGCGATCGCGCTGTCGGTCACGTCGAGCGTGGCCGTCGGCGCCGTCGGAGTGCCGGGGATGGTCATCGCGCTATGGCTGATCTTGCTCGTCGCGCCGTGCAGCTCCAGACGGCTGGTGGGCGCCAGGGTGACAATGTTCGCGTTCACCATCGCGCCTAACTTCAACGTCGCGCCGGCATCGACTCGGATATTCTCGAGCGCAGGATTGTCGAATCGGAAAAGATTCATCGAGCCGTTATCCGCCGGTACGACGACGTATTGCCCCCGAGTAGCCGGTGGGTCGGGCGCTTCTTGAGGGCTGGCAGTGTCGAAGCCGTCGGCAGGGTTGGTATCAATGCCAAACCCGATATCCCAACCGGTATTCGCTCCAATACCGCCGCCCGAATCACCGAAGCGACCCTCGAACGAAAACCAACCATCCCCAGGCGTTCCTTGGCCATCCGGCTCGGTGTCTGCGCGCTCAATTGCTCCGGTGCTGGCCGGGACGTTCCAGGCGTTGTTGTTGATCAACGCTTCGCCGTCGATCTTCAGCAAGACGTAGTCGTCGAACTGCTCGCCGAATGCGACGGGACCGGGAGTGCCATCGCCATCAGTATCCGGAATCTTGACTTCACCGCGATAGACCCAAGTGCCGCCATTGCCGCCAAAGAAGCCGACATTGGTGGTATTGGCGCGAGATGGCGACAGATCGCCGGCAACATCGGTTGGGAAATCGGTAGCGTTAGGGCTCCCCGTCACGCGGCCACCCAGCAGGCCGGGGGTCAATCCGGGAACATTGGCGGTGGTCATCGTAGCGCCCGACAGGTCCGTGACTCCATTGGCCGCGTGCAAGAGTCCTTCGTTGGCGATCGTAGAAACGGCCGCTCCTCCGAACGTGTTGCCACTGCCGGCAGTAAAGTTCACCGTTCCGCCACGGGCGATGTCCATCTTCGGGCTGCCGGTACCGGCGGCGCCACTATTCGTGAAATCGACCGTCGTGTTCTTGGTCACGAGTAATGTGCCGGCGCCGTTGAGCGCGCCCGTTACTTTGGACGGCCCAGTCATGGAGAATGCGCCACCGGCGCCCATGGTGACATTGTTCACTGTCAAGCCGTTTCCGGTTGCGGTGAGCGTTTTTCCATCGGCAACGGATACCGAACCAATCTGCGCGCCGGTCGCGCCCACGACGTTGATCGTCGAGTTTTCCGTGGCGCTCACGTTGCTTTGGAAATTCGGCGTCAACAGCGGACCCGTGATCGTGCGGAACAGATTCATCGAGCCGTTATCGACCGGGCGAACGTAGTTGGCCTGGGTTGTGTCCCCTTCGATCGGGAGCGTGGTGTCAATACCGAAGCCCAAAGTATTATCCCAGCCACCGCTGTTGCTGGGCCCCCAACCGCCGCCCCCTTCGCCAAAGCGAAGCTCAAGGTCGTGCCATCCCGCTGACAAGGTCAAGGCGCCCGTCGTATTCGGAATGTCCCAATTCTGGTTGCTGAGCCGTGTTACGCCATCGATCTTGATCAGCGTGTTGTCGTCAAAGTGCTCGGCCATTGCGAAGTGGCCGAGGCCGTCGCCCGGGGTGCCGTTGTCGGGCACAAGGAATTGACCGGTATAAATATGGGTAGTGTTGTCGGGCCATGGCTCGACGTTGCCGCTGCCTGAGATCTGCGCAAGTCTCGGCTCAAGCTTAATGCCGCCAACCTCCGGATTGGGGCTGGTGCCAGGATTGGGAGCGGTGGTGTTGAAGGAGCCGCTCAAGCGTCCTTCCAGCAAGCCGGCGGTCAATGTCGCACCGGGGCCTGGGACACTTAGTACGCTCAATTCGAGCGTGCCGCCGGTGAGCAACACGGAGGCGCCTCCCAGCGTGGTTTCGGTGGCGCTCGAGTTCGAGGCGATCAATCGCCCGCCGGTTGTCGCGCCGACCGAGCTCGTGGCGCCCAAGGCCGGACCCGGCCCGCCAACTCTGGTTAAGTTCACAACGCCTGGTCCCGCCATGAACGACACGGCGTTGCCGCCGTCATTCAGCGTCGTCAGGTTCACCGGCGCGCCTGAAGTGCCGATGGTCACCGTGCCCGCGCCGGTGGCCGTCACGCCAGTGGTAATCGCGTTGCCCGACGTCGTCAAACTGCTGCCGGGATTCATTCTCAGGTTCGCCAACGTCGCCGACGGCGCGGTCACTTCGAGACTCGAATTCCCGCTGACGTTGAGCTCATTGTTCAACGACACCGGGCCGGTGGCGATGGCGTACGGAATGATCTCAAACGCATCGGCCCCGCCCGCCGGATCCCAGAACAGCTCGATGCCCGCCTCGTTGGTGTTCTTGTTGTAAAAACCAACGATGTAGTCATAAACGCCGGCGGACAAGGTGGGAGCGGCAGGATTGGTAATGTTCACTCCACCGGCCGCGGGCGTCAAAGCCGGATCGGCAACGCCGACGGGCGATCCGCTGGAGTGACCTTGAAAATTGCCCTCGCCGGTTGTGAACCTGTTGTTGTCGATGACCTTCTGCCAGTTCGTTCCGGCGCCTTGGTCCAGATCGATAAACAAGTTCGCGCCGTCGTTGCTCATCAACAAGAACTCGGTCGCGCCAGCACTGGCGACGTTCAGCTTGCCGGTGAAGCGGGAAATAAAATCCATGTCGCCGTTTAACGAGACGCCGAGGTTCGCATTACCGGTGTTGAAGATTTCGTTCAAATCGTCGTTGGTGCCGCCATCGACCAGATTTCCGTCGCCGCGCGGGAAATTGATCGGCAGGTTGACAGGCACCGTGATGGAGGGCGAGAGCGGCGCGAGCTTGGAATCGAAGAGCGCCTTGGTGTCGAGCCCGGACCAACCTAAGCCGTTCGCACTATCAGGAATGCCCGGCAAGACGGGATTGAAGATATCGGGATCCGGGTAGAAACTTGCTGTGGTGCCGAACAAGCCCCCGATGGCGGGCACGCCCAAGTCATTGCCCATGGACAGCGTGGCGCCGTTGAGATTGATCGGGCCGCTGCCTATCGAGGTCGCGCCGGCGCTTCCGATGCCAATCGCCAGTCTGCCTGCATTGACGTTGACTGCCCCCACCGACGTGACGTTCGAGCCGCCGGCGGTCGGGATGCTCAGCTCTCCGGCGCCCGTTTTGGTCAAGCTGGTGACGGCGCCCGTAGAACGGAGCGGGCCGGTGACGACCTTGCCGCTGTTGACGGCAAAAGTGGACGCAGCTCCGACGTTGGTTTGCGTGAACGTGGCAGTGTCAGCCGCTTCCACGGTGAATGTCGTGCCGTCCGCCACGGTCAAAGCACCGAAGGGAACCACTCTGCCTTGCAGCAGATTGAGCGTCCCATTCGCAGTGACATTCACGTTCTGGTTGTCCCGCGAGGTGTCGACATTGTAGGTCTTCACACGGAACAGGTTCGCGGAACCGTTGTCGACCGGACGAATATAGTTCGCCTGCGTGGTGTCCCCCGCAATAGGCACGGTGAAGTCAATCCCGAAGCCCAAAGTATTATCCCAGCCACCGCTGTTGCTGGGCCCCCAACCGCCGCCCCCTTCGCCAAAGCGAAGCTCAAGGTCGTGCCAACCGGCTGGCAGGTTTAGCACGCCGGTGGTGTTGGGTACGTCCCACTGTTGATTGCTAAGTCGCGTGATTCCATCGATTTTGATCAGCGTGTTGTCGTCAAAGTGCTCGGCCATTGCGAAGTGGCCGATGCCATCGCCCGCGGTTCCGTTGTCGGGCACCAGGAATTGACCGGTATAAATATGGGTCGTGTTGTCGGGCCACGGCTCGACGTTGCCACTGCCTGAGATCTGCGCAAGTCTTGGCTCAAGCTTAATGCCGCCAACCTCCGGATTGGGGCTGGTGCCCGGATTGGGAGCGGTGGTGTTGAACGAGCCCGAGAGGCGGCCTTCGAGCAAGCCCGGCGTAATCGTCTCCACGCCGATCGTGAGGTTCGGCGGCAGCGAAATCTGTGCGAAAGCATCCGAACCAAGCGTTCCCAATCCCAACGTCGTCGCAAGCGAGACCGCACTCTTCCTCAAAAAACTGCGCTTTGACATTTCAAACTCCGCTGATTTGGCCGAGCAATGTGAGCAATAAGTACGCAACAACCCGTAATTCCGGCGCTGCGGCAAATCAGCAACGGCCGACACCAATCGGTGCTGCTTGAAAACCGGAAGCAACGCCCCCAACCATGCCAAAACAAGGCGCAGCGAACGTCCAGGCGAGAAATCACCCAGCCGCCGCGTCACCAATCGCCTCGATCACTGTTCCCCAACCGTATCGAGAGATTCGGCACTAAGAATAGTTGCCTGCAGCCCTGTAAATGGACCCTCCCACTGCGATCTTCTTCCGCGTAGACTAGTTGAGGATTCCAACCGTGTCAACGAATTGGCCAAAACGGCCAGTGAATTGGTGGAAAAAACAGCAGGGGTCGCAAGCCGAACGGCGTGGCGAGCCTTGGGATCCGGCTCTAAGGACCGCTAACACAACTGCACACACTAACCCGAAGCGTGAGCGAGAAGCGGCCAAACTCGGCCTCGCTTACGCGTCGGGTTAGTATTGTTAGCGGTTCTAAGGACGCTGCGCCTTGTCTTGCGCGCTTTGCAGCAAGGCTCTTACGGCCTCATTCTGCGGCTCAATTTTTTGCGCTTCTGCCAATTCCGCTGCGACATTCGCCCAATCCCCCTTGGCGGCATGAACGCGAGCCAGATTGATTCGCGACATGACGTCATTCTCGTTCGCCTCGACCGCGGCCCGCAAGTGCTCTTCCGCCCGCGGAAGATCCTGATTGACATAATGCCAATAACCGAGATTGTTTTGCGCCCGAAAGTGTCGCGGGTCGATGCGAACGACTTCCTGCCACTCCTCCACCGCTCGTGCGGTGTTTTTTTGCATCGCATACGCGTGTCCCCGATGGTAACGCGCGGCGACGTCGGTGGGCTCGATCTGAATGGCCTGATCAAACAGCCTCAGGGCCTCCGACACTTCGTCGCCGGCCAACAGCGCCACGCCGAGCCTGACCATCCGCTCCGCGCTTTCCGGCTCGTTCTTCAATAGCGCACGAGCGGCCGCGATCGTATCAGGAGTCGCGTAGACTCGCCGGTAGTCGGTTTCCAATGTTCGCCGTTCTTGCTCGTTGCGGGTGAGCACCTGCAAGTGGAACTCCCCCATTTCATCGGACGAGTCCAGACCGTAAGTGACACGCTTGGGAGGATGAATCGGATTCCGCAGGTTATCTTCCGAATTGTCATATTCAATCCGCATCGAGAGCCGCGTCCCAGCCGGCAGCTTGATGGGCCGCCGATACCGGTAATCTTCCTGCCAGGCGAAGTCCCAGTCGTCAATCCGCAATAGCCACTGCTTCTGCTCGTCGGGCAGAATTGCCCAGGCCATGACTTTGCGGCACAGGTAATGCGCGTGCGGCATTACGCTGATCACTTCCACGTCAACCGGCAGCACGTAGCTGCTTTCAATCGCGTAGTCCTTCACCCCCGCCGGAATATCAATCTCCACCGAGCGCAGCATCAATGCCGATGGCTGCAGTGTCGGCGGAGTTTCTGAAAAGTATAAGGCGGCCTCGGCCTGAACCTGCTCTTCCTTACCCGTCGGCCGAATGTGCATTTGCAGCACCAGATCCGCACGTCTGGGCAGCCACCATGACATCTCTGCGCGTCCCATCGAGGCCTGTTTGCCAGGGTGCCAGCTCAACGCCTGGCCGAGCGGACGCTGCACGCCGGTGCCGGGATCCATGCCGCTATACCCCACGCCCGCCTCGGCGGCGTCATTCCGTTTGGCGGCATGCCCTGTGGGATCGACAAAAACGAAACCGTGGTGCACGACGTTGCCGCCGCCCGTTCGCACGTGCACACCCTTCACCCACTTGCCGTCAGGCAGGCCTGCAGGCGCCACGAAGTTCCGGTAAACATCCGGTCCCACCGGCGGCACGACAAATGGCTCCGGCATCTTCACGACCAGATCCGGCTTTCCGAGACTCCAACCTCTGATGGCGGCAGGCGCCGGCGGCCGGTCCCGCTCGTCCCCTTCGCTGGTTCCCTCGCTGATCCAGCGTTGAATGACGTCGATTTCGACATCGCTCAACCGTCGCTCTCCTGCGAACTCGACGAGCCCCTCGGCCGGCATCCAGGGCGGCATGGAACGCCGCGCCACCGCCTCGCCGATCCGCTTCGCGCGCCTCTTGAAGTCACCATAGGACAACAGGGGAAAGGGCGCCGCCTCACCGGGACGGTGACAGGGGGAACAGTGCCTGAAAACGATTGGCGCCACGTCGCGATTGAAGGTGACTACTGAGTGATTGCCTGCGACGTGAATCTGCCGACCGTGCTCTCGCTCGACCGTTCGTGCCGCGGTGCTGGGATCGTCGAAGTTTCGCTTCTCGCCGTCACTTGGCGGGAGCAAGAATCCAATCCCTACCGTCACAACCACGGCGACGACGAATGAAATACCGCACTGCGTACACACTCGTCGCCGCATCTTGACCGCCAGTTGCTGAGAAATCCCATTCCCGGCCGCCTCGCACACGATTGCTGGCTTGGCACAATGGAACCGCGCGCCGTTTGAAGGGCTAAAATCTTAGAACCGCTAACACAACCGGCACACAGTAACCCGAAGCGTGAGCGAGGAACCGGCAGATTCGGCCTCGCTTACGCGTCGGGTTACTATTGTTAGCGGTTCTTAGTCTAACTGGGTAGCGTTCCCTGTCCAAGTTTGAGCCCGGTTCGATTGATCAAGAACCAAGAAATAACCCGGGGGGTTCACCTGGTTGCGGTGCGGTCTCCCGACGGCACGTCATGGACTGCGGTAACTTGTTACCGCTTTCTTTTTCTGTGGGCCTCAACAGACTTCTGCGCCGTTTGGAAAAAGAGAGCGGCGACGAGTCGCCGCACTCCATAGAACAACCCCGGGCTTTGGCCCGGGGTTGTGTGTTGTTGCTACTACTTGCAGGGCACCTCTCGCGGAGCGAGAGGGCTACACTTTCCTGCGCCGCCAGCCGAACAGGCCGGCGCCCAAACCGCCCAGCGTGAGCATCAGCCAGGTGGCTGGCTCAGGGACCGCCGCCACCGCGGTTTCCAGCGCGAGTGGTGCTGCTGCGCCACCGACCGGCATAGCCGTGGGGTCATACAAGGCGCCCAACAACGTCACGTCGTCGTCATTGACGGCGCCGTCGTAGGTGAAGTCGCCCA
>JBBDYH010000035.1:0-6437 GCA_040901795.1 Pirellulales bacterium
GACCCCCGGATGGCTACCCGAGAAAGGGTTTGGGCGCGACAACGCAACCGGCTCGTCCGACGGCTGTAAATACGAGGGGCTTCCAAGGCTGTCGAGCGGGCGGGCGGTCTTGGAAGGCCGGCCTACGATCCCGGCACAAGCTGAAGCTTGAACTCCAACTAAACCGATTCGTGCTCTTTCGACTCGTTCGGCAACTCGGCGGGCGGCTCGCCGCGTTGCTCAAGCGGCGATTCGGGTTCGGCGCCGCCCAATCGCTGTTCCCGTCGCTGGGCAATGATCGACGCCACGATCGAGGCGCCGAGCAACGTCACGATGACCACCAGATTCACCCACCCAGGCACGAGATGCTCGACATGCGGCTCGACGTCGGGATGAGCCGGGTCGGGGACTGGCAGGAAGCGATCAATGCCCGTGATCCGCGCGAACATTTCGGTATGGACGGTGAACTCGGCAATCATCTTCGCCCCCACGTAGACCAGGACCGCGCTCAGGCCGTAGTTGAGATAGCGAAACATGTCCATCACGCCGGCCAGCAGGAAGTACAACGCCCGCAGACCCATGATAGCGAAGATGTTCGACGTGAAGACGATGAACGGCACCTGGGTGATGGCGAAGATGGCCGGCACGCTATCGACCGCGAAGACGACGTCGGTGCTCTCCACGACCAACAGCACCAGGAATAGCGGCGTAATGCAGCGCTTGCCGTTCTCGATGACGAAGAAATTGTCTCCGTGTGGCTCCTTGGCGACGCGGAACAGCCGCTTGCCGATCCGCATCAGAATGTTGTTTTCAGGGTGGACTTCTTCGTCTCCCTTGAGCGAGAGTTTGACGCCGGTGTAGACCAGGAATCCCCCGAAGACGACCATCATCCATTTGAAATTGGCAATCAGAGCGGCGCCCACCAGCACGAACGTGAGCCGCATAAAGATCGCGCCCAGGATGCCCCAGAAGAGTACGCGATACTGATACTTGAGCGGGACGCGGAAATAGCTGAAGATCACCGCGAAGACGAACACGTTGTCCATCGACAGCGACCACTCGATCAGGTAGCCGTTGAGGAAGTCGATGGCGTGTTGGCCGCCCCACTGATACCAAATCAGGCCATTGAACACGAGCGCCAGCGAGCACCAAAAGCACGTCCAGAACGCACTTTCACGCAGGCTCGGCTCATGCGACTGGCGGTGAAACACCGTCAAGTCGAGCGTGAGCATGACCGTCACGAAAACGCCAAAGGCAATCCAGTGCCAGAGTTCGACATCCAAGGCGGGGCCTCTTGGGCAGGTGACGGTTTAATCTGGCGAAGCAAGGCGACGACGGAAGCGGCCGAGCGGGGTCGCTGGCAATCATAGCGCTTGCCCGGCGAATCAGCAACCCGCCGGTTAGCCGGCTCGCTCCCTTTCATCCCGGCCTCAGGAGGGGTACAGTAAACTGGACGGCGAACTGCGAGTAGGACGGTCTGCCGAGGCCGTCCTCGGCGTCTCGACGGCCTTGGAAGGCCGTTGTACATGGTCGTAGGTGTAGGCCGTCGTACTCGGTCGAACAGGGTCAAAGAGGTGGGCCATGAAAGCTTGTTCTTGGTGCGCATGCGCGGCTGCGGCAGGCTTGTGGTGCGCGCTTGGGTCTGCGGCGATTGCGCAAAATCAACCGGCGAAAGGGGCGAGCAAAGAGCCGCAGCGCGCGGCGGGCGCAAAGATTCCGCCAAGTCGGTCCGATGAGGGCCGGCAATCGTCCGAAGCGGCGATCGTTCAATACCGCGCGGCCGTTGCTTTCCACAACCGCCAACAATACGACTTCGCCGTCGAGGAATGGGAACGATTCCTCGCGAAGTTCCCCGACGACCCTTTGGCCGCGAAGGCCCAGCACTACGCGGGCGTTTGCTACCTGCAGCTCAAAAAAACAGACCAGGCGGTCGCCGCGTTTGAGCGCGCGATCGCCAAGTACGCCGACTTTGAGCTGCGCGACGCCGCGTATCTGAACCTGGGCATGGCCTATTATGCCGCGGCGCAGGCCGGCAAGCCGGACTTGCACGACCAGGCGGCCGCGACATTTGCGGCGCTCGTATCAAAGTTCCCTCAGAGCGAGCAGGTCCCGCAAGCGTTGTTCTTTCGCGGCGAGGCGCTGTACGCCCGCAATAACAAGAAAGAGGCGGTAACAAGCTACCGCGAGTTGATTGAGAAACACACCAAGGACCAGCAGCGGCCTCAGGCGCTCTATGCGCTGGGCGTGACGTTGCAGGAGCTCAACCGCGATGCGGAAGCGGGCGCCGCCTACGACCGCTTTATGCGCGATTATCCGAAGCACGCGCTGGCGACCGAGGTGATGATGCGCGAGGCCGACACGCTGTTGGCGGCCAAGGAATATGCACGCGCCGAAAAGCAGTTTGCGACGGTGGCGAGGACTCCGCGGTTTGCTATGGCGGATTACGCAACACTGCGTCAGGCGCTGGCGCTGTACGAGCAAAAGAAATATGCCGAGGCGGCCAACGTCTACGCCGCCCTGGTGAAGGCGTTTCCCAAATCGCAGTACGTGGCCGCGGCGACGCTTTCCGCCGGCAATTGCTTTTATCTGGCGAACATGCAGAAGGAAGCCCGCACCTGGCTGGGACAGGTGGTTGCGGCCGGCGGCGAAGACGCTTTTGAAGCGGCGCACTGGATGGCGCGGAGCTTTCTCAAAGATAACCAGCCGGCCGAAGCGCTCAAAACGGTCGGCCAGGTGCTGCCGCGTGCGGGGAAGTCGCCGCAGCTTGCGCTATTGAAGACCGATCAGGCCGACGCACTGTACGAGATTCCCCAGCGGCGAATCGAGGCGGTAGCTGTTTACGCCGATGTCGCGCGCAGCCATCCGGAAAGTCCCACCGCGCCACAAGCAGGCTACATGGCGGCGTACGCCGCGCTGCAGGTTCGCGACTTCAAGGCGGCCCGACAATACGCGGAAGCGTTCCTCAAGTCGCACCAGGGCCATTCGCTGACGGCCGACGTCCAGTTTGTTTTGGCGGAGAGTCTGATCCAGCTTGACGAACCGGCGGCGGCGGGGACTCTTTACGCGGAGTTGCTCGACCGCCATCCCGACCATGCCGACGCCGAGCAATGGCGCGTCCGCCGGGCGCTGGCTCTATCGTTCGATCAAAAGCACGAGGCGGTGGTCGAATACTTGCGACCAATCGTCGCGAAGCTCCGCCGTCCCGACTTGATGGCCGAAGCACAATTCCTTCTCGGGGGTAGTCTGTTTGAGCTGAAACGATACGCCGAAGCGCGTGAAGCGTTCGAAACGTCGATCAAGGCGCAGCCCAAGTGGCGGCAGGCTGACGAGGCGTTGCTGGGCCTGTCGCGAACCCAGCGTGCCTTGGGCGACGTCCCGGCGGCGAAGGCGGCGATCCAGCGGCTGATGGCCGAGTTTCCCACGAGCAACGTCCTCGATCGGGCCCATTTTCGTCTGGGCGAATATCACTTCGCTGCCGGCGAATACCAGGAAGCGGCCCGCGAGCACGCCTGGGTGATCGAAAAGACTCCGCAGAGCCCGCTGGCGCCGCATGCGCTCTACGGGCTCGGCTGGTCACAGCTTAACGACCAAAAGGCCGACGCGGCCGCCAAGGTTTTCAGCCGACTGATCGGCGAGTTTAAAGATCATCCGCTGGCGGCCAAGGCGCTTAGCGGCCGGGCTAGCGCACGGCTGCAGACGAAGGACTACACCGGCGCGACCGCCGATGTCAGCGCCTTCCTGCGGGGAGAAAAGGACGTCGGCGAGACGGCCGATGCGCTGTTTATCCTGGGGCTGGCCCAGGTTGGCGAAAAGAAACATGATGCGGCGATCAAGACCTTCCAGTCGATCGTCAAAGATTACCCGCAATACAGCGGGAGCGACAAAGTGTTGTTCGAATTGGCCTGGGCGCACAAATCGAAGGGCAACGAAGCCGAAGCGGTCGGTCACTTCGTCCGGCTTGCCGAGCGACATTCCGACAGTCCGCTCGCGGCGGAGAGCAGCTATCACGTCGGCGAACACTTCTATCATCAGAAGAAGGACTATGTCCAAGCGGCGAAGGCTTACCAGGCCGCCTTAAAAGATGGAGGGAAGTCGGAGCTCGGCGAGAAAGCCCGGCACAAGCTCGCTTGGGCGCGCTATCAGCAAGGCGAATTCGCCGCCGCCGAGAAGGCTTTTGCCCAGCAACTTGCGGATTACCCGCGGGGGGCGCTGGCAGCCGACGCAGCGTACATGAACGCCGAGAGTCTTTTCAAACAGGAGAACTACGAGAGCGCCTACGCCGCGTTTGTGCGGGCGTTTGCGATGAAGCCATCGTCTGAAGAGTTCGTGACGCTTGGGTTTTTGCACGCCGGCCAATCGGCCGCTCAGCTTAAGAAGTGGGACGAGAGTCTGCGGCACTTGCAAGAGCTGACGGCCAAACGTCCACAATCCCCCCACGTGCCCGAGGCGCTCTACGAACAGGGCTGGGCCAAGCAGAATCAGCGAAAGTTCGCCGAAGCCCTCAAGCTCTACGAAGCGGCCGCCGAAAAGGCGCCGGCGCGCGAGGTCGGGGCGCGGGCGCGTTTCATGGCGGGTGAGGTCCATTTCGAACAAGGCAACCACAAAGACGCGGTGCGGAACTTCTTCCAGGTGGCATATGGTTTCAGCGAAACCGGCGCACCGGAAGCGATTCGCGCCTGGCAGGCCAGCGCGCTGTATGAATCTGGCCGCTGCTTCGAAGTGCTCAAGAACGTCGACCAGGCGAAGAAGCTCTATGCGGAACTGTTGGAAAAGTATCCCAGCAGCGACAAAGCGGATTTGGCGAAGCGCCGCCTGGCCGAATTAGAGAAGACAGGGTGAACTACTGATGAAAACCGTCGATTTGAAACCGGTCAGGCGCGCCACGCGTTGGCTCGGCGCTATTGCCGCGTTGTTGTTGGTGCTGGGGATTCATTTTTGCCTTGAAAGCGAACACCTCGCGGCGCAAACATCCGATGACGCGGCGCGCAAGGCTGAGGAAGCGCTTCGTCCTGCGCCGGCCAACACGGGCGCTGGCGCCAATACCACGCAGGCGGCCGACGATGGGCTGTCCGATATGAGCCTGTTGGAGTTGTATGTGGCGGGCGGCGTGTTCATGATCCCGATCACGGTGCTGTCGCTCATCGCGCTGGCATTTGCCGTGGAAAGGACGTTCGCGCTACGGCGCAGCAGGGTCTTGCCGCCGGATTTGGTCGAAGGATTTGGCGAGATGGCGGCCGCAGGCGGCTTTGACCCGCGCAAAGCCTACCGGCTGTGCCAGCAGCATCCGTCACCGGCGGCCAACGTGATCCGCGCTATGCTCTTGAAGGTGGGGCGTCCCCATGCCGAAGTCGAGCAAGCTGTCTCCGAAGCCAGCGATCGGGAGGCGACTAAGCTTTATTCCAACGTTCGGCCCATCGCCCTGACCGTGACCATTGCCCCCTTGCTGGGATTGCTGGGGACGGTGCAGGGGATGATCATGGCCTTTCATCAAACCGCGTTCGCCGCGGTGGGAGTGAACAAGGCGCAAGCGCTGGCGGCGGGGATTTATACGGCGCTGGTGACCACGTTCGCCGGTCTGACGGTCGCCATCCCGGCGGCCTGCCTGGTGCATTTCCTCGAAGGAAGGATTCTGGGGCGGTTCCGCGAGATCGACGAGTTGCTGTTCAACCTCTTGCCGCAGGTGGAGCGCTACGAAGGCACGTTGCGTGTCAGCCGACAGCAACTGGTTGAGGCGAGCCATGGCAGTGATGCGCCAACCATTGCCACGGTGGCGCCAGCGGCTGCGACGAACTGACACTCCGCATTGAAAGCACTATGCCCGCCAAGATTAAAAAAGGCGCCGTTGGCTCGATCGACATGACGCCGATGATCGACGTTGTGTTCCAACTGATGATTTTCTTTTTGGTCGCGACCAGGCTGGATGAGGCGGAGCGAGAGTTCCCCGTATCCTTGCCTACGGCCAGTGAAGCCAAACCGTTCACGTCAAAGCCGACCGAACTGTTCATCAATATCGACCGTACGGGGCGGTATTTTGTCCAGGGCCGCTTCATTACGGTTGAAGAGCTGGAGGACCTGCTTCGTCAGTCCGCGGCCAACAATCCCACACAAACAGTCCGCATCCGCGGTGATGAGGAGTCTCATTTGAGGTACCTTGTCGCGGCGATCAACGCTACGGTGAAAGCGGGCATCCGCGACTACCGCATCGACACCGCGATCCCCGAAGGAGGATAGCTCCGTCATATCTCACGGCTGGGCTGAACCCGACTGGAGTTCAAGCTTCAGCTTGCTCCGGCGAACAAGCTAAAGCTTGAACTCCAACAAAGCCTGAACCCCGAACCCTGAACCCCGAACCCTCTCATGGCCCGCCGCGTCATTCGCAAGCTCGACATCGCCGGACGGCCATCGTTCGACGAACAGCTTTGGCCGATCAACGCCTTGCTGGTGGTGCTCTGCGCGCT
>JBBDYH010000036.1:0-39522 GCA_040901795.1 Pirellulales bacterium
CCAGCGTGTCGCTGCTGGTCGGCGGCGTGGGGATCATGAACATCATGCTCGTTTCAGTCACCGAGCGGACGCGCGAGATCGGCATTCGCATGGCAGTAGGGGCTCGCGGCCGCGACATCCTGCGGCAGTTTCTTATCGAAGCGGTATTGCTCTCCGCGATCGGCGGCGCCGTCGGTGTGACGGTCGGAATCGGCGCCTCGGCCGGCATCACCGGCGTCATCAACGCCGTCACCGCCGGCACGAAGTGGCCCTTGATCATCTCAACCGAAGCCATCGTGGCGGCGATGCTCGTCGCCAGCGCCGTCGGCATCTTCTTCGGCTACTACCCGGCGCGCAAAGCCAGCAAGCTTGATCCGATCTTTGCGCTGCGCTACGAATGAGCCTGTTGGGGTGCGGCGACTCGTCGCCGCTTTGGATTTCCGTGCGTAGTCTCCTCGCGGCGCTTTAGCGCCGTTCGCAGGCTGATATAATAGGCGATAGCTGGACCGCAACCCTTTTTGAGCATCTATTCCCATGGGCACTGTAGAAGCTACCACCGAGACGGTCTTCGATGGCGAGACACGCGTCCGGTGGCTGGGGCCGGAGTCCATGGCGCTCGTCCTATCGAAGGACGAGTTTCTGGCAATCGACGAATTCGATGACCGCTATCGCTATGAATTGATCCATGGAGTTGTCGTCGTGTCGCCCTATCCCGGACCAGGCGAGCGTGGACCGAACGGCGTACTCGAACATTGGCTGTGGAGCTATCACGAAGCCAGTCCACAACTCTCTAAACTCGACGGCACTCTCTCGGAGCAGGCAATCGACACAGGTGCTTGCATTCGTCGAGCCGACCGCGTGATCTGGGCGGGTCTTGGCCGGCAGCCGGTGCCGATGAAGGACGTGCCGTCGATTGTCATCGAGTTCGTCTCCAACACCAATCGCGACCGGCGGCGGGATTACGACGACAAGCGGGCCGAGTACGCTTCGATTGGTGTCCAGGAATACTGGGTCATCGACCGCTTCCGGCGAACCATGACCGTTTGTCGCGGGAATCAAGTGGCGCACATTGTCAAGCAAGATGAGATTTACGAGACGGCGTTACTGCCGGGCTTTCGGCTTCCCCTGAGCGATTTGTTAGAGATCGCCGACCGCTGGTCAGTCGGCGGGCCGTGAGACGCGCTGTTTGAAGTGCGGCGACTTGTCGCCGCTTTGGATTTCAATACGGCCGGAATTGCAGGATTAACGCATAGCAGCTTTGAACCGCATCTGAAAAACAAAGCGATGACAAGTCAGCGCACTCCAGACCGAATCCCCTCAGGTCCCACGTCCGGCAGCGGCACCGCCTCGGGAAGCTGATAGGCGTCCTCCGGCGGGACGGGTGGCTGATCGACGTTGGGCCCCGGAGTCATGGCGCGCGGGTAACAGAGCGAGGGGAAGTGCCTTCCCAGCGGGCCGACCGAGCGGTATCGCTCCTCCCAGAACCGCACGCCGCGAGATTCGAGGATCGTCCCGGTCTCGCGTTCCAAGTTCGCCAGCTCCGTGTTGTAGAGGATGAGCGCCTGGTTTTCGTTGCTCACCGCATTGCCCCAATCGGTGATCGATTGAAGGACGTTTAGGTAGATCGTCGCGCGGCCAGCCTGGACGTCGGCCAGTTGTCGCTCGAGATTGAGTCGCGCCGCGCTGCGAACGCGCGCAAAGGCGCCGTACTGTTCGTAGAACTGGTCCAGGTTCCGATAACTCGTTGCCAGCCGGTGCGCGGCCGCGTGGAGTGCCTGATCGAGATTAGCCCGATCTCGCGTAAGCAACAGCTCCGTCTGCCGCACAATCGCCCGCTCGCGCCGCAGCCCCAGCGGTACGGAGAAGTTGACGCCCAGCTCCCAGTCGGCAAATTCCCCGTTGTCGCCGAGCCGCGTTCCGGTGGGCGTGCGGCCCTCCAGACCATTCCAGCGGTACAGCGCCACGCCGTCCAGCCGCGGCAAGGCATTGTTCCGCGCAATCAGAAGCTGCTGCTCATCCGCTTCAAGTACGAGCTTCAACTCGATCAAGTCGGGCCGATACTCCTCGGCCAAAGTGAGAATCTGCTCCCAATCCGTTTCCAAATGCCGAACGGAAGGCGGCGTCACCGGCGTCAGTCGCCGCTCGTCGGAGGGAGAAATGCCCATGATATTTCGGAGTGCCGCCTCGCGGTCGAGCAGATTCGCCTGTGCTGCGATCAGCGTCGCTCGAAATGTCTCATAAGCCACACGCGCCTGTGCCGTGTCCGCGATGTTGCTGCGGCCGATCTGAAAATTCGTCTCAGCCAGCCCTAACGCTTGGCGCCCCTGCGCCACCTGCTGCTCCCGTGCCCACACATCCACCTGCGCAGACGAAAGCTGCCAGTAGGCCTCGATCGTGCCGCCGACGAGGTCCTGTACCGCGCCCTTGAGCTGGAAATAGGACCGCTCGGTGTCGATCCTTGAAATCAAAATCGGCGCCAGGTTCACCGTCGTTCCGCCGCCCTGCAACAGCGGTTGGTTGAGGCTCAGGCTCGTGCCGGTCGCCGTCTGTGGGTTGAGCGGCAAAAGCACACCGTCCACGCGGCTCTGATCTACGGTGACATCAACCCGCGCGGTGCCGCCGGTGATGAACCGCTTTTGCACTCCTGTCGAGGAACGAAAGCCCTCTGTGGGTGCGGTCCGGATCTCGACCGGCGACGGCGGCGCAAGCGGGTTGGTGAAGACTCCCTGCGGCTGCTCGGACCGGAAAAAAGTGTTGCGGCTCTCGACGGTCGGATCAAAGACCGCGCGGTCCTGGTCGATTTGCGTGTTGGTGAAAGCCGGATCGTAGATCGTCGCGCCGCTGGCCACCGCCGTCGTCCCGGCGAGGATCCGAATCACCTCGGAGTTGGCCAACGACGTGCGGATCGCCTCGTCCAGCGACAAAGGCCACACGATATCGCTGCGCTTCGGTACAGTGACGGTTGGCGGAGGGGGTACGTCGGGGAGCGGCACGTGGCGCAGTTGAGACGGGTTTCGCACCACGATCCGCCGTTGCTCTGGCAGGATCAGCCGGCGCACTTCCTGGGCCGAAGCCGTAGCGACGACCAGTGCCGCCGCGACGGCCATCCAGAAGTGAGTGCGTAGGAAGAGGACCAAGCCTGATTATCCTGACTGCCCCATAAAGGATTTGTTCTGTAGGGAACGCCCTCTGTGGCGTTCCGGCAGCGGCAAGCGACGTAGCCACACTGGCTCGCCCAACGGAACGGCACGGAGGCCGTGCCCTACAGATCAATCGACCTTGCCGCGCGTAGCAGCTAAACCGATGGGGTAATCGACGAAGAGCTTGCCTAATCTCCGGCATTCGACGGATATTCTGATAGCACCGCCCAGCCGCGTAGCGACAATCCTTGCCCAAGCGGTACAGCTTAGCGGTGTCCTAATCTGCTCCGATTCTCGAAGTCATTCTGAGCGCAGCGAAGAATCCCAGAGCGAAGCATCTGCAAGAAACCAAGCAGATCCTTCGCTTCGCTCAGGATGACAGCGCGCAGATTGGCAAATTAGGACACCACCCAGCTTCGCCGGGGAGACCCACGTGGCAACAAATCCCTTATAATGACCGAATATGGCGACCACGGTTTCCAACCCGCTTGCTGAACTTACCGACGAACTGCGCCGCATCCTCGGCCACGAGGGGGTTCTCTCGAACCATTCCGAGCTGGTTGTCTATGAGTGCGACGGCTTCGTGATTGAGAAGAACTGCCCCGATGTTGTCGCGTTCCCGCAAACGACAGCCGCGGTTGCCGAGGTGGTGCGCCTCGCCAATCGCCTCGATGTGCCGATCGTCCCTCGCGGCGCCGGTACTAGCCTGGCGGGTGGCTGCTTGCCGGTCGGCGGCGGCATCATGCTCGTCCTCACGCGGATGAAAGCGATCGAAGAAATCAACCTCCGCGATCGTTACGCGGTTGTCCAGCCGGGCGTGGTCAATGCCTGGCTCAATCAAGCCCTCCGCGGCACCGGCTTTCACTACGCCCCTGATCCATCGAGCCAAGGCGCCTGTACCATCGGCGGCAATGTGGCCACCAACTCCGGCGGGCCGCACACGCTAAAGTACGGCGTTACGGTCAACCATGTGCTTGGCCTGGAAGCGGTAACCGCCGATGGTCGCATCGTGCGGCTCGGGGGGCCGTGTGAGGACTCTCCGGGCCTCGATCTCGTCGGCGGCCTCGTGGGCAGCGAAGGCACGCTGGTTGTCGTGACAAAAGTTTGGGTTCGTCTGACCCGCGACCCGCAAGGTTGGCGGACGATGCTGGCGATCTACGATTCGATTGACGACGCCACGAACTCCATCAGCGAGATCATCGGCGCAGGCATCATTCCAGCGGCGCTCGAGATGATGGACCACGGGATCCTAGTGGGCGTAGAGCAGGCGTACCGGCTGGGATTTCCACTCGACGCTCAGGCCGTTCTGCTTATCGAAGTCGACGGCCTGGAGGCGGGCCTGGACGCACAGCGCGATCAAATCGTCGAGCTCTGTCGGAAGTGTAACGCCCGCGAGGTGCGGCAGGCCAAAGATGCCAAGGAGCGGCAGCTTTTGTGGAAAGCGCGAAAGCAGGCCTTTGGCGCCGTCGGCCGGCTGGCGCCCAGCTACTGCACGCAAGACGGCGTTGTCCCGCGCACCAAGCTGCCGCACATCCTACGGCGGATTACGGAGATCGGCGCGAAGTACGACATTCGCATCGTTAACGTCTTCCACGCGGGCGACGGCAACATTCATCCAATCCTGTTGTTTGATGAACGCGATCGCGAACAGATCGGCCGCGTACTGAAAGCCAGCGAGGAGATTCTGGACGAGTGCCTTGCCTGCGGGGGCAGCGTCACAGGCGAGCACGGCATCGGCGTCGAAAAAATCGGCTTCATGCGGAAGATGTTCAACGAGGACGACCTCGCGGTGATGGAGCGCTATCGCCAGGCGTTCAATCCGCGGGGGCGATTGAGTCCGGCCAAAATGCTGCCGACCGCCGGGGCATGTGGCATCGAGCAAAAGCATCCCGGGAGGCGGGCGGCGCTCTAGTGTAGTCCTCTCGCTCCGCGAGAGGATGCATCACGCGGAGCGTGATGACTACACTGCCGCCCGCCGCGGCGTGCGGTCTACCTTGGCGGAATATCCGGGAGATGAGGGGATGAAAGTGGACGACTTACTGCCCGTCAAAACGATCCACGCGCCTACGGATCCGGCGGCCGTTGTGGACATTGTCCGCGATTGCATCGCCTCACGCACGCCAATTTATCCGATCGGTGGCGGCGCCGCGCTCGATTTCGGATTGCCCGCCAAGACGCCAGGCGTCGGCTTGTCCCTCGCCGGTCTGTCGCGGGTGATTGATTATCCAGCGCGCGACATGACCGTCACGGTCGAGGCCGGCATTCGCATCAACGATCTGCAAAAGTTGCTGGCAATCGAACGTCAGAGACTGCCGATCGATGCGCCGCAGGCTGATCAAGCCACGTTAGGCGGAATTATCGCCACGAATACCAGTGGCCCCCGCCGCTACGCCAACGGCACACTTCGCGATTACGCCATCGGCATCAGCGCCGTCGATGGCCATGGCACGACGTTCAAGGCAGGTGGTCGCGTCGTGAAGAACGTGGCGGGTTACGACTTTTGCAAGCTGCTGACCGGTTCGTTGGGGACACTGGCCGTCATCACACAAGTCACACTCAAGGTCAAGCCGATTCCCGAGCGGTCGGCCGTTGTCGTGACCCCATTCCGCGACGTTAATCACGCCGAGTCGCTGCTTAACACCGTTTCGCAATCGCGGACCGCGCCCGCGGCAATCGAGCTGCTCGTTGGACCCGCCTGGAAAAACGACCCAGCGCTTGGCGACCTGTTGCCCGGCCAGCGTGGCTTCATCGCCGTCGGCCTGGAAGGGACCGAACCGGAAGTACGTTGGATGATCGCCACGCTCATCGAGGAACTTTCGTCTGTAGGGAACGCCCGAAGCCTGCCCGCCGTGGCGGGTGGCGTTCCGGAAGCGCCAAGCGACGTCGCCACGTCAACTCGCCCCACGGAACGGCACAGAGGCCGTTCTCTACAGAGCGACGCCCGCGAAGTGGCCACCGCCGAAACCGACGCCCTATGGCAACGACTCACCGAGTTTCCAGCCACTGGCGATGCACCACTCACGCTGAAAGTTTCTGTCCCACCCAGCTACGTCATCGCGATGGTCGAGCTCATCTTGGCCGCCGACCCGAATTGCTCCATCCAATCGCACGCGGGCAACGGGATCATTGTGGCGCGATTTGCCGAGTTCTCGTCCACCGCATTCTCGAAGGTCCTCATCGGCGGCTTGCAACCGGCCGCTCAGCGGTACGCGGGCAGCGTCACAGTTTTGCGAGCTGCGAATCCCGCGGAGCTCACGCACCAGGCGGCTTGGGGAAATCTCGGCGACTCTGCTATGCTGATGGAAGCCGTCAAACGTCAATTCGATCCCCACGGCCTCTTCAATCCGGGCCGATTCGTCTATTTTGCTCAATGACCCGTCCGCCCGACCGTGTGCCACCGGCGCCACAGCAGCCGATCGATCCAAGGCGTGTGCCAGTGCCGACGCAGCCGCCGACAATCGAATCGCAGTCCTCACCTGCGGTCGGTGTGCCGGCGCGGTCTGATGTCGGCGACGAGCGTTTTCTCCCCTCCCCCAATGCGACCATCCACGACCACGGCGCCCAATGGCCGCCTGGCCGGTTGTCAAGCGGCTCGGCGGTGGCCTCAGCGATAAAGCCGCATCTAGGCGCCGGCATCGATTACGAGCTGTTCCTCGATTGCGTGCATTGCGGACTCTGCACCGCCTCCTGCCCGACGTATGCGGAATTGGGCGATGAGAATGACAGTCCACGTGGCCGCATCTACTTGATGCGTTCGGTGACTGACGGCCGCTTGGAGCTCAATCTGCAAGTGCGGCGGCATCTGGAGCTGTGTCTCGACTGCCGTGCCTGCGAGACCGCCTGTCCTTCGGGCGTGCAATACGGCAGGCTGATCGAGCCCTTCCGCGTGGCGATGGAAGAGCACGCCGGTGACGAGAGGAAGTCCGCGGATTGGTTCCACCGCTGGATCTTGTTCGGCCTGTTGCCGTACCCCGGCCGCATGCGCAAGGCTCTCTGGCCGGCGCGCATGGCGCAACGGCTCGGCCTGTTGGCGCTGCTTAATAAAACCGGACTGCTGAACGTGCTGCCAGCGCGAATGCGGCAGCTCGTGCGGATGCTTCCCCCACCCGGGCGACGCCAGCGGCCCTTGCCGCCCGTCTTACCGGCGGTGGGCAAGCGCCGGGCGCGCGTGGCGCTCTTCACCGGCTGCGTTGGCGACGCCATGTTTCGCCACACCAACTGGGCCACCGCGCGCGTCTTGCAGCAGAACGGCTGCGACGTACTTGTGCCGCCAGCTCAAGGCTGCTGCGGAGCGATCCACTTTCACGCCGGCAGCAGCGAGCCGGCCCGCCAATTCGCCGATGCAAACCTCGCCGCCTTCGACACCAAGGACCTCGACGCCGTGATCGTCAACGTCGCCGGCTGCGGCGCGATGCTCAAGGACTACGGACATCATTGGCGCGACGAATGTCAGGAGCAGCGGCGGCAATTCGCCGCCAAAGTGAAGGACGTCCACGAGTTTCTCGACGCCTTGGGCCCTGTGGCGCCGACGGGGGAGTTGCGGCTCAAAGCCACCTATCATGACGCCTGCCACCTGGCGCACGCTCAGAAGATCCGTGAAGCTCCGCGGCGATTGCTGGCCATGATCCCCGGGTTGGAAATGCGCGAGTTGCCCGAAAGCGAGCTCTGTTGCGGCGCGGCGGGAACCTACAATCTGACCGAACCGGAAATGTCCGGTCGCCTCAGCCGCCGCAAGCTGAAGAACATTCTCAGCACCGGCGCCAATGTGGTGGTCACCGCCAATGCCGGTTGTCTGCTGCAAATCCTCCGCGAAGCCCGCGAGCAACACCAGCGGCTGACGGTCGTACATCCGATGGATCTCCTCGATCTGAGCTATCGCGGTCTGCCGCTGCGGCGGTAAAACAGTGTAGTCATCACGCTCCGAGTTTGTGAATCAATCGATTTTGGCCACCGACACGAAAGGACTTACGTGCGGTTTTGAGGGTGTTTTGGCCATTGATTCACAAACTCTCCGCGTGATGTGCCTCTCGCGGAGCGAGAGGACTACACTTCAGCACACGGAAGGATTCCGATGGCGGAAACCCATTTTGATGTCGTGGTCATCGGCAGCGGCCCAGGAGGAGAAGGGGCCGCCATGCAGGCCGTCAAGCAAGGCAAGTCGGTTGCCGTCATCGAGCGCTATCGGCAGATCGGCGGCGCCTGCACCCACCTGGGCACGATCCCGAGCAAGGCCCTGCGCTATGCCGTCTACCAGATGACCGAGACCAATTCGAACCCGCTGTTTCGCGCGGCGGGTGTCTCGGTCCGGCTGCCGTTCCCCGAGGTCCGGCGGTTTGCCAACCGTGTGATCGAACAGCAGGTCACCACACGGCAGAGCTTTTACGATCGCAACCACATACCGGTCATCTCCGGCAACGCACGGTTCATCGATCAAAAAACCGTCGAGGTCGATGAACCAAACGGCGTCAAGCAGCGACTGACCGCTGGTGGGTTCATCATCGCCTCCGGCTCGCGGCCGTATCGCCCGCCCGACGTGGATTTCTCGCACCCGCGGATCTTCGACAGCGACACAATCCTCGATCTCTCCTTTTCGCCGCAGTCGATCACGATCTACGGCGCGGGGGTGGTGGGTTGCGAGTACACGTCGATGTTCCGCAACCTGGAGTGCAAGGTGAACCTGGTCAACACGCGCTCGCGGCTGCTGGAGTTCCTCGACGACGAGATCACGGACGCCTTGAGCTACCACATGCGCGACCGCGGCGTGTTGATCCGCCACATGGAAACGTACGACCGCGTGGAGGGGCGCGACGACAGCGTCATTCTGCACCTGAAGAGCGGCAAGCAGCTCAAGACCGAGATCCTGTTGTGGGCCAACGGCCGCACTGGCAATTCGGATGGGCTGCGACTGGACAATGTCAATGTCGTCCCCAACGAGCGCGGGCAGATCGAAGTGAATGAGTCCTTCCAGACAACGCAGCCGCACATTTACGCCGTCGGCGATGTCATCGGCTGGCCGTCGCTGGCAAGCGCGGCATACGTGCAAGGGCGCTTCGCTTCAACGCACTTGCTCACCGGCCGCGGCGACCACCAAATGGTGCGCGACATCCCCACCGGCATTTACACCAGCCCCGAGATCAGCTCGCTGGGCCGCACTGAGCGCGAGCTGACCGCTGCCAACGTGCCCTACGAGATCGGCCACGCCCTGTTCAAAAGCCTGGCGCGGGCCCAGATCACGGGCCGCACGGTAGGAATGCTCAAAATCCTCTTCCACCGCGAGACACTGGAGCTATTGGGCATCCACTGCTTCGGCTCGAACGCGTCGGAGATCATCCACATCGGCCAGGCCATCATGCAGCAGTCCGGCCCGGCGAACTCACTTTTGTACTTCATCAACACGACGTTCAATTATCCCACCATGGCCGAGGCGTACCGCGTGGCGGCGCTGAACGGCTATAACCGGCTGTTTTAGAACCGCTAACATCACCTTGTGCCACTGCTCGCCGCGAGCAGTGCCACGCGAATCGCCTCGACAATGCCGTCCATCGTGTACTCTCGCGCCTCAGCCGTAGGCTCGTGGCCGAGTTCGCGGAGCGTCGCCGTGGTAATTGGGCTGATGCTCGCTAGTTTGGCGCGGCGGAGGTCGTCGCCGAAAAGCCGCGCCAGCGAGCGGGCGATAGCGGAGCTCGTGACGGTGATCCAATCGATGCGGCCGTGTTGGAGCAGCGCCGCAATCTCGGGATCCGGAGTTTCGACATCGATGCTCTGATAAGCGACGACTTGTTCAACCTTACATCCGGCAGCGGTGAGCGTCTCAGCCAGAACCTCGCGACCGCGGTTGGCGCGAACGAGCAATAACCGTGGCTTCGAGGCATTCTTAACCGCCGCGTCAAGCAGCGCTTCCGCCAAAGATTCGGCGCGAAATTCGTCAGGCGTAAGGTCGGCGTGCAGGTGAAATTGTTCTAACGCCTCAGCCGTTGCCGGCCCAATGGCGGCGATCTTGATCGGGCCGAGCGCTCGTAAGTCGCGACCCGACTCCCACAGCCGCCCCAGAAAGAACTCGACGCCGTTGGCGCTGGAAAAGACCAGCCAATCAAACTCCGCCAAGCGGGCAAGCGCCGCATCGACGGCTGACCAATCGGACGGCGGCTCGATTTCGATGGCCGGCTGGAGCAGACAATGAGCTCCCAACTCGCTGAGCCGGTCCCATAGCCCGCTCGCCTGACAATGCGGCCGCGTGATGAGCACGCGCTGGCCGAACAACGGTCGCTCGGTGAACCAGTTTTTCGCGTCGGCGACGGCCGCGACATCGCCGATGATGGTGACCACCGGCGGCCGCAAGTGTGCCTCGGCGATCCGCTCGCCGACGGCGCCCAGCGTGCAGTGGATCGTCTGCTGGTCGGGCCACGTGCAGCGGCGGACGATCGCGGCCGGCGTCTCGGCGGGTTTGCCGGCGTCGATAAGCGCACCTGTCCAATCGGCCGCCGTCGTAACGCCCATGTAAACGACCAGTGTGCCGCGAAAGGCGGCCAAGGCGGCGAAATCGATCGCCGGAGCGTCTTTATCGTCCTGCTCATGGCCAGTTACAAACGCGACCGCCGAAGCCCGACCGCGCTCCGTAAGTGAGATGCCGGCATAACTTCCTGCCGCCAGCGCCGCCGTAATGCCGGGCACGACTTCGTGTCCAATCCCTGCCGCTTTGAGCGCCGCGACCTCCTCGGACAACCGAGCAAACACAGCGGGGTCGCCTCCCTTCAACCGAACGACACACTTGCCTTGCTGTGCCAGCGCAACGAGCTGCGCGTTGATCTCTTGCTGCGACCAAATCCTTTCGCGGCCATGGCGTCCCAGGCAAATCCGCTCGGCGCCAGCCGGCGCATGAGCAAGCAGCGTGGGGTTCGTCAGGTAATCGAAGAGCACGGCGTCCGCACGACGGAGGCATTGCACACCGCGCCACGTGATCAGCCCCGGATCGCCAGGCCCGGCGCCGACAAGGTACACGCGGCCGGTCGATTTGGAGGGTTCAGGGTTCAGGGTTCAGGGTTCAGCGTTGGAGTTCGGTGTTGGAGTTCAGCCTTCAGGTCGCCACAGCGACTCGCGGTGGCGAGCTGCCGGCGGCCCGCCGCGGCGGGAACTCCAACTCAGTTTTGAGTTTAACCGGCTTCAATGCTAGAATAACGGAAAATCATCCACGGTCTACTCGGGCGGCGTCGAGGCTGCCGCTTCCCCGCTCTTTTGGCCGCTTGGGCCATGTCGGCAACTATGGCGACGGACCACCAGCACGCCGCTGCGCAAACGCCGCCTCCTCAAGGCGCCGCGATCTCGGCCACGCTGCGCCGCCGGCTGCAGAGTTGGTTCACGCACGGACAGGAAAAGGCGGCGGCGGGTAGCCACGACTACGCCACCGATATGTTTTACCAGTGCGTCGAGGGGGACCCGGCCAGCCTCGATTATCTCAACGCGTTCCTGAATAACCTCCACCGGAAATACAACAACAATAAGAAGGGCGCAGGATTCACCTCCACCTTCAGGTCCTCGGCGCTCAAGGCTTCGTTGAAAAAGTCGTCGCTTAAGAAAGACTGGCCGGCGCTGTTCAAGACCGGCTTGGACCTGCTCAAGCTCAATCCTTGGGACAGCAATACCTTGATCCAGATGGCGCACGCCTGCGAGGCGATGCACTGCCTGGAAGCGGAGCTGGCCTGGCTTCGCGCCGCGTTGGAAGTGCACCCCAACGACGCCGACATCAACAAGCAGTGCGCGGTCGCGCTGGCCAAGCAAGGTCACTTCGATCAGGCCATCGTCTGTTGGGCGCGCGTTGAGAAGGCCCGCCCCGGCGACGACGAGGCGCCACGCGCGATCTCCGATTTGCAAGTCCGCAAGACCGAGGCCCAACTCGCCCGCCGCACCGAGCGCATCGCACAGGCGGCGGCCCAGGAGGAGGCGGCCGAGAACGCCGGGCCGACAGCCATCAAGTTCACCCGGCAACAGGAGCTCCAACACGCAATCACGGAGAACCCGGCTGACCTCGACGCTTATATTCAGCTCGCCGAATTGCATGCCCGCGACGATCGCTACAACGAAGCCGAGCGCATCCTCCGCGGCGCGCTGGAGGCGTCGGGGGGTGACCTGAAGATCCGCGAAGCGTACGAAGACATGGGACTGCGCCGCGCACGTTACCAAGTGCAAGTGGCCGAGCAGCGCGCGGAAAACGACCCGACGGACGACGCCCAGAGCCTCGCCCTGCGGATGACGCAAGAGTTAAACCGGCTCGAAACCGACGTCTTTCGCACGCGCACCGAGCGGTATCCGAACGTCATAAGCTGGAAGGTCGAGCTGGGCACGCGGCTGAAGCGGGCCGGCAACTACGCCGAGGCGATCAAGGTCTTTCAGCCGGCCACCAACGACCCGCGCCGACGGGGCCAGGTGCATCTTGAGTTGGGGGAGTGCTTTCAGCAGATCAAGCAATACAAACTCGCCATGACGAACTACGAGGCGGCGGTCGACGCGTTGGCCGATCGCGGTGAGCCGGACTTGCGGAAGAAGGCCCTCTATCGTGCCGGTGTGCTGGCGATGGGAATGGAAGATTTGAACCTGGCCGAAAAGCACCTCACGGCGCTGGCGGGCCTGGAGTACGGGTACCGCGACCTGGCCGAACGGCTGGACAAAATCGCCGAATTGCGTCATAAAGGGTGATTCGCCCTTGTTGGAGTTCAGCCTTCAGGCTGCCGGCGGCAAGCTAAAGCTTGAACTCCAACGGATCCAAATCTTCATCGCTCCATAAGATTGCCATGCCCAATACCAAAAGCGCCAAAAAGCGTCTGCGTCAGAGCCTGGAACGCCGTGCACGCAATCGTGCCGTCAAGTCGTCATTGAAGACGCAAATCAAGAAGGTTCTCACCGCGGTCGAAGGGGGCGATGCGGCCGCAACGGGCGACGAATTCCGCACCGCCGCCAAGAAGCTCGACCAGGCCGCGGCCAAAAGGGTGATCCACCGCAACAAGGCGGCCAGGCTCAAGTCGCGCCTTTCAGCGCGGCTGAAGGCAGCCAAGCAGACGGCGTAGTCTCCGATAGTGTAGCCATCACGCTCTGCGTGATGATGCATCCTCTCGTCCCGGCGCGCCGGGAAGAGGGCTACACTACCACACGATCTGTTCGGCCTCAAACACCGGTCCCTCGACGCACGTCCGCCGGTAATCCCACTCACCATCCGCCTGGCGGACCTTTGTCACGCAGCTAAAGCAAATGCCGATGCCGCAGGCCATGGGCGTCTCTAGCGATACCTGACACGGCACGCCGGCCTGCTGTCCGATGTGCGCCACAGCCTCCATCATCTTCTCCGGCCCGCAGCAGACGATCCGGCAACGGCCGCCGGCTACGTCGGCCTCTGACTCCTTCAATAAGTCGCGAAGCAATTCCGTGACGAACCCGTGACGCCCCGCCGACCCATCGTCGGTGCTTACCCGCACGTCGATCCCGATGGCCCGAAAATCGTCCAGGCCGGCCAGATACTCCGCTCGTCGCACGCCGTAGCAAAGCGTTACCTTCGCCGATTTCGCCACCGTCCGCGCCGGTTCGCCATAGCTCCGTAAACCGAGGTACTCGCGCCCGACCGCCATAAACGGCGTCTGCCCGATCCCCCCGGCGACCATGATCAGATGTTCAACCGGTTGCGGCGGAAAACCATTCCCGAGCGGTCCCCAAACGTCGAGTGTCTGGCCGGGACGGTACTGCGCCAGCCGCGCCGTCATTTTGCCCATGACGAGATACACGATGTCGATCCCGATCGGCTCGCCACCGGCCGAGAACACCGTGTCGTACAGCGCCAGTGGCCGGCCGAGCAGCGGGTCGTCGCAGTCTGCCAACCGCAGCATCACGAACTGTCCCGGGACAATCCGCCGCGCCAGTGCCGGGCAACCGATCCGTATGCGATATGTGTCGTGAGCTAAGTGCCGATTCTCGATTACTTCGACCGTCTGCTGGACCGCCCGATCGGCGAAGCATGGCACGGCGCCAGTAGAGTTCATCGGCGGCGTCCTTTCCGACGATCGGGACGCTTGGACGCCTTGCGGGATGAAGGGCCTTTACCGAGCGAGGGCCCTGTACTCTGCGACCGGACGTTACCTTGCGCGCGACTTTGACCCGAGCGACCTTTGCTCGGTGGGCGGCCCGTACCCGATGAACGACCCTTTCTTTGCGAGCGGTCCGTACCCTGCGGGCGACTCTTACTCTGTGAACGGCCTTTGCCGGGTGGGCGGTCGGGCCGCTCTTGTCGCTTGGGCTTCTGTTGTCGCACAGAGACCGGGCGCTCGGCTGGCTGTTCGACCAACTCGTCCTCGTCAAAATCATCGGTCTGCCGGCCGGGAAAGATGCCGCGGCGAACGTCGATGAGCGGCCTGACGGTGGGTGAACTACCTCTTTCGGCCGGCGGCGGCGTTTCCTCGTCACCAATGATGGTGCCGGGGCGACGTGGCGGATGGAAGTCTTCGAGATCTTCCGATACGGATTCTTCCATCTCTGGCATCGCGGGACGCGGCTGCGGAACCTTGGGGCGCTCTGCCGGCGCTACGATCTTTGGCCCGCGAGGCCCTGGCTTCTCGCGCTTGAGCGCCGCAAGGGCCGCCTCCTTGAGTTCGCGCACTTCGTCGACCCCCAGCGGGCGATACTCGCCAGGCGCCAGATTGCCCAGGCGCAGCGAACCAATTGCAATTCGCTTCAGCCGCAGGACCTTGTGGCCGATGCGAGCCAACAGCCGGCGGACTTCGCGGTTGCGGCCTTCGTCGAGCACGATTTCCAACGTCGAGCTCTGTTTGTGCTGGCTCTTGATGCGGACGCGCTTGGCGTGGGCGTACCCTTCGGCAAGATGGACGCCGCGCTCCAACTTGGCTAGCGCTTCGCGGCCCGGCGCTCCGGCCACCTGAGCGAGGTAAGTCTTTTCGACCTCATAACGCGGATGCGTAAGCAAGTTGGCCAGCTCGCCGTCATTGGTCACCAGGATCAAGCCCTCGCTCGACATGTCCAGCCGGCCGACCGGGAACAGCCGCTGATGGCCGGGGACCAGGTCGGTCACACGGGGACGTCCGGCTGGATCGCGGGCGGTTGAGACGACGCCCATCGGTTTATTGAGCATCAGATACTGCCGCTTGGGACGCGGGAGGGGCTCGCCATCGACGCGGATCTCTTGCTGCACCGGATCGACGCGCGTGCCCAACTCCGTCACCACTCGGCGATCGACGTCGACGCGCCCCTCGGTGATCAGCTCCTCGCACTGGCGGCGGCTGCCTAAACCAGCCGCGGCAAGCACTTTCTGCAGTCGCGGCCGGGAGGCGGCGTCCTCCGCGATTGGGCTATTGCCGCGCTTGGCGCGCAAGCGACGTCGGCTTGGAGAGATCGGTCGAGGTTTGGAACGTCGCGTCGACATGGCAAGCTATTAATCGTGGCACTGCTCGCGGCGAGCAGTGGCACAGGGTCGGTTTCGTTTCGTAGCGGTCCTAAGAGACCCCTTTGGGCTCTTGCCATCATACGGACCGGGCGACGTGTAAACGAGGGGCCGGATTGATTGCCGCACGGCACAGCAGTGATTATGATGCCGCCTGGTTCAATACCGGACTGCCGCCGCCTCTTCAAGGAACCGCCGTATGTGCCCAAAGATGATTCTGGCCGCGATGTTGATTATTGGCGTTGCGTTCTCATCGCCTGCCGCGGCGCAGGTCGATTCCAAACAGAAAAAAGCAAAAGCCGCGCCGATCGTACCGCCGCGCGAAGGCAAGCGCGAGACGATCAAGCTGTTCAACGGCACAAACCTCGAAGGTTGGGAAGGGCACGAGCACCTGTGGAGCGTTCAGGACGGCGTAATCGTCGCCAAGAACACCGACCCGATCAAGGTCAGCACGTACCTGCTCACCAAGCGCAAGTTCAGTGACTTTCGGCTGCTGGCCACCGTCAAGCTCGTCGAGAGCGAGATGCACTCCGGGATTGCCCTGTGGGGCCGCAACGCCCCGGAGAAGGGGGACAAGTACACTTACGCCGGCCACCTGGTGATGTTCCCCTCGGACTGGGGGATGTACGACCTGTTCGGCCGCAACGCCCTGCCTGTCGATGGCAAGCCCGCCAAAAAAGTCGGCAAGCAGCACGACTGGAACAAGCTGGAGATCCTCGCGCAAGGCAACCGCGTGCGCGTGGTCGTGAACGGTCACCTGGTGGTAGACTGGCGCGATCCCGAACCGGAACGGATCAAAGAGGCGCCGATCGGCCTGCAGCTCCACAGCAACAAAGATCCGCAAGAGGTCCACTTCAAGGATCTCGTGCTGACGACGTTTCCGGAGGACAAGTTGGAGACGCTTTCAGGCCCGTAAGGCCGATATTCGATAGCCCGGCCAGTCAGGGTTGTCTCCGTTAACTCCTGTTCCGACCAATGGAACCTGCCATGAGACGCCACGCCTTGTCGATCGCCCTGCTGCTCGTCCTTTCTCTTGCGCTCGCATTGCCGATCTGGGGCGGCGAGAACCAAAAGTCAACGCCCGACGGTTTCATATCGCTGTTCAACGGGAAAAACCTCGACGGCTGGAAGACGCCCCAAGGCGACAACGGGCACTGGAAAGTCGTGGACGGAGTGATCGATTACGACGCCCAGAGCGAGGCGAAAGGCGATAAGAACCTGTGGACGGAAAAACTGTACGGCGATTTCATTCTGCGGGTCGATTGGCGGATCAAGGAGACGCCGTACCTGAATCCGCGCGTCCCGATCATCAAGCCCGACGGCTCGCACAAACGCAACGCCCAAGGCGAAGAGATTCGCATGCTCGTCCCGGATTCCGATTCGGGGATTCTCCTCAGGGGACAAGGCAAATCCCAGGTCAACATCTGGTGCTGGCCGGTGGGTTCCGGCGAAGTTTATGGCTACCGCATGGACCGGAACATGCCGCCGCAAGTGCGAGCCGGCGTCACCCCCCGGATGCTGGCCGATCATGATATCGGCGAGTGGAACACCTTCGAGATCACGATGCAGGCCGATCGTCTCTGGGTGAAGCTCAACGGAAAACAGGTCATCGAAAACGCGCAACTTCCGGGCATCCCCGCGCGCGGACCCGTTGCTCTGCAACATCACGGCGGCAAGCGCAACGGCGAGTGGACGGGTCCGCCTTCATTGGTCCAGTTCCGCAACATCGCGATCAAGGAGTTTTAGGACGGATCTCCGGTCACCCATCGGAGTCTTTGGTAGGGGACAGGGTGGCACGCCCTGAAATGGCGTGGTGAATAACTTCCCACTTGGCGGCCGGAGGGGACCGGAGAACAGGAGGAAACGGAGACAACAGAACAGCGAGTCTCTGTTTCCTCCGTCTTCTCCGTTTTCTCAACGACCTACCCATGCATCCGCTTTTTAAACCAAACCTCTGGAATCACGCACGATGTAATCGGCGCCGCAATTCCGTTTCCTCGGTTTCCTCCTGTTCGATTGTCGGCTTTGACGTACCGACGTATTCGTTGTCCACTGCTTTTCCTTTAGAACCTCCAAAGCAAAGGTGCCTTCCTATGGAACGTAAACAATCCTCAGAGTTTGATCAGCAAATCCTCGATCTGTATGACGATTTTGCCCACGGCCGCGTTGACCGGCGTGAGTACATCAAGCGGCTTGGCGCCTTTGCGGTGGGCGGAGTGACCGTGGAAGCATTGCTCGCCAGCCTCACGCCGAACTACTCCTGGGCGCAACAGGTGAAGTCGGACGATCCACGCATCAAGACGGCGACGATCACATATCCGTCGCCCCAGGGGGCCGGCAAGATGAAGGGGCTGTTGGCCCACCCGGCCGAAGGACAAAAGTTCCCGGCAGTCGTGGTGGTCCACGAGAATCGCGGCCTGAATCCGTACATTGCAGACGTGGCCCGCCGGCTCGCCGTGGAAGGATTCCTGGCCCTTGCGCCCGATGCGTTAACGCCGCTGGGCGGCTACCCCGGTAACGACGACGAAGGCCGCACGCTGCAGGCCAAGCGCGACCCTGAACAAATGCTGCACGACTTCATCGCGGCGGTCAGGTGGCTCGACTCCCACGAGCAGTCAACCGGCAAGGTCGGCGCCGTCGGGTTCTGCTATGGCGGTGGAGTCGTTTACCAATTGGCCGTGCGAATTCCCGACATTCTCAACGCGGGTGTCCCGTTTTATGGACGGCAGCCGGACTTAAGCGACGTAACCAAAATCAAGGCCCCATTGCAAATTCACAACGCCTCGCTCGACAAGCGCATCATGGCCGGCGCCGCGCCGTTTGAGCAGGCCCTGAAAGAGAACAAAAAATCCTTCGAGGCCTATGTGTACGAAGGGGCCAACCACGGCTTTCACAACGACACCACGCCGCGCTACGACGACGCCGCGGCGAAGCTGGCCTGGAAGCGCACGGTCGCGTTCTTCAAAAAGCACCTGGCGGGGTAGCCGCAGGCGAGGTCCAGCGCCGCCAAGTTGTGCGCGGGTCCAAAGTTGTGCGCGGGTCTCCCGACCCCGCACCCGCCCCCGGTTGTGCGCAGGTCTCCTGCAGGCGCTTGTGCCCCCTTTTGCAGCTCCGCCACACGCGCTGCCGTGCGGCTACGTCCCTTTTTCACCGCAACTACTTCGATGTCGGTTTGAAGATCAGTTGGGCAAAGTTATAAAGTCCCTTCTTCCAATGCTGGAAGTCGTGAGCGTGGTCATCGACGTGCCAGATGTGGGGAACGTTCTTCTCCTTCAGGTACGCGTGCACGCCCTGGCTGACGCGCATCAAGCCGTCCTTACTCCCGCACGAGACATAGAGCAGTTTCAATTGCCTGGTCGCCTTCTCCGGGTCGGCCACCAGTTGCTCAGGCGGACTGGTATTCGGCGCTGACGAAAAGCCGCCGACCCAGGCGAACACGTCCAGGTTCGAGAGCCCGAAGTTCAACGCCTGTCCGCCGCCCATCGAGAGTCCGGCCACCGCGCGCTGCTCCCGGTCGGTATGCACGGAATAGTGCGACTCGATGTAGGGGAGGATGTCTTTCAGCAAATCGTTCTCAAACGGCTTTCCCCACCCGCCCGAGCCGCCGCCGCGTCCTCCCCGCCCGCCGCCGGGGCCGCCTCGGCCCCCCTCGGGGTTTGCCGATGCATTTCCATTCGGAAAGACCACGACCATGGGCTCGATCTTCTTGTCGGCGATCAGATTATCGAGGATGACGTGGGCCACGCCCTGCCGCGTCCACTCCTCCCTCTCATTGCCGCCGATGCCGTGCAGCACATAGAGCTGAGGATACTTCTTGTCTGCCGAATAGCCGGGTGGCGTGTAAACCTGCATCCAGCGCTTCACGCCGACGGTTTTGGAGTCGTAATCAACGCGCTCCAGCTTGCCCTGGGCGACGCCCTCACGCGGCTTGTCGAATCCTTCGGGCGGCGCCGGGAAGGCCGGTTTGTCGTCCGGGCCCAGCACGACCGGACGGCCAAACCCGCCACGTCCACCGCGACCGCCGCGGCGGCCCTCTCCGCGATTGCCTTGTCCGCGCCGTCCGGCCTCGCCTGGAGCTTGGGCGTTGTCGGGCTTGGATTGCCCCGCGGCGTCTTGAGCTGCAGCCTTCGCGTCCTCGCGCTTGGCAACCGCCTCGGTCGAGCCGAAATCGCCGACCTGGCGTGTGAACTTGATTCCATCGGCCGAAACCTTGCCGGTGTAGGTGATGCGAAGTTCGTTGTCCTGGAAGTTGAGCGTCTCGACAAAGGAAATCGTGTCGCCGTCGATCTTGCCTTCCTTCAATTCGACTTCGCGTTTCTGGCCGTCGAGTTCGACGCTGGCCTTGCCGGCAAGCGTCTTCCCATCGCGCTTGATTACGAACGTGTATTTCTGCAGGCCGCGCTGTGTATCGAATTCGGCCTTCCAGGTGCCGCTGATCTCCTGCGCAACGGCGGGTAGCGAAAAAGCAACGAGGGCCACGAGCGTGATCGCAGTTCTCATGATCATTGATGGGTTCCTTCTTTCGGTGGTCGTATTTATGGCAAACGGCAAGCGAGTTCTTGGTATATGAAACCCCAAAAGCGGCGTCATGTGCTGTGCCAGGCAACCGGCACGTCGCCCGCGGTGCCGCAGTTCATCGCCCACCACGACCGGATGAGACCCTGCCCGCATCTCCTAAGAAAGGTGGGGAGAGCGTAGCTGGCCGCGGCAGGCAAACTCCGGTCCGACATTGCGCGCAATCCTGGGGCGACCGAGCGGCATTGTAGCGGGCACATTCCGTGTGCCGTTCGCCGGCCATGCAGCCCCGGAGGTGGCGAGTGGCGTACCAGGCGTGCCTGTTTCTGTAGGGAACGCCCGCAGCTCGCCCGCCGTGGCGGGTGGCGTTCCGGGCGCGCCAACAAACCGTACCAACATCGCTCGCCTAGCGGAAACGTATAGGCATTCGCGGGGCGCCAAAGTTGGCAATAATCAGGGTGGTCCAGGACCCTGGAACTTCTGCCAGCTGACGGTTGAATGCCGCTTCCAACGTTAGCGGCGAACCATTTTCTCAACGGCATGGCTTAAACTGGGGCAAATCATCTTCAGTCTCTGTTAGATTGCCAATCCCGCTGTGTGATAACTAGTGGGAAGTGCGAAATGCATCTGGATCCGGAAACCCGCCGCAGCCTGCTGCTACGCATCCGAGACCGGGACGACGCGCGGGCTTGGGAGGAATTCGTCGAGATCTACGAACCGCTGCTCTACCGACTCGTTCGCGAGAAGGGACTGCAGCATGCCGATGCCCAGGAACTGACACAGGAGGCGCTGCTCGCTGTGGCCTCGGCCATCGAACGATGGGATCCGGATCGCGAGAAGGGCTCATTCCGAGGCTGGCTCTTTTGCATAGCGCGCAATATGACGATCAACTTTCTCACCCGCAGGCGAACCGATCAACAGGGCGGCGGCGGCACGGATTTTCGATTGGCGCTCGAGCAGCATCCGGATCCAACCAGCGAACTGACGGCGGCCTTTGAGCAGGAATACGAAAGGGAGCTCTTCGATTGGGCCGCCCGGCAGGTACGCGGAGAGTTTCACGAATCGACCTGGCAGGCCTTCTGGCGGACGGCGGTGGAAGGAGAACCCATCCCGGAGACGGCCACTGCGCTAGGATTATCCTTGGGCGCGGTTTACATGGCTCGGACCCGAGTGATGGCGCGGATCAAAGCCAGGGTAAAGGAAGTTGAAATCGCGCAGGAGGATCAGCCATGACTCGCGATGCTCAAGATACATGTGATCCCAGTCGCCTCCGCCTATTGCTCGATGGCGCGCTTTCTGCGAGCGAGGAAGCTGCGCTTACGCTCCATCTAGACCGCTGTTCGATCTGCCGTGATCGTTTGGAGGCCTTGACCGCGTCGCCGCAAGAGTGGCAACAGGTTCGCGGCCTTCGTCAACAGTCAGACGATAGCCACACCGGCGACCAGAAAGCGGACGACGTGCCTTTGAGCCAAACGTGGCCGCTAAATTTTCTTGGCCCGACAGACGATCCGGCGATGCTGGGCCGGCTGGGGCTCTACGAAGTCATCGGAGTCATTGGCGAGGGAGGCATGGCGATCGTGCTCAAAGTTTTCGACCGCGCGCTCAATCGCAACGTGGCGGTGAAAGTGCTGGCGCCGCAACTTGCCGCGGCGGCCGCGGCGCGCCGCCGCTTCGCACGCGAAGCGCAAGCAGCCGCAGCCGTTGTGCATGAGCATGTGATCGCGATTCATGCCGTCGCTGAATTCAACGGGTTTCCGTATCTCGTGATGCCTTACATAGCGGGTGGCTCGCTGCAGCACCGAATCGATTCGGTCGGCCCCTTGTCACTAGTCGAGATCCTCCGGATCGGCGCTCAGACGGCGGCCGGTTTGGCAGCGGCCCATGCGCAGGGCCTTGTACATCGCGACATCAAGCCGGCAAATATCCTGCTGGAAAACGGCGTAGAGCGTGTTGTGATCACTGACTTTGGTTTGGCTCGGGCAGTGGATGATGCGACTTTCACATGTAGCGGAATGATATCCGGAACGCCGCAGTACATGGCCCCGGAACAGGCCCAAGGCGAAGCGATTGACCACCGAGCGGATCTCTTCAGCCTGGGAAGCGTTTTGTACACGATGTGTACCGGGCGGCCCCCCTTCCGCGCGCAAACAGCCGTGGCCGTGATGAGAAGGATTTGCGAGGACGAACCGCGCTGTATCACACAGCTGAATCCGGAGATCCCTGCCTGGTTGGAGCGGATCGTTGGACGGCTGCTCGCGAAAAATCCGGCCGACCGCTTTCAGGCGGCCGCAGAGGTCTCCAAGCTGCTGGAGAAGTGCCTTGCACACGTGCAGAATCCAGGCTCGCATCCCCTGCCAAGCGAGCTTCGGATTACTCGGCTGCGCTTGTTGCTCGACCGCTCTCGCATTTGGCAACGTTCCCGTTGGCGCAGCATCGCGGCGCTTTTGTTCGTTCCGAGCATCAGCATCGCCGTTTACTTGATATCGCAGTCATTCCCTAGCGAGGCTCCCGGCCCACCGGTGACTAATGGCGCGAGCAAGGATGTCGAGTCAGTTGGAAAGGAGTCCGAATCTTGGGACGCCCAACCGGCCACGAAGTCGGCGTCGTCTCAGGGCAGATCGAGCACGTCGACGTCGCGTAGCAGCTCAAACACATCGACGTCGCATAGCAGCTCAAACTCATCGCCGTCCGAGAGCAGCGCTCAGTGGCCTACAGATCCATAAGACCGCGGTCGCCGTTCCTGGCGACACGAAGTTGGCGGTGGTTTGTTGGTTTCATGGATTCAAAGGTGACTTCATGGCAAAAGTATTTCGGGTGCTGCTGTTAGTGTTGTCGGGCTTCGTCTCCGGGCCGCTGGCTATGGCTGAAGAGAAAACCATCACGCCGGATTTGAAGGCCTTGGCCAAAGGGAAGGGAGAGACGATACCGCCCGACGCGACCCTCAAGTGGGTCGAGGACGCCAAGGGGAAAACCGCCCTTATGGTTCAGTCAAAGACGGACGACACGGTCATCCGGCTCGACGACATTGAGTTCGCGAACGGGGTGATCGAGTTCGATGCGGTCGGGCAGAGCCGTCCCCCGCAGAGCAGCTTCTTGGGCATCGCCTTTCGGGTCGTGGACGCGAAGACTCACGACGCGGTCTACTTTCGGCCCTTCAACTTCCGAGCGGACGATGCGGGGCGCAAGGCCCGCGCCGTTCAGTACATTTCCCATCCGCAGTACCGCTGGGACGTGCTTCGCCAGGACAAGCCGGGACAATATGAGAAGCCGATCGTTCCGGCGCCCGACGGGGATGCTTGGTTCCACGTCCGGATCGTGGTCGACAAGCCCAAGGTGCGTGTGTACGTGAACGGCGGGAAGGAGGCGAGCCTGCTGGTCGATGAGCTGAGCGACCGGAAGGCCGGAGGCGTTGGGCTCTGGGTGGGCCCGGGGCAAGACGGCTACCTTGCCAACCTGAAGATCACGCCGGCCAGGTAGGGCGACAACGTCGCCGCCTTGCCGTGAACGACGAGCGATTCAACCAGAAGTTCTGTTAGGTTCCAGTCCAGGATGTGTGATATCTCAGGGCAGCGGGCGCGATTCGATGTGACTAGAGAGGGGTATCGCACTTAGGGTGACAAAGTATCGGTGGCCAGGCCACGTTCGCTCAAGAAGAACACCATCTATTGTGGGGTAACAACCATGTCGCACACGAACGTGGTGATCGCTGGTGCAATTCTGCTAGGCACACTCGGCGCAGTCGAAACGATGGCGATTGCGACCGATTCGACGAGCGTCAACTGGACTGGCAAGCAAATTCGTTGCACTGCCAAGGGAGAAGGCGCGAGGGCTAGGGTCAAGACCACTCCAGAAGCGTGCCGTGTGCAGCTCGAATTTGCAGAGGGCATCACGCATTTCGTCGTAATCAGGTCGGACGAACTGCTGGTCTCTTCAGACGCGCTAGGCATTACAAAACCGCAGAGGCGTGAGTTCTCAGGGGGCGTCAAGATATCCATCGAGGCCACGCGCGATAGCCTAGCCGTGGAGATTCTTGAGCAACATTCGTCCAGCCACTCGTCCGAGTCCACGAGCAGTAGTAGCAATGACTCAAGCACTTCGACGAAACGCTCGTCTTCTACATCAACCTCGCGCTCCTCAGAGGTCAAGTTCTTCAAAATCGTTCGTTGGAACGAGAAGAGCATCGAACTGTCCCTCGAGGGCGGAAATTCCGTCCAGTGTGCTGTCGATCGAGACGGGCAAGAATGCAACATCAAGTTCGACATCGATAAGGGGAAGAATAAGCGGACCTTAAGCCTAGGACCAGAACGGTTGACGATCGATGGCACGCCGCGGGAGATCGGCGGCGAGTATGTGGCCTTATTCATCACTGCGACGCGTCGAACACTGAAGGTCGAGACTGACAAAGGCGTCGTCGGTAGTTGGAAGGGAGGCATGGAAAGGCGAGTGTTGACGGACGGTGCGCCGAATAAATGACGGGAGGCATTCAATATGCGGTCCAGGCGACGTGGAGCATTTACGTTAGTGGAAGTGTTGGTCGTGATTGGGATCATCGGGATTCTCGTTGCGCTGCTGCTGCCGGCAATCCAAGCGGCTCGAGAGGCCGCCCGACGCACCCAATGCCTTAATAATCTCAAGCAGATCGGCTTGGCCGTTCATCTGTTTCACGATACCCGCAAAGAGATCGTGCCATCGCGACTCGATTGCAATCATGCCACGTGGGCTGCGCTCTTATGGCCATATTTGGAGGAAGCCAACGTCGCGCAGCAATGGGGTCGAGAAAGGTCCTACTATTTCCAGCCAGCGGAGATCCGTGCGGCGCAAGTCCCACTCTACTTGTGCCCCACCCGGCGTACGCCTCCACAGTTAAGCGCCCAGGGGGATGATCGTGACGGTGTACAACATCGGCCTGGAAGTCTGGCCGACTATGCCGTTTCCATCGGTGACCGCATTGGTTACGACGGCGACAGTGGCGGGGATGGCGGAGTCGAACCCAACGGGGCATTTCGGCGCGCCCATTCGTCGCCATGTGGCGGTGTTCCACCGGACGAAAGGTTTCCGGGGACCTACAAATCGCGAACGAGTTTCAAGCGCGTTACTGACGGCTTAAGCAAAACGATCTTCGTCGGCGAAAAGCACTTAACGGAACGGGGCTTGGGGATAAAGAATTTTGGCGATAACTCGATCTACAATCCTGACTACCTCCGTGCGTTGGCGCGCTATGGCGGCGAAAAGGCACCTCTCGGGCACTCTGATGAGCCTGATACCTATGAGTTCTCTAACTTCGGTAGCTGGCATACTGGCGTCTGCAACTTCGTGCTTGGCGACGCCAGCGTGCGGAGCATCGCCAATTCAATCGAACCAGTTACGCTCGGCTATTTGTGCAACATCCGTGATGGGCAAGTCGCACGGTTAGGCCTGTGAGGAAGTTGTCATATAGTTGTAGTGGCTGTCCTGTCGTTGCGGCCTCGTGGCTTCACGCGATCGACATCGACGAGAGAGGCTGCGTAAGGATGCCGGACCGATCCACTTACGGCGTATTAAGAGCGCACACAAATCTGGTACAGTCGCCTCGCGGCACCCCAAAACGCCAGACGCAACGACTTGCAAGCTCGGAGCCAGTCCCGTTTTTCAACGGCCTGTCAGCTCGGCGCGGTGTTTGTGGCGATCGTTTTCTGTTCGCCCGGCGGATGCACGTTGCTCGGCCTTTCGGCTGGTCTGCCCCCCAAAAACCGATCCGCTAGATCGGCCGGCCCGCACACACAAGCCCCCGTTGCCGCAGTTGACACGCTCCGCCGCAGGTCGAGATCACAGTGCCCGCGGAATAACGCACCGGCTTCAAATGCTCCCGTTCGGGAGCAAAACGACTTAAAAACCGGCATATACGGCATGCTTGCCCGTAGAATTCCTTGTTTGCAACCGATCGGGTGCATAACGATTGATTTTCGCCGTTTCCGGCCGCAATACCCGACCATCTCCTCGCGCTGCCCTTGCAGGGAAAGAGAGACCACCTTCGCCGCGGCGCGTGGCGACGATTCGCCGAGTATTGCGGACTGCCGGAGAAGGTCGCGCTGCGCGTCCTCGCCACACAGGCTGCGGTACTGGGCGATGCAACCAGGCTGATTGACCACAGCTTCCTGCCGGACGACCAGAAGCAAGACTTCAAGCGGCTTATCGCGGACCGCACCAACTCAATCTCCCCAGAAGCGTCGTGAAATAAACCGCCAATGACGCAAATCAGCCGGCACGCGCTAGCGTCCGGTTCGCTTTGGTTGAACCGTGGGCTAGCGCCCCTGCGGCTGATCCTAAAATCAAACTGTGACAAAAGCACTAGCCGCTATTACGGGATGTTGGCCGGCAGGCCATCGTTGCGGACTCCCAGCCGGCGGAAGACAACCGGGTCGATGTCGTAGGGGATCGTATGCACCGAACCGTCGGCCATCGTCACTTGCATGCCCCCTGGATGCGCCGAGCCAAACACGGTGTAGCGGGGAGGTTGACCGAGCGCGTCGTTAAACGGCGGCACGTCGCAAAAGCGAATGATGTCACTGTCGTGACCCATGTTCCAGCCTTGATCGTTGTCGCCGTCCGTAGTCTCGTAGGACTTCACCACCAGGTATTTCTCGCCCAGCAACATGGTCTTCGAGACGCCGTCGGTAACTCTCTTTAAGCTAATGAGACCGCTGCCGCGCACGACATTCATGCCGTTCATCCGGTCTTTGGGATTGCTAGTCCAACAGCTGTACCAGCGGAGCCCTTCTTGGTAGGTGGCTGGTCCCTGGCAGACGCCAATTTTGTCGCCGGAACATGCCACGTAGTCGTTGCGCGCTACAACCGCGGGCCGCTGCGGCGGTGGTGCGTTGACGTAGTTGCTGCCGTGTGTAAATGGGAGTGACTGTGCGGGGCGCCTCGTGGGGCAGAAGTACAAAGGCACGACGGTTTCGATGGCCGTCTTGACCGCCGTTTTCCGCTGGACGCTGTTCTCGGGTGTGCCTTTGCCCAGATCGTGCAGGGCCTGCTCTTCGATAAATGGCAGGATGTTGTACATCCAGCCGCCCGGCTGGTTGAGGTCGAAGCCATAGTTGGGGTCGCCGGCCCAGGACCAGCCCCAACCCGCGGTCGGGAAGAACTTGTACGCGTCCAAATGGATGTTGGAGGCCAACGCCATTTGCTTCAGGTTGTTGCGACATTGCATTCGGCGGCCCGCCTCGCGCGCGGCCTGCACCGCTGGCAAGACGACCGCCACCAACACGCCGACGATGGCGATCACCACCAAAAGCTCCACAAGCGTGAAAGCCGCGCGTAGCCGCTGCCGCCGCGCCGGGCGTTCCGACCGATCAAAGACCAGACGCATGTGAGTGACCATGGGCAACCGGCCATCGAAAGAGAAAGAAAGATGGAATTGCAACCTCCACCTGTTCCGCCGTGAATATATGCCGTTTACCTTCTATGTGCGATCGCTTCTTGCCGGGAAAAATCGCCCGCGGGCGCGAGCCGCAGCCCGTGCCTCCGTGGTGAAATACGCCGGCGCCGTCCGATTTTTCCGCGCGTGGCCCAATTCGCCCCCTTGACAGACGCCGCAACATGGTATATACTTATGCTCACTATCAGCGTTCAAATCTCGCGCCGTACCTCTTTGACAATTGATCAACCGTTGTCGGCAAACTCGCCTCGGACCGCCGACTTGCATCCGCGTTCGTCTGCGGCGAATTCTTATAGTCTTATCCTGCGTCTCCGCGGTTCAAATCGGCCCTGTCGTACGAGCTGCCCATCCCAACACTTCGCGCGAAGCGTCCGGTTCGCTGGCCGGTCAACCTGCGCGCCGGTTCCACGGTTGTGGCCTGTATTGCGCACCGTGACACAAAGCGACAGAAAGTCCAGTAAGTCGCCCGCATCGCTGAAAATGCAACCGTAAGCACTGCAACGCCTTGGGCCGATTTGCTGCTCGCAAAACACCCGACTTTCTGGACTTGACCCCTAGGCAATGTTGTCACAAGCGCGCGAAAAAAGTCCCCCAGGCAAGTGCAAATCCACCGCATTTTCCGCGGCCGGCGGCGATCGGGACCCAACAAATGGCGCTGCGAAAGTACTCGCCAACGCGATTTCCCGCGGCCCAGGGAACAAACCCGTCCCCGCGGAGAGTGTTTCACGGAAACCGCAAGACCCCCCTCAAGTGGTGCTAATTGTTAGGATCGCGCTGCGGCAACGGGTAGAATCCTCCTCAGCCCAGTCAGGCAGCAAAGCATCGACAGCGCTTTTACGCAGAGAGAGTTCTTCGTGGCACGATTTCATTTCGCAGCAGGAACGGCAGCCGGGCTGATGGGCGCCGCTTCGATCGTGCCGGTCGCCGTTCACGCACTCGAGGGTGGTGGGCTTTCCAAACTCGGAATTGTCATTGTCTCCGTGGGTTGCACGCTGATGGTTTGCGGACTCACCGCGGTTTTGCTGGGGTGGCGGAAGCGACTCGCGTCCGGCATGTGCAGCGGTGTTCGGATAGCAGTGGCCGCGAACAGTCTGTTTCTAGCCTTCCTGGCGCTGGAGCTGAGCGACCGTTTGGTCCGACAGGATGGCAAGGTCTTCTATTGGACCACGCTCCTGCTGCCGCCGGCGCTATTGCTGTTCTGGGGGCTGTTGGCCGCCCGACGTTGGGCATGGCACACCTTTCGCGGTGCGGCCGTGTTCGCCGTTCTATGGTTCTTGGGATTCACGGTGCTGATTCCGTTCATTTCCTTGCAAGCCGACGGCGTGCCGGTCCCCTGGTATGGGCGCGTCTACATGGCTGGCGTTAGTCTCGCATTGGCGGCCGTGTTTGCGTCCGCTTACTGGTCGCTAGGCCGTACGGACACGCGGCAGTATTTCGATCTCACTGGCGGCGAAGCGATGGAAGCGACCGAGCCTGGGGCTTAAAGGCCTGCGGGCGGCGACATCCCGTAGCCCACCGTCGGTAGAGAATGCGGTAGCGACCGGAATGAGCCCGACTGAGGACTTTTGGAAACGATGCGCCAGGTCGCCCCAAAAAAGACCGCCCGAGATCACTCTCTTACCTGCTCCAAATAGAACACGCCGCGCTTGTTCGCGATGACCACGTCCAGCAGCTTGTCGCCGTTGACATCGGAAACCTCAAACTGCGTCCCCACGCCGCTGTTGTGGTCGATCTCATGCTCTTTCCAGACCGGCTTGCCGTCCTGGCGCGTCAGCTCAAACCATAACAGCACCGGCGGCGCCCCGGGATCGACGTCCCCCTTGGGCCCATGCGCCCACCAGCGCTTTCCTGTGATGAAGTCGGGCAAACCGTCCTCGTTGATGTCTTTGAGTTCGAGGGCGTGCGTCTGCGAGCAGGCGTCGCTGAACTTGTGGGTCCGCCAGCCGCCGTCGTTTTGCTCGTGCCACCACATCCCCAAGCGGTGCGCGGCCGTGGACAGCACATCGCCGTCGCCGTCGCCGTCAAAGTCGAAGACGTACATCTGCGCGCAGTCCTCGCCGAGCGGGGCGGCGTGGTACTGCCACTCGGCGGCGGCGCTTGGCGCGGCAGGCGCTTGCCACCAACCCTTGGTGACGAGGAGATCTTGCTTGCCGTCGCCGCTGATGTCGCCTGCGCCAATGCCGTGCGAGAACTTGTTGGTGCCCGGGGCGCCGTTGGTCGAGATCCGCTGGATGTTCCAAGGCTTGTTAGGATCGCTCGCGTCGGGGCGAGCCAACGCCAGGTAACGACCCGGGCCATCGGGCTGCTTCGGATCAGGACTCGTGGCGAACAACAGCTCACGCTTGCCGTCACCATCGACGTCGAGATACTGCGGGCTTTCGTTGTTGGTCACCGCGACACAGACGTGCGGCGTCCAGGGCCCCGGCTTGTTCTGCGGGTTCTCATACCAGCGCGTCGGCGCTCCGGGAAAATCAACCACCATCAGGTCTATCCAGCCGTCGTTGTTCAGGTCATCCGTGAAGTTGCAAAACGAATCGCTATAGTTGCGCGGGTCGAACTCCCCCGCCTTGTCGCGAATGAGCTGCATCTTCCAATCCGGGGCTGCGTACCAGACACTTCCGGCGGCAATGTCGTTACGCCCATCGCGGTTGAAGTCGCCCACGGCCACGCCTTCGCTGCGGAACTTGTCGTCAAGCTGCGTGCGCTTCCATTTGATCTTGTTGGAATCCACTTTTTCTGCCGCCATTGTCGGGTTAGCCGGTGCGACGAACACGAGAGCCACAACTGATGTGGCGGCCAGGTGTGCAGCGAGTCGAAGCATTGCGATTCTCCGGAACTAATGGGGTGTCGTTGGATTCAAAGTTGCGAACCGCTGAGAATAGTAACCCGACGCGTAAGCGAGGCTGCACTTCGGTTGTCCCTCGCTTACGCTTCGGGTTAGCGTGGCGGGTTATGCAAGAGGTCCAGAATCTCCGTTGCCAGCGTCGGTTATCTATTGTCCCTGCTCAAGTGAGCGAAAGTCGTCAAACGCGTAGGCGACCGGCCGGTCGGGTGTGAACTTGTGGACCGTCATCCAGGCGAACTCGCGCTCTTCAACGTTTGCCGGGTCGGGATCAAGAAGGGGCACGCCGTCGGCCTCGGCATAGATCGTGCGCACCACCGGCACGCGCTTTGTCGCCGGAGGCGCCAGTTCGTAATCCGTTCCTCGCGTCTGAACGTACCAGGTGTTGTCGCGAAAACCATGCAGCAGCCGATCATTCGCGGCTCGGACGAGACGCTTCTTATCCTCAGAATCGATTGTCTCGTCCTGGTTAATCTTGGCAATGAGCCTCTGCGTTTCGGACACGTCAAAGCTCACCCAACCATAGGGGGGGAGGTAGGCTTCGAGTTTGCAATGCGAAGGCGAATTCTTCGGAAAAGTGTTGATCCCGTACGTCACGCGCGTGGGATAGCCGAGGGCCCGTCCCATCGATGCGCAAAAGCCATGGTAATCGGAACAGTGACCGCGGCGCTTTTCCAGGCCGTGCAGGGCGCTCGCGCGCTTAGAGGCGTCGATGTGATCGTACTTAAAATTGTCATTAACCCAGCTCATGACCTTCCCCAGGTCATGCAGGGGGTTGTCGGGCTTGGGCACGATTTCCTGGAGCAGCGATCGAAACCGATCGTCTACCACGACAGCCTGCGAATCGCCTCGGCGGTATTTGTTGAACTCGCTGGGCCAGTCGACCACCTTCACAGTCTCCTTCGGCTCCAAGTTCCAATGCAGTTCCCAAACCGTGATACGAAAGCGATGCCTGATGATCTGGGCGCCCTGCGGCTCGGCGAACTCAAAAAATGCAAACCTGTTGCCGTACAGCCTTTCCGCCGCCACCTTGGGCGTCACCGCGTTGGGAAACGACGTGATCGTGCTCTCGCCTACTTCCTGCCCAAAGTCGGATTGCGGAATCGGCAGCCAGACTTTGAGCAGGCGTGTCTTATGGGGCGCCGTGACCACGACGGAGAAGTCGACGTTGTACGTGACGGGATTGCGTCGCTCGGCCTGATAATCCGAGTTGGCTTGCAGCGAATCGTCGGCCGCGTACACCCGCTGAGAAAAAACCGCGAGCAGTAACCCGCAGAGCAGCCATCGTCTCATACTGGAGTTCCCTCGCGCCGTGGCTAGTTATCCTCGGCAGAGGCGAATACGCCAAACCGCCGAGAACAGGATTATGCCACGCCGTTAAGGGAATCTCTACCGCGTAGGGCCGCGATGCGCAGATTTATGCGTCGCTCGAGGACTCGTCCTTGCGATAGCCGATGCTCTTGACCACGCCCAGCATCTCTTCATAGGTGATGAACCGCCGGCGATGCGCCAGCTTGTAGCGGTCGATGGCCAGCGCGAGCTCCCTGGCCTCGGGCGACAGACCTTCGTGGCTGTTCGTGAATTGCCGGCGTTCGCGAGACGGGGTCTGGCCCCCCTGGTCGTAATCGCGGCGGTCAATGAACGTACCTGGTTCTTCCAACTCGATCATCGTCGTCATGGAAACAGCTCCCAGCGTTCGCCCGGCGCGCCGCACGAGGCATGTGCGCGCGTCTGCCCGGCTCTGGAAACTCTACGACGCGTAATCGCCCCGTCAAACCCACCCCTGTCCGTGTTCCCGGCTTAAGCAACAAAAGTAGCGATGAACACGATTATGGCGGCTCTTCCGGCTATTCCCGCGGCAGGTTGGCCAATCGCTGTCCCTCGACTTGTTGCCAAACCGCAGTGGCGATCGAATGGCTCGGCTCAAGCGAGAGAGCCTGCTGTGCGGAATGCGCTGCGCGCTCGACATTTCCCGCCTGGAGTTGGGCTTCCGCCAGACGTGCCAGCAGATTTGCGGTCGGTGTCTGTCGATCCATCGCCAGCAGGTACGCATCGACGGCGTCGCTGTGACGACCAAGCGCTGCCAGCGCCAAGCCCTCGAGGTACGGCACGCGCGCCGGCTCTTCGCCCTCGGCATAGGTCTCGCGCAAGGCGCCCAGCGCAGCCAGCGCGTGACCGGGCCGACCCATCGCGCGATAGAGCTCGGCGCTTTCCAGCAACAGTGGACGATCGCCTGGCGAGTACTCCAGCGCTCGATGCACGTCCGCCAGCGCGGTCTCCAATTGCCCCTCGCGCGCAGCGACTCGGGCTCGCAACGCCCAGGCCGGCCCCGCCTGTGGCTGCGCATCAAGCGCGGCGTTGGCCAGCCGGTGTGCATCGTCGAGCCGGCCCATTGCCAGGTGCATTTCCCCCACCTGTACCGCAATGGCCGCGTCATCGCCGGCCAACCGCAGCGCTTCTTCGGCTTGCAGCAGGGCTTCGCGTTGCGCGCCTCGCCGCCATAGCACGTCGGCGTAGTGCCGGCGCGCGGTCGCATCCTCAGGATAGGCCTTGATCGCCTGCGCAAACAGGACCTCGGCGGCCTGCCAATTGCCCTGTTCGATAGCGCCCTGTCCCCGCTGAGCAAACTGCCGGCAGGCCGCCATTTCTTCAGAAACGGGACCGGGCGCGCCCATCAGACGGCAGCCGCTGAGCATTGCCAGACAGAAAAGTGCGAATACGATTGCTGGCACAAGAGGATGTGGGGAAGATGTCCCAAAAGGCGCTGACTCAGGTAGCTGAATTCGCCAGAATTCAGGTGCTCCCGAACTCTGGCGAGTTCGGCTACTCAAAAACTGGCGAATGGTAATCCAACGGAATCCTGAGGACAAGCTGAACCGGCGATATGCAAGCCAACTTTGACAAATTCGGCATCCGCTTTCAGTACCCCGACAATTGGACGTTGGAGGCCGACGATGTGTTGCGCGGCCAGGGCGCCATCTCGGTTTACAGCCCAGGCGGAGGCTTCTGGAGCGTCACCGTACATGGCCCCGACGATAAGCCCGAGGAGCTCATTGGAGCGGTAGTAGAGGCGATGCGCAACCTGTACGAGGATCTCGACGCTGAGGAGCGGCTCGAGACCATCGATGGGCGCGCCGTTTTCGGCTGCGAGATAAACTTTTACTGTCTGGATCTGACCAACACGGCAACCGTGCGCGTGATTCACTCGCCTCGCGCCAATTACCTCGTCGTCTGCCAGGCCGAGGACCGCGAGTTCGCCGAGCTGGAGAACGTATTTGCCGCCATGACGGCCAGCCTGATTAAACAAAGCGAGTGGCTGCAGGAGGACGCGTAGCGGAAACGCGCCATAGCTCCGCCGAACGCGATATCCCGCCCGAAGTCTGGCGACTTCCGCTACCTCGCGTGCCAACTAAAGGACCCGGGCGGCGTGCGGTCAGCCGACCGGGTCCTTCAACCGTGAAAAAATGGCTCTGGCCCGTAGCGGGCTTGATTTTGTCGCCGTACCTTGGCGACTGGCAGCTAAGATCCACGGTGCATCGTGATCGAGCGGTCGGTTCGACGGTTACCCCGGCGAGACCGCGGATAACCGTCCACTGGGTCAGACCGATGCGATCCAAGGTATTAGCATCCCGTGTGCCAAGATGCATCTATCCTCGATCTCTTAAGGAAACCGACCGTTTTGTTGCGAAAACTGGCCGCCGCAACGTCGCTGGGCAGGCTGCTCGTCCATGGATTGCTGTGGCGACCTTGTAGGAGTTACAAAGCAGCCCTTGAACATTGAAACAACTGCCACACGCTGGTAGGCGGTAGACAGTAAGCAGTAGGCGGTAAACAGTAAAACACCGCCTTCCGCCGACCGCATACTGCCTACACCCTGCTACTTGAGGCACTTCGCGCACGGCGTATAATTCAGTCACCTTTGCGCCCGCATTTTTTGGTCGTGCGATGCTCCTTCGAGCACGGCGACCCGGCTGGCCGGCGGGCATCGAGCACAGGAGACTCCGCAAATGGCAATGCTTGCTTCCCCGCCCGGATCTTCCTCAATGTCGTGTATTGCCCAAATTGGCGAAACGGCAGGCATGATTTGGCAGGTGCTAAACGCCAAGGGTCCTGTCACGATCGCCAAACTAGTTAAGGAGGTCGATGTTCCGCGCGACGTGGTGATGCAAGGCCTCGGATGGCTCGCGCGCGAAGACAAAGTGAATATTGAGGAAGAAGCACGCTCGCGCGTCGTATCGCTGAAGGAGTAACCGACGTCTGTGGAAAACCACGTCCCCGACCCTCTCCACGGCTGGTTGATTAAAGCCGTGAGTCTCGGCGCCTCCGATCTACACATCGTCGCAGGGTATCCGCCGACATTGCGAGTACACGGCCTGTTGACGTCGCTGGGGGGATCTGAGGCGGACCTCCGCCCGCTATCAGAAGCAGACGTGCAGGCGGTGCTGGCGCCGCTACTGCCGGCTAGTGTGTCTGATCGCTTTGCCGCCGAGAAGAACGCGGACTTTGCCTTTCAGATGGCTCTACAGGATTGGACGCAGCGCTTTCGGGCCAACTACTTCCGCAGCGGCCAAAGCATGGGGGCGTGCTTCCGCGTAATTCCAGCGACTATTCCCGACTTTGAATGGGCCGGAGTTCCGTTTGAGCTGGCCGATCGCCTCGCTCATTTTCGCAACGGACTGGTCATCGTGTCGGGGATCACTGGTTCGGGCAAGACCACTACGTTGGCGATGATCGTCAACCTGCTTTGCCAGGAAGGAGGTTACCGAATCATCACCGTTGAAGAGCCGATCGAGTATGTGTTTCCCAAATCGACTAACTCGGTGGTCACGCAGCGCGAAGTAGGAGAGGACGTGCATTCGTTTGCCGACGGCCTCAAGTACGGGCTGCGACAAGATCCAGATGTGATCCTGGTCGGCGAGATTCGCGACCGCGAAACCGGCCAGATGGCCTTATCGGCGGCCGAGACAGGGCACCTGGTGTTTGCGACGATGCACACCCGCGACGCCAAAGGGGCCATCTCACGGTACGCCGATCTGTTCCCTCAATCGGTGCAGAACGAGATCCGGGCGCAGCTTGCCACGAGCCTCCGGGCGGTGATCAGCCAGCATCTCTTGCCGTCAGCGCGGCCGGGCAGCAAGCGGGAGCTGGCCTTGGAGATCCTGTTCGCCAACTCCGCTGTCGCCAGTGCTATTCGCTTCGGTAAGCTGGAAACCATCGACAACTACATCGTCACTGGCCGGGCCGACGGCATGCTATCGCTCGATGAATCGGTCAAACGGTTGTTCAATGCCGGCAGAATCACGCGGGAAACCGCGGAGTTCTTCGTGAGCGACAAGGCGTTTCTGCGGCGGTGAACAATGTCGGCCCTACGGGCCTATACATATTCGCTGCATCGATTCCGTGGGCTCGCGCCCACGGCTAGAGAATGCCGGCCCTACGGGCCTGAGGCAAAGCGCTGCTGGCCGTGCCATTCCCCATTCGAACATTCCCCATTACTTCCCCGTCTCTTCATAAATCGGCAAATGCCGGTAGCGGACCTCCAGCGACAAGAGATTCAGCGTGGTGACATAGATCCGTCCACCGTGCGGGCCCCAGCGGTCGGGGATGTTGCCATTGGGATGCCAGCTTCCCGCCAACGGTCCCTGCATCACCTGGCCATTTACCAACAACGGATGCAGCGTGGTCCGCCACTGTTCCCAGTACTTGTCGCCCATGTGGAACATCACCTGCGTGGCATAGTACCAATAATAGGTATCGCGCTTGGGGTCGGATGACGTGCCGTAGGCGGCTGGGTAGTCCGAGATGTGATCTGCGCCTTGTTGGAATTCGGGCCGCGTGCGGTCCCAACCGAGGTAAAGCCGCATCAACAAGCCGACCGACGTCATCGTCGGCCGCCGTTGATCCGTGGGATACTGAGTGTTCGGTTGAGTCGGGTTGTATAGATATCGTGATCCATCTTGCGCCCGATCGAGCCATTTTCGGACGGCCTCGTAAGTCTCGGGCTTAATCCTGAGTCCGGCGAGCTCGCCGCTCTTTAGAGCCATGAGCTGCCAACCGGCGACCGACGTGTCGGATCCATCGCCCGGCTTATAGCGCCAACCGCCGTACTGACGATCTTGCGAGGCCTCGATGAAGTCGAGGGCGCGCTGCGCCGGGCCGCGTAGCTCGGCATCGCCGGTCATGCCCAGCGCCTCGCAGAGCGCGATCGAGGCGATGGCGTGACTATAGAGCCAGGCGCTCCCGTGCGACACGGCGTCCTGCGCTTCGTACAGGTCGCCGGTTTCCTTTTGCCGCCGCAGCAAAAAGTGCAGGCCTCGGCGGACCGTGTCGCGGTGCTTGTCCTCAAAATGGTCATAGCCTCCGCCGAGAAACGCCATCAGCGCGAGCCCCGTGGCCGCGGTATCGGAGTGAATGCTGCCGGCGTCGTCGGCTGTTGCGCCTGCGAATTTCTGGAAGCTCCAGCTTCCGTCTTCTTGCTGCGAGCGCGCGAGGTACTCCAAGCCGCGCTCGATCGCCTCTTCGGTCTTCGTGCCTTGTTGCCCTTCGCCGGCGCCGTTGTCGCGGCCGCGGCGTTCAAATGCTTTGGCAGCTTCGCGGATAAAGCTGGGCGCAGGGACAGCGCCTGTGATTTCGCGGCCGAGAAACCGCGTTTCCGTGTTGTGGATCAGATCGCTTTCGCGCTGCGCGGCCATCTTCCGCGAGCCGACGACGGCCGAAAGTTCCACGGCCAGGCCGCCGGGACCCGCGATCGAGGCGACTTGCACCGGTACGCCGCGGCTCGACCGCCGTGCCAATTCGCTGGGTCCGGTCGACGGGCCAGGCTGTTCATCACCTGCCGTGGTTCTCGCCGCCGCCGGCGCGTCGCTGGCTAATTCCGGAACCTCAAGCGCTTCGCCGGCTGCGGCGGGGATCGCCGTAGTGCTCGATCTCGCCAGCGGCGCGCCGCGGTTTAATTGCGGTCCATCAACGCCGGGAGCTTGCGCAGCAGGGCGATCGGCGACGCTGCCGGCGCTTGCCGGTCCAGCCGCCGGCGTGTCGAACAAAGAGCCGCCAACGGCGGCCAGCGACGTACTGCCCGGCAAGCCAACGCTACTGCGCTGGATGCCCGTCACGCTCGTTTCCAGCGGAGTGCCATCGTTGGGGTTGGCGGACTGCGGTGAGGCCGCCAGTTGAACGGTGTCATCGGCGGCGAAGGCCGAAGTCGTACTGCGGCTCGGCGCGGCCGAGGAAGCGTTTGCCGCCGAAGGCCCGCCTCCCGTGGTCGGAACCGAAACGCGCGCCGCGCTGGCTACGGCCGTTTCCGTCCCGGCGATCGTCGCAGTGCCGACTTGCGCCGGTGACGTGCCGACGGTCGCAGTGGGTATTGCGCGACGTCCGGTGTCGTCTTGCGCGAGCGATGGCGCGCCGGTTGAAACGTCGCCGTCGCTGGCGGGCGCCACGGGTGCCGGTGCGACGACATTGCTAGCCGTCGCGGCGATACTCTGACCGGTCGCCGCGGACCGCGTCGGCTGGCCGACGTTCGCAACTGCGGCCACGGTCGGCTGTCCGCCGCCATCGCTCCGCGAAAGCCCCCCGCGCGAGACCACCTGCGGAGCGCCGGTATCGGCGGGCAGATTGCCGGCAGCCGCGGCGATCGAGGCCGAGGGCGCTGTGGAAGCCGATCTCGAGAGCGCTGCCGAACTAGTCGCTTCCAGCTCGGTCACAGTTGGTCCGCCACGATAGTCGGCTGGCGCAGTGTCTTGAGCCAATGCCGTCGTCGAATCGATCGTCGCCTGAGCGCGCGAACGGCGCACAGGCGAGGGCGCACTTGCCGCCGGCGCGGGGCCGGTGTCGAGGCTCGACGCCGCTCGCTGCGACGCGGCCGAAGCGACAGTTACTTCACTCGCTGGACCCGCCAGTCCGCGATCGAAGTTCGGCGACTCACCTACGCCGGTCGTGCCGGTCGTCGAGCGACTGATGCTCGTCGCCGCGGGCTGTTGTAAAGCAGGCGCGTCCTGTGCGCTGCTAACCGCGGCCAACGCGGGGCTTTGCAGATTGACCGGCGATGCGGGACTCAGCGCCGTGGTGGCTGCACGCGGTGGAGAGTCGGCCGGTTGTGCCGCTGCCGCCAAGCTAGGAGCGCTCGCCGTTTCACGCCGTGGGGTGGCGGTCTGGGTCACACTGGGGACCGAGGGCGCCGGTGCGGCAGTCAAAGTCGGCGTTGCACGAGGGGGCGCCGCAGAGGCGGTTCGCTCCATCTCGGTTTGCGCCGGTCCCGTCAAGGCGGAGGAGGCCGGCGAAGCGGCGCTGGCGGTGACGCCTGTTGGGGCGTCCACCGCGGGCGCCGGCGTGGCCGTCGCTTGTGCGATCGCGCGCGTGGCCGATGCTGCTTCACTCGGTGTTGGTTGATTCGTCACTTCCACCATACGCCGCGCCGGTTGCGCTGCGGCTCGTGTCACCTGTACGGTCGTTGGCGTCTCGGCAGTGCTCGACGGCACCGTCGGGCGAGTCTCGCTTCGCGCAACGGCCGTCGCGCGGGATTCAACTGGCTGCGTGGCCGGCTCGGCCGCGGCCTGTTGTTCGGGTGCACTAATCTGCTCGCTCGGCTGCGCAGGCGTCTGTGTCGTCGAACGGCTGAGCCGCGATTCCTCTTCCGCGCGCTTCGGCGCGGCGAACTCGTTGCGTTTCATCTGCAACTCCGTCGGCTCGACCGTAGGCTGCGTTTCGGGCAGCGGTTGCGGCCGGGGCTGTTCGATCTGCGGCTCGGTGGGCGCCGTCCGCGATAGCTCGATTGGCCGGTCCTCAGGCGTTTCGGTTTCGACGGGCCGTTCGTGGGCCTCGCGTGGGGCGCGCTCGTCGGGCGCGCGGACATGGTATTCGTATTGCACCAGCACGGGCGGCGTATCGTGCCGCGCCGTTTCGCGGTTGTCTTGCAACAGGCTCAAATACTGCCAGCTCAGCAGGATGGCCACCAGCGCATGGACAAGCAGGCTTGCCATCGCGCCAAGCTGAAAGCGGTGACCGATTTTGCCGCGAAACCTCCAGGCCAGCGCCATGAGCAGTGCGACGCTGAAAACAAGGGTCGCCAGCCGCAGCCAGCCATTGCTCCAGTTGAGCTCGTGCGTAAACTCGCTGGTGCCAATGATCACGCCGGCCGAGAGCGCGCAGAGCACCACCAGCAAGGCGTTGATCGGCCAAAGCTGTTCGTCGAACG
>JBBDYH010000037.1:0-13434 GCA_040901795.1 Pirellulales bacterium
CGTGCCGATGTCCGTCTTAGACGCCATCAAGCTGGGACAATGGGACTACGAACCGCGCGAAGTCGACCAGCGAAACTTTGACTCGACCGGCGCATTACCGGGCAGCGATGAGAAACTGGCCATCATGGCCGAGCGATTGCAGCGCGGCTTACCGCTGTGGCATCCGCGCGATCGTCGTTCGTGGGACGACGAGGATGATTAGCAGGTAGCTGAATTCGCAAGAATTCAGGCAGGCCCGAAGTCCGGCGAGTTTGGGTACTGCCCAATGCGAACCCGAACTCTGGGGAAGTCGGCTACGCTGCGCCAATTAGCCGGACGAACTAAACGTTGCGCGTAGGGTTCGCAACAAGAGACTCCCGTGTACGGCCGCGACGAATTGCTCGGCCTGCGCTTTGCGCTGCGGCTCGAGCCGGATGGTCCACTGTTGAATCCGCTCGCGCAGCCCGGCCCACATATTCCCAGGCGCTGCGTGGCCTTCCTGCGCCATCAACGCCGAGAGCGTCTTGGCAATGCCCGACTGGTGAACCTCATCGATCAGTTGGTCCAGGAACCGCAGCCGTTGGGCATCGATTTGGGCAAAGTAGCGATCGACCTGTTTGAGGAACCAGAGCCGGCCGAGAAAGTCCGCGTTTTCGAGGAGCTGCGCTTGCTGGATCTCGGAGAGCTGATCGCGCGCCCCGTCTACATCCAATCCGTTGCGCAGTTCAAGCTCCAAGCGGGTGAGGAGCTGCTCTTGGACTTCGGTCGACTCGCGGCTCAGGTCCCGCGTGACGAGCCAGCGCAGCAAGCCGCGCAGATCGGCGGTCGCCGGGTCCGGCATCCGAGTCGCATACAGAAATGCGCCGCCGGCACACATCGACAGGACCAACGCCCCAAGCAGCAGAAATAAGACAAATCCAGACGGTTTACGCATCGCTGACAAAAGGTATGAGCGGGACTGGCCCGCCAGTTGACGTTCTCTGTTCCTATGAAAGAATTGCTGCGGTCGAGCAGCCTGGCGACGGATCTGCGAGATTGGTCGCCGGGGCCCCTTCATCCCAAATTACTTCAGCAACCGGCCGCGGGTTTTACAGTCGCCGGTTTTTTCAGTATACGTTACCCCCGGAACAATCGGTAAGATCCGTTTTTAGCGGCTAGCTTTGCTAGCTTCGCACTCCCTTACGATCGTCGCCCCAAACCGGTTCGCGCCAGCGACCCAATGGCGGCAACCCGCATCTTCGATTTCAGGCTTAGAAAGGCCCCGAATGCCCGCTTTGAAAATGAGCTTTTCGCATCAATTAGGTCGCCAGACCGCTCAAGAACGCCTGCAAACGCGGCTGGAGAAGCTCCTGGACCGTTATGGCAGCCAGGTCAGCAACCTGCGGCAGTCGTGGACGGACAACGTGCTCGACTTCGGCTTCACGACCTACGGATTCGGGATTCAGGGAAACGTCACGGTGGAAGAGAACGAAGTGCGGCTCGATGGCCAGATTCCCTTCGCCGCCATGATGTTCAAGGGGAAAATCGAGCAGGCGCTGCGCGAGCAGATAACCAAGGTTTTGGCTTGATCGATATAGCGGCGGCTCTAGCCGCCGTTCGAGCTTTCGGCGGCTGGAAGCCGTCGCCACGATTTATACCGGTCAAACCTGGTGAAGGGGTTGTAGCGGCCGGCTTTCTTTGTGCGCAGCAATCTCGCGCAGCGACGCAGGCATTACAATAGAGAGGCGGAGCGTCTCGATGCGCAGGGCCGCTTTCTCTAAACCAGGAACGCGTTTATGACCGACTGCAACGGCTTCTTTCGTCGCAACGCCGGATCTGCGATCACATTGATCGCTGGGACGGTGTTTTGGACCGCGGCCTATGGGCAACCGTTTGATAACCCGTTCGACAATCCGTTCGACACACCGCCGCCTAAGTCCGCGCCCTCGACCGCACCCGACAGCGGTCCGACGAACTCACAGCCTGACTCAGGCGTTCCGGAACTGCCCGCGCCGCGTGCGCAGGAGCAGGCGCCGAGTCGCGGGCCATCGAAGACAACCGAGCAGCGTTCCGGCGCCGAGCCGCGCCAACCGGCCCCAGGCGCTGTGGACGACAACCCTTTCCGCGACGATCAAGATCAGCCGGCGGATGCCGAAGCGCCGCCGCCCGAGCGCGACCTGACCGATTTCTCGACGCCGCCCGACACCACGGAGCCGCAACAGTCACCGAGCGGCATCGATCCGGACTTGGAGGCCGCGTACACTGAATTGTTCAAGGCGGGCAAGTTTGCCGAGGCGATTCCCTTACTTGAATCGGCCGCCAAACAACTGCCCACCGAAATTGTGGACGCCTCGCAACTCGACGCGATGTGGTCGGTTTGGCATCACCTAGGAATCGCGTATCGAATGACCGACAGGTACGACGAGGCAATCAAGGCGCTTGGCGCCGCCGCGCAAGCGGCGCGATACGCTGGCGCGCCCAGCGCAGAGGGTATGAGCCGACTTACCCGTGGAATCGCCTGGTTCTACAAGGGGGAACCGCGCATCGCCCTGGTTGAGTTCGACCAGGCCGCCTCCGCCGCGATCAACAACCCTCTTCCAGAGTTCTGGAAAGGCGTGGTTTTGGCTTCGCAGGGTCGCTATCGTGAGGCGATCACGTCGTACTCGAGCTCGCTACGGCTCTATAACGACTACCCAATTGCCCGCAACAACCGGGGCCTGGCGTATCTCGCCATCGGGGAACTCGATTTCGCTGTCGCTGATTTCGACGAAGTCATTCGGCAGATGCCGGACATCGCATCGGCCTACTACAAGCGCGCGATCGCGCTTGGCCGGCGCGGCGACTTGCGCGAGGCGGTGAGCTCGTATGACGAGGCGATTCGCCTGGATCCGGACTTCGCGCCGGCATATTACAATCGCGGGTTGGTACACCGCCGGTTAGGAAACTCCAAGCAAGCCGACGCCGATCGCGCCAAAGCCCGGCAACTCAACCCGCAGATCGAGACGCTGGCGCGGCCGACAACTGTGGCGAGCAGGTAACTAGTGTGGCACTGACAAGCTCTCAGGCTTGTCAGTGAGGATTGAAGGGAGCCTCATCACTGACAAACGCGGCGCTTGTCAGTGCCACCCAGCGGGCCGCTATCAGTGTTTTCACTTCGGCCGCACGACGAGCTTCCTGCCAGCGCGTTGGAATGTCAGGCCGGCCGGCTCCAGCACGGCCTTTAAAAGTTGTTCTTCGCTCGCGTCCTTGACCGAGACGTTGACGTCCTTGTCGAGGCTTAGACCCGCGCGCTGGATCGCCGGCTCGTCGATTTCAATGTCCAGATTAAGTTTCGGACCCAGTTCGCGGAGCAGCCGGCCGACCGGCATGACGATGTTCAACTGATAGACCGTCTTGCCTTGCGCCACAGTCGTGCGCCGGACTTTCTTTCCCGATAGCAGCGTTGCCACCATTTCGTGCTCTTCGGCCGGGCCGCGGACGATGATCTTGCGGTCGCTGGCCGTTAGCTCCGAACTCTTGAGAACGTCCTTTAAACGACTAATCGCCGCCGCAGGAGTGGCGACAGGATACGACTTCTCCAGCACTGCTCGTGCGGGCATCGGCATTAAACGAACCATGCGCCCGTCCGGCGAAACCTGGAACGTCAAATCAAATTGGGCAACAATCAGACTGACGCGCTCGGCCAGTTCCACCGGCGGCAGTTCGCCGGCCGGCCACAGATCGTGCGGCACGTCTGCCAAGGACTCGATTTGCACGCCGTAATCGCTGGCCGCCTCGGCGAGCAATTCCCTCGGCGTGGAGAGCATGTCCCATTGGCAGGGTTTCGGCGCAACCAGCGGTGCTCTCGCAGATGGTGACAATCGATTGAACTCCTGTTGGCGCAACTCGACAAGCGTTCGTAGTCGTTCCGCTGTTGGCGCCGGACCTAGGTACATGACTGGCCCCACGCGGCTTACTCCCAGGTTCAGCTTTGCGGCAATACGCGATAAGGCCTCTTCCAGCGGGATATCGGTCGCCGCCAGCTCGATTTCCTGATCGGGATCCACGCGGCGATCGAGCAGTATGGCGACGCGCTGGGAACGGGCAAGGTTCTGCACGGCTCGACGCAGCGGCACTCCGGACCAGCTTATGCTCACCGGCTGTTCGAGCTGCCTGCGTAGGGCCTCGGCCGAGTGCCATGCGACCGCGCGATCGTCCGCGGCATGAAGCATGCCAGCCGCTAGCATATGGGCGACAATCGACGCCGACACACAGAAACCCGACGCGTGAGCGAGGAACCGGCAGACTCGGCCTCGCTTACGCGTCGGGTTACTGTTGTTTGCGCTTCGCCGCATGAATAACTCGCTTCCGCCTCTTGACGCCGAACAATCTTCTGCTCTCGCCGCTTCCTCCAGTTTAATGAACGGTCGCGTTCGATTACACTGGAAGGATTGGCCGAGCCAGGTCTTACCAGTTGTAGCATGGTCTCCCGACCGTGCTCCGCCGTCGGCCGATGGTCTCCAGGATTGATCCAGGAGGCCTGCCGTCGAGCGATGTGCGGAGTCCGGAGACCCGCGCACAGCGAGGCCGGTCTGGTCACCCAACGGGGAGTGTTACGCGACATGAATGAAGTCACCCGCCATCCGGTCTTGCGGGAATTGTACGAGCAGTTTCTGGCCGACGAAGATGCGGCCGCTTTCGTCCATCGCGTGGGCCGACGTTATAACCTGGCCACGCTCGAACGGCTGGTACGCTGCGGTTCGCGGCTCGACCGCCGCGCGGGAGTGTTGGCTTTGGGCTACCTGGCCAGTTACGACTCGAACTCAGCACTTGGCCGGGCGCTCAACGACGCCGATCGCGGCGTGCGACTCTTGGCCGAGAATGCCATCCGCTCGATCTGGGTGCGGGCAGGTAACGACGCCGAACGCCGCGAAGTCAACGCCATCATCGCGCTCAACACCGCGGCGCACTACGAAGAAGCCTACGAGCGGGCGACCAGGTTCATCGACCGCGCCGCCTGGTTCGCCGAAGCCTGGAACCAGCGGGCGATCGCCGGATATTGCACGGAGCGGTACGAACAGTCGATCCAGGACTGCCATCAGGCGCTGGAGCTCAACCCGTACCACTTCGGCGCCGCAGCCGGGATGGGGCAGTGCTACTTGAAGCTCGGCGGGCAATCGCTCGCGCTGGAGGCGTTCCGCCGTGCGCTCAAGCTTAATCCGAACCTCGAAGGCGTGCGCGCGAATGTCAAGTACCTGGAGCGGCTGCTGGAGCAGTCGTGATTTGGAGTGCGGCGATTTATCGCCGCTTTCTTTTTCTAAGGTCCGCGACTAACTAAAAGGCCCTAACAAAAGGGGACAGGCACCTCGCCGCGACGGGCGAAACGACGGGCTACCCGGCGTTGTGCTCGGAGCCAGTCCCCTTTTGTTAGCGATTCTAAGCGGTAGAGGTTAGTCCAACCGTCAGTGAAACCCAAAGCGACGACAAGTCATCGCACTCCAAAAGATCCCGTTCTGATCTTGGGCGCCGGCATCAACGGTGCGGCGCTTGCGCGCGAGTTGGTGTTGAACGGCGTCAGCGTGGTGGTGGTCGATCGACAGGATCTGGCGGCGGGAACGACCGCCTATTCTTCCCGGCTGATCCACGGCGGCTTACGGTACCTGGAATACGGCGACTTCGAGCTGGTCCGCGAATCGCTGGCCGAGCGCACGCGCTGGCTGCGGCTGGCGCCGCACCTCGTAAAACCGCTGCGATTGTTCATTCCCGTGGAAAGCCGCTGGGGTGGTTTTGGCGCTGCCTTGCGCAACTTTCTTGGCGTCCGACAGCGGCCCGAGCAACAGCCGCCTCATCAGAAGCGGGGCCTCTGGACGATTCGAGCCGGCCTGTGGCTTTACGATCGCTATGCGCGAGACCAGACGCTAACGCGGTATCGCGTTTATCGTTTGCCCGATCCTCAACTGCCCTTCGTCAATCGCGAAAAGTACCACTGGGCCTGCGCCTACTACGACGCGCAACTTCGGTTTCCCGAGCGGTTCACGCTCGAGCTATTGATCGACGCACGCCAGATTGCTCGCGACGCCGGCATTGAGTTTCAGCTTTTCACGTACCATCGCGCCGTCCGAAGTGACGAACGGATCAAGATCGTCGCACTCGATGGCCGATCAACATCGCTGTCGTTCGCGCCGACCGCAATCATCAACGCCACGGGCGCCTGGGCGGATCTAACGCTGTCGGAGCTTGGCGTGCCATCGAAAAAGTTGCTCGGGGGCACCAAGGGAAGTCACTTCGTCACGTTTCATCGCGAGCTAGTCGAGCTGCTCGACGGCAATGGCGTCTACGCAGAAGCCGCGGATGGCCGGCCGGTGTTTATCTTGCCATTTGGCGAGGCGGTGCTCGTCGGCACGACCGACGAGCCGTTTGACGGCGATCCGGATACAGCCCGCGCGACGCCGGCCGAGCTCCGCTATCTGATGGCCGCCGTCCATGAAGTATTTCCGCAGGTGACGCTTGAGGACACGGACATCGAGCTGGTCTACAGCGGAGTGCGACCTCTGCCCGCAACGGGGCCTGCCACGCCGGCTGCGATTACGCGACGGCATTGGTTGGAGGAGCACGCGGGTGCAAGTGTGCCTTGCTACTCGATCATCGGCGGAAAGCTGACGACGTGCCGATCGTTGGCCGAGAGCGCCGCGCACACGATCCTTGCACGGTTAGGCCAACCGCAGGGCGCTTTGAGCGACGAGCGACCACTGCCTGGGAGCCAAACAGAGCCCGCGGACGACGAGCGAACATTGGCGGAAAGTTGTTCGGTGTCGATCGAAACCATTGCCGCGGTCCGGAGTCTCTACGGCAGGCGGACAAAAACGGTGCTATCGGCTTGTCTCCACGGCGCCGAGCATGTAGTTTTCGAGCCCCAGAAGCTGCTTGACGGCACGCATTACCCCATCGCGCTGGCGCGATACATGGTTGAGCACGAATGGGTGCGGCGGTTAGAGGATTTCGTTGAACGCCGGCTGATGTTGCTCTATCATCGTCCGCTGACGCGCCGTTGCCTGGAGCAGCTAGCCGACGTGTTGGTGCAATCCAAGGTGTTGCAGCTCGACGACGTAGATCGCGAAATCGGAGGCATATTGGAGCGGCTCCAGGATCGCTTCCAAAAACGCGTGACGTAGATTGCATCCCGGCGTGCAGGGATGCTTCGTCATTCGGCATTGTTTCGTCATTCGGATTCCGTTATTCGGGCTTCTATTTAACATGAGTGCCAACTCCTATATCCTCGCTCTCGATCAAGGCACCACCTCCAGCCGGGCGATTGTGTTCGGGCACGAAGGCCGCGCGCTCGCAAAAGCGCAGCGCGAGTTCACGCAGTTGCTACCGGCGCCCGGCGTGGTCGAGCACGATCCCGAAGAGATCTGGCAATCGCAACTTGCCGTCGCACGTGAAGCCCTGGCCTCGGGTAGCATCACCGCCGACCAGATCGCTGCCATCGGCATTACCAACCAGCGCGAGACGACCATCCTTTGGGAGCGCGATACCGGAAAACCGGTCGCCAACGCCATCGTCTGGCAAAGCCGCATCACCGCGCCGATCTGTGAAAAGCTAAAGCAGGCCGGCCTCGAAGCGACGTTCCGCCAGAAGACCGGTCTGGTGATCGACGCTTACTTCTCCGGCACCAAGATCAAGCACCTGCTCGACACACACAACCTGCATCCGCGTGCCCAGGCCGGCGAAATCCTCTTCGGCACGGTCGATTCGTTCCTGCTGTGGCGGTTGACCGGCCGCCATGTCACCGACGTGACCAACGCCAGCCGCACGCTGCTCTTCAACATCCACACACTCGACTGGGACGACGAGCTGTTGGGGTTGCTCGACATTCCGCGCGCGATGTTGCCGGCGGTTTGCTCCTCAAGCGAAATCTACGGCGCCACGAAAAAGGAGTGGTTCGGCCGCGAGATTCCCGTTGCCGGCTGTGCGGGCGACCAGCAAGCGGCAACCTTTGGCCAGGCCTGCTTTGAGGTCGGCAGCGCCAAGAATACGTATGGTACCGGCTGTTTCATGCTGCTCAATACCGGCGAAAAACCGGTCGCCTCGAAGCACAACCTGCTGACCACCGTCGGCTGGAAAATCGGCGGGCGAACGACCTATTGCTTGGAGGGAGCGATCTTCATCGCCGGCGCCGTCGTGCAATGGCTCCGCGACGGGCTGAAACTCGGTCTCACGTCGCAGGAGATCGCCGATATGGCGACGCAGGTACCCGACTCCGGCGGCGTGGTGGTTGTGCCGGCGTTTGTCGGCCTGGGCGCTCCCTACTGGGACCCGCAGGCGCGGGGCGCCATCTTCGGCATTACGCGGGGAACGACCGCGGCGCACCTGGCCCGCGCGGCGATTGAGTCGATGGCCTTTCAGACTCAGGAGCTGCTCGCCGCAATGGAAGACGATGCCGGCGTGCGGCTTGCGCAACTTAAGGTCGATGGTGGCGCAAGCGTAAACGACCAGCTCATGCAGTTGCAGGCCGATCTGCTCAACGTCACGGTCCGCCGCCCGGTCGTGCCGGAGACAACAGCCTTGGGCGCCGCGTACCTGGCCGGCCTGGCCGTTGGCTACTGGGCAAGCACCGAGGACATCAAACGAAATTGGGCACTTGACCGCGAGTTTAATCCATCCATGTCCCACGACGACCGCCAGCGGCTTTGCCGCCGCTGGAAACGGGCAGTGGAGCGGACGCTGGGTTGGGAGCGCGATTAACTCGGCGCCAATCGCGGTCGGTCTGTTATCGCCCGATAAAAAACGCCAGCCGGAAAATGCGGCTGGCGTTTTTCAATTTGTTGCGGAAGAGCGGGATCAGCAAGCGGATCGACGCCGACGGATCACAAAAGCCAAACCGGCGATTCCACAACCTACAAGTGCGATGGTCGAGGGCTCAGGAATTGCGACCACGGCGACGCCGTACATGTTTTGACCCGCATTGTCAGCCTGAAAAAGACTGAATGTGCCCGCCGGAACGTCCCTTCGATAGACCGAATACCACTGATTGATCGAGCCGAGGGCGGTTTCATCGAGCGGGACTTCATCCGGCACGGCTGGATTTGCAAAACGATTCAGGCCGTTGCTAGTTGCAAGCCACCCCTGGTCGAGAATCCACTGCATTTTCGTCGGCCCAAACTGTGGCGGAGTGCTGTTCGGCGAATTAGGATTGCCCAAGCGATTGTCAATCAGCATGTACACCGTCGAGGGGTTGGCCACGGTTACATCCAGGCGATAGCTCGCATTATCGCGGTTGTCGTTGCCCGACATGATGTACTCGGCGCCGATGAGGTAAGCTGGAATCGTAAAGTTCGGTGGGACGGCGGCGGGATCCACCGAATGGTTCGAATAGGCATGGCCACGGTCGACAAAGGTGGGAGCGAGGTGTCCGAACGGTGGCACCGTAAATGGCGTGCCGACTGCGCCCGTCGATGGCTCGTTGGCCACGGTCCGATTAAACGTCTGGCCTGACCATCTCGCCGTAATGGTATCAGTCGCCTCATTGTCGCCCCCGGTTTCCACTACGCCGGTGATGTTTTGTGCGACGACCGGCATGGCAGTCCAGAGTACCATTAGCGCCGTACATAGTCTGACATGTTTCATAAGTGCAGTCTCCCAGGTGATTCGGCGAGCGACCGTCTCAATTGCAGCGACATCTACAGAGTTCACCTATAAACCGAAGACTAGTTAGGAATTCATTGGAAAGCAACAATTCTGCCGCTTTTCCTGAAGATTCGCATAAATTCAGCTCGGCTCTGGGAGTCCAGGCTCTGCCTTGCCCCTTCGAACCCTCGGCGCCATTGGGTCTTACCGACCGCGCGACATCCTTGCAGCAGAAGGACTTAGTTCGGTCCCGAGCGTCGGGCGAGCTATTTACCGCCGGAGAGTTGGCGGAAACAGACGAGAACTCCCCTGATACTGCGAATTGCACCCGGCGAATGACCAAGTCAGCGCGCCGGCGATGCCCAGGGCGATGGGCCTATCGTACAATCCCTCGGCCGGGGTTCTCCGCCTGGTAGATCACTTCGGCATACTTCCGCATGTCTGTCTGGAACTTTGCTCGCGACTGTTCATTCGCGAACAAGTACACTCGGTCGCCGAAGAACAAGCCCAAGCGCCGCGTTCCGGGCACCTGTTGCCCGTCCTCGACCAGTAAAACCGGATCGTTGCCGGCCATCACGGGGCTATAGCGATCGGGCTCTCGAAGAAACTCTTGCTGCGCCTCTGGGCTGCTGAACAGGTAGGTGCGGCCGCGGTGAACGACGCCGAAGCGTGGATCGCCTTTTACCCAGAGGGCTTGCCGCTTGTCCTGTGGCTTTCCGAGCCGCACCGGACAAAATCCGTCGAGGCCCAATGGCGGCGCGCTTTTGGCCGGCACCATGTCGAACTGCGCAAGCGACGGCGGCTGCTGATAGTGCGGCGTCAGCGGTTGCTGTGAGTCGATGCTGTTGTACGAGGCGGCCGAGACAGACGGCGGCTGCGAACCGGGCAGCGTCGAACCGCCATACGGCTGCGAGCTTGTCGGCTGATACGCCGAGCCGATTCCCCTCCCAGCAGCTCGGCTTGCAGCACCGGGGTTGCTCCAATCGTATTGTTCGATACGGCTGGTGGTACCGGCTGCTGCGTACTGAGAGGTCGGCGGCGCCACCTGCGCGGTAGCCGGCGCCGCTCTCTGCGGCTGCACATTCGTTACGGCGGGCGCGTTGCTGATGGCCTGACCCGCCGCGCCGCTTGCTGCGGGATTCACGTTGGCCAGTGCCGCTCCGGCGGGCGGATTGCCTGCGCGGACCACTTGTGCCAGTCGAGCGAGATACTGCCCCGCCACGGGGGGGCACTTAAGCTGTGCCACAAACGTTCCGTCGGGAGCCAAAATGACGTCGGCCGGCCAGCTCCTGACTCCATACAGCAACGCCGTCCCTGGTTCGTTCTCGACATTCAATTTGACGAGCACAAACATGCGTTCCATTTCTCGTTTGACGTCGGGGCGCGCAAACACCTCCTGGTCGAGCCTGACGCACGGCGCGCAAACTGGCGACCAGAAATGCACCAGGATCGGCCGGTTGGTTTCCGCGGCCGTGCGTTTGGCGCTCTCCAGATCCGTCAGCCACTGGATGGCTACCTCGGCTTCCGCCGTTGCGGTCGAAATCAGCGAGAGAAGCAGAACAGCGATCGAAAGTTGTGCCACTCGCATAAGCGCGCAACCCCTCTTGAAACAGGGAACTCAACGGGCGCGAGAATTCGCTCGCTTCGTTCATCGGCTGAAACGGTTGTGCGGGTTTTGCCAAAAGGGCGCAATGTCGAGAAATTAGCCGAATAAGCCGCCAAATCGGGAAAGTCCCCCTGAACTATCCGACGATGGCGACGTAGAAGGAGCGAGGATTGGATGACCCGCTCAGGCGTTAAAGCCGTTTGCCGCCGGCAGGACCCGAAGGGGGCCGCGAAATTCTGGAAAATCGTCGCAGATTCGCCATTTCGCGTTGAATGGTTCCCTTGACAACTGCCGAGAGCTAGGTAAGATACCTTGCAGTTATCGTTCTTGCCTTTCAGTTAGGCGCATTTGGCCGATGCGGAGTCTTCGGCCGAACCTCGGTGAACAGCCGGGAGAAAACCTTCGGAGTGCGTCGCCCAGATGGGCCCCGGCTCCAACGGTTTCGCCTCTCGACACGTTCATGGCTCGACGGGGGTTGGAGGTTGGAGCCTCGGTAATAGTGGTGGGTTTACCCCTTTGCCGCCTGCTGGGGCATCCTCGTAGACGCTCGAGGAGATAGAGACGCTTCTGGACCTGTTTTCTGCCCAGCCGGTTTGACCTGGCGCTTGGTTTGGTCAGCGTGCCGGTGTGTTGCTCAGATACATGCTGAGCGAGTGGGTGGGAATCCGATGACGGTGGAGTGGTTGTTAGCCCAGTAGGGTTTTTCCGCTCGTCCCGCTAGACGGTCCGAGGAGTGCTTTAAGCGCACTGTCTGTAGGCATTCATACGTTTTTTGGCACTCGGTGTGCCGCGTACTTTGCTCAGGGTCGCCCCTAATTTCCAGGTAATGGGCGGGGTGCCCGGTGTTTTAACGTTACCGCTCATTCTTCGCGCATTGCTTGCGCACATACGGACGAGCGGCTTCTAGGTGAGCTATGGGAAAGAGAAAGAAAGGCCGCGGACCACGCGGCGGTCATGGCGGTCCCCGCGGTGGTGGACATCCAGGTGGCGGTGGCGGAGGCGACAACGGACGGCATCGCAGTCGCGGTCCGGTGCGCCGGTATCCAAGCAGCAACGAGCCTGTCGGCCGACTGCCCTATTCCGACGTAGAGCCGGTGGAGAATGGCGAGCCGCTGCCGTTGGAGCCCTGTAAGGGCGTGCTCGAAATGCACCCCAACGGCTACGGGTTTCTCCGCAATCCGGACAACAATTACCAACGCGAGCGGACCGATCCCTTCGTGCCCGGCACGATGATCGAGAAGTTCCGCCTCCGCGAGGGGGTGATGATCTCCGGCATGATGCAGCCCGGCCGGCGGCAACAGGGGCCGCGGCTAAAAGAGATCTTCGATGTCGACGGCATGGTTCCGGATGCCTATCCGAATGTCAAGACATTTGATCAGTTGACACCGATCAACCCCGAGAGCTGGTTGCAGCTCGAAACCGGACAGCAGCCGCTGACCACGCGCGTGATGGACCTGCTCACTCCGTTGGGCAGGGGACAGCGCGCCTTGATTGTCGCGCCGCCGCGCACCGGCAAGACCATCCTCCTGCAGCACATCAGCCAGGCGATCGCGCAGAACTATCCTGAAGTGTACTTGATCATGCTGTTGGTCGACGAGCGGCCCGAAGAGGTCACCGACATGCGCCGTACGGTGAAAGGCGAAGTGATCGCCAGCTCGCTGGATCGCGATGTCGAAAGCCACGTGCGGCTGTCGCAGCTCGTTGTCGAACGCTGCAAGCGGTTGGCCGAAATGGGCAAGGACGTGTTCCTGCTCATGGACTCGATTACGCGCATGGCGCGAGCGTTCAACAAGTGGGTAGGCAACACCGGACGGACGATGTCGGGCGGCGTCGATATCAAGGCCCTCGACATTCCCAAGAAGCTGTTCGCCACGGCGCGGTTGTTCGAGGAGGGTGGCTCGCTGACCATCGTGGCGACCGCCCTGATCGACACCGGCAGCCGCATGGACGAGCTGATCTTCCAGGAGTTCAAGGGTACGGGCAACATGGAGCTGGTGCTGGACCGCAAGCTCTCCGACCGCCGCGTGTTTCCATCGATCGACATCACGCAGTCCGGCACGCGGCGCGAAGAAAAGCTGCTCGATGCCGAGACTCTGCACGCCGTGACCATGCTCCGCCGCACGCTGACCAGCATGCACCACGTCGATGCCATGGAGCAGCTCACCAGCCGGCTGGCCAAGTTCAAATCGAACCGGGAGTTCATCAATCTGATCGCCGGCGCCCGCGCCGGCGTCGATTGACCCACCGTAGTCATAACGCACCCC
>JBBDYH010000037.1:13444-143790 GCA_040901795.1 Pirellulales bacterium
GCGTGGGAACGCCGCTGTGCCGCTCCGCGGCGCGTGCTGTAGCCGCACACTCCGTGTGTCCCGGCGCGCCGGGAGCACACGGAGTGTGCCTACTACATCGCCGGTTCAATCCTCATTCACCGGCCACACCCGGTGCACCAAGACGAACACGGTCACAAACGCCGCTGCTGTTCCCAAGAATGTCGCCAGAGGAACCGGTCCGTCCCACGGCAGGAAACGTGTCACGAGACCGGTGAGAAACGTCGTCACCAAAAACACCAGACCGGCTGCGGCAAGTCCCATCAGCGACAGCACCAACGAGGTGGCAAAGACCGACGCAATGTCATCTCGGCCAAGCTCGCGCCCATGGTCGCAGTAGTACGAGATGGCTGACAGCGTGCGAATGTAGGCGGGTACCAGAACCAAAAAGGCGATGATCCCGCCCGCCAGTGAAACACGACCGAGTCCCAGACAGGCCGCAACCAGCGTCGTCCCGATCAACAAGCTGCCTAAGCTGACTCGGCGCGCGACGGGCGCCGGCTCGTTTGGCGCCGCGACCTCATTCTCTGTCTGCGGATACATCTCCAGCGACGACGTCGCAGCAGCAGTCCGCTCGAACGGCGGCGCGAGCGCAATATCGTCGGCGTCTTCGTCGAGATCGGATTCCGCCACGATTTGGGCATTGGAAGGGCGCTTTCCGATCCCCGATCGCAGTGGCGCGCGGAGCGGCTCGACGTATCCGGTCCGCAGACCGCACATTGGGCAGCGAGGTGTGGGCCTTTCGAACTTGTGACCGCATTGCCGACAGAGCGGCTTGAATGCGACACGTCGGAGAATCATTTGTAAGTTTCCGCCGTGGGACCGGAAAATCTTGCGAGCGATACGTCTATCTTACGCCCCGCCACGCTTGCCCGCCAACAGGGGCCGCAGTCGAGTGGCGACTGGCCGCTGGAGTTCAAGCTTTAGCTTGTCCGTTGGAGTTCAAGCTTTAGCTTGTCCGGAGCACAAGCCTTCTCTTGCCGCCTTTGCAACGACACTGCTGGCGGCTAAAGTAAAAAATGATCCGGAGGGTAAGCGAATGGCTAGCGGCCACACTGGAAATCGTGTCTGCGCGCTGGTCGCAAAGTCTTCCGAGTGACGTAGTTACCGACATAGCCCCGACTTGCGATTCGGCAGTCTTGGTCACTGCTGGTCACAAGCCGGGGCATTTGGTTGTTGGTCTTGCGCGCCGGCTGCGCGCCTACTCGATCTCATCAATCAGTCCAGCCTCGTCGTTCATATTCCTCGTCGTTCAGTCGATCGATCATTTCTGACGCGCGCCGCTTGTCGATGCCTTCCAGTTCGCTCGGCTTCGCTCCAAGCTCCAACAGGTAGAAAATCTGCCGCTCGGTTGCGTTATGCCGGATTCGGGCGGCGACGGGCCGCCACTTCGCCTCCCAGGCGGCGTTGTCGGCTTCCCGTTGGCGTTGCTCTTCGGCTACGCGCGCATTCTCTTGCACTTGCCATTCCGCCTGTTGGGCGCTCTCAATTGCCGATATCGCTTCTCGGTAACTAGCTGTCGCCTCTTCGTCAAGAAAGGGATCGAAATTCCACAGCGTTCGCGCGCTCGGCTTGTTGTGAACGTGGCAGAGCGCTGAAGGGTCTTTGGTTATGTTCCAGCACAAGTGGCCACGCGGAACATCGCATTCCGTCCAGGCGATGCAGCGGACACCGAATTTGAACCGCCCGTTCTTGTCTCGCGGTCCGGTAATCATTCGCCACGCAGTTAGGCAACGGTTGACCATCCCAAGCCGGCGACGGTTCACGTCGTCGTGTCGGCCAAACGTCAGCACCGCTGGACCAATCTGCGTTTTGACGTAAAAACGAAGGAACTGGCGTACCTCGTCGCGGGTTGCATCGACTGGTTCAGTCCATATGTCGGGCTGCATATCGCCATTCCGCACCTGACTGACTTTGATCGAGATTCCGCCATCGGTACAGGCAAGGCGAACCGTGTAGCCGCACACAGGAAATTCACTAGGGAGAGTCGCGTAGAACGATTCGAGTGAGGGATTTCGGCTTGGCATTCGGCTGGCGTCAGGTTGAGCGCTGATTCAGACGTAACACCATGGTTCGGCAGGTTCCCAATATTACCTGCTCCCGTTAAAATGCACCAATTACCGGGGACACATCGACAAGCCAAACGGCTGTAGCGACCCCCGACGCGCCGTTGGGCTGTGGTAAGCCGATCCGATCGGCAAGCTTCTTTGCTTTAAGCAGTATCGCGCCGGCCCGGTGCAAACGACAAGACAGCTCACAATGCCACTTGAGAAGCAAATAATTGCCGCTCGCCTTCAAGAGATCAATGAAGGACTGACCCGACAAACCGGCGGCATTGTCGAGGCCGAGTTCCGTAAGTCCAAGAAGCTCGGAGCGGCAGCACGTGTATGCAGCCTCATACGCGGCCAAGATGTAATCAACGACTATCGCGCACTGCTCGCCGCTGGCGGCGAGTTGGGCATCGGGGCGGATACGCTGGAAGCGGCCCTGAACGAGTTGCAGGAAATCGATTACGTGACGCTGCATCGGTCTGGCGGTGACATCGCCAAAATCGAGGAGCGCGTGCCATTGCTGAACGACCGCTACGAGGCCATTGGCCAGCGTTGGACAGACATCGGCCCAAGTGAGGTTGAGCGCGCGACCGTCAACATCGTTGACGACCTGATGATGACCCCCATGCGCGAGCGCGACCTCATTCGCAAGCATGGTCTTGATAACGAGGTTATCAATGTCCTGCGCGACGTTGGTAAAAGCGGCGACTTTTATCAGACATACCGAAGCCCCACGGATGCGGGAAGTATCGCCTTCTCGCCGCTCTACCACGACGAGAATCCAGAGAAATTCATTGCTCTCATCGACAAGTACCGTGGTGAAGATGTAATCGACCGCATTCGGACAATCCGCAGCTATCAGGGAAAGCCTGTTGATCTTGAAACCGATCCGATTTTGCGCGAAGCGATCAAGACCGGTTGCCTCCCGACGCCAAGCGTTAATTCGACAGCCGGCCCAAAGCAATTTGTGTTTACGCCACTCCAGGGAGTTGGCCAACTTGAAAAATCGATTCTCGAAAAGGCGCGCGCAATTGTTGCATGTGTGCGTTATGGGCAACATTTTGCCGGCGTAACGCGCATTGTTGACCCACTTCTCATTTTGACGCGGCTTCGGGATAGAAAAGTAATTGGCCCGCACTCAGAGATAAAGAACCAATATGTACTCCTACAAAAGCTCGGTATTGGCCGAGTTGTCAAAAGCCCTCACTATACCGACCGATATTTGTTCCGTTTGACTGATACTGATGAGAATCTTCGCGCCTTCGATCTTGCGATCCAGTACTTGACCGTGACGGACGTTGTAAAGCACGACTCACGGGAAGCGGATGCACGACAATTGTTACTCCCAGGCATGTACGGCTCGCCAACTAAGACCCGCCTTGAAGTGCGCTCGGTGTCAACAACTGGACTGAGTGCGGGGAGTGTTGACCGTCTTAACCACTTGATTATCGGAGGGTCTAGTGGCCTTGTCTGACAAAGACCTGCAATTAAAGTTCCGCACGGCCGCACTGTTCAGAAAGCAGGGCTATGTCGTGTTTCATGAGGTGGAGCTAAACGCCTATAGTTACCAGCAAAAGTATAGTCGAAAGCAAATCACAGACTTCGACGTGTTGGGCGTGCGAGTCGATGTAGATTATCAAGATGCTGTCGCCGTCGCTGAATGCAAGAGCACAGAGGAAGGGGCGATGGAGAATCTTCTAAAATTAAGCGGCGTAAGCCACTTCTTCGGAGCGCACAAGAGCTATTTTGTGCAAAAGCGCATCGATGACAATGCTCGTGAAGTTGGAAAAGAATTGGGCATTTGGTGCTTAGACGAACACAACATCGCCTCAATGTTGTCATCGGCCGGTATCGGCCCGCAGATGATCGAGAATGAAGCAAAGCTGTACGAAGTCAAAGCTAAGGCACGCGACGCATACAAGGCCGAGTTTGCCGCGCAAGCAGGTTACTTGAGGACAGACTACTGGATGCTTCCAGCCCATCGAAATGTGATAAACCTTCTACACCTTATTCAGCAACTGGCGGGAAAGGTCGCCGTCGGCAATGCTCATCATGCTTTGCTCGTTCATCAATTGGCGATCGGTTTATGTTACGCCATTATGCGGATATGTGGTCTAATCGTTCGGCACAATATCGATCAGGTAACAGAGGGACTTCTAACGTCGATTTTGGGTGGGTCACGGGAACGGCGTGATCGAGAGGTGTTGTTCGATGAAATCGCGAAGCTCGTACCTGATGCTCGGCTGACAGTTAAGCCGCCGTTTTTTGAGTCCCTTGCAGAATTGGTCAACCGATTTGTGCAAGCGATGGATAGCTCGCACCTCGTCTTGGCTTGTATGGACGCAATGTGTTCACGATTGGCTTTGGGTGTGAACGTTCCAGACGGCGCATACAATGATCGAACTATCAAACTAGCGAGAGACATCTTTCGGTTTACGGCGACCTACACAGGCATCGACAAGGCAATCTTCGAGCCATTTTTGACTGGCAAGGCAAAAGAATAAGCCAACGATGGAGGCGCACGACATCGCCGCCGTTTTCGCCGCTTACGGATGGCCCGATTCACTTACTGACGATGATTTGCTCGGCAAGCTGCTTGAGTTGAATCTCGCGCGAGCACAGAAATAGCGCAACCTATACCCGCATATCAGGCCAAAGGCGGTTTGGCCCGCTTGCTTGTCCTGCCTTTGGGCTTCCCGGCAGTTGCCGCTTTTGGATGCACGCTTACAGGGCTGGGCTGCGCCGATCCATTTGCCCCGCCCGTCTGCGCCGATCCATTCGCGCCGGCGGGTTGGTCCGTTTCAGGAAAATACTTGGAATGTCGGTCTTTCAAGTAAGCCCGCGCGTCGTCGGTTGTCGCTTGGTACTCCAATTGCTTGCGAAAGAACTCGTATCGCCACTTGGCATCCGCAATTACGGTCGCCCACTTCCGAACGTAGATGTTTACCTGCCCAGTTTTGATATGCCCAAACGCACGGTCGTCCGAACTGCATTTTTGAGTGGCGAAAGGATCAAGGTCGTTGCCAATTAAGACGAAGTTCCACTGCGTTTGTTCTTTGTCAAATCTCTGATCGTCATTGACGGCAAACGCATATTCTTCAATCTGGCCAATCTCTTTTTTGCCGAGCGTGATGGAAGGCCGCTTCAGTTCAACAACGAGATGCTCGAAGTGCCCTTCCCGCATCGTAGGGAACTGGCGATAGAGTAAAAGGTCAAGGTACCGGTCCCGGCCGTCCAAGTCTTTGACGCTTGCAACATCGGTCACAACCTCTTCCCGCCCCAGTAACTTGATATGGGTGAGCAACGTGTTTTTCAGCGATTGCTCGTCAACGCCAAGTTGGTACTGTTCGCCAAACAGCCACAATTCGTTGGCAAGGATCGGATGCAATTGCCGTGGTTCGTTCAACGTCTTGTGATGTTCGCCGAACAACAATTCGTGAAGTGAAGCCAAAAAATCGAGCCGATCAACCACGATGTTTGCAGCGTTGATAATCGCTGACAGCTTCGTCTTGCCGAGCAACTTGGCAAACTCGTCCTGCTTCTCTGCGGGCAGCGCGAGAACTTCGCGGAGAATTGTCTGTAGCGCGGTCGGGTTCGATTCGATGCCCTGCTTGATAAGCCGGAACGTCAACAGCTTGTTGGCGCGGTCTTGGTTCTCAAAACTGGGCAAGTATTGGTGGACATTGACGGCGCAAACGTCGAAGACTTCCCGCTCCGCCGTCGTTACGGGATCGGCTGGGGCGTTTTCATAGGGATAAATTCGCTCTGCCTTCCATTGCCGAACCAAATCGGCCCCACGCCCGCTATCCCGCTTGCGGAAATGCGTGCGCAATGCATCCTTGCTCACGTCAACAATGGCCTTGACGGTGGGATGCAGTTCATCAAGGGCCAATGCGTCTTCGGAATCTAACTTCTCCACAAGTTCCGACTTGAAGTAAGCGGTGAAGTCCCACCCCGGTGCTTGAATCCCCGGCGGTCGCTCGTCCCGAGCGAAACCGTCGCGGTCGCACAAGTAAAGGGCGCGGTTGGTTGTTCGATCCCATTCGATGACTGTAAGCGTTGCCTTGTGTGTCTCATCGGGAGACACTCTTACCTCAACTTCATAGTCAGCCGTGTGGCTCTGCCCGGTCGTTGCATCGACCGCGACGCCGTCGTAAATGATCTCGATTCCAGGATACTGATTGAGATAGAGCGCAAGGCGCTGCGCCAGTTCGGTTGCGGCGTACTCGGAATTGACCAACGACGAGAACAACCCGTCAATGCCCGTGATCTCGACTGTAACACCGGATCGGGGTTCCGCCACGTCAACGGGGTCACTAATCTCAAAGCTGTCAATTGTGGACCGATGCCCAGTTATCGAAAATCTCTGGCACTTGCCGTTTTCCAGAAAATGGCTTTCCCATCGGACGGTTGATCCCAGGCCAAACGCCTTCAATCGACCGCGCCCGGTCTTTCCGTGGGGACGGCGGCCCTTGGGAGTCTCGTTCATTTTCAGCTTGGGCGAACCCCCGATGCTGCCGAACGATTCTTCCGCCTTGGCCAGCGGCAACCCGTGTCCATCGTCGGCGATGACAAGTCGCGTAAGGCCGCCAATATGGTTGAGTGTCAAGCTGACGTTGACGTTCTCGGCATCGGCATCAAGGGAGTTCCATAGCAATTCCTCAACTGCCACAATTGGCGTTCGGAACTTCGTCAGCCCGATGATGTGATCGTGCGCGGCGTGAAGACTGATTCTTTGCATGGTTGACCCCTAGCGGCCTCGCTTGGTCATGACTCTAGCGAATTGGAACGCAACTCGCCGAGCCGTCCACCCCGTAGCTAGTTGCTTGCGGTGTACCGTGAGACGGCGACGCGGCGGCTCAAACCACGACTGAGTGTACCGAGGGGATAGAGCTCGCGTCTATACGTCAGTACCCATATGGTCGCATGTTCAGATATTGACCCACCCGGTCGAATCGACCAATCAAGATATAAGACTCAGCACGCTGTGGCCAGTGGGTCTGCTTAGCTCAGTGGCTCGGGCAATCGCTGCGATACTCTCGCCACTCTTTCGCATCGTTCGAATGGTCCGCTCTTTCTCCGGCGTCACACGCACGCGAGTCCCCACTTGCCGTCCGCCCCACGTCACGCCACGTTTACGGGCTGCTGCCTGACCGGACTTCGCGTTCATAGGAGGCCAAGCTGGCTAAGACGTTGGCGCGGTCGGCCTGCCGGCGTTTCGAGGCCAAAACAATCGTGCATCAGAAAAGGCAATCGCTATCGACTCGAAACCTTTGCAACGCGACCACGTACGGATAAAGTATAAAAGACCCGGAGGGTAAGCGAATGGCTAGCGGCCACACTGGAAATGTGGTGCCGGGTAACCGGTTGCGAGTTCGAATCTCGTGCCCTCCGCTTTGCAGGATCAAACAAATCCCCTTTTCAGATCGTGCCAATTCGGTTGCCTGCCTCATTCGAATCCGGCAACGGCGTGTGTGACGTAGACCTCCTCGAGTTTCCTGAGTTCACCTGCGTCCAGGCTGATGCTGAGGGCGGAAACGGCGTCTTCAAGTTGGTGCGATTGTGTAGCTCCGATAATCGGCGCCGTCACAACCGGCTTACTCAAGAGCCACGCGATCGCAATCTGAGCCCGCGAAACGCCACGCCCGTCGGCGACTTCGCCGACGCGATCAACCACCGCTCGATCTTCGTTTGCGGACCTGGCATAAAGCTTCTTACCGAACTCATCGGTTGCTGCCCTGCCGGTGCTGGAGGTCGTCTGCCAAGGCCGCGCGAGCAGGCCGCGAGCCAGCGGACTCCATGGCAAGACTCCGATTCCTTCCGCCTGGCAAAGCCCAAGCATTTCGCGCTCCTCTTCACGATACAGCAGGTTGTAGTGGTTTTGCATCGATATGAACCTCGTCCAGCCGTGTTTGTCCGCGAGGCCGAGCGCCTTGCAGAATTGCCAGGCGTACATCGAGGAGGCGCCGATATAGCGCGCCTTGCCGGTCTTCACGACGTCGTGGAGCGCCTCGAGGGTCTCCTCGATTGGCGTCGAGTAGTCCCAGCGATGAATCTGGTACAGATCGACAAAGTCCGCGCCTAGCCGTGTCAGGCTCGCGTCGATTTCTCTCAGGATCGCCTTCCGCGATAGGCCGCGGGCATTAGCGTCTTTCCGCATCGGAAAGAAGACCTTGGTCGCAATGACGACTTCGTCCCGCTTCGCAAAGTCGCGCAGCGCGCGGCCGACGATCTCCTCACTGGTGCCGTCGGAGTAGGAGTTCGAGGTGTCGAAAAAATTGATGCCAAGCTCCAGTGCGCGGGAAATGAACGGACGGCTTTGTTCTTCGTCGAGCGTCCAGGGATGCGCACCTCGCTCGGGCACGCCGTAGCTCATGCAGCCCAGACAGAGACGCGAAACCTTAAGCCCCGATGTGCCAAGTTGGACGTATTCCATTGACCGTTACTCCCTGTGACGCGATCGCTTCAATGGTTCTTCGAAAGACAATGATCGACGCTTCGCAAAAATTGGTCAATCACTGCTCTGCAATGAGGCTATACCTTGCATTGCTCTGTCCACAAGCCGATACTGCCTGCATCGTCACGCCTGGCCTAAACTGACACGTGACATGGGCGGCAATTATCGATTTTTTCGGCGGGAGGCTTGCAATGAAAGCGCTCATCGGCGCGCTGGCTTGGACCCTGGTCGTCTGTGGTTTCACAGTGTGGGCACAACCGGGTCGCAATGTGCAACCCACGGGTGGTAAGGAGAAGATCGGCCAGAAACCCCTGACCGAGATGTCGGCCGATGAACGGTATCAGGGGGAGGATGGCGGCCTCTACGGCAACGGCAAAAACGAACCGCCCGCGGAGCACCGCAAGTTGGCCACGACTGCACTGGCTAAAATTGAACCGCTCGATGCCGCTGGCCGTCCGGCTGAGAACGGGACGATTGGTTTCGTCTCCATCAGTATGTCGAATGCAACGCAGGAGTTCTCGACATTCAAGCGGCTGGCCGATGCCGATTCGGCGAAATCGCCCCGCGTGACGATCGTGGATTGCGCTCAGGGAGGGCAGGCGATGGCCGAGTGGGTCGATCCGCAGGCGCGTCCGTGGCAGGAAGCGGCCCGCCGCCTCGCCACAGCAAAGGTGGCGCCCGCGCAGGTTCAGGTCGCTTGGATCAAGTTGGCCAATAAAGTTCCTCGTGGCAATCTGGCTGAGCACGGCAAGAAGCTCGAAAGGGACACCCGGGCAGTTATTCAGAACGCGAAAGCAAAATTTCCAAACCTCCACGCGGCGTACCTTTCTAGTCGCATATACGGCGGATATTCGACCGGCCCGCTCAACCCGGAACCCTACGCCTATGAGTCCGCATTCGTCGTCCGCTGGTTAATTCAAGGGCAGATCAGCGGGGACAAGGCATTGAATTACGACGCCGAGCGCGGCGAAGTGCGTGCTCCCGCCTTGCTGTGGGGACCGTACCTGTGGGCAGATGGCGTTACTCCGCGCAAGGCGGACGGCCTGACCTACCGCCGCAAGGATCTTGCCTCGGACGGCACGCACCCCTCTGAAGCCGGCCGTCAGAAAGTAGCCAAGCTGATGCTCGACTTTTATAAGAGCGACCCGCTGGCGAAGGTTTGGTTTGTCAGGTAATCTGCCGGCGATTCCGGATCCGCTCTCGCAAGGGGCGTCACAACCATCAACCGTGGAGAGCCACGCGCTATGCACGAACATCAACAGCGAATGACGTACCGTCCTAGTCGACGCCAGTTTCTCGGCGCTACCGCGAGGACGCTTGCAGCGAGCGCGATCGGCGCACCGTTGGTTGTATCCCGGCATGCAGCCCTCGCCCAAACGAGTGCCAATGACCGGATCAGAGTAGGCGCTATTGGTGTTGGCGGCCGCGCCTCGCTTTTGCTACAGCAACTTCCCGACTCCGCCGAGATCGTCGCGCTGTGCGATTGCAATCTGCCGCGGGCTGAGGCCTTCAAGGCCAAGAGCAACGGCTCGTGGCCCGTGTACCAGGACTATCGCAAACTCCTCGATCGGAAGGACATCGACGGCGTTATCGTGGCAACGGGCGAGTTCCAACGTGTGCTGCCGTGCATTCATGCCTGTCAGGCGGGCAAGGACGTCTATGCGGAAAAACCCCTGACGCTGTATATCAGCGAAGGACGGGCGCTCGTGCAAGCTGTACGGCGTCATAAGCGCGTGCTTCAGGTTGGGTCACAACAGCGTTCGATGGCTATGAACCGTGTGGCATGTGAGCTGATCCGTAACGGCGGCCTGGGAAAGGTGCTCGAGGTCCGCGCGATCAACTACGGCGGCGCCGAAGCTTCTCCCGCCAAGTTTCCGCCCGAACAACCGATCCCAGCGGGTCTCGACTGGAACACGTGGTTAAACCAGGCAGCCGCGCGGCCGTATCATCCCGATTGGATGGGCTGGATGCGGTGGCGTGATTTCGCCGGCGGCGAAATGACGAACTGGGGCGCTCATGGCGTTGACCAAATCCAGTGGGCGCTTGGTATGGATGATTCCGGACCGACCGAATTGAAGCCTCTATCCGATGGACCGAACGGGCGCGTCGCCATGCGCTATTCCAACGGGGTGGAGGTCAAGTTCATCCTGGAACCGGGCAGGGGACCGATGGGAGGAGCCGTCTTCATCTGCGAGCAGGGTAAGCTCGAAATCAACCGCAATAAGTTCACCTCCAATCCACCCGAAATCGCGGCGGAACTAAAAAAGAATCTCGACGTGGCGGACGAAGAGCGGAAGTGGAGCGACGAAGTAGCGCTGTGGCAGGCGCGCTGGCATATGCAGGATTGGCTCGACTGCATGCGCACGCGCAAACGGCCTGTGGCCGATGTTGAGGTCGGACATCGCTCGGTCAGCGCCTGCCATCTGGCAAACATCACCCGTGCAATGGGCCGCCCGCTAAGCTGGGATCCGGCGAGCGAAAAGTTCGTTGACGACAGCGAGGCTAATGGCTATCTAACGCGTCCGCGCCGGCAGGGATTCGAATTGCCGAGCGTATGAGCCCACGTCGCACCCGGTATGGGTTTAGCGGCTATGGCGTCATTTCGCCTTGGATTGGGTCAGCTTATTTCCCCATTCTCCAGTTTCCGCATTGCCATTGTTCCCCCGCGACGCCGCCGCTAAACTTCGCCGTCCACAATCGCGCGCAGGATGCGCGGGATCGTCTTGAGAGGGATCTTGGCTCTCCGATGTCGCACGACCACAGTTACGATCATGCCTACGATACACATGCCGGTGAGTCCCAGGTGCGGGACGCCTCGTTAGCTATTGGGGATGGCCAAGGGAAATCCATACCGCCCGTGAACTGGCAGTTGCCCGCATTGGCCTGCCTGTTGGCGACGGTCACGTTTTTGGCGGGCGAGCGGATTCCGTTCAATAATGGCCTCGGTTGGGACGGCGCCATCTACGCCCAATGGGCCAGGGACTTTCACCGGGAGGCGTTCGAGACCGGCATCGACGCCTACCGCATTCAACGGATCCTTCCCGCCGCGATTACGCACTACTCTCTGCGCGCGCTCGGGATGACGCTCTCGGACAAGCACATCATCAATTGCTTTGCCGCGATCAATATCATCTCGATCACGCTGGCGGCCATGTTCTGGGTCCGCATCGCCGACCGCCTGAGCATCAGCGCGCGAGGCAAATGGCTTGGCTTCACTGCATTATTCTTGAACTACGCAGTGCTCAAGAACACGTCGTTCAACCCGGTGTTGACTGATATGCCGGCCTATGCGGTGAGCGCGGGCATGGTCTGGGCCTATCTCGCGCAGCGCCAGCTTGCACTCTTCGTGTTGACCGCAATTGGGGCTTTCGTCTGGCCAACGCTGATCTATATCGGCGCGATCCTGATCCTTTTTCCGCGCGATCCGGCGCGCGACGAACGCGCGTCGCCCGCCCCATTTCACTTGAACCTGATCGGCGCCGGTCTGTTCACGCTTTACATCGGTCTCGGCATCTACTACGTGCTCGATCGGCTCAGTGGACCGGTGTTCGGCTTCCTGGAGCCGATCGGCCCGGTGATTCGGCTCAGTATGGCCGTTGCCTTGGCCTATGTCTTTTTCGGCAGCCGGCTGTTGCTCAATAACGCCGCGCTATTTGACTTTCGCCGCTGGCTGTCGTGGTCCCGCCTGGGAACACTCGTGGCACTGGTGGCGATGGTCGTCGTAATCAAAGTATTTCAGGCTGCCTTGACCGATCGTCCCGGCTACATGGCGTTCAGCGTTTACGTATTGATTGTCGGCGTCGGCGCAGTGGCCAAGCCGGGAGTTTCTTTTGTCGCCCACATTGCCTACTTCGGGCCCTGGTTGTTGCTGGCTGCGATGCTCTGGCGGCCGATTTGCCGAATCATCCATCAGCACGGCGTCGGCCTGACCCTGGCCGTTCTGGCTGGTTTCTTACACGGCCTCGATAGCGAATCGCGGCACGAGATTTACCTGATTCCGATGTTGGCGCCGTTGTTCGTCAAGGCGACCGAAGCGCTCCGCTGGAAAACCAGTTCCTATGTCATCGTGGCGGCAGTCAGCGTCTTTGCCAGTAAAATCTGGTTGAATATCGATGGAATCTTCCTCGATAACGCGTTTCTTTACCCCGATCAGCTCTATTGGATGCACCATGGTCCGTTCATGGGCACAGCCATGTATCTTGCCCATCTGGCGGGGGCCATCGGAGCGGGGATTCTGTTTTATGTAGTGTGCTTCCAGACACGCGACTCGCTTTGCGTCGAACAACCAGGACGTGCGATGACGCTCGCCCAAGCACCGGCGCTGCCCGATTACACGAACAAAGTCACGAATTCAGACGCCCCATTTCGATCCGCTTTTGCGACCAGGGAGGCTTGATCATTTTCGAGATCCACAAGCTTGGCAATCGGTTGGGTCGTGCCGGCAAGTTTACCCTTCCCAAACGGGCCGTCGAAATGCCTCAACCTGCGACCTGACGAAATGCGACGACAAATTCCGTCGAATGACCCTAGGGAATTCAACGTGGAACGATCTCATTGCGTATCCAACTTTGCACGTTCGAAGACAGTCTCGATCGTGGTGCCCGTATTCCATAACGCGTCCAGCCTACCCGACTTGTTGGCTGCGTTTCAGAACCTGGCCGCGAAAAACGCCGCCAACGCGTTTGAGTTTGTCTTTGTCGATGACGGCTCCCGCGACGACTCGTATGCCGTCCTCGCGCGACTGGCGGGCGAAGATACTCGCGTGCGGGTCGTTAAGCTCTCGCGTAATTTTGGTTCGAACGCTGCGCTTTTGGCGGGCTTAGGCCACGCCCGCGGCGACGTGGTGGCGTGTATCGCCGCCGACCTGCAAGACCCGCCCGAGCTGATTCACAAAATGCTCGCGCTCTGGCGGCAAGGACAGAAAGTGGTGTTGGCGGCCCGGGAAGGGCGCGACGATTCGCCGCTCACGAACCTTCTGGCGGACACCTTTTATGCTCTCTTTCGCCGTTTCGCCGTGAAGTCCATGCCCAAGCAGGGCTTCGATTTCTTCCTGATCGATCGTCAGGTTTGCGACCTGATCAACGGCATCCAGGAAAGCAACGCCTACTTGATGGGGCTGATCCTGTGGCTCGGCTTCGATCCGGCGGTCGTATATTACCGCCGCCGCGCCCGAGAACAGCGCTACGGCACGTCGATGTGGACCTTGGGCAAAAAGCTCAAGTACTTCATCGATTCATTCGTGGCATTCTCCTACGTGCCAGTGCGCGCGTGTTCGTTGCTGGGGGTTGGCCTGAGTCTAATCGGCGTCCTTTATGCGATCAGCATCATCGCGATGCGGTGGTTCTTCGACATTGAGACCGACGGTTGGGCCTCGCTGATGGTTGTGATCCTGGTCGTCTCCGGCGTCCAACTGCTGATGACCGGCGTGCTCGGTGAGTACATGTGGCGCAACCTCGATGAGACACGCCGCCGACCAAGATTCATCGTCGAGCACGTCATTGAAACCCACGACGAGGCCGGACAAATCGAGCCCGGCGATTCGCATCCGCGGGTATCGCAGGCGGCTTAAGCAGCGGCGGAGCGGCCTTGCGTGGCTTTTATGGCTTTCCTATACTCCGCGGCCCGTGGAGCAGGGGCCACGTTGCGCTACAATCTGCGCGAGAGCAGGGAGGCGGGGATGACATTCTTCAGATCACTCGCGGCGATGGCACTGATAATGGCCGAGCTGCCCATGTTCGCCCAGGCCCAGATTGCCACGGTATACAACCGCGGTTCTGCGAAAGGCGACCAGACCGCACGCGACCGCGCGGGAAGCAATGCCGCGCCGTCGGCCACACCTCCGCGGGGAGACACGAGCGGCGCTTGGCGGTCGCCGGTAGCAATCGGCGTCGTCAAACCGGCTGGCCCGGCGCAGGCGCTTGGCGTTCGCGAGACGTCATCGACGCAACCTAGTTCTCTCCCCGCGGGAGACGAGACCGTGGCGCCTAAAGTCTCGCGCGCCAAAGTGACCAGCGGCAACGGCACACTGCCAAACGATCAGGGACAGGTCTGGCGCGAGTACGACATCACTTCATATACAGCGCGCGTGACGAGCACCAATCGCCCCGAACAGGCGATCATCGATTGGATCTTGCGCGAGACCGGGTACGAGGCGTGGCACGGCGAAACTCCGGCTCTTCTGGCGGCCGACGCCCGCACACTGCGTGTATATCACACGCCCCAGACGCAGGCGATCGTCGGTGAAGTGGTCGATCGGTTCGTCAACAGCGAGGCGGAAACGCACGCCTTCAGCATCCGCGTGATCAGCCTCGACAGCCCAAGTTGGCGCGCGAAGGCTCAGCGGATGCTGCGGCCGGTCAACGTGCAGACGCAAGGCGTGCAGGCCTGGTTGCTCGCCAAGGAGGATGCAGCCTTACTCCAAGGCGAGCTGCGGAAGCGGAACGACCATCGCGAGCACAGCGCGCCGCACCTGTTGGTAAACAATGGTCAAACCGCGGTAGCGACCGCCGCCCGAACGCATAACTACGTGCGCGGCGTGCTGCTGAGCCCGGAGGCATGGCCGGGGTTTCAGCCCATCTCCGGTCAGATCGACGAGGGCTATTCGTTGGAGCTCAGCCCGCTCTTATCGCTCGACGGCCGGACGATCGATGCGGTGGTGAAGTGCAACCTCGATCAAGTCGAGGAACTGCAGCCGGTGATGCTCGACGTCCCGACGGCTGCCGCCCCCCGGCAGCGGACCCAGGTCCAGGTTCCCAAATTGAGCAGTTTTCGGTTGCACGAACGCTTTCGCTGGCCGGTTGAGCAGGTGTTGCTGATCGGCTGCGGGATGGTGGCTCCCCCGGTGCCCGTCGAGCAGGGCCTGCGCTTGCCGCTGGTTTCGACACCCCCACGTGTGGATCTGCTGATCTTTGTGGAAAGTCGCGGTCCCAACGGCCGGCCGGCGACCGTAATGACGACGCCGATTGGGGGTGGCTTACCCGCGTCGCGCTGACGACCTCGCCTCCGATCCGGGAAAGCCTGGATTGTTGAGGCAAAATAGGAGCGATATACTGGTTAGGCAACTTGTCGCGGCCGTTCGCGGGCGACCATCCGTCCCAGATCGCTTTCGTCCGTCACCATCCATCACTCTCCAGTACTTGCATGAAGTCGTCGCGTCGGGCCGTAATTACCGGGGTTGGACTGATTAGTCCTTTGGGGAACACCAAGGCCGCTCTTTGGGAGGCTTTGGTCGCCGGGCAGAGCGGCGTGCAGAAATTCGCCAGTATACCGACCGACAGTTTCCCCATGTCCTTTGCGGCTGAAGCGCGCGGGTTCACGGGCGAGGCAGATGATTTCGGCCCTTTGGACAAAGACCAGAAGAAGGCGATCCGCAAGGCACTCAAAGTGATGTGCCGCGAAATCCAAATGGGTGTAGCGGCTGCGCAGCTTGCAATCCACGACGGACGGCTGGGGTCAGGAAGCTACTTGCCTGAGCGGGCTGGTTGCGTCTACGGCGCCGATTACATGCTCACCTTGCCCGAAGAGTTTAGTGCGGGAATCGAAAAGTGCCGCGATCCTGAAGGACGATTCGTCTACACTCGCTGGGCGACCGAAGGCATGCCGCAGCTTTCGCCGCTGTGGCTGCTTAAGTATCTCCCCAACATGCCGGCGAGCCATGTGGCGATCTTCAACGACCTGCGGGGACCGAATAACTCGATCACTCTGCGCGAAGCAGCGTCGAACCTGGCGGTGGGCGAGGCGTTTCGCACGATTGCCAGAGGGCATGCCGATTTGATGATCGCTGGGGCGACTGGCACGCGCGTGCATCCGATGAAGGCCGTGCATGCCATCCAAACCGAGCAGTTGGCAATGAACGGAGTGGAGCCGGCCCGGGCCTCGCGACCGTTTGATTTAAATCGACGGGGAATGGTGCTCGGCGAAGGCGCCGCGGCGGTAATCGTCGAGGAACTGGAACACGCTCAGGCACGCGCAGCGACGATCTACGGTGAAATCGTCGGCCATGGGTCGTCGCAGGTCACGGACCGCAACTTCGTCGCCCACCGTGACCGGGCACTGGCCAACGTGATTCGCATGACGCTGGCCGACGCCGACGCGACAATCGACGACGTGGGACACATCCACGCCCATGGCTTGGCGACGCAAACTTGCGATGCAGAGGAAGCAACCGCCATCCGCGAGGTCTTTGGCCCGCGCGCCGATACGTTGCCGGTTACCGCGGCCAAAAGTTACTTCGGTAATCTGGGCGCCGGCAGCGGGCTGGTGGAGCTGATTGCCAGTATGCTGGCCATGCAGAACGGCGAGTTGTTCCCCATTCTCAACTTTGAAACGCCCGACCCGGCCTGTCCGATCGTCGCCGCGAAGCCGGGCATGAGCCCAGGCCGCAGCGTTCTGAACCTCAATGTAACGCCGCAAGGGCAGGCCAGCGCGGTACTCGTGCGGGCGTGGAACGGCTAACGCAACGGCCGGGACAAGGCCAGCGACTAAGGGCGCTTGCGGTCGGCGCGGGCGAAGACGTCGGCTACTCGCATGGTGAAGCCCGGCAACACGTCGCCGCCATCGACGAGGCTATTCTCGTCGAAGATTGTCGATCGATCAATGGCGCTGAAGACCTGCATCGTGCGTTTTTTGGGGTCGAGATACCAAACCTGCTCGACGCCGCCGTCGAAGTATTCTCGAAGTTTCCTGGCCATCTCTTTGCGCGTGTTCTTTTTCGATAGCACTTCGACTGCGAGGGCGGGCGCCGTTGCGAGAATTGGCTGATGCAGCGCTTCCGTTGAAGGCAACGCCGTCCAGGCAACAAATGAGACATCGGGGATCCGCACGCCCGGCGGAAAACGGATCATCCCACCCTCGCCCGCCACGACTCCCAGATCGTGGTGATCAAGGAACGTCTGAATAAGATGGGCGATCTCAAGTGCGAGAATTGATTCGTAGCAGCCCATAGTCTTCTCCACCAGCACTCCGTCCACGAGTTCGTAAAGTCGTCGCTCCCGGTCACGAATCGCAACCACGTCTTTCTCCGTGGCGGTGCCGGGGGCCGGATTCGCACGAATGCGCGTCAGCGGCACATCGCCGATTGATTCGAGCAGGTCGGCGAGCGTGTCGTACGCCGACACAGGTGCTGATGGGGGAAGAGCGGTAGCCATAGGCATTTCCTGGTTCTCGTCGTGAATTCTGCGGTCGCGAATTGTGCCTGTCAACGCGGCCTCGCTTTAATTCCGCGCTAGTTGCACCAATATGGCAATGAGGCCCCCGAGGATAACCGTGGCCACCAACGCAAGCACGGTCGTCATGCTCCACGATCGTCGTTTCTTCGCCATAGCCAGCGGAGCGGCGCCGGCGAGGTGGATCGGAAACTGTTGGCCGGGAGGTAGACTTGCAATTGGCTTAGCCGGAATTGGGGGCGCGTCGATCATTCGCCGCACGGGCACCGCCGGCGGCGCAGCTTCGGCGGTGCGAGGTTGGCCATGAGGCGGCGTAGCCAGGTCGAATTGAAAGCTGATCGACGTATCGACTATTTCGCCGCCCCCGCTGTCCAACTCGAAGTCTCCTTCGCGCAGCCGCCGCACCACTTCGGGATCGCGTGGGGAAGAGACCGTCTCACCCGCCCACGGTTTCAATCGCTCGACGACCTCGGCCGCGGTGCTAATTCGATTGGCGGGATCCTTCTCCATCATGGCGGCGATCACCTCAACAAACGCTTCGCTGAGCGACGGGTTCAACAGCCGCGGATGAAGCGGCGTGTCTTCGCAATGGCGGCGAATCTTGTCGCGCACATTGCCGCCAGGATACGGCACCTTACCGGTTACGGCGTAGTAGATCGTGCAACCTAGCGAATAAACATCGCTGGCCGCTGTGACAGAGCGAGGCGACCGTAATTGCTCAGGCGCCAGATAATCCGCTGTGCCTACAACTTTTCCAGCGCGCGGGTCGTTGTCCGCGTCGCTGAGCGAGCCGACGAGACCCAGATCGGAAACCTTGGTGTGCCCTTCGGGAGTGACGAGCAGGTTCGCCGGCTTTACGTCCCGATGGATCAACCCGTTTTGGTGCGCATGTTCGAGTCCTTGCGCGGCCTGTGTAATAATCGTGGCGGCTTCGCCCATCCCCAGCGGCCCACGATCGCGCAAGTAACGGCGCAGGTCGGCTCCCGGCACGTATTCGCAGACCAGAAAGTACACGTTGCCGTCGTGCCCGGCGTCGAGCGCACGCACAAGGTTCTCGTGGTCTAAGGCGGCTTGAGCTCGGATCTCGCGCGTGAAGTAGGCGATGGCTTCGGGCGTGGACTTGCTCTTGGGCAGTACCTTGACCGCCACGGTGCGGCCCATGATCGCATGCTCGGCGCGAAACACCTGGCCCATGCCGCCCTGACCGAGGGCATCGACAATTCGGTATGGCCCTAGATTGAACTTCGTATTGCCGGTCAATAGTTGCGTGGCTTGGAAGCGGCTTAACCGGTTACGCATGACAAGCTGGTCGGCAAGCTGTTCATCGGTGGGATGACCGTCCGGCAGTACATCGCGGCTTGCTTGGGGATCGGCCGCCTTCGTCTTGTCCGCTCGGAACTGCGCAATGGCGGCGTCCAGATCGGCCTGACTGACCAGGCCGCTGGCTAAGGCATTCTTGGCAAACGACAGTCGAGAGACGGGCTGCAAGGAAATACGCCGAGCGGCAAGAAAAGGACCAATTTGATGAGATACAACAATTGTAGCCGGATTTTTGCCCCGCCGTGGAGCAGGAAAGGGAGCTAAGGAACGAAAATCCGTTCCCCACAAAGGATTAGCCGCACGAAGGCGGCGGTCATCTAATCCTCCGGCGACGCGCTGATGTTGTCATTCTTTACCCATGGCCGCCAATGGGGCGGCAGCGGCGCCTCCAGGGCAATCCGCTCCTTCTTGACCGGGTGCTCGACGACCAGTCGCCGGGAGTGCAGCGCAATTCCGTTCGGAAAGGGTATCGCACTGCCATACTTGCGATCGCCTAAAATCGGTAGACCGCGGCTTGCGAACTGGACGCGGATTTGGTGTTTACGCCCCGTGAGAAGTTGAATTTCGACCAGCACGCTCCCATCGCCCGTCGCAGCGAGCAGTCGATAGCGCAGGACGGCTTGCTTTGCCCCCGCTCGGCCGGCTGCTACGACGCGCATCCGCTCGGCTGTTTCATCTTTAAGCAGCCAATCGCGCCATTCGCTCGCCGAGTCTTCCAACGTGCCGTTGACCAGCGCCCAATAGGTTTTTTCGACCGTCCCCCGCTTAAACTGTTCAGTCAACCGCGCCGCTGCTTTTGACGTGCGCGCAAACAAAAGCACACCCGAGACGGGGGCGTCAAGGCGACTCATCACTCCCAAATATACGTTGCCGAGTTTGCGATACTTGCGTTTGAGATAGGCCTTCGCGGCATCCACCGCCGTGGCACGGCCGTGCACCGCGCCCATCGTCGCCAGTCCAGCCGGCTTATAAACCGCCAGCAGGTGGTTGTCTTCGTAAAGAACCGAGAGCGGTGTGGACACAGTTCAGTCGCGTTCCGGGGCCAGTGTCAGTGGTCGGCGGCAAAGGCAAGGCTTGCCTTATCACCGCCTCACTCCTACCCTAGCCGAAGAGGAGTCACATTTCACGTCTTCAAATCTTGTGGGTAAGCGCACCATCATCCTTGCCAGCCGCTCGCCACGCCGCCGACAACTGCTCGCGGAGGCGGGTTACGACTTTCGCGTCATCCCGCCGCGCTCCGTGGACGAGTGCGGTACATGCAGCCGAGAAAGCCCGGCACAGTTGGTGGCGCGATTGGCATTTGAAAAGGCGGCCGATGTCGCGCGTCAGGTCGGCGCCGGCCTGGTGCTGGGGTGCGACACGGTGGCCGAAGTCGACGGTCAGGTGCTTGGCAAACCGGACAGCGAAGCGCTCGCGCGCCGGATGCTCAACATGCTTTGCGGCCGCGAACACCGCGTGATTAGCGGCGTTTGCCTGTGGGATGTGCCGGACGGTGAGCCCACGGTTCGCGTTGACGTGACCAGGCTGCGAATGGACCCGCTCACCGACGAGCAACTCGAGCGGTACGTCGCCAGCTATGAGTGGGAAGGGAAAGCGGGCGGCTTTGGTTATCAGGACGGTTTGGACTGGGTTCATGTCCTCGAAGGAAGCGAGTCCAACGTCGTGGGGCTGCCGATGGAATTGCTGGGTCGGATGCTCGTGGAACTGGATGCGCGCAAGTAGGATTGGGCCCGGGAACCGGCATATCGATTGCTGTTTTGGCGGCCGGCCTTGCAACCGATAAGGAGCCTCCGTGTGAAATGGTCGTGGAAGATCGCTGAGTTTTCCGGCATCGGCGTGTACGTGCATGCGACGTTTTTGCTGGTTGTGCTCTGGGTGGCGGCCCTGCACTGGGGCGAGGATGTGACTGCAATTGTGGAAGGCGTGCTGTTCGTGCTGGCGATCTTTGGCTGCGTGGTGTTGCACGAGTTCGGACATGCGCTGATGGCCAAGCGCTACGGCATCCGTACACGCGACATTACGCTCCTGCCGATCGGCGGAGTGGCGCGGCTAGAGCGGATGCCGGACGATCCCAAGCAAGAGCTTGCCGTGGCGGTGGCGGGTCCGGCGGTGAACGTGGTTATCGCAGCGTTGTTGTACTTAGTCGTGCAATTTGTCCAGGGCGTGGATCTCTCCGGCCAGTTGGAGCGCTTGGAGCCGTTCTATCTCGGCACAGGTTCCTTCGCATACAACTTGATGGTCGTCAACATCTTCCTGGTCGTCTTCAACATGATTCCCGCTTTTCCCATGGACGGTGGAAGAGTGCTGCGCGGCCTGTTGGCGACGAGAATGGAGTACGTGCGGGCGACGAATATTGCGGCCAGCGTGGGGCAGTTCATCGCGTTTGTATTTGGATTCATCGGATTGTTCTACAACCCCTTTCTGGTCTTCATCGCTCTGTTCGTTTACATCGGCGCGACACAAGAAGCCGGCATGGTGCAAATGAAGGCCGCGCTAGGCGGTATCCCCGTCGAGCGCGCGATGCTGCGGAACTTCCATGCGCTGTCCCCGCGCGACCCGCTACAGCGCGCGATCGACCTGACACTCGCTGGCGCGCAGCGTGACTTTCCCGTTTTGGACGAAGGTCAGGTGGTCGGGCTGCTTTGTCAGGAGGATTTGATGCGGGCCTTGCAGCAAACCCCTGCTGACCAGGCGGTGGCGGGCGTCATGCGCACGCAATACCAGCACTGCGAGCCGGGGGACATGCTGGAGACTGTTTTTGCACGGATTCAGGAGGACGGCGCGCATACGGTGCCGGTGGTGCGCCGCGGCGAGCTGGTAGGGCTGTTGACGATGGAAAATATCGGCGAGATGCTGCGGATCCAAGCGGCGATCGACAAGCAACGCGGAGAGGATCGGTTGACTCAGGTTGACGTTTGATGATCAAGCTCATAGACAGTATGTCGATGTAGACTACAATTCAGTGGGAGGCCCTTCAATGAGTCTATCGACTGCACCACAACCCGTTCCTTTGCAGCTTGATCCGCATGGCGTGGCCCGCATTGGAGGAACCCGCGTAACGCTCGATTCAGTGATCGCTGTATTCAAGCAAGGAGCCACCCCCGAAGAGATTGCCGAGAGCTTTACCACATTGAGTCTGGCAGACATCTACTTCGTGCTCGGCTATTATCTGCAACATCGTGGCGAGGTCGAAGCTTATCTGGAAAAGCGCCACGAGGAGGCCGAGGCAATTCGGACGGAAGCCGAGCGGCGTTTTAATCTAGTCGGGCTTCGCGAGCGATTGCTGGCGCGCAAGCAGCTCAAAGACTCTTCGAAGTAATGCGCTTCGCTACCGATGAGAACTTCGACAACCACTTGCTGCAGGCGCTCATCCGCCGTTATTCAGATCTTAATATCGTTCGCATTCAAGACACCTTTTTGCATGGCGATGAGGATGATGAAGTCCTGCAATGGTGCGCGCAGGAAGAGCGGATCCTGTTGACGCACGATGTTTCGACACTAATCGCCTTCGCATATCAGCGAGTTGGACGCAGCATGCCGATGCCTGGGGTTTGGGAGGTGAGTCGTACGATGGCCATAACGGATATCCTGAACGACTTGGCGGTGTTGATTGAATGCGGCGGCCAAGAGGACTTTCAAGATCGAGTCATTTTTATTCCGCTAAGGTAGTGATCGTCATCAGCAATGTTCGATGTTCCCCGAATCCAAGAGGCTGTTCGTCAACATGGCGTGGCCGGCTGGCTGCTCTACGATTTCCGCGGGCAGAATGCACTTGCACGGCGGATTGTGCAGTTTCCGAGCGATGGCCACGCGACCCGTCGTTGGCTGTACTTGATTCCCGCGGACGGCCGGCCGCGTAAGCTCGTGCATCGAATCGAAGCGGGAGTGCTCGATCATCTTCCCGGCGACAAGCAAGTATACTTGCGCTGGCAGGAGCTCGAAGCCGGCATCCGCTGGCTGCTCGATGCTGGGACTCCCCAGTCGGCCGGTCCAAAGCGAATTGCAATGGAGTACGCAACCGGCATCTCCAATCCGTACATTTCGTGCGTCGATGCCGGAATGGTGGAGTTCGTACGGTCCTGTGGCGCCGAAGTGGTCTCCAGCGGCGACCTGGTCCAGCAGTTTGAAGCCACGCTCGATGATGAGCAATGGACCATGCACCGCGAAGCCGCACGGCACACGGAGGCGGCGTTTGGCGTCGCTTGGAAGTATATTGCCGAACGGGTTCGAGCTGACACGCCGCTCACGGAAATCGACGTCCAGCGGCGGATCATGGGCTTCTTCACTGAGCATGAGTTGGTGACCGATCATCCGCCAATCGTGGGCGTCGGCCCACACAGCGGCGACCCGCACTACGCCCCGACTGCAGAGTCGAACTTGCCGATCCGCCCGGGCGACTTTGTGCTTGTCGACCTGTGGGCCAAGCTTGCCAAACCGCGCTCGATCTACAGCGACCTCACGCGCGTGGGCTTTGTCGACCGCGAAGTGCCAGAGAAGTATGAACAGATTTTTCAGATCGTCGCCGCTGCACGCGACGCGGGCATTCAGGTCGTTCGCGACGCCTTTGCCGCCAGCCAGCCACTGCGAGGCTATGAAGTGGACGACGCCTGCCGGGCGGTGATCGAACAGTCCGGTTATGGAGAGTTCTTCGTCCATCGAACAGGCCATAACATTGGTGAAAACGACCATGGCAACGGCGCCCACATGGACAACCTGGAGACCCGCGAAGAGCGGCTGGTTGTCCCGCGGACGCTCTTCTCGATCGAGCCGGGCATCTACTTGCCCGAATTCGGTGTTCGCAGCGAGGTGAACGTCTTCATTGACGCGACCGGTGGCGTGCACGTGACCGGCGGCGAGCCGCAGCGGAAGGTGTTGGCGATTCTCGCATGAGAGCACAGTACCAAAAACGAAAGTACCCGGTCCATTCTGGTACCGGGTACTGAGTGCGACCCCGCAGATCGTCGCCCGCGTACTGGCCAGCCTTAGCGGCTGGCCAGTTTGATGCTCACCCGGTCGATTAGCGCCAGGTTGTTCTCCTCGTCGCCTTCGTTCACGCGCTCGTCACTGTCCACAGCGGCAATCAAGGTGTTGAACGGCGTCGAGCTTCCGTTCGCGTCGCGGTTGAGCGACAGAGCCTCAACCGGCAACGTCACTTCCAATATCGTCTCTTCGCCGGCGGCGAGCCGCTCGACCGTCGTGCTGGCGTGCAGCGAGCTGCTATCGATCTGAGTCGCTTTGCAGGCGACCAGGCTGACGAGGAACTTCTCCAAGTCGCGCTTGCCGGTGTTGCGAACAGTGACCTTAAAGCGCGGTCCGAGCTTCGTATCCCGGTTACCCGCTGCCAGCATTTCCACGTTAATGAGCTCCAGATCGAATTCCGGCTGGGCCGCTGGGTCGCGAGACAAGCCGCCTTCTGGCGCCTCGCCGGCAAGAACGTCGGCGCGGCCATCGGCCGTCGATTCGTCGTCGATTGCCTCCTCACTCGCAAGCGCTTCAGATGTCGCCTCGACGGCGGCCGCATCGGCAAGAGCATCCTCACCGTCGCCGGCCACTTCGAGCTGCGGTTTCTCACCATCCGCCGTGTCCTGCTCCGGTTCATTGAAGATGGACTCGAGGTTGATGTCCTGGTCAATCACGATCGGCTGAGTCGCGGCCACGGTCACGACTTCGGGATAAGCCGCGAATGTCACTCCGCAGGGCGAATAAGTGTAGTACGGCTGCCAGGAGTAATCGTAACTGTCATAGCAGTGATGGTTGTGGCCGTGGTCGAACCAAAATCCGCCGAGGTGCGAGCCAAGCCAGTGGTCGTCGTGGCAGTGGTTCTTGTCGTGGGAAGAACTGCCGGCGAACAAGCCCCTCTCGACACTCCTCAAGCGCGGTGTACCTCGCGCCACGTCGCCGCGTGGATTGAACGACTGCAAGTGGCCATCTCGAATGAAATCAGCGATTTGGACTTTGCCATGGCGGCCGAGCGCTTCGCCAATCGGACCACTGACGCGCCGACCACTCTTGCCGCCCTCAATTCCGTTCACCAGGTCACGGAGCCTGTTTCGGTCAATCTTTGCAACGTCGCGCGTGCTGATGCGACCTGATTTGAAGCGGTCGGCGATGCCGGTTTGTTTGACGATCGGCGAGTTCTTGGCGCCCAGTTTGACGCCGAGCACATTCGTCAAGCGGTTGGCGCCAAGCGATCCAACGTTGGAGCGGCTCCTTGTCGAGTTGGATGCATGGCCCAACGAAGAGAGGCCCCGGCTGCGCGACACGCTGCTGTTGAGATGCCGAGCCGCGCTCTCGATCGCGGTGCCGTGTCCAAGGCTCGGCCGAGCCATGCCGCGAGCCGGGGCCGAAAAACTGCGCGGCGACATGCCGCTTGCGCCCGTACTCCGTACGTTCCTACCGCCCATACTTCCCATGCTGCGGGCCATGCCGCCGCCGAAGTTGCCGCGTGACATGCCGCCTGATGAACCACCGCGCGACATGCCACCGAACGAGCCGCCTTTGCCGGCGTTTGCCGGCAGGGATAGGCCAAGGATCGTCGTCACTGCGGCGACCAGGGTTATGAATTGCTTTATGGATCGTTTCATTTCGACACGAGCTTTCAGTTCGTTTTTGTACGTTTCGCGCCGGCCGATCACCGGCTACCTCTCTTGTGAAGCGAACGCGGCTGGGAATTGTTACGCTACGGCATCACTTTCCTTGCCCGGCCAGGGCATCTACAGTTAATAGAGTGCGCAGCAACCTCAAAGGCGAGAATCACTTATGGCCAATCGCGATACGCTGGGCGGGATCATCCACACCTACCAAAAGTACGATCCAAAGCGATTTCCCAGCCCCACACAGCCGCCGCCGGACCTCGTCTCGCCGGCGCTTGAGCACATGCTAATGTATGGCGAGCTTCGCGAGCTTACCGACGAGGAACTGGCCCGCGCCATTCGGCTTGACCCGAGCCAAATTGCGGGTTTGGGACCGAGCATCGACATGCTGCGGTTCATGCTCGAAGAGCGAAAGCGGAAGATCCTTCAGACCTACGAGACCGACTCGGTACAGCAGCTCGCCGGGCGCGAGTACCGCAAGTTCGGCGAGCAGGTGCAGCCGCCGAAAAACCTCCGCGATCGCTTTCAGCGCGCCTTTCGCGATGAGCAAATCCGCGAGCTGGAGCGGCTCTACTTCGCGCATGGCGATGACCGGTCGAAGTTCGCCGGACAGATCGTCCAGTTGGCCGACAAGCTCGGCGACAAGTATCAGATCGACGAGCTGGCGGCCAGGTACGACTTCACCGGTCAACAGTCGCTGACGATCCCCGAGGCGCTGGCTGTGAAGGAAGAGCTCGAAAAAATCGACGAGCTGCTCAAGCAGCTTGAAGAGGCTGCCAAGACGGCGCAGATCGGCATCATCGACATGGAGCTGCTCTCGGAATTCGCCGAGCCGGGAGACATCAAGCAGCTCGACCTCTTGCGGCAGCAGATCGAAGATTACACGCGCGAAATGGCCGAGCGCCAAGGACTGGAACGCAACGCCCAAGGAGAGTACCGGATTACTCCCAAGGCGTTTCGCCTGTTCCAAGGAAAGCTCTTGGAAAAGATCTTCAGCAATCTCGAGGCGGCGCGGAGCGGCCGACACCAGGGGCCAATCATCGGCGAGGGCGCCGTCGAGCTGCAGCAGACGAAGCCTTACGAATTCGGTGATTCCGTGACACACATGGACATCCCCGCATCGTTTACCAACGCCTTACTGCGCGGCGGGCCATCGCTACCTGTGCGGCTCAAGCCGGAGGACATCGAGATCCATCGCACGCGCAACTCGCCGAAATGCGCGACCGCGGTGTTAATGGACATGAGCGGCTCGATGCGCTACGGCGGCCAATACATCAATGTAAAGCGAATGGGCCTGGCGCTCGAAGGGCTGATCCGCAGCGAATACCCCGGCGACTTCCTGCAATTCATCGAGATGTACACGTTTGCCAAGCCTCGCCCCGCCGCAGATATCGCGTCCATGATGCCCAAGCTGGTGACGATTGGTGACTCCTGGGTGCGTCTGAAGGCCGACATGAGCGACCCGGACGTGAGCGAAGTGCAGATTCCGGCCCATTTCACGAACATCCAGCACGCTTTGCAGATGGGCCGGCAGTTCCTTTCCAAGCAAGACACGTCGAACCGGCAGATGATCCTAATCACCGATGGTCTGCCGACCGCCCATTTTGAGGGGAGCATGCTTTACATGCTCTATCCTCCGGATCCGCGGACCGAACAGGCGACGATGCGCGAAGGTCAGCTCTGTCAGCGCGAGGGGATCACGCTTAATATCTTTCTGCTGCCTAGCTGGGCGCAGTCGTCCGAAGACATTCAGTTCGCCTACCGGCTCGCGGAATCGACGAAAGGGCGCGTCTTCTTTACGGCCGGCAAGGATCTCGACCGGTACGTGGTTTGGGACTATTTGAATCGGCGGCGTTCGATTGTGGCCTGAGTTGGAGTTCAGCCTTCAGGCTGTTAGGACGGCGACAAGCTAAAGCTTGAACTCCAGCCTCGGCAGCGAATCATTGCGCATCGAACCGAGGTTTGCGAAAAATAATTCAAATCACGGATTTTGCGCAGTAATTCGTCGGCGGGATGTTGGATGGTTCATCGGAAGTCCTTGCTCGATAGCTACTTCGGACAACTGCTGGTCTAGACGGCGTCAGAATTGGTGCGCTTTTGTTTGCGCCTTAACGCGCAGATCGGTGTATTACAGCGACGAGGGCCGTCGTTTGTTTTGTTCGGCCCGTAAAATCGCGGTGTGACGCGAACTTTCATCGTGCAGTTTGTTCGGTCTCTACGGCGTCTTGGGGCGGAAAAGCGGACTCTCTTTGGCCTCGCCCGGAACAAAGTGGCGAGAATAATCGCACAATTCGGCGCGATCGGCGCAGGAAACGGGGGTTGTCTCGCGCCAAACCGCAGGAAAACGCAGGGGTGAAAGCGAACGCCAGAGGGGCGCGGCGAACTTACCGAGCCCCGGACGAAGTCTGAGCGGCACGTACCGACCGGCAAAGGCCAGCGCAGGGTTTACCAGCGATCGAATTGCCAAGGAACAACGACTCGCGCTTGCGGCGAGCGAGGCCATGAGGTATGGACATTAGTATATCATCACTGGTCTGGTTTGTCAAGCTGTCTTTTTGTGCCAGGGGAGCAAGGCCCCAGCCTCGGCTGGCCGACTTTGTCTCGGCCACCTTCTGCCCCGCGACCTTTGGACAACGCCACGCGAACCTCGCTATACTTCTTGGCATACCACAATGGACGAGCCTCAATGGCCGTGTACGTCATCCTAGATGGCAACAACACGTCCGCCAGAACCGACGATCCCGTCATGAGCTCCAAGAACGGCTACAACAGCAAAGGCGTACACCGAACTGCTCAAGAAATCTTCGACACGATCCCGCAAGCAAGTCCGCCACGTCGTCCTCGGCCTGGCTCTAACGCTTGCCCAGGCTGTGTTTGACAAGCATCAGCGCGTGCGATCGTCGGTTTTAGCCGGAGTTGTGTGCTTGCTGACAACACTGATTCTCAAGTAGCTATGAACAACCTCATTCACATCGCGACGGCCGAGTTGGCACGGTTCCTTGACGCAAAGCTGCCAGAACTAGGGGCGGATTGGTGGCTTAAGCATGTAGTTAATCGGCTGAGCTTCCAGCAACAACGAATTGTGCAGGAGCGCGGCCATAACACCGTAAAACAACTCGACTTTGCGGCGTTGTTACGAGTGTTCGACCAGAACTGGTATGAGCTTTCCAGTGCTCTCATCCTGCCGCGCGAAGGCCGGACTTGGGTAAAGGAACTACAGACGGTGCGTAATAAATGGGCACACATGTCCGCAGAAGTCATGCCGGCAAGCGAGGTTTATCGGGACGCGGACACACTCGGTCGTTTCTTGATGATGATCGGAGCTACACAAGCCTCGTTGGATACCGTCGATGCGAGCAAGGCCGCTGCTGTTGCCGCGATGGCAAATACCAGGGGCGATTCGCATGCGAAAGCCACCGAGCCGAGCCCACGAAACGGGTTCGAACAGCCAGCGCACCCTGGAGTCGAGGTGTCACCGAACTCTATCTCGCTGTTCCGTGTGGGAGACCTCGTCGCCCTTCGGTCGAATCCTGCGACGATTCTCCCGGTTATCGAAGTGGTTTCGGGTGGCGGCGAGTACCGGTATCGGGTGTTCCAGAATAACGCCAAAGCCACGTATTATGAAAGTCAATTGCAGTCGCCAGCCACCGCGGCCGATGAGCGTAGAACGCTCACGGCCCGTGAACTTCAAGCCTATCTAACCACTCTGCAGATTCTTTCAGCGTCCACGGCGAACTTATTCTCCCTGCGTTCCGGGCGCGTTCAATTTGTGCCCTATCAGTACAGGCCGGTGCTCAAGCTTATCCGCTCCGACCGGCCCCGTCTTCTGATCGCCGATGAAGTGGGTGTTGGCAAGACCATCGAAGCAGGGTTGATCATCAAAGAACTTCGGGCGCGGTTGGATCTTTCAACAGTGCTGATCATCTGCCCCAAGGCACTTGTGGCCGAGCGCAAGTGGTTCGTGGAGATGAAGCGCTTTGACGAACACTTCACCGCGCTCGACGGTCCATTGCTTCGTCATTGCTTGCAAGAGACGCATCTGGAGGGGGAATGGCCGGCGCAATATGCCAAAGCGATTATCCCGTTCTCTCTCTTTGATTCCGATCTCGTACTGGGGCGCAGCAGACAAGGCAAAAGCAAGGATCAAGGTTTATTGAACCTAGACCCACCGCCGAAATTCGATCTGGTTATCGTGGACGAAGCCCACCACATCCGGAACTCGGAGACCTTTTTGCATCAGGGTGTTCGCTATTTCTGCGATAACGCCGAGGCGGTGCTCTTTCTCAGCGCAACTCCGGTTCAGTTGGGCAGCGAAGACTTGTATACGCTACTCAACGTGCTGCGACCGGACCTTATCATCGATCACGCCAGTTTTGCGCAAATGGCCGCGCCAAACCGTCATATTAATTCAGCCATTCAGCATTGCCGCGCCGCCGGGGAAAAGTGGCAACAAGAAGCTCGTGCCAGCCTGGATGAAGTGGCCCAAACCGAATGGGGACGGCTGTTCCTCCGGGAATCGTCCGCGTTCCAGGGCATCTACGATCGCTTGGAGGAACAGTCGCTCTCCGACGCGGATCGCCTTGGACTTACGCGCGCCCTTGAAGGGCTCTATACGTTCAGCCCCTTAATCAACCGAACGCGCCGCCGAGATATCGGCGAGTTCACAACTCGCAAGCCCGAAACGGTTCCCGTCGAATTCACTTCGGCGCAGAAGGAACTGCACGATGGTCTCCTAGCTGTCATCGCCCGAATTTTGGCCGTTTGTCATGGGCAGCAGAATGTCAAGTTCATGATGACGACCATTCGCCGGCAGTCCGCAAGTTGTCTCTACGGCCTTGCTCCGCTTCTTAAGGACATCCTGACTGGCAAGCTAAACCGGCTCGAATTGATGGAGGCCAGCGACAACGACGACGACACCGACCTCGGCTTCGTTGAACAGGTGCGGGCGGATGTTGCAGCCCTCCTCGAACAGGCCCGCGACCTCGACCCGCACGATCCCAAGGTCGAGGAGTTTGTCAGAGTTCTTATGGCAAAAAGCAAGATGCGCAACAATAAGGCGCTTGTTTTCAGCACATTCCGCCACACGTTGGCCTACCTTGCCCAGCACATGCAGCGCACGACGTTGCGGTACGGGTTGATTCATGGCAATGTGCCCGATGAGGAGCGCGCCGACTTGCGCCGTCGTTTCCGCTTGCCCAAAGAAGAGGGCGACTCGCTTGACGTGCTGCTTTCCTCCGAAGTGGGCTGCGAGGGCCTCGACTTCGAGTTCTGTGACTTCCTGATCAACTATGACCTGCCCTGGAATCCGATGCGGATTGAGCAACGCATCGGACGTATTGATCGGTATGGGCAACGCAGCGAGGCCGTAGCAATCGTCAATTTCGTGACGCCGGGCACGGTGGATGCCGACATTTACGAACGTTGCCTCTTGCGCATCGGCGTCTTTCAGCACGCGATTGGGGGTAATGAGGAAATCCTCGGCGAGATTACGCGCGAACTCCATGACATCGCGGAGAACTTCACTCTGACTCCGGACGAACGCGAAGCAAGGCTTCGGCAACTCGCGGACAATGGCATTCGCCGGATTCAGGAAGAACAAGAACTGGAATCGAAACAAGCCGATTTGTTTGGCCTGAACGTGCCGAATCAATCATGGCAACAGGAGATCGAAGCAGCGGAAAGCTATTGGCTCTCGGCTCCAGCGATCCAGGGTTGCGTGTCGGCATATCTCGCCGCCCGGTTAGACACTGAAGCCGATCATCTGCTCGGAGAAAAGGCGCTTAAAACCTTACGCCTGAGCCAGGAGGCCAGAGCCGAACTGCTCAAAGACTTCAAGAGCCTACCACGTTCGGCCGAACCCATCGCTCGTGAATGGGAAAAATGGCTTAAAGGCGCGCAGCCGACCCTGGCGGTTACGTTTGATCAGGGAGCCGCAGCAGAGAATCCCACAGCGACCCATCTATCGGTCACTCATCCGCTCGTGCGGCAGGCAGCCCGCTTCCTTCAACTCGACGATCCGGCCTACGTCGCTCTCGTCGTGCGAAGCACCGAGGTCCCGCCGGGCGATTATCGCTTTGCCCTCTATCGGTGGAAGAAGCTCGGCGTAAAACTGGATGAATTGCTCGTTCCAGTGGCTTCTGATGCCGCGATTGAAAAAGTGCTGCTGGTCCTCCTGCAATCAGCCGCAGAAGTCGAGCACGCTGTTCCTCCGTCCTCGGTCGAGTTTGACGCCCTCGACGCCCAGCACCACATCAAGTGGACTGCCGCGCAGGCCAATTATATTGCCGAAAACCGACAGCAAGTCGAGCATCGGATCCAGAGCCTTACGGTGAGCCAAGCTGCACGCTGTAAAGCGATAGAAGACCAGATTGGCCGCGCCACAAATGAAAAGATTCGGTTGATGAAACAAAGCGAGTTGACCCGCGCAAATGCGGACTTCACGCGAAGAATGGAGGAACTTCAGCAGGCGGCTGGCAGCGGCGATATCCATGCTGCGGCCGTGCTATTTGGAACGATTACAGTGAATAGGGAAGGTCAGAAATGAGTTTTCTCGACGAGGTTCGTGCAAAGCGCCAAAAGCTTGCGGATGTCCTGTATGACGATGACTATTCCGGCATCCGTGACATCGTCGAGGAACTTTACCCCGATCGAGCACACTTCATTTACGAGCTTCTTCAGAACGCCGAAGATGCAGGAGCAACAAAAGCAAGCTTCGTACTCGAAGAGGACTCAGTCAGCTTCGAGCACAATGGCGAATCCTTTACCAAGGACGACGTATGGGGCATCACGAATATCGGCAAAGGCACCAAGAAAGACCAGGCAGACAAGATCGGTCGCTTTGGCGTCGGGTTTAAAGCCGTGTTTGCCTATTCCGAAACTCCGCACATTTGGTCTCCGAGCTTCTCCTTTAGGATTACCGACTTGGTCTTGCCCACGGCAATCACTTCGAGGCCGGAACTTGGTAAGACAACCCGGTTCGAGTTTCCATTTAACAGTCCCAAGAAGAGCGCCCAAGACGCATACGTCGAGATTGATGCTGGTCTGAATGAACTGGCCGAGACAACGCTGCTCTTCCTTTCGCACTTGGAGTCTATTCGATGGGATAATGGACAGACGACATCGGGCGAGGTGCGTCGAATTCAGCACTCGGGGAACCATTTCGAGGTTTTGAAAAAGGCTGGCGGCAACATTACAGCAAGCTCGCACTTTCTCCGCTTTGTCAAACCTGTTGAAGGTATGGAAAAGCAGTGTGTGGCCGTCGCATTCGCACTTGATTGCCTGCCCAACGTATCGACGATTGACCCAAAGAAGGCATTGGTTAAGCAGTTGAAGATTATCCCAGCACATCCGGGACGTGTTGCTGTGTACTTTCCCGCCGATAAGGAAACGTCTGGACTGCGGTTCCATCTCCACGCGCCATTCGTCCCAGAACTTAGCCGCGCCAGCATCAAGGAGACCCCCGCGAACGACCCGTTGTTCCAGGGACTCGCCGAATTGACAGCCGCCGCGCTGCATAGCATCCGCGATCTTAAGCTGTTGACCGCCGATTTTCTGAGCGTGCTGCCGAATCCCTTGGATGACGTTCCTGTGAGGTATGAACGCATCCGGGCTGCCATCGTCGAGGAGATGAACAATCGGCCCCTGACGCCAACTCATGCCAAGTCGCATGCCCCCGCAAAGGACCTTGTACAGGCCAAGGCGTCCCTTAAGGAGTTACTGTCAGAAGAAGATCTCGGATTCTTGGTCGAGTACAACATCAAGCCCCCGAAGTGGGCAATGGGCGCAGCGCAAAGGAACAGCAACACCGATCGGTTCCTGATCGGCTTGGCCATTACCGATTGGGATATCGACAAGTTTATCGACCTTTTCATACTGAAATCATCGGAGGAGCGGCGTTACCTTGGCGTTGCTCCCTGGTGCGTCGATGGTCCGGAGCAGCAATTCATGGCTTGGCTCGCCGCCAAGCCGATGGATTGGCACCAGCAAATGTACGCGATCGTTCGCACCGAACTACAGACATTTCCTCAACACAAGCGGCAGCAGACCATTGATCGTCTCAAAAACGCGAGAATCGTCCGGCTGAGTGACGGGGGATATAGTACTGGGAAGAAATGCTACTTTCCCAGTGAGGGAATCGAGCACGATAAACTTCTGCCTCGTGTCGATAAAGGCGTTTACTCGTCAGGTAAGAGCAAGACACAACAGGATGAGTCCCGGCAGTTCTTAACGGACGTAGGTGTTCGTGAAGTGGGCGAAACAGAGCAAGTAGAAGCCATTCTACAGCGCCGTTACACGAAGAATGCAAGAGATGTAGCGGTTCCAAATGACAAGAAGTATTGGAAGGATCTGAAACGCTTTATCGCGTTGGTGGAACGAGAGCCAGCGACTTCGAAGTTGTTCGCGACCTTTTACATTTTTAAGCGAGCCAGCGATGACTGGGGTAGGCCAGCGGATGTGTTTCTCGATTCCCCTTACTTTGAGACGAGACTCAGTGCTTACTACGACGCGATTGGGAAAAAAGCACAAAGAGCAACTTTTTCTCAGAGCTATCAAGAATCTGGCGTTCCGGTCGAACAACTGAAGCGGTTTGCGGAAATAGTCGGCGTCCAGAAAGAATTGAACGTCGAATGGACCGATTGTTCGAGAAACCCCAAATGGACCGAGCTACAGGGCGGAAGTGTTCGAAAGGTGAGCAACGACTCGTATCGTCGCCAGAATGACGATTTTGACGTTCCGGAGTTTGAAACGTTAACAAACCTTGCAGAAACTGAGGCGTCCCGGCTCATTTGGCATACGATGACCACGGTGGTGAAGGACAAGCATCTTATCGCCACATATCGTCGCAACAACGAGTCGCCGAAGAAAAGCGTGGAGTCGCGATTGGTGCGTCGCCTGATGAATGCGCCGTGGATTCCGCAAACAGGTGGCCGATTTGTTTGTCCGGCGAACGCTTCCGCCAAACGCCTGCCCGAACGTTTTCCTTTCGATGCAGGCGATCAATGGCTCAAAGCGATTCACTTTGGCGAAGAGGAAGAGAAGCTTTCCGAGGAACACAGACAGAAACAGACCGCTGCAGAGGAATTGGGATTTCCTGACACCGATGCTCTTGAACGGGTCAAGAGATTTGCCGCTATTCCGGTCGCTGAGCTAGATCGAATGTGGGATGAGTATCAACGTAAGCAGCACGTGGAATTGCCGGACAATGTGCCCCGTGACCCCGAACGCCGCGCAGGAATTGTAGGGCAACAAGCCGCTGACGCCGCTGACCGGATTACGGAACAACGCACCCGATCTGTGTCAATCGGCAGGGAGGATGTGAAACGAGAGGCCAGGCAGTATCTGCGCCAGCAATACACGAAGCCAGATGGCGAGATGATGTGTCAGGTCTGCAAGGGAGAATTGAAGCTTCCGTTCAAGCTAGATGATGGAACCTACTACTTCGAGGCAGTCGAGTTTCTTCGAGAACTGAAAAAACTGCATCGTCAAAACTTTCTCACTCTTTGCCCGAACCACAGCGCGATGTTCCAACATGCAAATGGCTCGCGCGAATTGATCACGACGATGTTTGCCGAATTCGAGGGCAACTACCTTGACGTTATCCTCGCGCAAGAAGACGCCACCATCTACTTCACAAAGACCCACATTGCAGACCTCAGAAAAGTCATCGACGTCGATCGTGCCGAGGGCGAAGCCGGCGATGCTGACGGCGCCGGACGGTGGAGTGCTTAACGAGTATTGTGGAACCCCGTTGGGGTTCAATGTTGGCTTTTTGCGGCCGTTTACCCAGGATGCGATCACGGCGAGCGACCCTGGGCTGCGGAGTTGAACGCCTTCGGCGTTCGAATGCAAGCTAAAGCTTGAACTCCAGCAACTCCAGCTTAGCGGTTGTGGAGCTCATAGGATTCCACGAGCCAGCGATCGCCGTGCTTAATGAGCTTGACGGTGACGCGGCGAAGGAAGCGATCATAGGGTACGCCGCTAGCCTGGAACTTGAGCACGCCGAGAAAGGTGGCGATTGCTTTGGGGGGCAACTCCAGGGGGCTGAATTCAATTCTAAGATCAGCGACTCTTGCTTCCTCGATTTTTAACAACGGCATTCGGCGACGGACCTCACTCCGCAATGGCTCCGCGGTAGTGGAAAGATACTCGAGAGTCGCGTCGACGTCATTTGCCTCCAGTGCCGCTGCGGCGCCGTAGACGGTATCCTCGATCAGCTCGCGATCAGTGACGACGTAGCGTTCGACCAGAACCAATACCGCCGCGACCAGCGCCACAGCGCCCAACCAGACGAGATACAGTCCCCGCCCGGTCTTCAAAAAGGCGACGAACAGGCAGATCCCGACAATCGCTGCCGTAATAAGCGCCATCGTGGAATCTTCGGTGAGCCAAGACATGTATCAGTACCTTGAGTTCGCAACATAGCTCAAGCAAAATCGTACAAACGAACCGCGGATAACGCTGATAGCGCGGATTTCAGCAACAATGTCGCCCCTCCGGGGCTTTGTATTTTTCGCGCCAACCGGTCCGAGGGCTGGCGCCCCCGGCTAGAGAATATCGCCCCTCCGGGGCTATCCTGCCCGTCGAGAGTCTCCGGTAGTTCTCGCACGAGTCGAAGCACGTTCATTCCGCCACAGCATGACCGCCGATGCAAGCGAGGCCAGCAGCAACGCGGCGGCAAGAAAATGCAGTGGCACCTGGCGATCGTGCGAATAACCGATAGAAAGCCCAGGGGAGTCATCGTCAGCGTAATCCCGGTTCGCGGTGGCAGCGTCCGGCTGCTCGGTTGACACGGTGGCCGCACCGCCCCGTCGTTGCTCGGCGATTCGCTCCCGGGCTTCGTACCGCGCCTCCAACCGTTTTTGCCGGTCGTCGTATTTTCCAGAGATCGCCCATACGCCAAGCAAGCCAACGGCGCTAAACGCGAAGGCCCAGAACCAAGGGGAATCGGAAACCGCCGATCCCCCCCGCTTCGTGATCAAGTAGCCTCCCACGCCCAGCAGCAACAGGACTACGAGCGGTAGAACGCCGATCAGGTTGCCCGCCAAAACACCAAGGATGAGATCCATACCACTCACCATACACGAATCGTAGCGGCGGCTTCCAGACATCCGCGTGGGCCTCAGCCGCGGCCCGGCACCAGCAAAAGGCTCAGCCTGGCGCCTGGTCGCGGCCCAATCTGCGTGCTACTCGCCCCTACGAGAACGGTCCACCCGGTTTGTAACGCTTGTGCCTGCATGGTAAATTACTTGGTTGTTTTTGCGCCGTACGCACCGAAATTGCGGGCAGTTGTGGTGAACCACGCCACCTGGTCGCATGGGGCCGTAGAGTGCCGCAGCAACGGCTGTGAGCATTGTGACCTCGCCGCGTGTGCGGCTGTGTCCGTCGCCGTTTGATTCACTCGGTAGGCGGCTTGCCAGTCGCCGATGAAACGATAAGCCCGTCTTTTCGACGCGCCGCGTTGACTGTGGGAGTGAATCGTATGCAGCCGGCAGAACAGAACGTCCGCAACCGCTTCCCGTCACCTGGAGACGTTGCCGCAGTGCACCTCGATCATCTGCCTGGATCGTTTTTCGGTCCTTCGAACCTGGTCGATTTGCTTCGCCATCGGTCCGCGCATCTAGGACACGACCGCGCCTTTATCTATCTGGTCGATGGTGAAAGCGAAGAGGTTCAGCTCTCCTATCGTGAGCTTGACCGCCAGGCACGCGCCGTTGGCGCGCGGCTGCAGTCGATGGGCCTGGTCGGGCAGCGGGCATTGCTCTTGTATCCGGCCGGCCTGGAGTTCATCGCCGCGTTCTTCGGCTGCCTGTACGCCGGCGTGGTGGCGGTGCCGGCTTATCCGCCGCGGCGCAACCGCACGCTGGAACGCATCGAGGCCATCGCCGCCGACGCCCAAGCCAAGATCGCGCTCACCACGACCGAAGTGCTCGCGCGCGTGCAAGGGGTACTCGACCAATCGCCGAACTTGAAGAACATGCCCTGGCTGGCCAGCGATCAACTCGGCAAAGGCGAAGAAAACAACTGGACCGAGCCCGACGTCCATGGCGACACGCTGGCATTTCTGCAATACACGTCCGGCTCGACCGGCAAGCCGAAAGGCGTGATGCTGAACCACGCCAACCTGATGCACAACTCGGCCTTGATCGCCTACGCTTTTGAAAATACACGCTCGGGCGTCGGCGTTTTTTGGTTGCCGATGTACCACGACATGGGTTTGATCGGCGGCATCCTGCAGCCCTTGTATCTCGGCTGTCCCAACGTGCTGATGTCCCCCGTCGCCTTTCTGCAGAAGCCTTTCCGCTGGCTCAACGCCATCAGCCGATACAAGGGGACCATCAGCGGGGGACCAAACTTCGCCTTCGATCTTTGCGTGCGTAAAACCACGCCGGAACAGCGCGAAATGCTCGACCTGAGCAACTGGGCGCTGGCCTTCAACGGCGCCGAGCCGGTGCGCGAAGACACCATCGAGAGCTTTACACGGATGTTCGAGCCGTGCGGCTTTCGACGCGAGTTCTTCTATCCCTGTTACGGGTTGGCGGAAGCGACATTGATTGTCTCGGGCGGCTTCCGCAGCGCGCCGCCGGTCACGCGCCACTTCGACGCCAAGGCGCTCGAGAACAACCAGGTGGTCGATGCGTTAGCCGATGAAGAGGGGGCCCGGGCGCTCGTCGGCTGCGGCGGCAATCTGCTCGATGAAGAGATCGTAATTGCCAACCCGGACACCATGTCGCGTTGCGCTGCGGACGAAGTCGGGGAAATCTGGGTCAGCGGTCCCAGTGTTGCGCAGGGCTACTGGAAGCAGCCCGAAGAGAGCGAGCACACGTTCCGGGCATTCCTGGAAGACAGCGGCCGCGGGCCTTATTTGCGCACCGGCGACCTGGGGTTCATGCAGGACGGCGAGCTGTTTGTCACTGGTCGCATTAAGGACTTGATCATCGTCCGCGGTGTGAACCACTATCCCCAAGATATCGAAGCCACCGTCGAACGCAGCCATGAGCAGCTTCGGCCCGGCGCGGGGGCCGCGTTCACCGTAGAGATCGATGGCCGCGAACGGCTGGTGGTGGTCCATGAAGTCGAGCGCGGCCGGCACCGGAGCAAGGAATCGTTCGAGCCGATCTTCGAGGCGATCCGCCGCAACGTTTCCGCCGAACACGAGCTGCCCGTCGATGCCATCGCTCTGATCAAGGCCGGAAGCATCCCGAAGACGTCGAGCGGCAAGATTCAGCGGCATGCGTCGCGAAGCGGGTTTTTGGACGTCTCGCTGCAAGTGGTCGGTTTGTGGCAGGCCTGGGATGATCGGCGTCGCGCTGCGGCTGAATCGGAACGTGCCGCGTCGCCCTCGACGGTCCGGGCCGCGATTGCAACAAACGGCGTGGCCACGGCCAAACCGCCCCGCTTCTCGCCACAGACGGCCGAAATCGTGCTCCAAGAGGTTCGCAAAGTGGCTAAGGAGCGCGCGGGCCACCTCACGCTCGAGACGAACATCCTCGAGCTCGGTCTCGATTCATTGGAGCGGATGGAGATTATTGCGGCCCTGGAGGACACGTTCGGGGGGCGCTTTCCAGAGCAGGTGCTTTTGCAGATGGAGACCTGCCAGGAGGTTGTCGAGGCGGTCGAGATGTATCTTGGGAAGACGCCGCGGATAAAGGGCGCCCCATCCGCCGCGCTGGAGGTCCCGCCGGAAAACTACCGCTTCGACCTGTATCCCGAGTACCTCGCGCTGAAGCAGAATATGCGCGCGCTCATCGGTTCGGGGCTCGTCAATCCCTATTTCAACGTTCACGAGCGAGTCACCAATGACACGACGGTGATCGGTGGCCGCGAAATGATCAACTGGTCGAGCTACAACTACTTAGGCATGTCGGGCGACCCGGTCGTGATCCTGGCGGCCAAGGAAGCGATCGACCGCTATGGCACCAGCGTTTCAGCCAGCCGACTCGTATCGGGTGAGAAGCCGATCCATCGCCAGCTCGAGCGGGCCATCGCCGACTTTCTCGGCGTCGAAGAGGCCATTTGCTTCGTCGGCGGACACGCAACCAACGAAACGACGATCGGCCACCTCTTCGGACCCGGCGATTTGATTTTGCACGACAGCCTGTCGCACAACAGCATTATCCAAGGTTGCATCCTTTCGGGCGCCCGTCGCCGGCCCTTTGCACACAATGATTGGAAATTGCTCGACCAGTTGCTCACCGAGCTGCGTCACGATTACCGCCGCGTGCTGGTCGTGATCGAAGGCGTCTACAGCATGGACGGCGACTACCCTGACCTGCCCCCGTTCGTCCATGTGAAGAATCAGCACAAGTGCTTCTTGATGGTGGACGAAGCGCATTCCGCCGGCACGATGGGCCTGCACGGCCGCGGCATTGCCGAACACTTCGACCTGAATCCCGCCGATGTCGATATCTGGATGGGTACGCTGAGCAAATCCTTCGGCAGCGCTGGCGGATATATCGCCGGCAGCCGGGCGCTGGTCGAATACCTCAAATACACCTGCCCGGGCTTCGTGTACAGCGTGGGGATGCCGCCGTCGAACGCCGCGGCGGCTTTGGCCTCATTGCGGCTCCTCGAAGACGAGCCGGAGCGCGTGGCGCGCCTGCACCACAACGCAGCCCTGTTCCTGAAGTTGGCCAAGCAGAAGGGCCTGAATACCGGCATGAGCAAGGATTCGCCGGTGATCCCGGTCATCCTTGGCAACTCGCTGCACAGCTTGCGACTTTCGCAGGCGTTGTTTGCACGCGGCATCAACGTCCAGCCGATTCTGTACCCCGCGGTCGAGGAAAGTGCAGCACGATTGCGATTTTTCATGACGGCGCGGCATTCCGACGAGCAGATTCGCACTACGGTAGAGGCGATCGCCGAAGAATTGCACAAGATCGACCCCGCGCACCTGCGGCACGCCAGCATCAACAAGGGCGCGCCCGGCCTGCCGGCCACTCGGGGCCACGAGATTGCCGTCGGCGGCCCCGATGCTTGAACGTGGTTCAAGGTTCCAGGTTTAAGGTCCAAGGTTTTTCAGCACGATGTGGCCAATATTAAGAACCGCTATCACAACCGGCACACAGTAACCCGAAGCGTGAGCGAGGAACCGGCAGATTCGGCCTCGCTTACGTCGGGTTACTATTGTTAGCGGTTCTTAGAGAAAGGTCTTGAGCGCTTTGGCTACCTAGTTCAGGATATGAGACAATCAAACTGATGCCTCGAAACTTGAACCCGGAACCTTGAACCTGGAACCCATCACTTATACGCACCGCCTGATTCTGCCGACGGACGCCAATCACCACGGCACGCTCTATGCCGGGTCGTTGTTGCGTATTTCCTTAGAGGCGGCGTATGCAACGGCATTCCGCGCGATTGGCAACGAAGCTAATCTGTTGCTGCGTCGCGTGCTCAATCTGGAATGCTACCGTCCCGTGCCGGTCGGCTCGATGATTGAAATCCGCGGAGTGCCGCTGCACGCGACGCGAGCGTACCTGATCGTCGGCATGCTCGGGACGCCGCTGCCGGAGAGCGTCAACCCCTGGATGGATGGGCTGATGGGATTTGTTCAGGTGGATGAGCACGGCCGGCTCACCGAGCTGCCTGAGGATCTCTCGATCGCGGAGGCCGGCAAGGAATGGGACTCGCTTCGCGAGCGAATGCGGCGGTTGCTCAAGATGCGCGTCCGCAATGGAAAGAAAGTGAGTGGTGAGTGGTGAGGGACAAGACAAGGAGAGGGGGAGACAAGGGAGCGGATCTGCTGCAATCGGGCAATCTCCCTTTCTCCCGGTCTCCTTGTCTTGACCGCTAGGCCCAATCCCGCCCCGAAGCTTTCTTGACCCGCTTCTCAAATTCGCCGATTAGCCCGCCGATAACGTCCCAGCCGTCGCGGCGGCGGACTTCGATGTCGCCTTGCTGATTGATCCGCACCAGGCATTGCTCGGTCAGGCCGGCGGCCTTGAGCTCTTCGGGCGTGGCTTCGTTTTCGCTCAGCACCGACATCAGTTGTTCGCCGGTCATCTCGATGAATCGCATAGCAAGAATCTCATCCTGACCGCCCCGCACAAAGAGCGGCGAGCATTCCTCGCCGCGTGAGAATCACGGTAATCGGTCCTAACGGGGGAAACAAGTAGTCTACCACAACACCGCTACCGGATACCGCGCGAAGACGACGTCGGCTGATACCAAGGTCGCTCCTTCTTGATTGGCTTGGGCCGCAAGCAGTCGATCGAAGGGGTCCTTATGTGCGCGGGGAAGTCCATTCACGCCCAGCACGTGTTCAAGAGTGACGGGTAAGATGCGCAGGCCATTCGTCCGCTGGTGTGCGACGATGTCGGCCAGTGGCAGGTGGAGCGAAAGCTTTCCCATTTGCTCCTTGATGAGTATTTCCCAAACGCTGACCACACTGCACCAAACTTCGTTCGTTGAATCACGGAGAGCCGCAAGCGCCGCAGAGGACAGCTTGCTCGGCTCGCTGTCCCACCAGATAAACGCGTGCGTGTCGAGCAACAACTTCACGGTTGACCCGTCCAGTAATCGTCGGGCAAGGGCGCGTCGAAGTCTGCCGCGGTCTGAATTGCTCCACCGTGCAGGCCTGGCACACGCGAGGGCGCCGGTTGATAGGCCACGATCTTGGCTCGCGGAACAGCGCCGTCAACTAAGATGACATCCCCGCCTGCCGCCGCCAAATTTAAAGCCTCCTCAAGGCGGCCAGGAAGCTCATGAATCTCGATCGTAGTGGACATGCCGATCTCCTTTGCTAGCAAACAATCGTAGCAGGCAGTCGTTTCTGTGTCACCTGTCATCCGCGATCATGCGGACGGCGCTCCATTCCTTTCTCAAGGCAGTGCCGCCTGCCGAACCGCGTCGCACAGCGCGATCATCGCTTCCACCGAAAGCTGCTCGGCCCGGGTATTCGCCGCAAACCCCTGTTCGGCGAGTACCTCATCGATCTGTCCCTTATCAAGTTTGTCCTTCAAGGCGCTGATCACAACGCTCCGCAAGAACTTCCGACGATGGAAGAACATCGAGCGGACGAAATCGTGGAAGTAGCGCAAGTCGCCGATCCGTGCCCGCTTCTCGGGCAAGACTTGGAGGTGAACGATGGCGGACGTGATCAGCGGCCGGGGCCAAAAAGCCTCCGGCGGCAACAGCCGAACGATCTCCGCCCGGCACTGGCTCTGCACCCAGATGCTCAGGGCGCCATAGTCTTTTGTGCCTGGTCGGGCCACGATGCGATCTGCCAGTTCTTTCTGGATCGTCACGGTCATCGACACGGGCGTGATGCCGGTCAGCAGCAAATTGGAAATGACCGGCGTGGCGATGCTGTAAGGGAGGTTCGCCACCAGCTTTAACTGCCGGCCCGGCTGCTCGTCGAGCCGCTGGCGCGCGGCGTCGAGGACGGCCTCGTCGAAGTTATTTTTGTTCCGCAGCGCGTCCTGCAGCAGCATCGTCACGTTGTCAGCATCGATCAACTCTTCGCTGGCCAATTGGTGCAACCGGCGATCGATTTCGACGGTTACCACCGCCGCCACGCGCGGCGCCATCTGTACGGTCAGCGAGCCGGTTCCCGTACCGATTTCCAGCACCACGTCGTTGGGCTGCAGATCGGCCGTTTCGATGAGCAGATGCAACAAATTGAGATCGATTAGAAAGTTCTGGCCGTGCCGCTTCACCAGGTTTAGGCCGACCTCGGAGAAGCGCCGCTTGAGAAACGAGAGCGTTTGTCGGTGGGTGGTGTCGGCCATGAAAGTTCAAGCTTCCAGGACGAATGACCAATGACCAAGCACCAATGACCAATCGTAAAGCTTAGGCCTCATTAATTGGTCATTGGGATTTGGTCATTGGTCATTCCTTGCTGCGGCGAGCTGTCGCTCGACGTACTTCGCCAAAAGATCCGTCTCGATGTTCACTCGGTCGCCGGCGCGGCGGCGGCCAAGCGTCGTCACGGCCAGCGTGTGGGGAATGAGCTGCACACTAAAGCGTCGTTCCTCGACAGCCACGAGCGTCAGGCTCGCGCCGTCGATTGCCACCGAACCTTTCGCGGCCATCTGCCGAGTCAGCGAGCTGGAAACGCGAAACCAAATTGTGGACCATGCTCCTTCATCGAGTCGCTGGTCCACCGTTCCAACGCCGTCGATGTGGCCGGTCAGCAGGTGCCCGCCCAAGCGATCGCTCAACCGCAGCGCACGTTCCAGGTTTACTTGCCCACCCGGTTGCAACTCGCCAAGATTGGTCCGCGCCAACGTCTCTGGTCCAGCCTGGAACTCCAGTCGATCCACATCGCGGCGCACGATCGTCAGGCAACATCCATTGACCGCAATGCTTTCGCCAACCGTCGTCTCGGCCGCGATCACTGGCGCAGCAAGAACGAGCCGGCTACCCGGCGGTTCCGGATGCACGGCGACGACGTCGGCGACGGTTTCGACAATGCCGGTAAACATATTCTTGGCTGTCAGCGATCAGCCGATAGCTGGACGGCTGATGACCGTTCCGCACTCCGAACTCCACACTCAAAACAACGGCTCATCCCCCGTCGACTGTTGCTGCGCACGCTGCCATAAGAACTTAATCGGCGGGACGAGTACAAACAGCACGCACAAGATCGGTACGGCGTAACCGCGGACCAGCATGATAGCCAATAGCGCAAAAACCAACCCCACCAGGTGACCGAAGCTGCGCTGCCCGCGAAAGATCTGGTTGACGATGTGGGGATAGGGAATCCGCGAGACCATCAATGCGGCGACCACGATGGCGAAAAAGGGCAACACGTGCTGCACGAACCGATCGACGTTGACGAGCCATTCCTTGCCCGCCTCTTGGCTTCCAATCCGCGTGGTGTAAAACAGGATGGCAAAGCCGGCGATCGACGCCGCCGCCGCGGGACTGGGCAGGCCGCTGAAGTGCATGTGGTCGTCGTCCTCGCCGGATTCTACGTTGAACCGCGCGAGTCGCATCGCTGCGCAGGCCGGAAAAACCACGGCGATGATCCAGATCGCGCCGGTATGCCAATACGCGAACTGGGGGACCATTTTGACGAGCAAGAACCCCGGCGCCACGCCGAAGGTCACCACGTCGCACAAGCTGTCGAGCTGCGCGCCAAACTCACTGGAAGTTCGCGACAGCCGCGCGACGTGCCCGTCCAGCGCGTCGAACACCATCGCCAGAAAAATCAACCAGCCGCTGAGCATGATGTTGTGCGTGGGGTCGTCCTTGTCGAACGCCATTTCACCTCGCTGCATGATCCCGATGCGCTGACTTGTCAGCGGTTCGGGATCCACCGGGGCCGCCACGCGCGACGCCACCACGATGCTGAAAAAGCCGCAAATCAAATTGCCCAGCGTGAACAGAGTCGGCAGGACGGCGATGGTGCGGATCTTGCGCATGGCTTAACAATCTCGTTCCCATGCTCTGCATGGGAACGCACTGCCTGCGAGGCTCTGCCTCGCGTTGTCGAAACGACTCAGAGTCCATGAATTCGGCAGGCGGAGCCTGCCGGACAGCCCGTTCCCAGGCGGAGCCTGGGAACGAGGTCTCAAGCTGCATACTTGCCAATCACATCGCGCCCGGCGTTCAGCCATTGACCCACGGTCACGTTCGTGGTCAGCCCCTCGGCCGGCAGAATCAACTCGGTGCGTGATCCGAACTTGATCATGCCGAACTTCTCGCCCCGCTCAACCATTTGCCCGGGTCGCAGGTCGCACACGATCCGCCGCGCGATCAGTCCGGAGATCTGCCGGCACACGATTCGTCGGTATGGGGGCTCGTCTTCTTCCATACCGATCCAGAGGTTTTCATTGACCAACACGCTCTCGGGGTCAAGCGCGTTGAGGAACTTGCCCGGCGAGTAGTGTAAGCGCACCACGCGCGCCCGGCACGGCGAGCGATTGATATGAACATTGAAGATCGTCAAAAAGATTCCGATCCGTACGGCCGGACCGCCGATGAAGTCGTGATGCGCTAGCGGCGTGATCTCGACCAGCTTGCCGTCGGCCGGGGAAACGACGAGTCCCGCGTCTTGCGGAACGCGCCGCGGCGGATCGCGGAAGAACCAAACCACAAGCGCCAGCAGAACCGCAGGGAGCGCGGTCAAATACCAGACCGGCGTGAAGGCCAAGGCGATTGCGGCCGCAAGCAGCGGCGTGCCGATCAGCAGCAGTTCGCAGAGCCCCCAGCGGGCAAACGGAATCGCCTCGCGCCAGTGAAACGGATCATCAGCATCGATCCAGTGCGCGTCGCACTGATTCCGAAAATACTTCAGATCGCGTGGATCGAGCACTTCAATCGGACAGCCCTCGAGGCTTCCACGCCGCTTCTCTCCCATCCGTCGGATGTAGCCTGGTCGCAACCGCCTCAGACACCATCGCCGCAATTCTCCCCATGCCAGCTCAATGCGATAACATCGCCCGCCTCCTGGCTGCGTGCTCGTGATGTTGGCCGGAAGTGGTTCAGGCTGGATGCGCGTCGAGATGGATTGCACGTGGCTCATCGACAAGCTGGCGTTGCATGTGTTGTACCAATCGTACTGGCTTATTGGGATGTTGGAAAGCAACCATCTGGCCCCTAGCCAGCGCAAAGTAGATCGGGCAAAATGACGCGGCGATCAGAGTTTTAAACTAACCTTCTTGAACAAGAAAGCGGCGTCGAGTCGCCGTACTCCAAAATGAGCTCCATCGTCGATATCCATGCCCGCCAAATCCTCGACAGTCGCGGCAACCCAACCGTGGAAGTCGATGTAACCTTGGTCGACGGCTCCTTCGGTCGAGCCGCCGTGCCCAGCGGCGCGAGCACCGGCGTTCATGAAGCCTGGGAGCTGCGCGACGCAGACGCGAAGAACTATCAAGGCAAATCGGTGCTCAAGGCGGTCGAGAACGTAAACGCCACGCTGGCCGGCGAGTTGGAAGGCATGGACGCGCTCCAGCAAACCGCCATCGACCGCCGCATGATCGAGCTCGACGGCACCGAGAACAAGAAAAAGCTCGGCGCCAATGCCATCCTGGGTGTGTCGCTCGCCGTGGCCCACGCCGCGGCGCAGCATGCCGGCCTCCCGCTGTATCGTTATCTTGGCGGCCCGGGCGCACGGCTGTTGCCTGCGCCGATGATGAACATCGTCAACGGCGGCGCGCACGCCGACAACGCCGTCGATGTGCAAGAGTTCATGGTCATGCCGTTGGGCTTCAGCAAGTTCAGCGAGGCGCTGCGGTGCGGCGTCGAGGTCTTTCACAACCTCAAAAAGGTGCTTAAGGATAAGAAGCTGAACACGGCGGTCGGCGACGAAGGCGGCTTTGCCCCGGACCTCCGCAGCAACGGCGAGGCGCTCGATCTGATCATGGAGGCAATCGAGAAGTCCGGCTATCGCGCGGGCGAGCAGGTGATGATCGCCTTGGACGTCGCCGCCACAGAATTCTACGACGAAAAGACGAAGCAATATACCATCGATGGCCGCCAGATTGATTCTCAGGGCATGGTCGACTTTCTCGCCAACTGGGTGAAGAGCTACCCGATCTGTTCCGTCGAAGACGGCTGCAGCGAAGACGATTGGGATGGCTGGAAGATGCTTTCCGAGCGCCTTCGTGCTCAAGTCCAATTGGTGGGCGACGACCTGTTCGTTACGAATACCAAGCGGCTGCAGCGCGGCATCGACGGTGGCGTGGCCAACAGCATCCTGATCAAGGTGAACCAGATCGGCACGCTCACCGAGACCATCGAGGCGATCCAGCTCGCGCACCGCAACGCTTACACCAGCATCGTCAGCCACCGCAGCGGCGAAACGGAAGACGCCACGATCGCCGATCTGGCCGTGGCGCTCGGTACGGGGCAAATCAAGACCGGCTCCGCTTCGCGGACCGACCGGATGGCCAAGTACAACCAATTGCTGCGCATCGAAGAGCAGCTCGGCGACGCGGCGATTTACGCGGGTCCGCTTTTTAAGCGGAATCGCTAAGGCGGCTGACGGGAGTGGCGAGCTGAACTGGTCGAACGCGCCGGTCCGTTGAAGTTATCCCGCCTAACATCCAGTAATCGACTGTGGATTCGGCCCCACTATCAACCGGCGACCGCGGAGACTCGTCGCCGGCTTTGCTGTCAAACCTCTTCAATTCTGGCGGACTTTTTCGTTGACCTGCACGATTTCTGTGGTATCGTAAGCCCTGCACGGTGATGTTGCATACTCAATTCTCGCTTCGCGACCTAAGGTACACCCATGCGGACACTCCTCACGATTATTGTCGCCTCAGTAACCCTGCTCGTTTCGTCGGTCGTCTCCGCTCAGACCGTTTTCACCGCGAACATTACAAATAGCCAAGAACCCGGCAACATTATGCCGACGACGTCGGCGGGTGCACCCAGGACGTCGTCCGGCACGGCCACATTCACCTTGAGCCCCGCCATGGACAGCCTGTCGTTTACGGCCACCGTGGTGGGCATCGATTTCACGGGAGCGCAGACTCCCACGGAGCCCAATGACAATCTGGCCGCGGCTCACATCCATGCCTCCTCCGATCCCCTCTTCATGCCACCCACCAACGCCGGCGTTGTCTGGGGGTTTTTTGGCGCGCCTTTCAACGAAACCGCGCCGAACGACCAGGTGATCACGCTGCTCCCGGCGGGCGCCGGAGCGACGATCAGCGGCAAGTGGGATCTGACCGAGGGGAACGGTACGACGCTGACCGCACAACTCCCGAACATCTTTGCGGGTCGCGCGTACATTAACTTCCACACGGCTCAATTCCCCGGCGGCGAGATCCGCGGCGCGATCATCCCCGAGCCTTCCACCATCGCGCTCATCGGCTTCGGATTCGTGGCTTTGGGAATGATGGTGCGTAAGCGGCGAGCCAAGAACTCCTGACGAACGCCACTTTGCGGCACTGCTCGCGGCGAGCAGTGGCACACGTCACACGATCGACTTTTCAAACATCCGGTACGTCTTGTACCGCCGTCCGCCGACGGCCTCGATCGTGTGATTGATCAAATGGTTGTCTTCAAGCGTCCAGCTTAGCTCCGCGCCGGTATAGCCCAATTGGTAGCAGCCATAGTCGAACGTCCGCAAGATCAGCGCCTCGGCAATCCCGCGGCGGCGAAACTCGGGCAAGACCCCCAGAGCAATCAGCCGCCCGGTCTTGATCCGCTTCAGGTTCGAGCGCAGCCGCAGCAGTCCGATCGGCAGACCGAACCGCGTCAGCCGGCCATTCAGCGGTCCGATCGCCTCGTTGAAATCGGGCAGCGTGATCGAAAAGGCGACCGCCTGGCCGGCGACCTCGGCTACCAGCAACAGTTCCGGCACGGCCATGAGCTTGAGCAAGCGGGCCATGTCGTCGAACTCGGCGTCGCTCATCGGCACGAAGCCCCAGTTCAACTTCCACGACTCGTTATATAGGCGCTTGCACGTTTCGATTTCCTGGTGCACGTTGTCGCGCCGCATCGAGCGAATCGTCACTCCGCTGCGGCGAGCCAACCGCTCGACGCGCGGTCGCCACTGCTCGATTTTTGCGTTGGCGGCGGCGGCAAACCACCAAGCGCAAAGGTCTTTGGCCTTCGTCAGTCCCCACGACGTCAGCAGCTCTTCGTAGTACGGCGGATTGTAATTCATCATCACCCGCGGAGGAGTATCGAAGCCATCGACCAATAGGCCGCAACTGTAGTTGGTGGAATAATCCATCGGTCCAAGCATCGCCGAGCGGCCCCGCCCGCGCAGCCAGCGCTCCGCCGCATCGAGCAGGGAATGGGCGACGTCGACGTCGTCAATCGATTCGAACATCCCGAAGCCGCCAAGATTCGTGTGATGCATCGCCTCAAACCGGGGATCGTCGGACGCCATGATCCGGCCCACCGCCTCGGCGCCCGCATAGGCGACAAACAGCGTGGCGGCGCCATGCTTGTAGAACGGGTGTTTCTGCGGATTGATGAACGCTTTGCGCTCCAGCAACAAGGGAGGAACCCACAGCGGATCATCGCGGTAGATCCGCCAAGGGAGGCGAACAAAATCGTCGCGCTCACTCCGTGTTTGGGCCTCGACAACTCGAATCGCGCGGCTGTGCGGCGCAAGTCGATAGCCGGAACGGGTAATCACACTTGGCGCTCCATCGGAAATCTTCGGCGGCACATAAGTTATTGCCGGCGTAGTACCTAGCATACGGCGGCAGCGGCGGAGTTGGCAACACAAACTGGCACGCCATCTTGTCCGCGTGGTGCAATTCGCGTGCGAAACGGCGGTTTTAGAGTGCGGCAATTCTCTGCCGCGATGAAATTCGACACCGGGGACTCTGCCAACAACCTCGCTTGTGGCCTGTTTGAACCATGAAAGAGTTGGATTGCACGGCGATCCGCACTCCATAGTCGGCTTGCATCGCTGCTTGCGACGAATAGAATCATAGGAGTACTTTGTGCGTCTAATGGAGGAGGTTTAAGTTTGCTTACCGAAAAAGAAGTTTCGACGAGTTGGCGGAATCTATTCAAAAGCCGAGAATTGAGCGACGAGGCGTTCGAGAAGGCCGAGGCGTTGCTCGATGAGTTGCGACCGGAAAGCCCACTCCGACATCGTCTGGCGGGGGAATTGATAGAGCTTCGTCGCATGGCCGTCGCCAAGTAATCTGCCAGCAATCTCTGATCGCCGCCAAATTGAAGCGGCAATTGGCCACTCGCGCCCTACGCCAATCGAGATGCGGCGCGCGCGAGCGGTGTCCTTCGCGGTAGTCGTCTCGCTCTCACCGACTGCGCCCAAAAAGAAAACGGCGGACGCGTTGCCCGCCGTGTAGGGTCCGAATTTCGCTCTGCCAGTTTACTCGTCCTAAGCGAATCGGTTACCGATTGAGCTCAAAACCAAAATTGAAGCCGTTGACGATGAAGGCTTCGTTCTTTCGACCATCGAGTATGCTCAATTCAGGTAGCGTGTAGTTAATCCGGCGGCTGGCGCGCGAAGTGCCGCCCGCCACCAGCCCGTTGTAGCCCATCCTCAGCGAGATGGCGCGCGTGAGCTGGAATTGCGTTTCAGCGCGGAGTTCTCCGACCGGAGCGAACTCTTCGTCGGTTTGGGCGTCGTCGAAGCGTGAAGAGGTAAGATTCTGAAAGCCGCCACGCGGGCCGCCTGGAGCCGCCAAGGTGGCATAACTGCCGTTGAGCCGAACTTGCTGAAAGTTCGCGGCGGCCAGAAACCGTCCTTCCGCCGACGCCGTCCAGCGACCGCGTGTTCGCGACCAGCGCGCTCCCACCTGCGGCCCGACGATGAAGTTATTGACCCGGCTGAACAGATCGAAGTCCGCCAGAATTCCGCCGTTCGCATCAACTGAAAATTCGTCGGACATCCCCAAGTAACGGGCCCCCAGATACCATTCCCACACACCGCCGTAGTGCATCCGCGGCAGACGCCAAATCTTCATCAGCTCGACACCGTGCATCGAGGTCCTGTTTTGGGCCAGGACCGTGTCGAAGCGGATCGGGCTTAGCGCTCGATCCTCAAAATCATCGGGGGTACCGGCGCGGCCAAAGACTCCGTTTCCGTTAAGGTCGTCATCAATATTGTCGCCATTAAGGTCCAAAAAACCAAAGGTGAGGCCGAGCGGGTCGAAAAACGCAGCGTTTACATCGAGCACGCCATCAACTCGTCCGTCCCCTAGAGGAGCTCTGTCCAAACGGCGATCGTGGGTGTGAGCGTGGAGGGCGCTTACCAGCCAACCATGATCATCGACGAGGTAGCCGAGCTCGAAGCGATTGCCCCACACGAATTCCGCCTCGATGAACTCCGTATCGAGCGAATTGAAGTAGTTGATGATGTCGCCGTTGGGGGGCGTATTTAATGGAATACCGAAACCCGCCGGCAATATGAGCGTCCGTTCCGCGTCTGGATTGCCGAATTCCGTGATCTTCGGCCGGCTAAATGCCCAAATCAGCCGGTCGTATTGAAAGAAAAACCCTTCGTTCGCGTCCGGCCGGTCGGAGCCATATTCGCTCAGGTCCGGCTCGGCGAACCAGCGGTAATCGGGATCGGTATCGACCGGCGCAAACGGCGTCCAGTGCCCCGGCGCAAAGATTTCGGGCGCGACGGGGCTTCGGCCCGGCTGCGCCAGCGCACTCGTCGCTCCACTTAGGAGCAACGTCGTCACGAGGAGCCAGGACCGTATGGTAAAGAGCGACATGGCAGGTATCCACCTTGGCCTTCGACGGTTGATCTTGCGCGCGCCGGCCACCGAGCGGCGGGCCGCGCTTTCCGCTGTGCCGGTAGTATCGGCCGTGCGGCTCGTATCAGTTGAGTAAGAAAGGCAAACCCTGCCGAAAATGCCGATCGTCCGGGCCGGCTGCCGAGCGCAAAGTGTTAATCTGGGAGACTTAGGTCATGCTGAGCGAAGCGAAGCATCTGGCGTACTGCAGCCGGAGATCCTTCGCTGCGCTCAGGATGACGTCAGGGGGCATCTCGACGTTCGTTGTCTGCCACCGCATGAAGGCGTATACTGCCTTGCGGCAGCAGTTTAAGCAGGCTGGCCCGTCGGTGCAGCCGCGGTTTTCCGGCGTACCTGTTTCTCTCGTATTCCCGAGGTGTTCCGTCCATGTTGCTGAAACGACTCATTCCGTTAGTCGCCTTCATATCCGGTTTCGCGTTCGCGCCCTGGGCTCATAGCGAGGACAAGCTGGCGCCGTCCGAACAGCCTGCCGCGCGCCAGGGTAGCTTCGGCAAGTTTCTACGCGTCGTGCGTGCTGACGGCGAGCCGGTGGCCATGGAGACTTCAATCTCGCGCTATGTGCCCAAGGAGCCAGGCCGCGAGGGGCTCGTCGTAGAGCTCATCAGCGCGGTCCACATTGGGGAGGCGAGCTACTATACCAAGCTCAATAAGTTGTTTGAGAGTTTTGACGCGGTTCTCTATGAGCTGGTGGCGCCCGAAGGGACGCGTGTACCCAAGGGGGGTGGCAAGCCGCGCGGCGTGATTTCCGGCTTGCAGAACGGCATGAAGGACATGCTTGATCTCGAATTCCAGCTCAACGAGGTCGATTACACCCCCGATAATTTTGTCCACGCCGATATGTCGCCCGAAGCTTTCGCCAAGGCCATGGCCGATCGCGGCGAGAGCATCTGGAGCATGATGTTCCGCCTGATGGGCCAGGCGATGGCGCAGCAGGCCGCCGGCAAGAACGCTCCGAACGACCTTGAGATCCTCATGGCCCTCTTCGACCAGAACCGGTCGCTCAAGCTCAAGCGCATCCTGGCGGGGCAATTCGAGAACCTGGAGTTCGTGACCGCGGCCCTCAGCGGCCCGGATGGGTCCGCGTTGATCGAAGGACGCAATCAGGCCGCATTGACGGTACTCAAAAAGCAGATCGAGGCGGGCAAAACGAAAGTCGCTATTTTCTACGGCGCCGGCCACATGCCCGATATCGAGAAGCGGCTGATCGCAGATTTCGGCCTCAAGCATGACGGCGAACGCTGGGTGGAGGCCTGGAACCTCCGCGATCCAGTGGGTGCAGGCGAAAAAAAGTCAAAATGACGAACCAGAATGACGAATCAAGACCGAATGACGAATGACGAACGAAGTTATTCGTCCTCTGGGTAGTGTCGTCGTTTCTTTCTTTACAGTCGCCTGCCGATTCTCCATACTAGGCGCGCGTGCTGAGCGCTCGCCGCGGCCGCCGATCCACCAGTGCATTGCGGCCGAGAAGCCGTTGGCGCAGAGCCCGTTCATCATTCGCGCCTTCATCATTCGTCATTCTGCCGGAGATCCAGGATGCCCCGCCTATCGATGAATGAGATGACTACGTTTCGGTGGTCGTTCGAGGAGGATGTACAGCATTACAAGGCGGCCGGCTATGCGGCCATCGGTGTGTGGCGGCAAAAGCTGGCCGACTTTGGAGAGGAACGCGGCATTGAACTTTTACACGAAAGCGGTCTGGGCGTTTCGAACTTGATGTGGGCCGGCGGGTTTACCGGCAGCGACGGACACACGCACCGCGAGAGCATTGACGATGCGCTGGAAGCAATTCGCCTCGCTGGCGCCATGCGGGCAGGGTCACTGGTGGTCTACACTGGCAGCCGGGCCGGGCATACGGTGAACCATGCACGGCGACTGCTCCTGACCGCGCTCAAGGAGTTGGCGCCGGTCGCCGAGCAGCACGGTCTGCGGTTGGCGTTGGAACCGATGCACACCTCATGCGCTCACGAATGGACGTTTCTCACGGGATTGGACGACGCACTGGGACTGCTCGACCAGGTCGGCAGCCGGGCGGTACAGTTGGCCTACGATACCTATCATCTCGGCTGGCAGCCGGGCGCCGCCGAGCGTATTCGGGGCCTCGTCGAGCGTGTGGCGGTTGTGCATTTAGCCGACGGCAATTTGCCCAGCGATTCGGAGCAAACCCGCACGCGCCTTGGCGAAGGTCAGGTGCCGCTGGCCGAGATCCTGACGGCGTTTCATCAGGCGGGTTATGACGGCGACTACGACATCGAGCTGATCGGCCCAGACTTGGAGCGCACCGATTACAGTCAGCTCCTTGAACATTCCCGCGCCGCCTACGAGAAGCTGATGCAAAAAGCCGGCGCCGGCGCCGCGCCGGTCTAAAGGGCAATCGCGGCGAACTGCCTAGGCGGACCGTTGAGCCGACGACTCATCGAACAATCGGCTCACGCCCTCATGATCGAACAATGTCGGGTAACCGCCCGGTGCGATATAGACGGCCACGCCGTCGCGAAGGACGACGGCCTCCGGATGGTCTACCTGGAAGCTATGGCCACTCACCAGCTCGACCGTAAATGTCCGAAACGGAGCACGTCGCTGAAAAGCTCTCAACGTCCGATCAAAATTGTCTGTTGTCATGCCTGAATTATACTCATTCCCCCACCAACTCCAAACACACCAACCGGCCCTTCCCTCGTACATAGAGCAGCCCATGTGAGAGGATGGGCGCCGCCCAACACGGATACTGCAGCAATTCGCGGCTGGTTTTGGGATCCTCCAGTCGAACGCGAGCGACCTCGTCGTACTTCTCAGGGTTGGCGCGGAGCAAGATCAGTTCGCCGTACTCGGTGAGGCAGATCAAATGACGATCGACGTATAGCAGGGAAGAGCGCGTCAACCCGGGCTCGCTCCACTGCACCTTACCGGTCGCCAGGTCGATGCACCGGAGCTCCGCTTCTGACGTATGGCGGCCGCTCGAACCGTACAGATATCCCTCGTGGTGGATCGGCGTGTTCCAATGTGTCTGCATGGCCTTAGCGTCGCGAATGTGCGGTGAGTCTTTCCATACGACGTCGTATCCACCGGGCCGCACGCGGATCAACGAACTCCCTGGGCCATAGGTTTCCGAAATAAACACCAGGTCCCCTACAACCACAGGGTTGCTGGCGTTGACGCTTTCCAGATCCTTCGCTCGCCACGGGTATTGGAAATCGACTTTAGCGGTCGTCGGCTCGAAGGCAACCAGCCCGCCGCGCGCCAAAACAAAACACCAGCGTCGGCCGTCGATCGTCGCCAGCACCGGGCCCGCGTAGCTCGCCAACTCATCGGTGATCTGATACTTCACTTCACCGGTTCGCTTGTTGAAGGCGACGATCCCGCTGCCGTTTCCGCGAACAAGGTCGAGCCGGCCGGGCGGAAGATTCTTATTTGCGACCGGGCTGCCGCCGATTTGCGCGATGAGCAGGTCACCCTCGATCACCGGCGTGCTGCCGACGCCGAAAAAGTTCTGCACCACGTTGAACTTCGCCGCCGTGTCGATTTTCCAAACGCGCGAGCCGTCGCGCACATCGATGCAGTGCAGCATTCCTTCGGGCCCGAAAATGTAGACGAGATCGCCGTCGACCACCGGCGAACAACGCGGACCATTGTCATAGCCGAAGTAGTCTTGATAGTCGCTCTCGTAGTCAAAATGCCACAACTCCTTGCCGGTTTCGCTCTCGATGCAGACCAATCGCGGTTGGCCAGCAAGCCCGTCGAACTGGAACAGTCGCCCGCGGCTGATTGTGGGCATCCCGTAACTGATTCCCAGTTCCTTTTGCCAGACGATTTTGAGGCCCTTGCTCCAGTCGGTGATAATCCCCTTCTCGCGCGACTTGCTGTCACCGGTCGGCCCCAGAAATGCAGGCCAGTCGTCTCCCCGTTTCCGTGTGCGCAGGTCGGGTACTGGACCTGAGGAACGGTCCTTGCTGGCGAGCTGTTCAACGACCGCGATCGTTCGGCGTTGGGACGCATCGTTCCTCGACTTCGCCGCAGCGACTTGCTTCGCGGGCGCCGGGGATAACGAGCTTTGGGCCTGGCGTCCGCAGCCAGCGAGGATTAAGCAGCCACCTGCAAGTAGCAACGTCAGGCAAGTTCGCATAATGCAAGACTCCGCACACCATACCGGCAACGTCAACGGGCAATCCACCGGCTATATTAAGCTTTCCGCCCGTGCCGATCGAGCCGGACCCCTGCCCTCTGCCCTCTGACCACTATGTTCGTTCCCCCCAACATTCGGCTCGACGACGATGAGCTGAAGTTCACCTACGTGCGCAGCTCAGGCCCCGGCGGCCAGAATGTGAACAAAGTGAACAGCAAGGCGGTGCTGCGCTGGAACGTAGTGTCGAGTCCCGGCGTTCCTGACGCTGTACGCGCGCGGTTTACCAGCCGGTTTGGCACGCGGCTTACTGAAGCTGGGGATCTCGTTCTGAGCAGTCAGCGCTACCGGGACCAGCGGCGCAACGAAGAAGACTGTCTGGAGAAGCTTCACGCAATGCTGACGGCCGTCGCCCGCCCGCCGAAGCGCAGAAAAAAGACGAAACCAACTCGCGCAAGCATCGAGCGCCGCAAGGAACAGAAGCGCGAGACATCGCACAAGAAACAGGGCCGCCGCTGGCAGGGAGAGGAATGACGTTGCAGTGGTCACACGGCTGGTTCGCTCTTCGAGAGCAGGTCCGCTGTTTCTGTCGTTGTTGCGTCATCATTATCCCACAGTTCCGCAAGGCTCCCTCGGATCCGCCGCTCGGCAGTGCGGAGATAGTACCGGCCCGTGATGAGCGACGGCTTCGCATCAATCGCTTCGCCGTTTGGATGGAAGAGCAAATCATCCAGCCGCTTGAGCACACAGGCGCTCGCGTACAATTCGATGATTGCGTCGGCAATCCGGCCGAGCTGATATTGTCGATCGACGATCGATTCCCGATAGGTGCGTAACAGCCGCTCGACGTTGCCGGCGAAGTTGCCGACCAACTTCCCCAACCGCTCCGCATCGCGCTGGAGCTCGCCGCTATGTACCACGACCTCCGGCGAACGAAACATCGATTCCAACCGCTGTCCGGCAAAGCTGGTCAAGCGACCGAGGTTGCGCAACGGGTGCGATAGCGCGTCGAGAATGCCTTTCAGCTCCAGTCCGACGTCGCGCATGCCGACCAGCGCCACGAACGCCCGCAGCACGTCGTTCGCTCCTTCGCCGATCAGGTTGATCCGCGCGTCGCGCATCATCCGTTCGAAGGGCTCGTCGGTGAAGTACGCCTTGCCGCCGTAGATTTGGATAGTGTCGTTGATGATTCGCCACAAGGCGTCGGTGGCGAAGACCTTCAGGGCCGCGGTCTCGAGCATGTAATCGCCGGCGCCGGCATCGATCAGAGCCGCCGTCTGATACGTTGTGGCTTGCATGGCGAACGTCGCGGCGTTCATGAACGCCAGCTTTTCCTTGACCAACTCGAAAGAGCCAAGCGGTTGCCCGAACTGCACGCGCGTGGCGGCGTGCCGTGCCGCATGCTCGACGCAGAACCTGGCGGCGCCGGTGCAGCTCGCGCCGAACGTCGTGCGCCCAAAGTCCAGCACGGTCAGCGCGATCTTAAGACCCTTGCCCACCTCGCCCAACAAGTACTCGCGCGGCACAAACATGTCACGGAACGCCAACCGGCTGGTGGCCGTGCCGCGCACGCCGCATTTCTCCATCCGGGCCTCCACAACGTCAAAACCCGGCATATCGGGCGTAACCAGAAATGCGGTGATCTTCGATTCGCTCGTGCCGGCGACGGGCGTGCGGGCCATCACGGTCAGCACCTGCGCGATTCCGCCATTGGTGATCCACCGCTTTTCGCCGTTGAGCACGTAGCCGCGGCCGTCGGACGTCGGATTCGCGGTGGTCTGCACGTTGGCCGCGTCGCTCCCGGCCTCTCGTTCGGTCAGCGCAAATGCGCTAATCCACTCCCCGGTGGCCAGTTTTGGCAGCCACCGCTGTTGCTGCTCCGGCGTGCCAAACAGCACCAGCGCTCGCGGCCCGATCGAGTGATGGGCATTCACGAACAATGCCGTGCTCGCACAGTGCCCTCCTAGAACCTCGATCAGCCGGCAGTATGAGCTCTGGCTCAACCCCCGCCCGCCGGCGGATTGCGGCAAGCAAGCGCCGAGAATGCCCATGCGACCTAGGCCCTCGATCACGCGGGCGGGAATCAGCGCCTCGCGGTCGATCGCGACCGGGTCGATTTGTTCGCGAGCGAATCGCCGCAACTCTGCGGACATTTGGTCCGCTACCAGGTCCTGGGCGGGCGCCGCAGAGGAGAGCAGCTTGTGGTTCAGGAACCGACCGAAGAACATCCCCTTGATAAAGCTGGCTGCCTCAAGGCGATCGCCCAACAGCTCTTCGGCTTCGGCAATCTGTTGCTCGCGAGTCTTAATCATGCAACCTCTGTTCCGCGGAGTGGCGGTCTCTTCCCATCGCTCATTAAGCGCTGGCGTGTTCCTATTATTCAATGTACGTCATCAAGGGCAACGCAAGAAAAAACGCCCTGGACTACGACGCACAATTGTCGCAAGCGAGCTCGTTCCATGCGGTGCTTGCTCTGCTATAATTGTGCTGGAATTGACTTCGCACGTGGTGGCAGACATTCCTGTCTGCCAACGTGTTTTTTGGCAGACAGGAATGTCTGCCCCTTATTATAAAGACTACGCGACTTTCGGAATTCCTCGATCACGCATGCCACCACGTCGCCAGGACATCGATCGTCTGCTCGAAGGCTGGCCCTACCGGCCTGGCGAAGTGTTGGCGCGCGTCGTGAAAGCGGCCGATGGACGCGAAGTGTTGCAGATGCGCGTCGATATGGGCGTGTTGCAACTCGAAATGGAGGACCGCCCCGACGGCACGCGACCCCACGGCGCCGCCAGTTTCTACGAGTATCTGCGGCTTCGATCAGACGACGACCCCGACTTCCTGCTCACGCCTGAGCAGTGTGTGGATGCCGATCGCGAGTTTGTGCAGTACTATCACCGCCGCATTTGCTGGCTGGCACTGCGGGAGTACCGGCGTGCTGCACAAGACGCGGACCACAGCCTGTCGTTTATGGATCTGGTCCGTCAGCGCTCGCCCGACGAAGAGTGGACGATGTCGCACGAGCAATATCGCCCGTTCGTGCTGTTCCATCGCGTACAGGCCGGTGCGCTGGCGGAGCTTGAGGACTCCGGGCCCGAAGCGGCCATCCTGGAGATTAACGCCGGTCTGGCGCGATTTCGTGACTTGTTCGAACAGTACGACGCCGAAGAGCGCTTTGAGGGGGACGACCTTGTGGCCCGGCTCGTCGAGCTGAAGGAGAGCCTGCGGGAACATTATCATGTCGGCCGCACACTGGACGAGCAACTAGCTGACGCGATTGCCGCCGAAAAGTACGAGCTGGCCGCGCGGCTGCGGGATGAGTTGGCCCGTCGCAGTACGCCATGAGTCATGCTCGGACGATCATCTAACGAACACGACGTCAGCCTGACGCTTGCGGTTTAACGAAGTCCAAGCGGCGAATACTCACCGGTGCCCTCGACTATGGCCGACCGCCTTCCGCGCCTGGCGAAACGAGCGGCGGCAACGCAACTTAGGCGACCCTTCGAACCAAGACGGACCAACCTCTCCCGCGCCCGAAAATGCTGCCAGCCAAAAACCGTAGCAGCATATCCTGTTTCCTGCCTTCCTGGGTTCCTTAGCGCCAATTCGGCTTGCTGCACTGCTAGCGTCCGTGAAATGTGCACGGGCTTCTTCGTCTCCTTCCTGCGCCCGGCGTACCAAATCCACGCATTGCCGTGTCACAACGCCCGGATCGGAGCGGCGCCGCGGCCATCGCAATCCCATCTCAACGCCGAAGGCGTTGCACCGTAGTAGCCGGCGGCAACGCCGCCGGACCGCCGGCGAAAGAAATCCCTCGACCCCGAAGGGGTCGAACCATTCGCCTCGCGCCTCACACGAATCGAAGCCCCGGTAGGTCGCCTCGCTGTCCTTCGTTCTCTTCGTTTCCTTCTGTTAATCTTGACCCCTTGCGCGTCTGTGGCACAAAACTGGACTTGACAAGAGAAGTGTAAATATGTATATATATATTCAAAGGTTCATTATCACACAGCTACCTCTCCAGGTGTACCATGTTCCTCCTCCGCGACAATGCCGAAAACTTCTGGTCCGAAATCATCGCCGCCGAAGCCCCCGAGCCCGTCCGCGCCCCGCGCTACGTCCCATGGCCCTCCGTCTGCGACACCACCCGCACCAACTGGCTCTCCCCCGAAGCCGATCTCCAGCCTGCAGACCCGCAGACACAAACCTTCACCATCGACGTCGGCGCTCACACCTCCTCGTCCCCTCTCTTTGTCTCCTTCTCTCCCCCAATCCTCGTCTCCCCCGCCGCCACTCCCGACCAGCAAACTGCTCTCAAGCGCTGCGCCTTCTCCCACATCGCCGCTCCCACTCCCGTCTCCCCGGACCTCTATACAACCTCGATCTGCGCTCCGGGCATTCCTTTGCCGCCGCCCAAGCTACAGCCCGAACCGAACAAGCCGCCCATGAAAAAACCCAAAAAACGCGGCCGACCGATTGTTTTCGACGAAATCAAACGCGCCGAATTCCTGGGCATGCTCAAGGCAGGCTGTACCATCCGCTACGCCGCCCGCCGCGTCGGTGTCTCAAACGCTGCCGTCTACCTGGCCCGCGACCGCGACCCCCTCTTTGCCGCTCGACTCGATCGCGCCCAGCAAGAACGCGACATCCTCTCCATCGGCCGCATTCAAAACGCGGGTGAAAAATCCTGGCGCGCCGCCGCCTGGCTCCTAGAGCGCAACGAGCCCAAGGAATTCTCACTCAAGCACAGAATCAGTGATCCCTGGTCGATCCGTGGCCAGCGCCGCCTCAAGAAACTCATCACCGAGGTCGTAGACAACCGCCTCGCCGATCACTTGCCCACCAAATGCAAGTCCATGACCGATCGCGCCGGCCAGCTTATCGAGGATCGTCTCGCTGAAATCGAATCGCTATCCGCTCCGTACCGCGACTCCGACGATGAACACATTCAATCGTACGATCCGGAAGCGCACGACGACGAAACAGAATACGATGTGTTGAACGGCGACGAGTTCGACGAAGACGACCCTGGCGAAGACTTCCAGGAAAACGACGGCTTCGCAAACGAAGACGCCGCAATCGAAGCTTACCGCCGAGCCCTTCGCAAGCTCAATCACACCTAGGACGAGATCGTGCCTAAGGCGGAACGCTACCGTCAACAGCTTCGCAAGTGGAACGATTACCTACGCGCACACCGGCGACCGCGCTGATTTACTCCCCCCCACAATGCACAGCCGCAAAGAAATAAATCGCCCCTTGCCGCAAATCCCCCTTCGCAACAAACCCAACCCCACAAGCGTCTTATGCAAATCCGTTCTTTGAAAAACTCCCCGATTAACTGACCAAAGTGCAAGTAATGGCGCGCGCCGCACGCGCGCGCTTACAAATGCAAAAATACAAAAACCCCATGGGCGGGCTCGCCACGACTCTCCTCGTTCACGCGCCGAAGCCGAGTTTCGGTTCAGCCACCTCGCACACTACGGCCGCTATGGCCGGTTTATTCTGGACAACAAGGCCCAAACAGGTTGTAATAGAGAAGTTGCGGCTAGCCCGCGACCGACACACATTAGCTGTGCGTGTCATCCCGCCGCTTCTTCCCGCCTTTTGGTTAATTCGTCCTCGGGATTGTGCCATGAAGGACCGTCTCACTTGGTTTTTGACGTTGCTCGTGTTCGCGCTTTTGGCGATGACCGCTGCGCCGGTTCAATCGGCCGATCCGATCGATTTCAACCGCGATATTCGGCCGATCCTCTCGGACAAGTGCTTCAAGTGTCATGGCTTCGACGATGCCACGCGCGAGGCAGGATTGCGATTGGATAAGCGAGAAGTTGCGATCGCGCCCTTGGAGAGCGGCTCGGTGGCGATCGTTCCGGGCAAAGCGACTGAGAGCGAGTTGGTCGTACGCGTTACCTCAAAGGACGCCGACGTCAAAATGCCGCCGCCCGACAGCGGAAAGCGGCTCACCGATGACGAAATTGCCAAGCTCACGCGCTGGGTCGCCGAAGGGGCGGAATACCAGCGCCACTGGTCCTTCATCCCACCCACGCGGCCCGCCTTGCCGGAAGTCAAGCATCAGAATTGGGTGCGGACTCCAATCGATCAGTTCACGCTTGCGCGCCTGGAAAAGGAAAACCTACTTCCCTCGCTGGAAGCGAACAGGCGCGATCTGCTCCGCCGAGTGACGTTCGATCTCACCGGCTTGCCGCCGGCGCTTGCGGAGGTGGATGCGTTTCTGCTCGACAACTCGCCGGACGCCTATGAAAAGGTGGTCGATCGGCTGCTCGCTTCGCCCCGCTTCGGCGAGCATAAGGCGCGCTACTGGCTGGACGCTGCACGCTACGCCGATACACACGGCCTGCATTTCGACAACGAGCGATACGTCTGGCTGTATCGCGACTACGTCGTCAATGCTTTGAACGCCAACAAGCCGTTCGACCAGTTCACGCTCGAACAGACGGCGGGCGATTTGTTGCCCAATGCCACTTTGGAGCAGAAGATCGCCACCGGTTTCGGCCGCTGCAATGTCAGCACGAACGAAGGCGGTTCGATCGATGATGAAGTGCTGATGCGCTACGGCGTCGATCGCGTTGAGACGATGTCCACGGTGTTCCTGGGGCTGACGACGGGCTGCGCTGTCTGCCACGATCACAAGTTCGATCCCATCACACAGAAAGAGTTCTACGAGCTCTTCGCCTTCTACAGTTGGTCAGCCGACCGAGCGATGGATGGCAACATTCAGCTCCCGCCGCCGATCGTCAAAGCGGCCACGCCGGAACAGCAGGGGCAGCTTGCCGACTTCGACCGCCGCATCGCCCAAATTCAAAAACAGATCACCGACGAGCTAGCGAAGATTGATTATGTCGAGCCGGCCGAGTCGCAGGCCACCACGTCGTTTACTGACCCGACCGAATACGTCTGGATCGATGACGACACCCCCGCCGGCGCCAAGCAGCAAGGCAACTCGCCGTGGGAGTTCATCAGCAAGTCGAAGTTGGCCCCCTACAGCGGCCAGCGAGCCAGCACCCGCACGGCGGACGGTGTGAGCCAGCATTTCTTCACCGAGGCCCAGCCGCCGTTGCGCGTTGGTGAGGGGGACAAGCTATTCACCTATGTCTATCTCGATCCCAGCAATCCGCCCAAGACGATCATGCTCCAGTGGAATGACGGCACCTGGGAGCACCGCGCGTTTTGGGGCGACGACCTGATTCCCTTTGGCAGCGGTCCGCAATCGCCGAATCATCTCCATCTGGGACCCTTGCCGAAGGCGGGCGAGTGGGTGCGGTTGGAAGTGGAAGCCCAGCGCGTCGGACTGGCGCCAGGGGCTGCGATCAATGGCTGGGCCTTTACGCAATACGACGGCCGCACCTACTGGGACAAAGCCGGCATCGTCACGCGTATGCCGCAGGCGGGGACGGGGTTCGATTCGCTGGCAAAATGGGAGGCGTACGAGCGATCGCTGAAGAAGTCCGGCTTGTCCGAGCCGGTGAAGAAGGCGGTCAAGATCGATCCCGATAAGCGAAATGACGAACAGGAAAAGCAGATCCGCGATTACTTCCTGCAAAAGATCTATCCCAAGACCCGGCCGGCCTTCGAAGCGTCTGAGAAGCAGCTTGAGGATCTGAACAAGCAAAAACGCGATCTCGACGCAAAGATTCCCGCCAGCCTGGTCATGGAGGACCTGGACAAGCCGCGCGACACGTTTGTGCTCATTCGCGGCCAGTACGACAAGAAGGGCGAAAAAGTCGAGCCCGGCATTCCCGCGGCGCTGGGCGAGCTGCCCGAGGGCGCGCCAAAGAACCGGCTCGGACTGGCACGCTGGTTGACAAGCCGCGAGAACCCGCTCACCGCACGCGTCACAGTAAATCGCGTCTGGCAGCAGTACTTCGGCATGGGCCTGGTCAAAACGACCGAAGACTTTGGCGCTCAGGGCCAATTGCCAACGCATCCCGACCTGTTCGACTGGCTCGCCGTGGACTTTGTGGAGAGCGGCTGGGATGTCAAACGGCTACACAAGCAGATCGTTATGTCGGCCACCTATCGACAATCGTCGCAGGTCACGCCCGAGCTGTTGGCGCGCGATCCGGACAACGAGCTTTATACGCGCGGCCCACGGTTCCGCATCGATGCCGAAATGGTCCGCGACCAGGCGCTCTTCGTGAGCGGCCTGTTGGCCGAGCAACTTGGCGGCCGGCCGGTGCGGCCCTATCAGCCGCCGGGGATTTGGGAGGCCGTGGCCTTTAAGGGGAGCAATACCGAGTTCTTTAAGCCCGACGTAGGCGAGGGGCTTTATCGTCGCAGCTTATATTCGTTTTGGAAGCGCACGGCTCCGCCGCCGTCGATGGTGACTTTCGACGCACCGGACCGCGAAGCGTGCGTAGTCCAACGCGCTCGTACCAACACGCCGCTGCAGGCACTCGTACTGATGAACGACACGCAGTTTGTCGAGTCAGCGCGGTTCCTTGCCGAGCGGGTGATTCGTGAAGGAGGCGCAACGCCCGAGGACCGGCTGACGTATGCCTTCCGTTTAGCGACGGCGCGACGCCCCGCTGCGAACGAGTTGGCGGTCATCTCGCGCGTATTCCAATCGCACCTCGACGAATACAAGTCCAACGCCGACGCCGCCAAGAAGCTGCTCGACGTAGGCGCGAAGAAAAGCGACTTAACGAAGTTCGATGCCAGTGAGCTGGCGGCCTATACGATGGCGACAAATTTGATCCTGAATCTGGATGAGACGATTACCAAAGAGTAGCGATTAAAATTTCGGTAATCGTTATGGCGACGAAGGAATTGGAACATGAATCCCTTGCAACAACACGCTCTTCAAGAAACCCGTCGCTTCTTTTTCGGACGAATGGCAACGGGTATTGGCGCGGCAGCCCTTGGGTCGCTGTTGAATCCTCGCCTGTTTGCCGGTGATTCAACCGCCGCCGCGTCTTCTGCGGCCGGTCCTCAGGAACAACTGGCGCTCGCCGCGCTGCACCACGCGCCGCGCGCCAAGCGTGTCATCTGGCTATTCATGGCCGATGGGCCGTCGCAGCTCGAGATGTTCGACTACAAGCCAAAGCTGGGGGAATTTTTCGACAAAGAACTGCCCGACAGCGTCCGGATGGGCCAGCGGATCACCACGATGACCTCCGGTCAGGCGCGCTTCCCGGTCGCTCCGTCGATGTTCAAGTTCCAGCAGCACGGCGCTAACGGCACATGGGTTAGCGACCTGCTCCCGAACCTGGCCAGCGTAATCGACGACTTGTGCTTGATCAAATCGGTTAGCACCGAGGCCATCAACCACGACCCGGCGATCACGTTCATCCAGACCGGTAGTCAGATCCCAGGCCGGCCGAGTATGGGGGCCTGGCTCAGCTACGGCATCGGCAGTCCCAACGCCGACCTGCCGGCGTACGTCGTACTCCACTCGCGGTTGCCGAAAGGCGCTCAACCTCAGGCGCTGTTCTCGCGCCTCTGGGGGCCCGGGTTTTTGCCGACCAAGCACCAAGGCGTCGCCCTCCGCTCAACAGGAGATCCGGTGTTGTATCTGTCGAACCCGCCGGGCGTCTCAGCCGATGCGCGGCGCAAGATGCTCGACGGTTTGGCAGAGCTCAACCAGGAGAAGCACGAGCAGTGGGGCGATCCGGAAATACTATCGCGGATAGCGCAATACGAAATGGCCTTCCGCATGCAGACCTCGGTGCCCGAATTGGTTAACGTCGCGAACGAGCCAAAAAGCGTGCTCGATATGTACGGTCCGGATGCGACCGAGCCGGGCACCTACGCCTCCAACTGCCTGCTCGCACGGCGGCTGGCGGAGCGGGGCGTGCGATTCACCCAAGTCTTCCTTCGCGGTTGGGACCAACACAACAACTTGCCCAAGCAGCTCCCCGACATGTGCAAGGCGATGGACCAGCCCACCGCGGCCTTAATCAAAGACCTCAAACAGCGCGGGCTGTTGAACGATACGCTAGTGGTCTGGGGGGGCGAATTTGGCCGCACCGTGTATAGCCAAGGCGCGCTCACCAAGGACAATCATGGCCGCGACCACCATCCGCGGAACTTCTGCATGTGGATGGCCGGCGGCGGCGTGAAGCCGGGCATGGTTTACGGCGAAACCGACGACTTCAGCTATAACGTCACCGCGAATCCGGTGCACATTCATGACCTCAACGCCACGATCCTGCACTGCCTGGGGATCGACCACGAGCGGCTGACGCACCGCTTCCAGGGGCGCGATTTTCGGCTGACCGACGTGCATGGCAACGTGGTCAAGGATATCTTGGCTTAATCGAAATACGACTGTAGGGGACGCCTCCGTGGCGTTCCGGAAGCGTCAAGCGGTATGCCACGCTGCCCCTTCTGCGAACACGAAAACGCAACAGGCGCCGATCGCTGCGCAAGCTGCGGGGCCGCGCTGACGTCGATCGCAGCATCACGCGAAGAAACGCAATCGACTCCGGCGATCGAGGCAATGCCCGGCCGAGTCACATCCCCTCATCCCGCCCTGCCGGCTAGCGGCGAACTGGCCGACCAGCTCGACCTACTCCTGCGCCGCGGTAATTTGATCGGCGCAATCAAGGTCTACCGCGAGAAAACCGGCCGCGGCCTCAAAGAATCCAAAGAGGCGGTCGAAGCCTTCGCCCGCGAGCGGCAGATTCCGCTCAAGCAAATCGGCTGCGGCTCAACCGCCCTGTTGTTACTTGGACTGGCTGCGGCTTTCGGGGCTTGGGCGGCTCTCGGGTAGGGCTCGCGGAAATTCGCCGACCGCAATCGCCCAATCGGATGGATAGGGCGCTTTCCAGTCGTGTTGCTTTGGATCAACGCGGCCAAGCTCGATCTCCTGGTACGGTCTTTTCGCATCGACCGCCACGGCCGGTTGCTGGCCCGCCATCTGCGCGAGATCCAAACGCACCGAGTCGGCGTCTTCCCGATAGAAAAGAAAGTGCGTTTTGGCAACGTCTCGCAGGCAAACTCCATCGGTCAGCGTGTTGTCGCGGAGCAAGTCGACGAGAAAACGCTTGCGCAAAAACTCGGCATTGGTGCGGATCGCGTGCGGGTCCGGATACGGGAACGATGGACCCGCATCGGGATTTGCGACGGGGTCCACGAACAAATATCCCCAGATGTTCGCGACTCCGCCGGCCATTGCCGATTGCCATAGACCGCGCCGCGTCCGCTCCAGGTCGTAGTCCTTCTCCGGGTAGGGCGACTTGCGGATCCGAAATCGATCCTCCGAGAAAGATGGCTTGTTGGGACGGCGTTCGATGGTCTTGACGTACATCTCATAGTCCGGGCGGTGCTGCTCATAGGACGAATAGTCCAGCACCTCGGTGAGTTGATCGAGCTTGTTCTTGCTCGCGCGGGCGCCAAGCAGATGTGGCCAACCAAAATGGGCATGCATGTGCTGATGCCACTCGGCCAAATCCTCGCCGCTGACCCACTCCCAGAGGTCGAAACCATAGCCCATTGTCCAGCCCGGCAAAGGACCGAGACGCGCGGCGATGTATCGCTGCAGTCGCCGGTCCACCTTACCGTTGATTCCCCACTTGTCCGGCGTCTGGTTCCGCTGATTGTCGCCCCAGGCCCACAGGTGCACGACCCCGTCGGCCGCCTGAGTTTTGGTGATCAACAGCTCCAGCGCCTCGAACGTGCGGGCATCGGGGTTGGGTTCATCGCTACGAATATCGGACGATCGATCATGATTGATGTCAAACCAGCGGCAAGCGACCGGAACATGAAAGCCGGTGAAGCCATGCTGTTCGATTGCGCTTTGAATGTGTCTGTCGATTTGCTTCGGCTTGCCGTGGAAAACGTCCGGGCTGTCGTACATCACATACTGCGGCACGAATGCTTCCAAAGTCCCCTTCGATCCAAATTGCCGTGCCCATTTGTTGCCCGCGTTCGTAACAAAGCCATAACCCACCGTGTTGGCTTTGACAATCACCGTGCCGCGCCGACCATTGAGTTCCGAGTCGGCGCTAGAAGTGGAGAACTGCCAAAGGCCCGGTCGCGTCCCCGTGAAGCGGAAACTCCAGGCGTCGTTTCCGGCGTAGAACATGCCAGTGGTTCGCCGCTCGCCAGTCTCGTCATGGACGAACGCCACGGTTGCTTCCAGGTCAAAGGGGTTCCCGTCGTACGAAGCGTTAGGGAGCTGCCATTCCACAAAGGGAGACCATTGCGTAGCAGTACGGTCGAGACCAACTTCATCCGCGGCAGGAAGCACCGTCGCGCTCCCGATGAGCGCCAGCACCATCGAGATGCGACTGGCCAGCCGCCCGTGAGACCCCCTGGCCGCGAATCGTGAAGCCAGCCACGAAAGCGACACATTGGCTCTGCGATTTCGCGACACTCGAATTTCGCTGTTCGTCATGTCGACCTCCCTTTCTCAATCCACGCGACACCTGCACGACCACTGTCGCTCATTGAGCGACGCCAAGCAAGTGTTTCATGCGGACTTATCATGCCTGGCTTCATTCCTAGCGGTTACACGGCGACCATTGCTTGATACGATGTGTGAACCAGCATGGAAAACTCTCGAGCGTACGGATTGGCAAAAACCATGAACCGATTTCTCGTTTCGTGCATCGTGGCGTCGGGAATGGCGGTGACTTTACCGCCGCTTCGGGCTCTGGCCCAATCACCATTGCGGGATCCTGAGTGGACCTCGCCGAACCGTTTCCGCGTTCGGCTGCATGTCGATTCAGGCGACCGACGCCGTTCCAATTCGCCCGCCTCCGTGGAGCTCGACTTTCAGGCTTTGTTGCCACGCGATCGGAAGTTCGATGAGCAGACGATCGAAGTGGTCGCAATCGACGATACGGGGCGAGCAAAGGTGTTCAATCCTGGAGGACCGAACGTTGAGCGATCTCGGGTCCCGCACCGGCTCGATACGCTCTTTGGCAGCCCGAAGTCGACGCTCAATTTTGTCATGCGAGATCACACTTGCACGGAATTCGCGGTGTACTTCGATACGATTGAGTCGCGCCGCGGCCGTCCCGACCGGTATCGCGGACTGGTTGGCGACGGCGACTATTTCCGCGTTGGCCACCAACGGCGCGAGATAGGCGCCAGCCATTTTGACCAGTTCGTAGACTTCGACGCCGACGGCGACCTCGACCTGTTCCAAGGGGGCGTGGAGCCGTATGTGTACTGTTACGAAAACGCCGGCGGCAATCGAATGGTATCGCGCGGCCGGTTGGCCAACGGCGGAAAGCTCTTCACGTTGCCCGCCAGCAGAGCCAACCGAAGCTGGGTGACGGTAGCGTTCTTCGACATCGATGACGATGGCGACCTGGATTTTTTTCCGAGCTTCAATGACGGCCCCGATGCCGGGCGAATCATCTTCTATCGAAACGTCACTGCGGCACGCGACGGCGAGTTGACGTTTGAGCGTGTCGGTCCGCTGCGAACAGCCGCGGGCGTGCACCTGGCCGGTGGCGCACAAGCCGGGGGCTGGTTTCCCACGGTGACATTTGTCAGGAACTGGGACGGCGATGGCAGCGGACGGCTCGATGCGCTGGTGGGCAGCAACAATCGCTGCTGGCTCTATCGTGGCAGCGGAAGCCACGCAGACGGTTCGCCGCGCTTCGCTGATGCGATTGCGGTTCAGGCGGGTGGCAAGGAGAACACGCTTGTGAACCCGCGATTTGACTATGCGGATATCGACGGCGACGGCGATCTCGATCTCTTCGCCGGCACACAACCCGGACCGATCTGGCAATTCGAAAACACGGGCACGCGAACCCGACCAATACTTGCGGCCGGGCGCATAATCGCACTGGGTGGCAAGTATTTGATTGGCGACGCCCACTCGGGTGTCAAGATCGCGGACTTCGACAGCGACGGTCTGCTCGACCTCGTGGTCGGCCGTTTTTGGGAGCGCACGGTTTTGAACGATTCTGAAGCGGAGCGAGATTTTGGCGGGTTCTTCCGCAACGTTGGCTCGCGAAAAGTACCTTCTTTTGTCCGACGCAGACAGGACGGGCCGTTTACCGAACAGTTCCAGCTTTGTGACGCAGTGCGGCAGAACTGCATCCGAGCGGTCGACTGGGACCAGGATGGCCACATGGATCTGCTGGCCGGCGACACCGACGGTTTCATCTGGTACTTCCGCAATGAGGCGACCGGGCCGTTTTCGCTCTTTGCCAACGGCCAAAAGGTCCGGGCGGGCGATGAGCCGCTCAACGTCACACAGAGCGGCGGTCACGCGCGTCCGGACGTTTGCGATTGGAATAATGACGGCCATTTGGATCTCCTTGTGGCGGACGGAAGCGGCACGCTTACGCTGTTTAAGGGCATCAGTCGGCAATCCATTCCAGCGTTCAATGCCGGCGAAAAGATCCTTGCGAACGGCAAACCCATCCAGCACGGCGCCCGTGCCAGCGTGCTCGTGTGTGACTGGGACAACGACGGCCGCAAGGATGTCGTATTCGCCGACGCGAATGGGTACTACTGGCACCGCAACGTAGGCGCCGATGCGAACCCCATCTTGAATGATCCGAAGCCGATCACGTTTAGCGGCAAGACGACTAATTATGTCAGGCCCAACCTCGGCTCATACGTCGACTGGGACGGTGATGGCAAGCGCGACTTTATTGCCTGCGAATTCGAGAACAACGTTCGCTGGTATCGCAACACGGGCTCCGGCGCGCGAGACGAGGAACCGCAATTCGCTGATCCGGAGGGTGTGGTCGTTCTCCAGGCGTCTTCGCCCCAGATGATCTCCGGCGTACACGCCGTCGATTGGAATGGCGATGGCGACATCGATCTGTTAACCGGCCAAGGTCACGGCGGCAGCGGGTTGCGGTTCTACGAGCGGGACTGGATCGAGGACGAACTTCGCGACGCCCATCCGCAAGTCACCGTCGGCGGAGTCGAAAGAAAGCCATCTGCTGACCGCTGAATACAGAACGTGTGCGACGCGGTTAGTTGCTTCGGCGAAACCGCGGTGCTATACCAAGCGGTGACTCGTCTACTGGCGCGGCGGACCGGACCCGTCCTGCGCACGGAACATCCATTCTATTCTCGGGGAGGCCGTTATGAGCACCAGGACCTATTGGCTGGCTATTTGTGTGGGAATCGTTCCGCAACTTGCTTGGGCGCAACCCGTCGCCGAGCGGCAGCAACAAACTGAGGAATTGAGGGTTCAAATCGAGCGGCTCGAAAGCAAGCTCAAGAGCCTTGAAGCGACTGACAAAGAGAAGCGCGGCATCGCACAAATCGGCAACACCACCATTCGCACCGGCGACGAGACGCGACTCGTCGTGCGAATGTACGACCTAAGCGAGTTGTTCACGGTCGCCCCGCCGTACGAGGCACGTCAGGTGAGCGACCTGACACCAAACGAACGGAACCTGTTCCCCCAGGTTCCGGCGGAGGTGATGGCGACGGGCGGACTAGGGGGCGGTTTGGGGGGAGGAGGTCTTGGCGGCGCATTCTCGGTGCCGGACAGGCCACGAACTGTTCAAACCGATCGTCCAGCTCACCTCGGCCAGGTAGAAGCGAGAACATCGATCAACAACCTGGTCGGCGCGATTCAGTCCACAATCTCACCGACCAATTGGAACGCGGTCGGAGGGACGATGTCGATCAGTCAGCTCGGCAACGCACTGATCGTTTCAGCCGACGCGAATACCCATTCTCAGATCGAAACGCTCCTGGACCTGTTTCGCGAGCGCTGGGGGACGCTCAAGACTGTTTCGGTGCGAGCCTGGTGGCTGCCCCTGACCGAGAATCAGTTGAACGGGCTTTTGGCCGATGAGAAGGCCACCGAGGACCGACCGGCGTTTGGGATCATCGACGAAGGACGGTTTAAAAAACTGCTCGACGCGCAGCAACAGGGCGATGGGTCGATCGGCTACCGTGCGACCATCACCTGCTACAACGGGCAAACGGTGAGCGCGGTCGCCGGCGACCAGTCGGTAGCCGTCACGGAATTCAAGCAGTGACGATGAAGGCAGAGGCGAACACGGCGAGGCCAGTGGCCTATTCACCGTTAATGTCGTTGATCCAGGAGGGCGCGGCGCTGCAAGTGACACCCATTGTGACCATCAGCGGCAAGTACGTCGTTCTCGACATTCACAGCCGCGTCAATCGCCGCTTATCTGATGGGCAAAGGACACGGCCGGGCACAGCACGAGCCGATGCGGCCAAAGGCGGCGATGGCCCGGCAGACGTCGTGGCGGCGCTCGACCGCCCGCGGTTGAACGTGCAGCGCCTCTCCACAACGCTACGCATCCCGGTGGGCAGCACAATGCTGATCGGCGGCATGACGATGAACGACGCTGCGACCGCGAACGACCCAACTCTGTACCTGTTCGTGAAGCTGATCGTACAGGAGCTGCGCGACGGCAAGCAAGGCGAGGCGGCGGCCGATACGACACCCGTGAACCCCCCTAAAGGATAAGGTCCATCGGTTATTGACGGTTTTTGGTAGCGCGCCCGGAACTATGCCATGCCACTCGAGCGGAGCAGCGCCTCCTGAACGGTCAGGTCGTGCTCCAAACTGAAGTCGGGCTGTTGGCCCTTGAGCACCACGGCGGCGAACTGCCGGAGGTCGGCGATCTGCAATGTGGCGGCGGGCAGCTCGTGCGTCTGCCAACCTTTATCGCCGACCTTGTAGGTTTCGATCGGCTGGACGTTCTTGTTCGCCAGGTGGCCACTGCCGAGGTGCGGAATGACGCAAGCGCCTATCGTGCCGTAAACCTCGATCCGCCGCGAATGGGGCGCGACCTCAAGCGCCGGGATTTCGATGATGCCCCAGGCGTGGTCGAAGCCGAACACCGCCACGCCGTTGTCGATGTACGCGCTCGGTCCCGCCGTATGATGATGCGCCAGGAAGGGAGCGACGCTTTTGGGTGCGCCCAAGATCGCCACCATCATGTCGATGACATGCCCCGCCATCTCGAAGAACATGCCTCCCTTGTAGCGTTCCAGTTCCTTGACGAAGCGGTTATACGAAGGCAGGTCTTTGGGCAAACGAGCGCGGAACTCGTAGATGCTCCCCAGGCCGCCTGAGCGCGCAAACCGCAACATCTCTTGCACGGCCGACATATAGCGGAACAGGTAAATCATCTGCACGTGCAGGTGCTTGCGTTGCGCCAGGTTGATCAGCCGCCGGTATTCCTCAAGCCTGTCGCCGGCAGGTTTTTCGAGCATCACCGGCCGACCGCTTTCCAGCGCCAGCGTCGCTAGCGCGAGGTTTTCATAAACCCGTCCCTCGACGACGACGCCATCGAGTTTCTCGGCCAACAACTGTTCCGGTTTGTCAAACACGCGAAGGTCGCGGATCAGGGGCTGCCAACGCTTACGCCGGTCGGCCACAATGTTCGGATCGGGATCGTAGAAGCCCACGAGCGAAAACTCGTCGGGATGCTCCGCCACGCGGCGAACGATGCCTTCGGCATGCGTGTGCCACATGCCTAACATACCAAGTTTCATGAGTCGTCCTCCGCATTGTGTCGCGAGACGGTTGATGGCTGCCGCCAATTTGACGCTTCATGGTAACGTCTGAGTCAGTACGTCCGCGGGCGTCAGCACAGTGATTTCCGAATAGCGACCAAAGTCGCCAGCATTGAAAGTAAGAATGTGTGTAAGCGCATGGCGCTTTGCAGCAGCCGCAAGACGCGTGTCGTGTGCCTTCTTGCCCTTTACGTCGTGTTGACTTACAAGGCGGCGCCATTCTCCGTAGATAGCGCGTTCGTCTTGCAAGAGGCGAAAGAGTGGAGGTGCTAGACGCGCTAATTCGGCATCGGCCACGGCGGTTGACATTCCGAGACCGTTTTGATCGACGGGTCGCGTTGCGACGACCCAGAATTCGTAGTGGATCTGGGGCACAACGAAAAGACCATGGCCAGCCTGGCGCAACTCGCGAAGAGCATTTGTGGCGGCAGAGTGGTCACGATGGCCGGTTTCAACAGCCCGAACAACGATGCTGGTATCGATGAGGATTAGCATCAGATCCGGTCGGAGTATATGCTTTCACGGCTATCGTCGACGTTTGGATTGCGAGAACTGTGACTCCTAATCCAGGCGTCAAACTCTGCGAGCCACTGATCCGGCGGTAGAATTGCAGTTGTTTCAACGTCACCCCACAGTTTCTCCTCTACGGCGAGCGCGATGAACGACTCCAGATCCTGTCCCGCGGCCGCCGCCCGCTCCTGTAGCTTCGCTTGTGATTCTGGGGTTAGGTCAATCTGTACATGCATCGGATTCACATACCTCCACGATGGCCTGAGTTCACCATTAGACCTATCCGCAAAAGTGGCGCGGTCGTACCGACAAAGTATTCACGGTTTGGCTACAACTATCCTACAGCCATTGTAGCACCCTTCAAGACTTCGTTCGGCTCGGCAATTCCCACTCCGTGACCTTTCGGCACGCTCAATGCGCCTTCGGTAATGGTTAGCGGTGGATCAAACCATTGGCCGTAGGTTTCTACGCCCTTCTTGTACTCTTGCCAGGAGCCGATGTTCGGCGTGCAGGCGGCAAAGTGCAGCGAATAGACGAACCCGAACCCGCCGGAGAGGTGCACGGTGGTCGGCAGGTTTCGCAGGGCCGCCATGCGTGCCACGCGAATCGAGCGAATTAAGCCGCCGTAGTAGAATAAGTCGGGCTGCACGATATCTGCGACGCCGTGCTGGATCATCGATCGAAAGCGCGCGTGGCTGAATTCCTGCTCGCCCAAAGCGACGGGAATCTTAAGCGCGTCGGTGACTTTCTTCGTGTCGTCGAAGTCGTCGAACGGACAGGGCTCTTCAAAATAGACGGCGTCGATATCCTCCAACAATCGGCCGACCGGGATGGCGTGCTTTGCGTCATAGGAGCTGTTGGCGTCGGCGTGAATGGCGATCTGGTCGCCGAGCGCTTTGCGCGACAGCGGAATGAGCCTTTCCGTGCGGCCGGGTGAAGCATCTCGGTTGCGGCTCATCCGCCCGCCAACGCGGTACTTGACCGATTTGGCGCCGGTTTCGTCGATCAGCCGTTTCAAATAATCGACCTCTTGCTCGGGTGTGGTGTCGCGGCGGCCGCTGGCGACGTAGAACGGCATGCGTGTACGGATCACGCCGCCCATCAATTCGCCAATCGACTTGCCGGCGACCCGTCCTAACAGGTCGAGGATGGCGAACTCGACCAATGCCACCGGGCACCACAGGGCCAGACCTTGAAACTTGTAGTTGTCACGCTCGCGATAGACGCCGAAGAGAAGTTCTTCGAGGTCACGCGCGTCCTTGCCGATAAAGTAAGGAATGACCAGGCGATTCAGAATCGGATAGAGGACGTCGGCGCGGCCGTTGTCCACCGAGATGCCCAGGGCGCCGTCCTTCGAGCGGACGCGCAAAAAATGCTCGCGGCCTTTGTGCAACAGTTCGATGGACTGGATGATGATTGGATCTTTGAGGTGCTGCACATCGAGCACGGGCTTTGCCGCCGCCTCTTCGAGCGTTTCCTGCGTGACTTCAGCGCCATATCCAGAGGCAGGCTGAACCGCGGCCAGCGCGCTTGCGCCGGCAGCGGCGCTCAAAAAGTTTCGGCGATCGATTTTCATGGACTCACCTGTAGGTGTCGAACGGAACGATTTGCCTGTTACTTCAACTGCGGCTTGCCGGGTACGACGGCGGCCTGGTGCTTCTCAACCGCGTCGCGAATCTCCGCGAGTACTTGAGGATGTTCCGCGGCGACGTTGAACCGCTCGGACGGGTCGTGGGGCAGATGGAATAACAGCGGCGGATCGTGTACGTCCGGCTTGGGCTGGCCATAGCCGGTTTGCGTGCGGAAGTGCAGTTTCCAATCGCCGATCCGGCAGGCGACGAGCTGGTCGCCGCGGTAGAAGTAGAACGGGCGCGGCGGCAGGGACTTGCCTTCCAACAACAGCGGCGCGAGGTCGTGACCGTCGAGCGCGACATCGGCCGGAGCGAGTATTCCGGCCAATGCGAGTGCGGTGGGAAACAGATCGAGCGTGCTGACCGGTTGGCTCGTCACGCCGGCGCGAATTCGGTTGGGCATCCAGACAATGCCGGGAACGCGCATGCCCCCTTCCCAGGTGCTTCCCTTTCCGTCTCGCAACAAGCCCGCACTGCCGCCTTGTGCGCCTTGCGTGAGCCACGGGCCATTGTCGCTGGTAAAGAGTACGAGAGTGTTCTCGGCCAGCCCTTCAGCACGTAACGCGTCGAAAATTTCACCAGTGCTCCAGTCAATCTCCTCGACAACGTCGCCGTAAATCCCACGCGGGCTCTTGCCCTTGAACTCCGGCGATGCAAACAGCGGGACGTGTGGCATAGTATGCGCCAGATACAGGAAGAAGGGGCGCTCCCTGTTCGCACGGATGAATTTCACCACTTCCACCGTGTACCGCTGTGTCAACGTGGTCTGGTCGGCGGGTCGCTCAATCACTTCGCCATTGCGAATCAGCGGCACATTCCAGCCATCGGCGGGGGGATCGGCACGGCTGGTAACGCCGCGCGCGAGACCCGATCGGGCATCCATATCGTTGGAATAGGGCAACCCGAACGATGACTCAAAACCCTGGTCCAGCGGCCGCGACCCTTCGTGAATGCCCAAATGCCACTTGCCGATATGGGCGGTGGCGTAGCCCTGCTCCTTCAAGACTTCCGCCAGCGTGATTTCGGCAGGCGGTAGTCCGCCCTTGGAATTTGGAAACAAGACGCGCCGAGCGCCGCACATGCCGCTGCGAACGGGATACCGTCCAGTGAGCAGCGCCGCACGGCTGGGCGTGCAGACCTCCGCCGCGGAATAAAAATCGGTGAATCGCAGCCCTTCGGCCGCCATGCGGTCGAGATGCGGCGTGCGAATGCTCGGATGACCGTAGCAACCCAAGTCGCCGTAACCAAGATCGTCGGCGAAGAGAATTACGATGTTGGGTTTGTCGGCCGCGACCGCTGGTCCGGCGCCGAAGCAACATACCACCGCAACGGCAACAGCAGACAGGATTAGCCGCAAATGGAGCATGAATGAACGCGAATATTCGATGGACAGTTTCATGGTTGGATCGGTAAGAGTCATTCTGGAATCGGAGCGTCGCGCCGAACAGTTTTGCCTTCCCACACGGCTTCGTCGGTCGCTTTGTTGTACGTGAGGATCCGGCTAGCGCTTCCAGGAGCCGGGCGTTCGTCGATGCTGGGGAGCCATCGGCGATGTTCGGCGATGGTGCCGCGCCGCTGCGGGTCCCCCGCGAGGTTCGTCCACTCGCGCGGATCGTTTTGCAAGTCGTACAGCTCTTCGCTGCCGTCGGCGTAGCAGATGTAGCGCCAACGATCGGTTCGCACGGCGTGGTTGCCTTGGTTATGCGACGTGATCGCCGGCCAGTCGCGCGGAGCGGACGCATCGCGAAGCTGCGGGACGAGGCTGTGACCTTCCAGATCGTTGCGCGCCGTTAGCCCGCACAGCTCAACGAGTGTGGGATAAATGTCGAGCAGCTCGACCGGCTGCGTACAGCGAGCACCCGTGGCCACGCCCGGCCCGGCGAAGATCAGCGGCACGCGCGTCGCAGGTTCCCAAAGCGTGTTCTTGCCCGTGATTTCTTTCTCACCCAAATGATAGCCGTGATCGCTCCACACGACGACGATCGTGTTCTCCGTTAATCCGGATTCTTCCAGAGCGTCGAGCACGCGGCCAATCTGAGCGTCGACGAAGCTGGTGCTGGCAAGGTACGAACGCACCAGATTCCGCCATTGGTTGTTTTCTTTCACCCACTTGAGCCGTGGCTCGGGTAGATTCCAGTGCAAATACCACGAGAAGCGCGGGGTGTCGGCGCGATCGTCGTCCCTTACCGGGGGCAGGACGCTGTCGTCGTCAGGGTAGAGGTCAAACCATTTCTGGGTTGCATAGCACGGCACGTGTGGCAGGAAAAAACCGGCAGCCAGGAAGAAAGGCTGGTCCTTGGGTGCGGCATGGATCTGTTCGACGGCCCAGTTGGCAACCTGATAATCTCCCTTGTCCTCATCGCGGTGCGGAAATACACCCCAGTCCATGAGCGGATGGTTACCCATCGGCGTTGGCGCGATCAGTTTATTCGGTGGCTTCGCGCCGATGCCGCCCGCGGGCCCCCACACGTCAAACTCTTTGGCGGCATTCGGTCCGCGGCCATACCCGCCATGATAGATCTTGCCGGCGGTAAGCGTGCGATAGCCGTGCGCCTTGAAGTGCTGCGCCAGTGTCACGCGGTCGCGCCACTTCTCGACTGTGCGAAACCACGGGGCCAGGCCGTAGATCCCCGTGGTTGTTGGCCGCAGGCCCAGCATCACGCTGGTTCGCGACGGATTGCATAGCGGCGCCTGACAATGGGCATTCAGAAAAACGGCGCCGCGCTTGGCCAGCCGATCGAGGTGCGGGGTTTTTGCATGCGGATGGCCGCCCAATGCACCAATCCAATCATTCTGATCGTCGATGGCGATGAACAGGACGTTTGGTTTGCTGGCGAGGGCGCGTTGCTCACATTGCGAGAGCGTCCAACAGATCGCGAAAATCGAACACAGAATGCGCAACCAAACCGAGATCGCCGTAAAAGCGCAGTGGTACAGAGAAGCCCCGGAGGGGCGACATTCTGTAGCCGGGGACGCGAGCCCCCGGCTCGCGAACCGTGAAAAGCACAAAGCCCCGGAGGGGCGACACTGTGGCTGGTTTAACGATGCAAATTCTCCCATGATCATCCGTCATTCCAGCAGCGTGAGCGTCATCGCGCGCAAGTGCATCACTTCGTTGCCCGGAATCTCGATCGCCCGAAGCATGAGCGGGCCAGTCCCTTTTTCGAGGCGAATCGTCCCGAGCTTCAGCAGCCGAAACTCCTTCATCGGGGATTCGGCCCGCGGTCGTGGTAGCGTATCCTGGTTCGAGTACAGCGGGGGATCCCAACCCGGCTCTACTTTGCCGCGAAGGCGGCTATCTCGAAATGCAAGCTCGATCGTCGAGCCCGCATCGGCCGGCGGGCAGGTGTACATGATCTCAACTTCGTACCGGCCCGGCGTGTTCACTTCAATTTGCCAGACCAGCGAATCGTCGCGGCTTGTCCAGTTGACGAAGTAGGAGCTGTTTGGCGCCCCGGAGCTGCGGCGAACTTTGCCATGCGGCTGGCCATCGCGTGCGGGAAGCCACGTGCGCGGAAACTCGCGGTAGCCAACCGGAATCGGCCGTGGATCGATCATGCCCCCTTTTGCACGCGGCGTCTGCTCTTGCTCAATGACTTGACGCCGCCAGGTACGAACCGCTTCGGCCAGCTTCGCCGTCAATTCGGGTTGTTGCGCATTCACTGGCGTCATTTGCCCAGGGTCGGCCAGCATGTCGTAAAGCCGCCCTTGATCGTCAAGCCGGTGCGTCTGTGTGCGGACGCTGACTCTGCCGTTCCAGGTGGAATAGATCATCCGCTCCGGCCACCCGGTGAAATCCCCCATGAGCAACAGTGACAGATCGCGTCCATCCAGTGGCTTGTCTCCCACACGCTCCACTTCGGTGAGGGACAACAGCGTGGGTAAAAGATCGATCGCGGCGGTAATCTCAGAAACCGTATTACCCTTGGGGAGTTTCGCCGGCCAGCGGATGAAACACGTGGAGCGGATTCCTCCTTCGTCGGTGCTCCCCTTGCGGCCTCTCATGCCGCCGTTCCAGCGCGCGGTGTTGGGGCCGTTGTCGGAGAAGTACAACACAATGGTCTGCTCGACGAGTTTGAGCTCGTTCAGCTTCTTCAGAACGCGGCCGACATTCCAGTCCTGGTTCTCAAGCATGGCCAGCGCACAGCGCGTGTGATCGAGGTTCTCCTGCCGCGGCTGTGTGGCCTGCTGTGTGATCGGCTTATTCTTGAATCGCCGCCAATACTCCTCGGGCACAGCCCAGGGAGAGTGCGGTGTGGTGAACGGCACATAACACAAGAAGGGTCTGGCCCGGTTACGTTCGATGAAGTCAAGCGCCTGGTCGGTGCATACATCGACGATGTACCCCTTGCCGCGGACGGGTTGGCCGTTGCGCTCCAGCGGTGGATCGAAGTACTCGCCCCAGTGCCCGGAGGTGTAGCCGTAGTATTCATCGAAGCCGCGCGCGTTCGGATGATACGGCCACTGGCTGCCGTTGTGCCACTTGCCAAAGGCGCCAGTGGCGTAGCCGGCCGCTCGAAACGCATCTGCAATCGTTTTCTCGTCGAGGTCCATCCGTTCCTGCCCGGTAGATACGCCATAAACGCCGGTTCGGGGGTGGTAGCGGCCGGTAAGGAATTCAGCGCGGGTCGGGGAGCAAACCGGGCATACGTAGAACCGATCGAGCGTGACACCGTCGCGCGCGAGCGAGTCGATATTCGGGGTCTGGACCTGCGTATTGCCGTTGTGACTGTAGTCGCCCCAGCCCGCGTCGTCAGCAAGAAGGATTACGACGTTGGGTCTTGGCGCAGCATCGGCGACGACGATTGCGCACGGCAAGAGGATAACGCCGCAGATCAGAGAGCAAACGGCAATCGCGAGCCGTAGTTTGATGTTGGAAGTCATCCCATTGATTGAACCGCGGAGTCGCGGAGACGCAGAGAGGACAGGTATATTGGCCAGTCGCCGCGGCGACAACACGAATGCACACAGATGCAGGCGACAAGCCGACTCTTTAATCTGTGTTCATCTGCGTTCATCTGTGGCTAATTCACTTGCCTCAGCGACTCTGTGCTTGGCGGTTCGTTACGATTTCTTGGTTTTTTTGCCTTCTTGCCTGGATTTGGCTGTTTGGCTTTCGGCTCGCCGCCAAAGGCTTGATTGCCATAGGCGGCGCGAGGCGCCGGCTCGGTGTCGTCGACTTCTTTTCGTAGCCGCTCCAGCTCGGTGTACAGCTCCTTTACCGTAGCCGAGTAGGCGGGGTCGTCGTAAAAATTCTTGGTTTCCAACGGATCTTTCTCGCGATCGAGCAGCTCCCAGTCGTCGACATCGGGCTTATAGTAGCGCACCAGTTTGAAGCGGTCGGTGATCACGCCGTAGTGCGGTCGCACGCGGTGCGGTACGGGGAATTCGTAGTAATGGTAATAGAGGCTCGTGCGCCAAACGGCGGGAGTTTCACCCTTGCAGAGCGAAACGAGACTGCGACCTTGCATGTCGTCGGGCGCTGGCGCCCCGGCGATGTCGAGAAACGTCTGGGCAAAGTCCAACAGCGAAACGATCGCCTTTGTGGTGGTCCGCGGTTTCGTCACGCCGGGCCAGCGAACTAACAGTGGAGTGCGCAGCGACTCCTCGAAGATCCAGCGCTTGTCGAACCAGCCATGCTCGCCGAGGAAGAAACCTTGATCCGATGAGCAGATCACCACGGTGTTATCGGCTAGTCCTTCGTCTTCCAAGAAATGCAGCAACCGGCCCACGCTCTCGTCAACGGCTTTCACAGAGCCAAGATAGTCGTGCATATAGCGGTTGTAGCGCCAGCGGACCAGTTCCGTGCCGGTCAACTTCGCCTTGCGAAATTCGGCATTGCGCGGCTCATAGTACGCGTTCCACTCTTGGAGCTGCTCGTCGTTTAGTCCCGGCGGCGGACTGAGCTTTGCATCCAAGTCGGTGAACGTGCGATCAAGGCCCATGTCGTGATCGCTGACAGCCTTGCTGCGGCCTGCGTAGTCGTCGAACAGCGTTTCGGGCTCGGGGTACTTGCGGTCGTTGTCCCAGCCGAGATGCCGCAGCGCCGGGGCCCATTCGCGGTGCGGCGCTTTGTGCTGGCTCATCAGCACAAACGGCTTCGACTTGTCGCGGTTCTTCAGCCACTCGATCGACAGGTCCGTGATCACGTCGGTTGTATAGCCGGTGTGTTGCACGCGGCGGCCGTTGTCGATCATCGGCGGGTTGTAGTATCGCCCCTGTCCGGGCAGGATGTGCCAATGGTCGAAGCCGGTCGGGTCGGTCATCAGATGCCACTTGCCGATGAGGGCCGTCGAGTAACCCGCACGCTGGAGTAACTTGGGAAACGTCTGCTGGCTGCCGTCGAAGCGACTGTTGGAGTTGTTGTAGAAGCCGTTTTTGTGCGAATACTTGCCGGTGAGGATCGTCGCACGGCTGGGACCGCAGATCGAATTGGTCACCAGGCAACGATCGAACCGCACCCCTTCGCGCGCGAGTCGGTCCATGTTCGGCGTTTCCAGCAGCTTGCGACTGTCGCCGTAGGTACTGATCGCCTGACACGTCAGGTCGTCGGCAAAAATGAAGAGGATATTCGGCTGCGGCTTTTCCTCCGCCGAGGCGGGCAAAGCGAATCCGAGCAAGAATCCGCAGGCCAATACGAGGCAAGTACAACGAGCGATGTAATTCATGGTGGTCCCCCCAAAGGAACGTGTTCACGGACCGTCAGTGTATCCCCGAATGATCGTCGTTGCGAGCAATCGGTTGCCATCCGCTTCAAACCCAACGCCGCCGTCCTCCAGCGGTGGACCCGGATGCGACTGAGTGGTTACCATGAAACAGCGGGCTTGGACTAACCTTTCGCTCTTTCACCGGTTTGCACCTCGTACGGGTCGGTATGTTTATTCATCGCTCCTCAAACTCGCTGGACTTATTATCTGCAAAGCGGTTTGCTGCGATAATCGTTGCTACGCTGGTTGTGGCGGTTCTTTTCCTGCCCTCCATGCCGCAAACGTGCTCCGCCGCCGAACCGTCGTCCCTTGATGTCGAGTTCTTCGAAAAGAGCATTCGGCCGCTGCTGGCCAAGTATTGCTACGAATGCCATGGGGCAGGCAAGAAGGTTGAAGCAAATCTTCGTCTCGATTCACCGGAGGGCTGGTTGAGGGGGGGCGATACCGGCCCGGCGATCATCGCCGGAAATCCCGAAAAGAGCTTGCTGATCCAGGCGATTCGATACGGCGGCGAATTCGAAATGCCGCCCAAGGGGAAGTTGCCGGATGAGGCCATCCAATTGTTTGAAAAATGGATCGCGCGAGGCGCGCCAGCGCCACCGGGCGTCGAGGACCGAGTGACGCGGCCGCGAACGATCGATCTTGCCACGGGCCGGCAGTTTTGGGCCTATCGTCCGATCGCACTACCGCCGGTTCCCAGCCCTCAAGACGAAGTCTGGTCGGACCACACCATCGATCGCTTCGTGCTCGCTCGCCTGGAAACGGCTGGCATGGTCCCGAATCCTGCAGCCGATCGAGTCACACTGATACGGCGGCTAAGTTTCGATCTGCTGGGCCTGCCGCCAACGCCGGAGCAGATCGACGAGTTTCTCCGCGACGAATCGCCGCAGGCGTACGAGCGGCTTGTGGATCGTCTGCTCGCCTCCCCCCACTTTGGCGAGCGCTGGGGCCGCCACTGGTTGGATGTTGTCCGTTACGGCGAATCTCTGACGCTCCGCGGGTTTGTGCTTCCCGACGCATGGCGCTATCGCGACTACGTGATCGATGCCTTCAACGAGGACCGGCCGTACGATCAGTTCTTGCGTGAGCAGATCGCGGGAGAGCTTTTGCCGGCGGAGTCGCTCGTCGCCAAGCAGCGGCAGCTTGTCGCCACCACCTTTTTGGCGCTCGGGAATACGAACTTGGAAGAGCAGGACAAGCGGCAGCTCGACATGGACGTGGTCGATGAGCAACTCGACACGATCGGCAAGGCGATGCTCGGGCAGACGATCGGGTGCGCGCGGTGCCACGATCACAAGTTCGATCCCATCCCGACGAGCGACTACTACGCGATGGCAGGTATCTTGCGAGGCGCACAGGCGCTTGAGCACGCGAACGTGTCGAAATGGCTCGAGGTTCCGCTGCCGCTGCCGCCGGACGAGGAACAGCGATTCGCCCGGCTGGAGGCCAATCTGGCGGCCGCGGAGCAACGGATTCGCGACTTGCGAGTGGAAATCACACGGATCACCGATTCGCGGAAGGGGGACGCCGATGTGCCGGAACTTGCGCAGGTGAAAGATCTGCCCGGTATCGTTGTTGATGATCAGCAGGCAAAGCGGGTCGGCGTCTGGAAGGAGTCGCAGCATACTAAGCGCTATATTGCTACGGGTTATCTGCACGACGACAATTCGGAGAAGGGCGAAAAGACGCTCACGTTTGTGCCGGCGCTGCCGAAGAATGGTTTGTATGAAGTGCGGCTCGCCTACAGCTATTATCACAGCCGCGCCGAAAACGTGCCCGTAACCGTCTTTGGCGCCGATGGCGAGCGGACGCTGTTGATCGACCAGCGGCTGCCGCCCCCGATCGACGGGCGATTCATTTCGCTGGGCAATTACTACTTTGAAAAGACTGGTCAGAGCTTCGTGATCGTTGCCACGGAAGGCACGCAGGGACACGTCACCGCGGATGCCGTGCAGTTTATTCTGGAACAGGATGAGGCGACGATGGCGAACTCGCCGTTGAAGCCTTCCATTCGGCCGGTTGGGATTGCTACGGCTGCAAATGCCGATTCGTCTAAGGGCGAAGACACCAGCCTGGCCGAGAAGCAAACGCTGCTCAAACAGCTTGAAAGCGAGCTGAGGGAACTCCGCAAGTCGTTCGAGGCACGGCCCAAGGTGATGACTGTTGTGGAGCGCGAAAAATCCGCGGACATTGCGATTCACATCCGCGGGTCGGTTCATTCGCTGGGGGACGTTGTGCCGCGGGGGTTCTTGCAAGTAGCCACAGTCGGCACTCCGCCAGAAATCCCAGCCGGCCAGGGTGGACGCTTGCAGATGGCCGAGTGGGTTTCGGCGAGGTCGAACCCGCTGACGGCTCGAGTGTATGTCAACCGCATGTGGCACTGGTTATTTGGGCAGGGACTCGTGCGAACGACCGATAACTTTGGGGCGACGGGGGAGCCGCCCTCGCATCCGGAATTGCTGGACCACCTGGCGAGCCAGTTTATGAGCGACGGATGGTCGACGAAGAAGCTGATTCGGTACATCGTGTTGTCGAGGACGTACCGGATGTCGTCGGCCGAGGATATCCCGAATGTAAAGCGAGACCCAGAGAATCGGCTCCTGTGGCGGATGAACCGCAAGCGGCTGGAGGCGGAGTACATTCGCGATGCGATGCTGTTGGTGAGCGGAGAACTTGACCGCGAAGTTAAAGGCAGCACGATCAAGCCAGGTACCAACGCGGACTACGGCTACCAGCACTCAGGGACGCGCCGCAGCGTCTATCTGCCGGTTCTCCGAAATGCCCTGCCCGAGTTGTTCGAGGCGTTTGACTTCGCGGACCCAAGCCTTGTCGTTGGTGAGCGGAATACGAGCACCGTGGCGACTCAGGCGTTGTTCCTTTTGAACGATCCATTCGTGCGCGAGCGGGCTCAGGCCGCGGCGAAGCGGTTATTGTCGGAGAGGGGTGCGACCTACGAAGAGCGCGTCGAGAGGGCGTTTCGCCGCACGCTGGGGCGCAAGCCGACGGAGGAGGAGCGAGAGATTGCGCGCCGGACAGTCCGTCGCGGCGCATCGATGGAGGAGCGCGAAGCAGCCTGGGCGGAGTTGTTTCATGCGCTGTTCGCGAGCGTCGATTTTCGATATCGTGATTGAGTGAAAGAGGATTTGAACCGCCGAGACGCAGAGAGCAGATTTGGAAATGACAAGGAGTCGTACCGAGCGCGTGCCACAGCGAGGCGCTGGCAATGTCGCCCCTCCGGGGCTTTGGTGGGTTTGTGGGATTGAGTCCGCGGGCTGGCGCCCGCGGCTAGAGAATGTCGCCCCTCCGGGGCTTTAGAGTGAGATACCGAGTCGCACATTTCATGTTCTTTGAGCCTTCTTTTTCCCGCCGCCAGTTCCTGAGCAGCTCCGCCTGCGGCTTTGGATCGCTTGCGTTTTCCGCATTGGCGGCAGAACGCTCGATTGCGGAAGCAAAGACGTCGCTTGCCAGCTCTCACTTCGCACCGAAAGCCAAGCGGGTGATCTTCCTGTTCATGCAGGGGGGCGTGAGTCAGGTGGACTCGTTCGATTATAAACCGCGGCTGGCGACCGACGACGGCAAGAAGATGCCGTTTGACGACGCGCGGCAAAGGGCAAATACCGGCAAAGGGGAATCGTCGCAGCGCGTGATGAAGTCGCCCTGGAAGTTCGCCCAGCACGGTCAATCCGGCCGCTGGGTTTCGGAGCTGTTTCCCCGCATGGCGGACCGCGTCGATGACCTGTGCTTTCTGCATGGCATGCACACCGAGGGGGTGGCACATGGGCCCGCGACGCTCTTCCTGCACTGCGGCGCGACGACGCTGTTGCGGCCGTCGATGGGGTCGTGGGTTGTCTATGGCCTCGGCAGCGAAAGCGAAAACCTGCCGGGCTTTGTGACGATCAGCCCTTCGTCGGGCAACGGCGGGGCGCGCAACTACGGCAGCGCCTTTCTGCCGGCGATGTACCAGGGGACGGCGATCGGCAAGGCCGGCGTGCCCGTGAAGCAATCGACGATTCGCAATCTTACCAATACGGCGACGCCGCTCGCCGAACAGCGGCGTCAGCTTGATTTGATTCAGCAACTCAATGCCGAGCAGCGAAAGCGATCTGCGAACGACAGCGAAATCGAGGCGGTCATTCGCTCATACGAGATTGCCTGGCGAATGCAAACCCATGCTCCGGATGTCCTCGATTTGTCGCGGGAGACGGCCGAGACATTGACGCTGTATGGCATCGATGAAGGGCCGACCGATGACTTTGGCCGGCAATGTCTGATGGCGCGGCGGCTTTGCGAGGCGGGCGTTCGCTACGTCCAGGTGACCTATGGCGACAACACCGCCAACCCCGCCTGGGACCAGCACTCAAATCTGCCCAAGCACGCGGACCACGCCAAATCGGTCGACAAGCCGATCGCAGGCTTGCTGGAGGACCTCAAGCGCCGAGGTCTGCTCGAGGACACGATCGTCTGGTGGGGCGGCGAGTTTGGCCGCACGCCGTACGCCGAGAAGAATGGCACAGGCCGCGATCACAATCCCGGCGGCTTCACCGTCTGGCTGGCGGGCGGTGGCGTTAAGCCTGGGTTCGCTTATGGCCAGACCGATGAGTTCGGTCAGTTCGCGATCGCGGGCAAGGTCCACATGCACGACCTGCACGCGACGATTCTGCACCAATTGGGCCTGGACCACGAGCGGCTGACGTACCGCTACTCCGGGCGGGATTTCCGGCTGACCGACGTGTCGGGACACATCGTTAACGAGGTCCTCGGTTGATCTGAGCCCGGAACCGGGTATTTGAGCCCATACAGCACCAGCAGGATCGACCCAGACACCAGCAGACAGTCGGCGATGTTGAAGACCGGCCAGTCGAAAAGCACGTCGCCGTCGGCCGCTTCGAGGCGGAAGTGCAGCCAATCGCGGACCGCGTAGACCGGTTCACCGAGGCGCTCGGCGGGGTAGTTCCAGGCGAGCCCAGGCAGGCCCAACCGGTCGTAAAGGTTTCCGAAGATGCCCCCCATGATGGCGGCCAACGAGATCGTCAACACCCAGTCGCGGGCGGCGCCTAGTGCAAACAGCCAGTAAGTAATGCCGGCGGCGGCGACGATCGACAGACCCGCGAAGACGAACGTCATCCCTTGCCCCAGGCCGAAGAGCGCCCCCTCATTCAAGCTCGTGGTCAGGCCGAAGACGCCGGGCCAAAGCACGATTGCCGGCTCCTGGCCAGGCATGCCGAGCCGGTCGAAGATCCAAGTCTTCGTCCACAAGTCCAGCGCGCAGCCTACCGCGACGATGACCGCAAAGGTGAGAATCCGGCTCTTTGGCAGTGGCTGCATCCTTGTTGAATAACCGCTGCGGTGGAGATTCACAAGGGCAAAAAGGAGAACAGTTCTCTCGTTCCCAGGCTCCGCGTGGGAACCGACTGGCCGCGAGGCTCTGCCTCGCATGAACGATCAGCGGACGTAGCCCTATGCACGTTTCGGCGGGCGGAGCCTGCCGGGCAGTGCGTTCCGAGGCGGAGCCTCGGAACGAGTTCGAGGAGGCTACTTACCAAGCTTGGAAGCACACTTCACGCACAAGGCTGCGTACGGAATCGCCTCTAATCGGAGCTTCGGAATCTTGTTGCCGCACTCTTCGCAGTCGCCATAGGCGCCATCTTCGATCCGCTCCAGCGCGTGTTCGATGGCGCCGAGCGTTCCCTCGTCGTTTTCCATCAGGCTGAGCGTGAACTCCTGCTCGAAGTTATCGCTGCCAATGTCCGCCATGTGGATCGGCATCCGCGACATGTCCCCCCCGTCGCCGTTCCCCTTGAGGGCGGCCTCGGCTAGCTGAGTCACGTCGCCCCGCAACCGGGCTCGTAGAGCGAGGAGTTGTTTCCTGTAGAGCTTGGCTTCAGCCTTCTTCATAGCCGTATTCTCCAGCAGTCGGTCCCAGATGTGAACGCCAGAATAGTTATAGAATCTTTATTCTAACAGATAGTGTACCAATCCGCTAGGGTCGCTCACATGAATTGGTCCGTCGTAAGTTTGGATGCATGCATGACAGAGCAACTGCTTCCCATGCGCATGGCCGCAGGGTGATATCGCGGAAAAAGTCGTTGTAATCGGCATAAACGGTAGGAAACGAACCCTTGCCGGAGTCGCTGCCATGCCCGCCCGGCTCGCCTTGCGGGATCGTGACATCGCACCTAAACTAAAACTCTCACGCTACTTCAGTCGAGAAGGACCACCGCCATTAGTGTCCTGCCGCAGACCGATGTCGCCTTCCAGCGCTGCATGAATCCTGCCTGCAGCGCCACCTATGCCATTGAGGAGGTGCGGGTCGCCTGCCAATGCGGCCACTTGCTCGACGTCTCGTACGAGTGGGACCGGCTCCGGCTACCAAAGTCGCTGGACTACTTTGAACAGAAGTGGTCGCGGCGTTACGACCCCTTGTGCCTGAGCGGCGTTTGGCGGTTTCACGAGCTATTGCCTTTTGCGCCGGCCGAACAGGTGGTCACCATTGGCGAAGGTCAGACGCTCCTGCAGGAGTCCGGCGGTGTGGCCAAATATGTCGGATTGGACCGCGGGCATTTGTTCCTCCAATACGAGGGCCTCAATCCTTCCGGGAGCTTCAAAGACAACGGGATGGTTGCCGCCTTCACGCATGCGCGCACCGTAGGCGCGCGCCGTGCCGCTTGCGCTTCGACCGGCAACACCAGCGCGTCGCTGGCGCTGTATTGCGCCATAACCAAACTTATGCGGGCGGTGATCTTCATTGGCTCGGGGAAGATCAGCTACGGCAAACTCTCGCAGGCGCTCGATTACGGAGCGTTGACCGTGCAAATCGCGGGGGATTTTGACGATGCGATGCAGCGCGTCAAGGAGGTCTCGCAGCAGCTTGGCATTTATCTCGTCAACAGCGTCAATCCGTTCCGCTTGGAAGGCCAGAAGACGATTATGTTCCGGGTGCTCGAGGCGCTGCGCTGGGAAGTCCCCGATTGGATCGTCGTGCCGGGGGGGAATTTGGGGAATAGCAGCGCGTTTGGCAAGGCGTTTTCAGAGCTTAAGGAAGTGGGGTTGATCGATCGTATTCCGCGGCTGGCTGTAATCAATGCGGCCGGCGCCGACACGCTGTTTGAGCTTTATCAGCACCGCGGGCTACGCTGGAACGGCGGCAGCGTGGATGAGAGTATTGCCAGCCAGTATTACGACGAGCTGGACCGAGAACAGCGCCGCGCTTCCACGATTGCCAGCGCCATCGAGATCAACCGGCCGGTCAATTTGAACAAGTGTTTGCGAGCGCTGGAAGTCTGCGATGGCGTGGTCCGCGAAGTGAGCGAACAGGAGATTCTGGACGCCAAGGCGCAAGTGGGCGCCGGCGGTTTTGGCTGCGAGCCGGCCAGCGCCGCCGGCGTCGCCGGCGCCAGGCAGCTTGTGGCGGAGGGCGTAATCGGCCGCGGCGAGCGCGTAGTCTGCGTGTTGACGGGACATCAACTCAAGGATCCGACAGCCACAGTCGCGTATCATACAACTGACCAGGCGCAGTTCAATCAGGTGCTGGGGAGCCGGGGCGTCAAACGCGCCGCGTTCGCCAACCGCGCAGTCGCGGTGAACAACGACCTGGATGAAATCATCAAGGCGATTCAACTCTACAGTTAGGCATTGAGCCACAGAGAAACCTAGCCAAGAGGGATTTAGCCACAGATGAACACGGATGAACACAGATAGTACCGACAGCGACTTATAACTGTTGTCTTCGATTTACTTCCGAAGCTATCTGGTCGATCTGCATTCGTTGGAGTCTGCTCGTATCTGTGTTAATCTGTGTTCATCTGTGGCTAATATTCGGTGATCCAAGAATATGGCCAAACTTCGTGTAGCGATCCACGGCGCGGCAGGGCGGATGGGGCAGCGGCTGGTGGCGCTCGGCTCGAGCGATACCGAGCTGCAAATTGTCGCCGCGGTCGATTCGCCGAATCATCCACGATTGGGACAAGACGCCGGTGTGATTGCCGGTGTGAGCACAATCGGTGTGCCGCTTGGTGGGCGGCTTGATGTCACGCCGGAGGTCGTGATCGATTTTTCCATTCCGGCGGGCGCAGAAGCGATCACACGGCTGTGCGTCGAGCGGAAGCTGCCGCTCGTGATGGCGACGACCGGCCTGGCCGAGGCGCAGCAACAGATGCTCCGCGAGGCTGCCCAGGCGATTCCGCTGCTCTGTTCGCCGAGCATGAGCCTGACGGTCAACCTGGCGATGAAGCTCGTCGAGATTGCAGGACGAGCCTTGGCGGATCATCCTTCCGGCGTGGACGTGGAGATCATCGAGCGACACCACCGCTTCAAGGAAGATGCGCCCAGCGGCACGGCGCTGCGGTTTGGCGAGATCGTTGCGACGGCAATGGGGCAGACCAGGCACGTTCACGGGCGGGAAGGCCGGCCCGGTCAGCGGCCGCACGACGAGATCGGCTATCATGCGATCCGCGTCGGCGACAACCCAGGCGAACATACAGTTCTCTTCGGCCTGCTCGCCGAGACGCTCGAGTTAACAGTTCGCGCGAGCAACCGCGATTGTTACGCGCATGGGGCGCTGGCGGCGGCAAAGTTTCTCGCCGGCAAGCCGCCGGGGCTGTATGGGATGAGCGACGTACTGGGAATCTAACGTTCAAAGTTTAAGGTTCCCGGTTCAAAGTTGGACGCCTTTCAACCTTGAACTTTGAACCTTGAACTTCGAACTTGAGTTATGGCCAAGTGCGAAGAAGGCTATCTATGCGAGGTGTGCGGCGAAGATGTCGCCGAGTTGACAGATAGCGATCTGTACTTGCGCTACGTGATCGGGCTGCTCGATCCGGAGGTGCTGCACACCAGTCGTGAAAGGCACATCCGCTGCAATCCCACGCTTGCGCAGTTCATCGTCGATGACGAGTTTCCGCCGATCAGCGTCGGCGGGGCCTTCGACAAGCGGCTGCTCGATCCGATCTTTGTCCGCCAACAAGAGACGCTCGTCAGCCGTGGCTATCGGCGGCTCAAGGAAATCGCCGCACTCGACCTGCCAATCCTCGATTATCCGCTGCCCGAAGTGCGCGCGGCCCAAGTGGCCGCGTCTCTCCGAGACGCAAACAGCGAGTCTCGAAGAGACTCCCCCACGTGATGTGGCGTCAAGGGGAAAGCGCCCGTCGCAAGCGCCGGCCGAGGTCGTCGAGGCTCCGTGGCTTAGGAACGTCTAGCCGTAACGATCTCTCGCCGTACTCCACGGCTGCTCGCGCCATCATCGAATCCGTGACGTCGAGCACGGCCTGCGACGCATCGCCTCTCCACGCTTGCACGATTGCACCGCGAAACATCGAGTAGCCGGCTTGCACGAGTGGACGCGACTCCTTCGCGAGCCGTTGCAGGCGTGCGGCGGCATCGGGGTCGCGCGCTTCGATGGTTGCCGTCAGCAAACGTTCGCCGCTCAGATCGCCGGTAAGCGTGATCATCGACACATCGCGAAGCGCGTTGACGTACGGCACGACTGCGCCGGACAACTGTTGGCCTGCCGCCTCGGCAACTGCATCGAGGGCGAGAGTAAGCGGTTCTACATTCACCAGGAGTTGCAAGTCGCATTCGCGGTCAAGCTCGATGAGTCGTCGTGCGAGGAGATTCTCCGACTGCATCGGCGAGAGCATCTTCTCGAGCTGTTTCCGAGCCGCAAAGACGATTGTGCGATCATCGGCGATGAAAAAGGCTATCGGTTGCTCGCCGGATTGCACATAGTACTTCTTGGCGCCTAGTTCGGCCTCCTGGAACTCGCCGCGCGTGGAGATCAGCTTGCGTCCGTCCACGGGCTTGATAAAGCGCATCACGGCGCCAGGCGAGTACGGCGTCCCCAGCGGCTCGCCCTCCACCGCGGGCGTAAAGAACAAGAACCAGTGTTCCACCTCCCGCGGATCGAAGTTCCAGGCGTCGAGCGAGCCGGCAAAGATCTCCTCGTACGGTAGCGCGGCCAGGGCTTGCGATTGAAAGGCGCGGCGTGCGTTGAAGACCACGGCGGCGTAAGCGTCGTCCGGCAGGTAACTGATGTCGGGCGCCTCGCCAGGCACGGGCTTTTCGAAAGCGGTGGGGCGAACCACGGTTGCCGCTGCCGGTCGGGGGGCGCCGACCGCGGCGCGGAGCTGTTGTCGGACGGGCGCCTTGAATGCGGCGACGGGGGGCAGCGTCGGCGCGGAGTCGTTGCACCCAAGTACGATGGCTGCCGTCAAGGCCATGAAAACGCCGGCGCGCATCGAAAAACTCCGCACGTGCCAAGGATTGGGAGGGCCGGAAGTTTACTCGCGGCTGCCGGCCGCCACAAGGCGAGCCAGCATGGCAATTGCTTGCTCGCCCTGCCTTAGTTCGGCATGATCGATGGCCGCTCGGATGGCCTGGGATTGCTCGGCGGTGAAGAGGATCGGAGCACCAGGCGGCGGGGCGCGCGGGACCAGACGTTTAACGATGGCATCCAGCAAGCCGGGCACGTTCCAGCCGGACTTCGCGCTTGCCAGCACTCCTGCCGGCCGATCGGCGGGGGAAACTGTTGCCATCGTGGCAGCCGGCAGCAAATCCGCTTTGTTGTGAACAACGAGCGCATTCGGCCACTCGCTCGTGAGTTGTTGCAGTTCTTTGGTCCACGGCTGTGTGATGTCGAAAACCAAAATCGCAAGCTCGGCGGAGCGAAGTTCCGCACCGGCTCGCTGCACGCCAGCCTGTTCAAGCGGCTCAGCGCTGGCCCGCAACCCGGCCGTATCGGCCAGCTCGATGGGCCAGCCATCGACCGCAGTCTGGGCGGTGACGACGTCGCGAGTGGTGCCCGGCTGATCGAACACAATCGCGCGTTCGTATCCGACCAAAGCATTGATCAACGTACTTTTGCCGACGTTGGGCGGCCCCGCGATCACGACGCGCCAAGGCGACGTTAAGTGCTCCCCAAATTTCGCCCAGCCTAGCAGTTCGCGGAGTCGCGCGCGAGCGACGGCCGTTTTGCCTTCTTCGAGATCGAGCATCGTCTGCTCGATCGCCAGATCCAACGCGCCGCGGTACTGGTCCAGCAGGATCTTCGCCGTGCGCTCCGTAGTGGCCGCGGCCAATGCGATGCGCGCCGCTCCGCGAATGGAGCTTGTCACGTCGGCCTGAACAAAACCCTGCCAACTCACAATGTCGCAACCGCCGGCGGCAAGTGCGGACAGGATCGCCTCCGCCGCCGCCGCGCCGCCGTGGCAATGGATTTCGACGCGCGACTCGCTGCGACGCGCGACAACGACGTCTTCTCCAGTGGTTGCCCAAGCACCATAGAGAATACGGTCTGCCGGCGCCTCCGCCAGACGCCGGCCGCGGGCGGAGTGAAACAGCGATTCCACTACTGCTACAGCGTCTGGGCCGTTGACCACGATGGATGCAACGGCTCCACGGCCGGCCGGAGTAACCAGGGCGACCCGCGTGCGGCTTGCATTCATTCCGCCACCAACGCAATTCCGCCGAGGACCAGATGCGGGATCAGTTTCGCGCCCGGGTCGAGAAACTGCGCCACGACCGGCGCTGCGCCGCCGGTGAGAAAGATCTCGCGCGATTCGCTCGGTGACGCCAACGCGCCTTTCGAACCGGCCAGTCGTGCGATCAGCTCCTTCATCGCGCCCAGGGCGCCCCAATAGAGTCCCGACCGCATCGCCTCAATCGTGGAAGTCCCAAGCGCCGGCGGCGGATCGGCAAGCTCCTCCATCGTGACCAACGGCAGGCGGTCGGTGAAGTCGTGCATCGCCCGGGCAGAGATGCCGATGCCCGGCAGAATCGCGCCGCCAAGAAACGCTCCGGCCGGTGACACGAGATCGACCGTGATCGCGGTCCCGACTCCGACGACGACGGCTGCGCGACCGGCCGCGCGAACTTGATTAGCCGCGACGGCGCCGAGCAAGCGATCGATGCCGACCCGATCCGGTTGCGGCAATTCGACTGCGAGCGGCAAATCCAGATGCTTCAGCAGGCAGTAACCGCTGCGTTCGCTTGATCCGACGCTGGCGCCGCGCTCGTGCCGCTTCGACGAGTCAAATTCGTCGAACGCCCTTTCCTTGAGCCAGGCCGTAAGCTGCTCGGTTGGCGCACGGTTGACGCTGGCAATCCACCACTCGGCCGTCGTTCCAGTTCCGGCTTGTGCGGCAGCGAACGAGTCCGTTAGCGAGGCAGGATCGAATGAGCTTGCAGACAACTCAAGCACGTGGCTTGGAATAGGAAGCCCCGCCTGGTCGCGCTCGCCCGCAAAACGGCCAACCTTGATCCGGCTATTGCCGATATCAACTGCGATCAGTGGCGGAAAAGCAGCCTGCGTCATGGTCGCGATGCAGTGTCATTCGTGCTCAGGCGGCGGCGTCAATAGCGGATTGCGATGCGGCGGCGTGCGCAGGATCGGCTCATGACCCGGCGCTCCATCGGCTTGCGCGGCAGCTTGTCGATCGAGCTCATGTGTGATCCGCCACCGCAGCGTATCGAGTCCCTGTCCTGTTACGGCGCTAATCGCCAGCACTTCGCGGCCGATCGCCGCGCTCAGTCGTTGCTGTGCCGCCGCGGCATCGGGCAGCTCCGCTTTTGAGACCGCGACGATCTCCGGCCGTTCGCCCAGCTCGCGCGCGTACTGTTCGAGCTCGCGGCGGATGGCGCCGTAGTTGTCGATCGGGTCGCTGCCGTCGATGGGCTGCGGCTCGACCAAATGCACCAGGATCCCCGCCCGCTCGATGTGCCGCAAGAACTCATGTCCCAAACCAATTCCGGTGTGTGCGCCTTCGATCAAACCCGGCAAATCGGCCATCACGAACGAGCGGTCGGGCGTGAGCGAGACCAAACCAAGGTTGGGATACTTGGTAGTGAATGGGTAATCGGCAATCTCGGGCCGCGCTCGCGAGAGCCGGCTCAACAGTGTGCTCTTACCGGCGTTCGGTTTGCCGATCAGTCCCACGTCGGCGATGACTTTGAGCTCCAGAATCAGATTGCGCTGTTCCCCTTCGCCGGGCGGGCTGGTTTCGCGCGGAGCGCGATTGGTCGACGATTTGAAATGGGTATTGCCATAGCCACCGCGTCCGCCGCGCGCCGCGACCACGCGCTCGCCCGCGCGTGCCAGGTCTTTGAGCACCAGGCCCGACTCGGCATCCATCACCACCGTCCCCGGCGGCACCAACAGCACCAGGTCGTCGGCGCTTTTGCCATGTCGGTCGTCCCCCTGTCCGGGGCCGCCGCTTTCGGCGCGCCAATGCTTACGGCTGGCCAATTCGGCGAGGCTATCGACACCGGCCTTCGCCTCGAAGATCACGCTGCCGCCGTTCCCGCCATCGCCGCCATCGGGCCCGCCGCGGGGGACGAACTTCTCGCGCCGGAAGCTCACGCACCCGCGTCCGCCATCACCGGCGGCAACCTGAATCTTGACGCGATCGACGAACATGGAAGAAAACGATGACTGATGAACGATGAACGATGAACGATGAATGATGAGCGGTGAGTAGTGAGGTCGCTAGGCGAGCACTTGCTTGGTTTAGCTGGCGGCGAGCGAATGGAGCAGTGTTTCAATGTATGCGCCCACTTCGGCAATCACTTGGTCGCGCGGGCGACTTTCGGCGGCAGCGATGCGCTTGACGATCGCCGAGCCGACGATCAGACCGTCCGCCACCGGCGCGAGCATTCGCACATGCTCCGGTTGACTGATGCCGAAACCGATGCACATTGGCAATGAGGTTTGTCCCCGCAGCCAGGCGACGTTGTCAACCAGGTCCGAGGGCAGTTTCGTTCGTTCGCCGGTGATGCCGGTGACCGAGACGTAGTACAAAAACCCGCTCGAGCTGTTCGCAATCCGCACGGCACGCTCGCGGGGCGTCGTCGGTGTCACGAGCTGAATTAAACTGAAATCGCAAGCGCGGCAGACCTTTGCCAGCGCTGCTGCTTCTTCAACCGGCAGGTCGGGTACGATGGCGCCGGCCACGCCGGCGGCTTGTGCGTCGACGACGTATTGCTCCAAGCCGTGGCGATACACGATCGCATAGCTCACCATCGTGACCACCGGCGCAGCCAATTCCGGCAGCGTACGGCGGGCTGTTTCAAAAATATCGTGGAGCTTGACCTTCTTGGCAAGCGCTCGGGTGTACGAGGCCTGAACGACTGGTCCGTCGGCGATAGGGTCGCTGTAGGGAATGCCTAACTCGCACAGGTGCGCTCCACGCCGGACCAACTCCCGAAGCATCGCGGCGGTGAAGTCCAGATCCGGATCGCCCGCCGTGATGAACGGCATTAGCGCCTTCTGGCCGCGCGAGCGGAGATTCGAGAATAGCGTATCGATTGCCGACATTGAACCTAGTGCGGAATTCGGAACGCGGAGTGCGGAGTTAGAGCACTTAAACTGAAACCTTGAACGTTGAACTTTGAACCTTGAACACCCTAGTACTCCTCTCCCCGCAACCGTGCAATCTCCGCGGCATCTTTGTCGCCCCGCCCGGAGAGGCAGACGACGACCACCTCATCTGATTTGCGTTTCGCGGCAATCTCCATCGCCTTGGCCACGGCGTGCGAGCTTTCGAGCGCCGGTAAAATGCCTTCGCTGCGCGCGACGAGGCCAAATGCCGCAAGCGCCTCGTCATCGCGGCAGCATGTATACGTGACGCGCCCTGAGTCCTTCCAATAGCTGTGTTCCGGCCCCACGCCCGGGTAATCCAAGCCGGCCGAGATTGAGTGCACGTCGCACGTCTGCCCGTCTTCGTCTTGCATCACGTAGCTGTAGCTGCCGTGCAGCACGCCCGGCGAGCCATACGACAACGGCGACGCATGCTCCCCCGGCTCGCACGATCGCCCGCCCGCCTCCACGCCGATCAGCTCAATGTCCGCATGCTCGATGAACGGATGAAACATGCCTGCGGCGTTGCTGCCGCCGCCGACACAGGCGATCACTACATCGGGGAGGCGTCCGAGTTGCGACCGCGACTGCTCTATCGTCTCGCGGCCGATGACCGACTGGAAATCGCGCACGATCTGCGGAAACGGATGCGGCCCGACGACGGAGCCCAGGATGTAGTGCGTGTTCTCGACCGACGTCATCCAGTCGCGCATGGCTTCGTTGATCGCGTCGCGCAGCGTCCGTGAGCCGGTCGTGACGGGGCGAACTTCGGCGCCCAAGAGCTTCATGCTGAAGACGTTCGGACGCTGTCGGCGGATGTCCTCCTCGCCCATATAGACGATGCATTCCAAACCGAACCGCGCGCAGGCAGTAGCCGTGGCTACGCCGTGCTGACCGGCGCCGGTCTCGGCGATGACGCGGCGCTTGCCCATCCGCAGCGTCAGCAGCGCCTGGCCGAGCGTGTTGTTAATCTTGTGGGCGCCGGTGTGGTTGAGGTCCTCGCGCTTCAGGTAGATCTGGGCGCCGCCGCACTGGTTCGACAACCGTCGAGCATGATACAGCGGTGATGGCCGGCCGACGTAATGCCGCCACAAGTCCTCAAGCTCGGCCTGAAACATCCGATCCTGCCGTGCCGCGTCGTACGCCGCCGCCAGCTCATCCAGCGCCCGCATCAGCGTTTCGGGCACGTACCGGCCGCCGAAATCTCCGAACCGACCAAGCTGATCGGGCACCTGACTCGTTGCTGGCATACTGTCTTTCGAATGAAGTGGGAAAAGCGCCGTTGAACACTTGGCCTCAACCAACCCTGAACTGTATTGTTGATGAAGTGAAGCGAAGTTCAAGTCCAACCGCGCCCTCGGAGTTTACCCTGTGCCTGAATTGCCGGAAGTCGAGACGATGCGCCGCGGTGTCGCCCACATCGCGGGGAGCCGGATCGTCGATGTCGAACGCCCGCCATGTGGGCGGAAACCGATCCTGATTGCACCTCGGATCGATGCCTTGCGCCGCCGCGCTGTCGGCCGCCGTATCACGACCGTTGATCGGGTCGGCAAGCGAGTCGTCTTGCGCCTTGATTCGGGAGACTCGATTGTGCTTGAGCCGCGGATGACCGGACTCGTGCTGCTCGCCGATCCGCCGACGCGCGAACACCTGCGGCTGCGGATTACGCTCGATCGCAAACCGCGCGAGCTCTTATTCTGGGACCGCCGGGGACTGGGGCTGGTGCGGCTTGTCAGCGAGCGGCAATTTTACGAGCTGTACGAAAACGGCAGCCTCGGACCCGATGCGCTGTTGATTTCGACAGGCGAGCTTCATGCCCGCCTGGGTAAGAGCCGACGGGCCATCAAGGTGGCGCTGCTCGATCAACGAGCCGTGGCCGGCATTGGCAATCTCTACGCATCCGAGATCCTTCATCTTGCGGGCGTTCATCCCGAGCGCCGCTGCAATCGAATTCGCGCCGCCGAATGGGAGCGAATTCACGCCGCCATGCGCCAGGTGCTCGAAACAGCGATTCGCTTTGAAGGTTCCACGCTGGCCGACGGCACGTATCGGAATGCGCTCAACCAGAATGGCGGTTACCAGAACCATCATCGTGTGTACGATCGCGCCAGCGAAACCTGCTTTACTTGCAGGGAAGAACCAGTCCTCCGGATCGTCCAGGCGCAGCGTTCGACCTTTTTTTGCACCCGTTGCCAGCCCAAGCGGCCGCTATGAATCGGTCGAGAAAAAGTTGCATTCGCTGGGCGTTCGGTGTCTAATCCTGGTTGATGAGCCAAGGGGTCGGGAGTCTTTTTCGGCGGGTACGTTGGGCCACGTCGTAAATCACCGACCGAAACAGACTCCCGACCCTGTATCCTCTAGTCCACCTCGCCCGCCACTTATTACAAAGGAGTCTCTCATGGCAGACACACGCCGCGAATGCCCCGATTGTGCTTCGGACTTCCGCTCGCTCGATCGCCGAGACTTTTTAAAGACGGCCAGTGTGGCCGCCGTCGCGGGCTCGGCGTCGTTGGCGCTTTCCAACTGGGCCGTGGCCAAAGATGCCCCTGCCGTAAGTGGCAAGGCCGAATCCGTCGTCAAGACGCTCTACGACTCGCTCAAGGAGGAGCAGCGCAAAAAGATGTGCTTCGCCTGGGACTATACCGAGAAGAAGCGCGGCCTGCTGCGGACCTACGTCGCCAACAACTGGAATATCACCGAAGAGATGATCAGCAGTGAGTTCTACAACAAAGACCAGCAGGCGATGATCCGCGAGATCTTCAAGGGTATCGTGCACCCCGAATGGGTCAGCCGCATCGACAAGCAGTTGGAGGACGATGCCGGCGGCTACGGCGAACAGCAGTCGATCGCCATCTTCGGCCAACCCGGCACCGGCAAGTTCGAGTTCGTGATGACCGGCCGGCACATGACCATCCGCTGCGATGGCGACTCGGCCGAGCATGTGGCCTTTGGTGGACCGATCTTCTACGGCCACGCCGTCGAGGGTAACGAAAAGCCGAACCATCCGGGCAACGTGTTCTGGCCTCAGGCGCTCGCTGCCAACAAGGTCTACGAGATGCTCGACACCAAACAGCGCGAGCAGGCATTGTCGGCCAGGCGGCCGCGCGAGCAAGACGTCGCCTTCCAGGGGCCGAACGGCAAACTGCCCGGCATCGCGGTCACTGAGATGTCGAGCGATCAACAAGACGAGCTGAAGAAGGTGCTCGGCAAGCTGGTGGAGCCGTACCACCAGGCCGACCGCGACGAGGCGATGTCCTGCCTCAAGGCGCAAGGCGGCCTGGAGAAATGCTCGCTGGCCTTCTACAAGGAAGGGGACCTCGGCGACGACAAGGTGTGGGATTGCTGGCGGCTGGAGGGTCCGGCGTTCGTCTGGTACTTCCGCGGTGCGCCGCACGTCCACGTCTGGGTAAACATTGCCGCCGATCCGTCGGTGAAGACAAATTCGATCGAGGGACAATATCCCGTGTAACTTTCTCGTTCCCAGGCTCTGCCTGGGAACGGGCTGCATCGCAAGCTCTGCCTGCCGGGACTAACTGATGCGCGTGGCCTTCATGACGCGCGAGGCAGAGCCTGGCGGGCAGTGCGTTCCCATGCGGAGCATGGGAACGAGGTACCCATAAACTCCTTTAGCCGCGGCCGGTTTGGCCGCGGCTTTTGTAATGGACGACTGCCTGGTTATTGGCGCCGGTGTGATCGGATTGTCGATCGCGTACGAACTTTCTGGCCACGGACTCCGCGTGCGCGTGATCGATCGCCAGCGACCGGCCGCCGAGGCATCGTGGGCGGGCGCGGGGATCTTGCCTCCTCCGCCTGCGACGCCGCAGACCCCGCTTGAGCAGCTTGCCGCACTCAGTGTGCGCTTGCATTCGGAATGGGCGCGGCAACTGCGCAACGAAACCGGTATCGATAACGAGTACCGCCGTTGCGGCGCTTGGTATCTGCGCATGCAAGACGTTTCCGAACCGGTTGCGGTGACCGGACCTGAAATGACGCGACGCGCAGACTATGTCAACGGCCATCCAATGGTTCAATCCGTCAAGCTGCGCGAAGTCGCGGAATCGGAGCCGGCTCTTGCGGTCGTGTGCAGCGAGAAGGCGATTCTCGCCGCCGGACTTGCAAACGACGAAGCACAGCTCCGCAACCCGCGCCATCTGCAAGCGCTCCTCTCCGCCTGCGAGTGTCGCGGCGTAAAGGTTGAATCCGATGTCGAAGTGACCGGCTTTTGGGTCAGCGCCGGCCAGGTCGTTGGCGCACAGACCTCGTCTGGACCAAAGTATGCCGGCACGTTCTGTGTCACGAGCGGAGCTTGGACCGGCCAACTCACCGAGATGGTCGGCATCTCGATTCCCCTCGTGCCGATCCGTGGGCAGATGGTCCTCCTCCGCAACCCGCAGCCCGGTTTACGTCGCATTGTCAACGTCGGGAAGCGCTATTTGGTGCCGCGGCTGGACGGCCGTGTCCTCGTGGGATCGACCGAAGAGAACGTCGGCTACGAAAAGTGCAACACCGACGAGGGTATTGCTGGCCTGCTCGATTTTGCCGGCACCCTAGTACCACACTGGCGTACGGCTGAAGTCGAGCGGACCTGGGCCGGTTTGCGACCGGCGACATCCGACGAAATGCCCTATCTCGGCCGCGCGCCCGCGCTGGACAATCTCTTCGTCGCAGCCGGCCATTTTCGCAGTGGGATTTATCTCTCGCCGGCGACCGCCGTTGTGATGAGCGAGTTGATTCGCGGCCTGCCGCCGTCGATTGACTTATCGGCGTTTCGGATCGATCGCGACGTTCCACCGACGCTCGCCAGCCCGTAGCCCGTAGGGTGGGACCAGCCCGCATGGATGCGGGCGCAGGCCCACCACTTGGTGGTCTAGCGATGGTGGGCCGTCGGCCGCGGCGGCCTCGTCCCACCCTACATGCTGTGCGTTGCTTGATCTCGCGGCGTACCGGCGCCGGTAAGATCCTCCGCCACGGCTTCGATTTGCTCGGTGGCGATCGTCTGTCGCTCTTCGGCATAGCCGACCAACAGCGCCAGATCACAAAGGCGGTTGATTCGCCGCGGGACCCCTTGGCCGAGCGCATGAACGGCTTCCATTGCCGAGCCATTAAAGATCTCGCGTCCGGCCCCGGCGGCCTGCAAACGATGAACGATGTACGCGGCCGTTTCTTCCGCCGAAAACGCTGGCAGCAAGCACTTGGCCGACAGGCGCTCCTCCAAGCTCGGCATCCGCGACAACATTTGCAGCAAACTCGTCTGTCCAACCAACACGACGATCGGCGGCGGCTGATTTGCGGTCTCAAGATTCATCAGCAGCCGCAGCGCTTCCCACGTTCGCAGGTCGTCGATCGCATGGGCTTCGTCGATGACGACTACCAATCGCTTGTTTTGAGCGGCCAGCTTCGTAAGCGATCCCTCCATTCGCCGCAAGCTCTGATCGATGGGGGGCGTGCTATTCACCGACGGCGATTCTTCACCGGCCAGTTCGTCGGCGAGATATCCGAGCATTTCCGCGGGCGACAGCAGCGGAAACGCGAGGCGAACGAAAATCCGTCCTTGGCTTTCGAGCTGCCCGGCAAGTAGATCCAACAGGAGCGTCTTGCCCGTGCCCGCTGCGCCGGCGAGTGCCGCCGCGGAACCGTGCTCGAAGGCATATCGCAGCTTGACCAAGGCGGCATGCTGGTTTTCGGCGGGGTAATAGAATGCCGCGTCCGCGCGCCGGTCGAACGGTCGGACCTTCAGTCCCCAATAGGATTCGTACATAAGCGACCGTCCGTCGATGGATCAATGTAGTAGGCACACTCCGCTCGACTGAGCTCGCGCCGAAGCCGTGTGCCGTTCCGGACACGGAGTGTGCGGTCTACAATGGTGCGGACTACAATCTGCAGCGATTCTCAAGCGCGCCCCAACAGGGCACATTCCATTGCTCAAGCGTCCTCCGCGCCCGCTCCCAGGCGATCCGGTCTTCGCTAGCGCAACCAACAAGAATCGTGGCATCGATCGAGCCCCCCGCGAGAAGGCTGGACCGCGCTGCCGGGGACCCGACGCTGCCGCCGTCAATCAATACCAGGTCAAACTGGTCGCGCAGCTCACCGAAGGTCACCGTCTGCCGGAGCTTCGAGCGCTCGATCGTATCGGCCCGCAATGGCTTACACAGTGGCAACAGCGTCACGTGGTCTTCCAGCGATTCGATCAGCACCTCGCCCAACGTTGCTTCCCCGGCCAGGATGATCTCCAGGCCTCGGTCCGGCTCCAAACCGACCATTTCGGCGAGCTGCGGGTGAGAAACATTACCGTCCACCAGGCAGACCCGTAGTCCTTGCGCCGCAAGTTTAAGCGCCATGCAAAGCACGACCGTTGTGCAACCCTGACCTTCGTCAACGGAGCAAATCGCGATCGTTTGGCTTCCGTTGGTAATCTGCTCCGCGAGCATGGCTGCCGTCGATTCTAATTCGTTGCCGGCACGTTCGATGAGCAGTCGGCACGCCGCCGGCCACGCCAGGCGATCAACCTCGAGCGCTGCCATCGGAGACGCCGGAGCCTCCTCGGTACGGTAGCTCGACAGCGGACGCAGATCCTTTGCCGGAGTCTCGACGTTTGCGGAACGCGGCATTGCGGTGAAGTTTCGAGCGGCCATCTGGGTAGCCCCGGCAGGCGATGATCGTTGTGCAATTGCCGTCGCGCAGACGGCCGGATCGAGTCGGTACTGTGGCAATTCTGCACCCGCCGAAACAGGCTTCTGTTCGGCGCCTCGGTGGTCGAGTGCCGCTCGCTCTTCAATACGACCCCCGCTCGAGACGTCGCCGGAAGCGGTGGCAATATTCGTGGCAATCTCTCGGTCGTGGTGGTTTTTCGGGCGTCCCGTTTGTGCAAACGACAGATGGGGCGTAGGCACCACGGCGCTTTCAGCAAGCTTTTGCAGAGCGCGCCGACCGACGACCATTTTCGGTTTACTCTCGATTGCGGCCGACACCGGCGGCTTTGAAGGAACAACATTGGCGTCAGCTTCCGCATGACTTGGCATTGCAGCGGCGATTGCAGTCGGCTCATCGGCGCGGATTGCAGCCGCGGCGGTCGAGCGTCGAGTACGGCTTGTTGTCCGGCGCGGCGACTGCGCCCGCTCAGCAGGCTTCGTAGGGGCAGGCGCAGCATTGGTCGTTTCAGCCTCTGCCGCACTCAATCGACGAGCCGGCGCATGCGGCTGTTCAGGCGCGGCAGCTTGTTCGTCGCTATAGGCTTTTATGAAGGCCCGATCGATGGCGCTCATAACTTTGGGTCCCTTTCTAGGGTCTTTGGATAATGCCTTCGAAATGGGCTTGACCCGACTGTGGCGGAGCGGAATGTGACGGCGGATGGTATGGCGCAATCACATCGCGCTGAGCAGTGCGAATCTCGCTGCCATAAATCGGCTGTCCGGCGGTCTGATTCGCGATCACAGGCTGAGCTGCAACGGCCTCAAAGCGCGTCCGCGGATAGTAAATGCCCTCGAGTGAAGTTGTCGCAGGTTCTGATGTCTCGGCCGCGAGTCGACGAACTGATGAGTCGCTCGCGAACGGAACATTATTGCCGCCTGGCGTATGATTCGAATCCGTATCGTCCGTCACATAGGGGCCCGCGTTGACAGGTGATCGCTCGTTTGGCGCGACGGTTGAGGCGTTGATAGGCGCTCCAAAACCGGGCTTTGGAGATACGCTCGATGGCGGCGTTTTTCCGGCAGTATTCCAGGCGGGCGCCTCGTCGGTTGATGGCGACTCGACGGCTGGTTTGGAGCTTCGGTTGAATGTGATGATCAGCAACAGCAACAGCACCAGGCTCAACACTCCACCCGCCACCCAGTTCGGATCGAGTTTGATGCGTCGGACCTGCTGCCAATCGAGGCGCTTTAGCCAATCGAGGCGCAGCGACAGTTTGGCCTGGTCTGGCGGCAAAGCAACCTCGGGCAGTCGCGCGAGCAAACGCAGGGGAGGCATCGCGTCCTCAGCCGTCGCCGGATGTCCGACGGGCTCGGAAATTCCCGCACAGGCGCTGTGTTGCGGCGCCGGTTCAGCGACGCGAAGCCGGGGTCGAATCTTGGTTTGCGTGGTTCTCATTGCTGCTGTTCCTCCACACGGGCCCCCTGGCGGCCAGTCAGTAACTCCCGCTCACTTTTACTTGGAAGGGAGCAGTCACGGGCCTCGCAAGCCGCGCGAGGCGTAGGCGCATGAGGCCGTCGCGCGTGTTTCAGTTATCGGGTGTGGATTGTCCCAAGCTTGAGGAAGAAAGCGGTTATTCCGATTCCTGTGGTGGGGCAAATCGCGCAACATAGAGAATCGGCGATCCAAAGCGCGTCCGGAGCGAGCGTTTAACGCCGCATCCGTTGCCGAACCGTGTTCAGCGGCGATTGTCATCGCTGTAAGTTGCACAGTCGCTTGGGGTATGTGATATTCGGAAGGGGCTGCTGGTTTCTCTCCGTCCGCGCATACAATGCCTTGACGAAGTGACATTTCCGCGACAGTCCAAGGCCAGTTTGTCGTCCTTAACCCGCTGATACGCCAAGAGTTAGGTTGCTTCATGTCTATCGCGCAGCCTCCCCGGCTCCATTCCACCATAGACCAATTGCTGCGCGAGCGAATCCTCGTGCTCGATGGGGCGATGGGGACCATGGTGCATGCGCTCGGGTTCGGCGAGGCCGACTATCGAGGCTCGCGGTTCGCCAGTCATCCCAAGGACCTCAAGAATTTCATCGATATCCTCTCGATCACGCAACCCGAGGCGATTGAGAACATCCACCGTCAGTACCTCGAGGCTGGCGCGGATATCATCGAGACCAACACGTTCAATGCGTCGGCCGCGGAGTTGCCGGAGTACGGATTCGACAGCTCGTTCGCTCGCGATTTGAACCTTGCGGCGTGCCAGCTTGCCCGGCGCGCCGCTGATGAGTTCAGTTCGCGGACACCCGACAAACCGCGCTTTGTCGCCGGGTCGATCGGCCCAACCCGGAAGCAGCTTTCGATCGCCGGAAACGTCGATGACCCCGGCCATCGCAACGCCACGTTCGACCAGATGGTGGCCTCGTACTACGAACAGGTCGACGCGCTGGTCGAGGGGGGCGTTGACCTCCTGCTGCCGGAGACAGCGTTCGACACGCTGGTCTTCAAGGCGTGCCTGTTCGCGATCGACAAGTACTTCGCCGACCACGGCGTCCGACTGCCGGTGATGGCCTCGTTCACTGTGTTCAGCGGCGGGCGCACCCTCTCGGCGCAGACCGTCGAAGCCTGTTGGAATTCGATCTCGCACTTCGACCTCCTGAGCGTGGGCATCAATTGCGCGCTTGGCCCGGAACAGTTGCGGCCCTATCTGGAAGAGCTATCGAGCATCGCGTCGGTCTACATCTCCTGCCACCCCAACGCAGGATTGCCCGACGCGTTTGGCAACTTTCCGGCGACACCCCAGTCGATGGCGCGTTTGCTTGGCGAGTTCGCCGAGAACGGCTGGCTGAACATCGTCGGCGGTTGTTGTGGCTCGACGCCTGCGCACATTCGCGCGATCGCGGCCGCCGTCAAAGGCCGACCGCCGCGAACGAAAGCCCGGCCGGAGCCGTTGACGCGGTTGAGCGGTTCGGAGCCGCTGACGCTGCGGCCGGAGAGCAACTTCCTGATGATTGGCGAGCGGACCAACATCACCGGCTCCAAAAAGTTCGCCAAGCTGATCCTGGCCGGCAAATACGAAGAAGCGGTCGTCGTCGCGCGCGAGCAGGTGGAAAACGGCGCCAACGTGATCGATGTCAACATGGACGAAGGGATGCTCGACGGAGAGGCCGCGATGACGCGGTTCCTTAACCTGGTGGCTGCCGAGCCGGCCGTCGCGCGTGTGCCGCTGATGATCGACAGCTCCAAGTGGAGCGTGATCGAAGCCGGGCTGAAGTGCGTGCAAGGCAAGGCGATTGTCAACTCGATCAGCCTCAAGGAAGGCGAAGAGGAATTTCTCGAGCGAGCGCGGTTGATCCGCCGCTACGGCGCCGCCGTCGTCGTGATGGCGTTCGACGAGCGCGGTCAGGCGGTGGAAGTTGATGACAAGGTGCGCATTTGCGAGCGCGTCTACCGGCTGCTCACCGAAGAAGTCGGATTCTCGCCGCAGGACATCATTTTCGATCCCAATATTCTTACCGTGGCCACCGGCATCGAGGAGCACAACCGCTACGCGATCAACTTCATCGAGGCGACGCGAATCATCAAAGAGCGCTGTCCGGGGGCCAAGATATCGGGCGGCGTCAGCAACATCTCGTTCAGCTTTCGCGGCAACGACGCGGTCCGCGAGGCGATGCACGCGGCGTTTCTCTACCATGCCATCCGCGCGGGCCTCGACATGGGGATTGTCAATGCCGGCCAACTCGCAGTGTACGAGGAGATTCCCAAAGAATTGCTGGAACGCGTCGAAGACGTACTGTTCGACCGCCGGCCCGACGCCACCGAGCGGCTGGTGGAGTTCGCCGAGACGGTAAAGAAGAAGAGCGGCGGGACGGCGGTGAGCGAGCTCGCCTGGCGCGGTGAGAGGGTCGAAGAGCGGCTGTCGCATGCCCTCGTCAAAGGCATCGCGGACTTTGTCGAGCAGGATGTGGAAGAGGCCAGGCAGACGTACCCAAGCGGCCTTTCGATCATCGAAGGACCGTTGATGGCCGGCATGCAAATCGTGGGCGATCTGTTTGGCGCCGGCAAAATGTTTCTGCCGCAAGTGGTGAAGAGCGCCCGCGTGATGAAGAAGGCGGTCGCCTATCTGCTGCCATTCATGGAGGCGGAAAAGGCCCGCTCCGGCAACACGGCCAAGACCCGCGGCAAGATCCTCGTGGCGACCGTCAAGGGAGACGTCCACGATATCGGCAAGAACATCGTCGGCGTCGTGCTCGGTTGCAACAACTACGAGGTGATCGACCTGGGCGTGATGGTGCCGTGCGAGCGGATTCTGGAGACGGCTCGGAAGGAGGGCGTCGACATGATCGGCCTTTCGGGGTTGATCACGCCCAGCCTCGATGAGATGGTTCATGTCGCGCGCGAAATGCAGCGCGAGGGTTTTGAGCTTCCGCTGCTAATTGGCGGCGCGACGACCAGCGCCAAGCACACGGCAGTGAAAATTGCGCCACAGTACCAGCATTCGACCGTTCACGTCCTCGACGCGTCGCGCTCGGCGGCAGTGGTCGATTCGCTCTTGAGCCAACAGTTGCGCGAGCCATTTGATCGCAAGAACCGCGAAGAGCAGCGGCAGCTCGTCGAGTCGTACAATAAGCGGCAGCAGGTCACGCTGCTGCCATACACAGACGCGGTCGCGCGGCGGTTCAAAACCGATTGGACAACGGTGGATCTCCCCACGCCGTCGTTTCTCGGCCGGCGTGTCCTCGATGATTATCCGCTGGAGAAGATCGTCCCCTATATCGACTGGTCACCGTTCTTCCTCACGTGGGAGCTGAAGGGGAAATACCCGCGGATTTTCGCGGATCCGAAGGTCGGCGAGGAGGCTCGTAAGCTCTACGACGACGCGCGGCGGCTGCTCGATGGAATTGTGACAAATAAGCTGCTGCGTGCGCGCGGCGTGTACGGTTTTTGGCCGGCCAGTGCAATCGGCGACGACATCGCGGTGTACCGCGAGACAGGGACAACCAACGATGAACTGACGCGCATCCATACGCTTCGTCAGCAATGGGAGCGCAAAGGTCAAACCGCGTTTTTCGCGCTGGCCGACTTTGTCGCCCCAGTGGAAAGCGGTCGGCAAGACTTTGTCGGGGCGTTTGCCGTGACCACCGGTCACGGACTCGAGGAGCTCGTGCGCAAGTTCGACGCAGACCATGACGACTATCACTCGATCATGGCCAAGGCACTGGCCGACCGCCTGGCCGAAGCCTTCGCCGAGCTATTGCACAAGCAAGCGCGCCAGGACTCGGGCTACGGCCGCGACGAACGGCTGACGAACGAAGAGCTGATCGACGAAAATTACCGCGGCATTCGACCCGCGCCGGGATATCCGGCCTGCCCCGACCACACGGAAAAGCGGACCCTCTTCGAGCTGCTCGATGCCGAGAAGAACGCCGGCATTCAGCTCACCGAACCGTTCGCCATGTGGCCGGCGGCAAGCGTGTCCGGCTTCTATTTCGCTCATCCCGAAAGCCGCTACTTCGCGGTGGATCGCCTCGGCCGAGACCAGGTCGAGAGCTACGCGGCGCGAAAGGGGATGAGTGTCGCCGAAATCGAACGCTGGCTTGCGCCTAATCTGGGGTATGAACCGAGCTAACCTTTGACGTTAAGATTTGATTCCGCTGTTAAAGTACCTTCACGCAATAACTGCTGACGGAGGAGCACTCGTGCGGCATCGTTCATGCCAAGCAGCCGGACAGTCGCTCGGCCTCGCGGAGTCGTACCCCGTACGTGGGACCCTTCAAAGACGAAGTGTTCATTCCATTCGTCGCTGCGCGGGTTGAAGAGGGGAGTCAAAGAGGAATTCTCTGGATCAAGGCTGGCGATATTCGGACCTTTGTTCTTGTTGCATCGCATGCACGCCAAGGCCAGATTCTTTGGCGTTGCCTTACCGCCATGCTGTTCCGCGATAACATGGTCGAACTGGAAAGGTGTCTGAACGTGGTCTTGATGCAAGCGACAGTACTCGCAACGCATTTTGGCCCGCTGTCGGACCAGCTCGATCAATTCTTTTTTCATGAGTTGCTCGCGCCATTGCCCTCCGCGAGCCGTTGACGAGCTTTCGATTGAAGTATCGCCAGCATGTCGCCAATGAAAATATATTGATCCAGTTCTTGATCTTCCTCCTTCGTCAGCGCATTACTTTGTGCCTTTCGAGAAAGCTCATTCATGCGATCGACATCGCGAGATGCGAAGCGGAACTGGAGCAGGTACTGGGCAAGTTCTTGCGACATCGTCTGCTGCGGGGCTAACAATCCCTCGAACGAGCCGAGGGGCGTAGAATCGGGCGATGCGACACTCATCGTTACAACCTCATGAATTGAACCGTGTCGCTTCATTATACCATTCTGGCGAAGCGGCCATCGAAACGTGTTCTTCATGCCTTATCGTCCCTCTCCCTTATACACCTGCTGATACAGCACGTTCTTCTTACTTGTCACCGACCCGGGCTCCGCGTTGTCGCGCAAGACGCAGTACATCATGTTGTACTTTGCGTCCAAGTCGTCGGCGTAGTGGACGATCAAGGCCTCAGGCGTCATCGGCGGCTTGGGTGAGCCCCATTCGGGCAACCTTTGATGCGAGACGATGATGTGTTCGAGCCGTAAGAGCATCTCTTCATCGAGCGATGGGCCGCTGTCCTGCTGGAACGAGGGACTCAACTTTGCCGCCCCCTCGCGGACGATGTCGCGGCCTTGGACCATATGGCCCAACAGCGTCCCGGCCGACGTATACACGGCCCCGCCGCTCTGCTGCTCGATCTCGCGCAGCTTGCCGATGTCGTGGAGGATCGCGCCCGCGACGACCAACCCCTTGTCGAGCCGCGGCTGCAAGTCGGGGTAGTATTCGTCGTACTTATCGGCGAGTTGGGCACAAGTCTTCGTCACGGAAAGCACGTGCTGCTATGTTGCGCGGATTCGAAGTCATCGGCCCCATCGGTGCCCCAAAGGTCGGGGTCGGGGCGGAGCGACACGACGCCCCGCACGCAGCGCGTGAATTCCTTCTTGCCGGACTGCTGGCGTTCAAACCAAAGGTCGATGCGAGAGACCATCCGGCGCAGAAGCTCACGCAGCGTCTTCGGGTCGGCCTTGTCGAATTGCAAGTGCAGGGACCATAGACGGCGAGCATGTGCCTCAGGATCGCTCCTGGTGGCCTTCGGCGCGGTTTTACGGTTGTCGGCCTCTAGCTCCGCGGCGAGCCGCCGGCGCTCGTCCCGCATCGCGATCAGTTTGTCGGTCAGCATGTCCACCAGGTCTTCTGGCGCGCGGAGCACGCGGTCTGCCGCCTGGTCAATCTGTCGATCGAGCTCGGCGATTCGCTCTTTGTGTCGGTCCGCAATTTCCGGCGCAGCCTTGGCCTGGGCATTTTCTCGCTGAACGAACTGCTCGAGTAGCTTTTCCCAGTTGCCACCGGCGAACACCGCCTCGCGCAGCTTGCGGACCAAAGCCTCCACCATCGGCTGCTCATAAACGGCGTGATGACCGCAGCCGCCGCGCTTCCCGAATCGCGCGTAGCTGTTGCAGACGTAGCTCTTGTGCACGACGTCGCCCACCTTGCGATTCTTCCAGGTCTTGCGCCAGCCGTGCATCGTGGCCGCGCAATGGCCGCAGTGACAAAGACCGGTCAGCAGGTAGGTCTCTTTCTGTGGGCCGGTATAGGCGCGGTTTGCGACCATCCGCTTTTGAACCTCCTCGAAGGTCTCCCGATCAACGATGGGTTCGTGGGCGTCTTTTACGACGATCCAACTCTCACTGCCGTGCGTTGTCGGGTGGTTCAACGGGTTTTGCAGGCGAACGATCTCGCCGCCGACCACCTGGTGGTATGATCCCGTGGAGCGGCGGCCCCATACCGAGTCGCCGGTATAGATCGGGTTCTTGAGGATGGCGCGGACCATGTCAGCGGACCAAGGGACGCCGTTCGGGCTGCTGATGCCTTTTTGCTCGAGCAGCGTTGCCAGCTCCCGCATGGGCGATTGACCGCTGGCGTAAGTCTTGAACATCCAGCCAATCGTGCCCGGCACATCGGTTTCGCTTTTGACCAAGCCCGACCGCCAGCCTTTTGGTTTCGGGACCTGCTCACCGCGACGAACGCGCACGCGCGGTGAGCCGGCTTCGTCGATCAGCATGCGATCGTAGCCCCAAGGTGCCCGCGCGTTGCGGCCACCTGCCCGCGCCATCTTGATTTGCCCGCGGGCGGTGTTTTTCGAAATGTCGACCAGGAAGCTATGCTTGCCCTCTTGCTGGACCTGATAGATCAGGCGCCCGGCGAAATCGGTCCAGTCGATGGCGCCCTGTGCGATCGTCTCCAGCCGCACGCCAGCGGAGCGGAGGGGATGGATCCAGCGCCCCGCCTCGATCGAGTCGAACCGGCCGAAGCGATCCTGATCCCAACAAAGGATCACGTTGAACGCGCCGCGCTCTTCGGCGTCTCGGATCATCCGTTGGAAGCTCGCTCGTTTCTCGGTCTTGTCACCACTGATGCCATCGTCGATGTACTCTTCCACCAGGCTGTAGCCGTGGGCCGCCGCATAGGCAACGACATGGGTCCGTTGATCGTCGATGCTCGTCTCCTGCTTGTCGGTACTGACGCGGTAGTAAGCGGCGGCGGGAATGAGCCCGCCGGCCGTGGTCTTGGTTGCTCGTCGAATCATGGTCAAAAACCTTTCTGGAACGCCCGCGGCGAGCCCTGCCGGTTCCAGACGGCAGAGCCCGCACGCGGGCAAAGGGGAAAACAACTCACTTAGTTATACACATTCGCATTGATAGAGTCAATACATTTGCGTATTGACCTCCCAAATCGCAGCAGCTATCGTAGGGACATGCCCACACTTTCAGACCAGCTACGCCAGGCAATTGAACGGAGCGGTCTATCTCACAATGAGATCGCTCGGCAAACCAAAATCCCGCAACCAACGATTACGCGCTTCGTGAACGGTCTCGACATGCGGCTGTCCAATGCCGACCGCCTGGCCGCTCACTTCGGGCTGACACTCCAACCGGGCAAGGCCAAGCCCCGCCGGCCCAGCCGCTAAGCCGAGCCGACGGGGTGACGCGCCGTGCTACGTGCGCCGGTTCAAGGTTTCTTGGGGCGGCTGAACGTGCTGAGCAGCTCGAGCAGGAACGCGAAGTCGCTCGCCGTGGACACGCCAGCGCCGCCACCGCCGTCATCGTCCAGGTTCGCGTCCAGGCAGCCGCTCAGCTGATACTCCATGCAGACCTCGTTGTCGTGTCGGTAAACCGAGATCTCCAACTTGGCCGCCTGGTCAATCAGGGCTCGCCCGAGCTCGCCTTCGTGGAAGCTGTGGAATCGGTTCATGCGGCACCTGCCTTTCCCGCGAACGCGGACGGCTGTGGCATCTGCTCAACGGCCCGGGCGAGCATGCCGTGTCCGCGGACGTAATGAGCCGCGGTCGTGCCGAGCGACGTATGGCCCATCGCGTATTGTGCGGCCTGCGGGTTGTACTCCCAAAGATTGGTCGCGCACGTCTTCCGCAGTTGATGCAGCGTGAAATGCTGCTCGGCTGGGATCGCGCACGCGTCCTGCAGTCGATGGAAGTAGACGTGGAACCCTCGCACGTCGCGCCGGTCTCGCCTTGTCTTCGTCGGATACTCAAAGACGAATTCCCGATCGGTGCGGATGGCCCGCAGGTGGTCAACGGCCGCTTGGTTCAGCGGTATCACCTGCTCGGTCTGTGTCTTCGTCACTTCGGCCGGCACGACGATGCAGCGAGCCTGCCAGTCGATCCACTTCATGCGCAGGCTAAAAAGGGTGTTGCGCCGCATGCCAGTGTTGTACGCCGTGACGATCAAGGCGCGCCACCAGGCCGGCGGCTTGAAGTAATCCGATCGGGGCCACTCTGCCGCGACGCAGCCGAGATAGAACTCGTTGAGTGTTTCGTCACTGACCGTCTTCGGTGTCCGCCGAACCTTCGGTGGCAGCTTGACCCACGGCACTTTGTCGATCAGCCCGACGGCGTCCCGGTTGCGCCAGCCCGCGGGGCCGGCCTTGTCGAGAAACGTTTGGATCCGATTGAGCACGGTACGCACCGTGTTCGGCGACATGCGCTTGACCGCAGACATGCCGCGCAGCTTCAGTAGCGCGTCACGGAATCGGCAAAGCGTCTCCGTAGCAATCTGCTCGAGCGGTGGGTCACCAGTGAGGATGGCCCAGCGACGCAGAACAGACTCGTCCCACTGTGCCGTGCGAAGCGTAGCGGTGCGGAGCCCCTTGTAGTGGTCGCGATAAAAGCCCGTGAGGGTTAGCGCGTCGCCATGGTCAAACAACGGCTCGCCGGTTTGTTCGGCCAACTGCTGGACGTGGCGCGCTGCCAGAACGTAGGCGTCCAGGTCGGCAAACATCTCAGTCCGGCCGGCAAGCTGCCGCACAGTCTCGCGGACTTCCTGAAGCGCCGCCTGGTAGTACGCTTGCCACAGTTCGGGGTAGCGATTCTGCCAGGCAGCGATCGTGCGGCATTCCTTCTCAAGAATCAGAGCTGCCTCGCGGAACGTCTTGCCGTTGGCCAGCAGCATTGTGGCCCGAACGATGCCCCGGCGAACGTCGCTTGAAATGCCGGCCCGTCGTTTCGACGTCGCTTGGATCTCCAGCCCCTTTGACGGAGCTGCAATCACTGGGTCAATCTTGAGACTGCCAACCAAGGGCTCGATGTGCTTCAGCGCCACGCGGCGCCGCTTCGCTTGCCGGCCTCGATCTTGCCCTGCGTTGCTGCGCGCACGTACTGATGGTAGGATAGACATGGCATTCCTTTCGACGCAAATAGGAAGGGATGCTACGCCCCCGGGTGAGTAGCACCACACCGGGGGCAGCTTTTTGCGCCGGACACGCTGCCCAGCGCTGCCGGTATTATGCCAAATGCTATTGGCCAATGTCAATTGTTTTCGGTAGCATGCGGGCCATGAAGGTTTCCGACCAGCTCCGAGCCGCAATCGACAGCAGCGGCCTGTCTCACAATGAGCTGTCGCGCGTCACCGGCGTATCGCAGCCGGCAATCTCGCGATTCGTCAACGGCGAGCGCGGCCTCAACAGCGAGTCGATCGACCGACTGGCCGCGCATCTTGGTCTGGTGCTGACAATTAAACGCAAACGCAGGTCTAACTGACGATGAGCCCGTGGCTGAGGCTAGCCGCTTGGTCAATCCTTCTCGGCTCAGTCATTGATTGCCTCGATTTCCCGATACCTTTGGAGGTCGTTATGTGGGGCGACGTACTTTCAGGCACGGTGGCCGGACTGACCACTGCCGGCCTTTGGGCTCTGCTCGTCTTTGGCTATCAATGGTGGTTCGATAACAAGACCGTGAAACGGCTGCAGCGATTGCTGGCTCCAGAATCCTTTTACGTCCTCGCGTCCAATGTGGGCCTGAGCATAAAGAATCCGACCGGGCAGTCTATCGTCGTACGCTCAGTGATTGTGCAGGCCGGTCCCCAATGCACGTATCGATTAAAGTTTTCTGACTCTGAGCCGAAGGATTCGGCGGAGGTGCATCCGGCCGGCTGGGCAACCTTGCCGCCATATACCCGCGGTATCTGGCAAATGCCGCCGGTTCGTCCTGGCGTTGGGCCACGATTCCCAGACCCAACCGACGTCGTTGTGACGGTCGAATACAAATCGCTGTTCGGTGAAACTAAACTGATTGAAATTAGTCCCATTGATCCCCGGGTCAAGTGGATGTTACTCGACGGCTTCAAGAGCTTCGTCAGTGGCGATTTTTTCAAGCCCGGCGCGACGTTCCCGCGTTCGGAACCCCCAAAGTAGAATAGCGGCCATCTTGTTCGTGTTGCGCTGAAAAAATGACCAACTGTCACGGCCCCGCGAAAGTGTGATGCCGCCCGGTGCTTGCCTTGCGCCCGAGCGGCCACCAAATTGCCAAGGAACGCCGGCCGTCTTGATGGTCCCGGTCTGTCGCGTTGCAGTTGCCATACGTCTCTCGTCGTCTCTGGTTAAAGGGTTTCATCGATCACTGTAACGGCGGTCGAACTCGGGGCCTCAGGGGCGCGCTAGCTGGGCGTTTTTGTTGCGGGCCTGCTGCTCGACTTCCTGTTTCAACCTCGCTTCGGCTTCCACTACGATGGTCTTTGCCATCTCGCGGAAGATCGGCCGCAGCCGCTCGCCCAAATCGTCGGCCAACTTCGTGGCGTCATTTTCGAGCTTGATCACCAGCTCGTTCTGACTCTGGATCTGAAAGCCGATTTCGAGGGCCCGCTGGCCCAAGTCCGCCGCGCGATCCTCTTCCGCGCGGCCCAGTCCCGCCGACTCGAAGCCGGCCTTGATCGCGTCGGCGATGTCTTGCTGCCGCGTGGCGGCTGTGAGACTTTCCAGCCCCAGCGAGTCGAGCAGGCCCCGCTGCCCGCGCGTCAGATCCTGCCCCTCGTCGAGCGCCTTCTTGGCTGACAAGGTGCGACGCTGGTCCTGCGGGCTCAGCCGGCCGAAGCGGGCCGCGGCATCCTCCACCGACTGCGCCAGCCCTTGCGACTCGGCGCGCGCCTGATCTTGCAGCACCTTCAGGCTGTCGCGGGCTTCCTGCGTGCCCTTGATCTTTTGCTCGACGATCCGCTGGTTGATTCCCAGCCGCTCCTGTTCGAGCTGCTTGACCTGCTCCAATGCCGTGCGTTCCTGTTGCGCCAGTTGCTGCTGGGCCTGCGCGAAGCTGGCGAATCGCCCGGCTGGACCGACGAGGCCCTCGGCGCCGTTGTCGGCCAGCGAACGCTGTTGACTGCGGATCCCGGCCAGCTCACTCTGTGAGCGGTTAAGTCCGGCCTGGTTCGCCGCCGCGTCGCGGTCGGTGCCGCGCAGCCCGCGTCCGCCACGTGCCCGCGCTTCCTCCAGGCCCAGCGGGAAGAGCGCCCCCTGGTGTCCCAGAAACTGGCCCACGGCGGAGTCTCCCTGCTCGCGCTGTTCACTGATCCGTTGCTCATACTCGGCGAGCCGCTTAGCTGATTTTTCCGCGGCTTCCATTGCCTCGGACATGCTGTTTAGTTCGCTGGTGAGTTTGGCAGTCGCCACCGCAGCAATGGCATAACCAACGGGGCCCGTCGCGGCAAAGGCGCCGCCGACAGCTCGCGCTGCGAGCGCGGCCCCACCGATCAGGCGACCACCCAGGCCGACGCCAGCCGCACCTGCGGCCCCCGCGGCTGCTCCACCCACTGCGCCACCCGCTGCTCCGCCTCCCGCCCCAGCGGCTCCAGCAACGGCGCCACGTGCCGCTTCGGCCGCGGCTGCCGCGAGTACGGCGGTGCGATACGCCTTCCACGCGTTGGTTCCCGCTTCGATGATAGTGATCGTGCCTTTGAGCACCTGAGCGCCCGCCTCGAACTTGGCCAACACGCGGACGGCCTTCTCCAGATCCTTCTCGCTGGCCACACCGATCAAGGTCAGACCGCGGGCCAGCGACGTGATGCCCTCCAGCGCCTGCTTGGTGCTGGAGCGGTACTTTTCGTTGGCGGCCTGGCGCTTGGCGCTGACGTCGCTTTCGGCGCGCTGCAGCTTCTCGACGGCGCTGGCCTGCTCCTTCGCGCTCTTTTGGACGGTCTCGGTCAGCCGCGTCTGCGACGTGATACCGGCGCGGGCGGTCTGTTCGGCAATCTTGGCGTTGCCGGGATCCGCCTCCATCCGCAGACGGAGAATGATCTCCTGCACGATCGAATTGTTACTTGCCGCTTCCATGGGATTTCCCTTTCAAAGGTTGGGCTCCGCCCAGTCACCAACAAAAAAATGCCCGGCAGGACGGCCGTACTCGTCAAGCAACTTGATCGCTGGTAGCTGCTCTTCGGTACACAGGGCGGCCACCAGGCGCATACGGTCGCGATCGTCGAACAACTGCAGTGACGCCTGGTCGCCAGCCACTGTGACCTGAGCGGTAGGCTTTCCCGCGGGGTTCAGCACTGCCACATAGAGACCGCCATCGTCATCGTCATCGACGCCGGCAACGATCCGTAGGCCGCCGTCGCCACCGTAACAGCCGAGCGCTCCCGGCTTGCCTTTGATCGCTTTGACAGTTGCCATTCGCACCTCGGTATGTGTTGAAAAAACCGCTCGGGACGGGAGAGGAAAACAAAGCCCCGCCCGAGCGGCCTTGAACGGCGAGAGGCGGCCTAGACCTCTCGCCGGGAGGCTCAGCTCCAATCCATCTCCCACCATTTGTGAACCGCAAGCAATTTGTGCTCTTCGATCAGTGCCTCGCGTTCGTGAATCTCGCGGATGAGCTGCTCGATCTGCTCCTGCCGCTGATCGTAAAGTCTCAGCTTCGCGCCCAGTTGTCGGGCCACTAATTCCTCATTCGAAGGGCTCGCGTGGGGATCCGGTTCAATGGGACTGCGGCTCAGCAATTCGTTGCGATCCTGCAAATGAGCCCGAGCTCGCTCGACAGCACCGTTGCGCAACGCGGGATCTCCAAACGCCCGCGGCGGACCATCGAGAACGTCGGAAATTTCCTGCCGAAGTGCTTCGATTGTGTCGCTGGCGTTCCGCCTGTTTGTTTGCGCGATCGCGATCGCATCCAACTGTTGCGCAATACGGTGACGTCGCCCCAGGGACATGGTTTCGAGCAAGTAGTTCGTCGCTGTGACGCGCGTGACCCCGTCCGAGTCGGCGTTGGTAATCTGCTGCCAGGACAGAAATCGCCGCGCCTTGCGGCCGCGGTGACGATCGAAATCATCAGGAGTGCGCTCTGCCTCACGGACGAAGCGCTCAATCTCGTCGAGTGGAATTGACTCGCCGATCGCGACTCGATGTACGGCCACGCGGTAAGTGACCTCCGCCTTGTGTCGCTTCGCCGCGAACCGCTCCGACATGCTGTCAAGCGGCCGGTGCGCCTCCTCATTGACGCCCCGATTGCGGGCCGCCAGCTCTTCTGGCGTGGGCGCCAGCGGGTTGAGGATCGGCTCAAGGGGCTCGTGGGCTATTACCCCGGATGTTGCGTTCATTCGATCAAATCCTTTCGATTGATGGTGGGTTGAACTGGTGATTGCCCGTTTGGACGATCAGCGAATTGCCGCGGCGAAGGCTTTGCCGCCCTTGCGCTCGTACTCGCCCCAGTCTGACTGGCCGGACAAAGGCCGCTGTTGGCTCTCAAGCAGCTTGTGGCGTGACTGCGTTCGGCGAAGTAGGAGACGCTCTCGCGATTGCCATGGAGGCAGCTCCAGTGATTCGGTGACCGTCCCGGACGCCTCATTGCGATCGAATTCGCGTTGCCGCTCTTGATCGCTGTCTGCCTGGCGCTTGCGGTCCTGGTCGTCCTGGCGGTCGATGACCTTAAGCAGCCGGTCGCGTTCGTCGATCAGCTCGCCAAGCCGCTTCAGCTTTTGGGCTTTAGTCATGCCCTGGTCAGCGAAAACTTTGGCGGCCAGTTCCTTGAAGGTTTCGATCGCGTTGGCCTTGAGATCTTCGGCGGGCTCGTCGCCATAGACTGACCCGGCCCAATCGTCCGCCATCTCGTCGACCGTCTTAACCGCGGCATTTTCGAGCAGCAGCCGAGAGGCTGAGCCGCCCTGCAATCGCGCGGCGAACTCCTCGGGAGTTGCTGCGCAGTCATAGCTGGCCGCGGCGGTACCGGCTGACTCAAAGAGTCCATTCGTGCTGGCCGGGTTACGCACCAGGTCAACCGATTTCACTTCGTGCAGCTCTTCGACAATCTCGCGATCACCGCGGCGAACCGCGTTGCCATACGCATGATGCGACAAACCAAACCGTTCCGGGAAACGCTCCGCACGCTCGAGCACCGATTCAGCCAGCGGGTGGCTCTTCACGTAATGCAGATCGGCGACCAGGCCGCGGCTTTCTTCGAAACGGACATTGCGCAGCTCGCCGAACACGTCCATGAACGGGCGGTTGCCGTTGATGTCGTTCTTGGTCGGATGGTCGATGTTGACCTCCACGCCTTCGTAGAGGCGGCGAGCAACGGCATCTTTCATCGCCTCGCGGGAATACTCCCGGGATCCTCCGCTATTTTTGGAGCGGAAGCCGAGCACGCGCACGCCGTGAATGACACCGGCCTCGCGGTCGATGCGGCCCGTTGGTCCGTTGTTGGTGACTCGCTCAAAGAGCTCGACTCGGCGACTTCGTTGGGTAAGGGTGGCTGTTGCCATTGTGGTCTTGCCTCCATGCAAAAAGGGCTCGGGGTTAATGTGCGCTTTGCTCAAGCGCCTCGAAGTGCTGCTCGGCGCGCTTGGCAAATTCCGGCAGCTTGTGCTTTGGTACGTACCCGGCGACCAGGTCAGCTACCGACTCCATGAAGCTGACGATGTGGTCGCGGGAAAACGTGGTCGGTTGGCGCCGCCCGAACTCGTCGGGCCACAATCGTTCAAGTAGCCAGGCTGATGCCCTCCAGTTTCTGCTGCCGGCATGGTGAATGTTGCCCAGCAAGCGGGCCTTGCCGGCCGTTCGAGCGGCACAATAGCTCCGGTTAAAATTCGGGTCTGTTTTCAGCGCGCGACGGACTGTCCGGGGGCAAACGCCGACGCAGCGTGCGGCCTCTTTCTGTGAGACGCCGAACGAGAGCAGCAACTCGAGGTCGTGTTTCTTGAGTGCGTCAAGCACGGGCCTGCGGCCTGCCTTTGTGACGCGATCACCGTCGGGCAATTTGTCCGCTTTTTGTCGCTGCATAGGGGTGGGCTAAACTCGTATTTGGCCGTTCGGGGGCGTCATGGTCGTGTGGGGCCGTTGAAAAAGGACCACTGCCGCGCACGGACAATGCGTGATGTCGTTACCAGCCAGCCATTGCCAGTGGCCTACCTTTTTGCTCCACAAACTTTTCCAGTCGTTCAATGCTCGCCAGGTCGCTCACGCCACTGCACACGACCCAGCCGTCAGCATCGAAGACCGCCGAGCACCATTGAAGTTTCGAGCCGGCATCGCAGCTACAGCGGACTAGGGCGGTCGCTTTTGCCCCGCGCTCTCCGAAAGTGCCCCGGTGCATCGCTGCAACCGACTTCGGGTGCCAAACAGTTACGCCCCCTGTGTCGCGGCAAAGCGGGCAGCGATATGTGTCCAGGCCGTCGATTAAGCGCGTTGACCTTGCCGCCTTCGCACGCTCGCCGGCGATCGACCTGGCAATGCGGCGAACCGCGCGCGGGTAGTCGTCGAACGACCGCGGCAGCTCCTCATCTCCGCGGGCAAGGCGGCGGGTGGCTTCGATCGCGTCGGCCGCTTCGACGTCTGACAGGATCGTCTGCCATGCGCGGAGCACGTCGCCGGCCGTAAGCGTTGAGGCGGACAGGCCGCGAGTTTGCTTGTCGGCATCGCTGGGGAACTTGGCGAGCCAGGCGTCAATGGCTGGGAAAGCCGATCGATGCAGGTGAAGCCAGTTTTCGAAGTCGGTGGTTTTCATGACGTGCCGTCATCGAGGTGGTTGCCATTCATTTGAAAGCTGCTGCGGTGTCCGCGGCCCTCACCAGCGGCGTTGGTGCGGTTGGTGGGACTGTCTTGTGCCTTGTTTATCCATCTCGTAAGGAAGGCGGGCATGCCGCCGGCGGATTTGCGTTTTGTCGGATTGTCACGGGCCCACTGCCGCGCTTTGATCATCTCGGAGCGCACGTCCAGGCCAGGGTAAGCATCGATGTACTCGTCGAGCTTCGCCTGCGGTAGCGTCCACTCCTTCGGGTCCTTGCCTGAAGTTGGAAAAGTGAATTCGCTTCCGGCCGCCGGCGGCGAGCGTGGCGGAGCCTGCTCGTCGCAAGCAGCGCTAGCTGCTGTTTTCTGCTTCTGCTCCTGCTTCTGCTCCTGATTCGCCATACCCTTCGCGAAGGCTTGAGGTAAGGCTTTCGCGAAGGCTTCCGGCAAGTCTTTAGAGAAGGCTTTAACCCTAATCAGCAACGCGTTTTTAAGGGCACACTCTGGTAGCAGGTCGACGGCGCTGGCCCATGCCTTTACGACGTTCGGCGACTCAGGTTGGTTGTAGCGCAGAAAGTTCGGAAGTGCGATAAACGCAGCCGCCTGGTCGTGCTCGGCCAGACCCTTACGCAAGACTTCCTGGAAGGCTTCGGCAAAGTCTTCCTGTGACCAGCCGAGCTCGGCGGCCAAGCCGGGCGGTGTACCGCGCATGGCACCCAGCGCTGTCAGGTGGGGGTGAGTCAGCACAAACAGGAACACCAGCTTGCCGCGGTCGGACAGGTCGCGAAACTTTTCGTCGTTCCAGATTCGCGGGTCGATTTTCCTGAAACGGGCCATTGTCGGCGCCCTCCTGGCGGTTACTGCCCTTCGCAGGGCGCGGAGCCTGCGTTGATTGCGCTGCGCGGCTCGTCCATGAGCCGGGCCTGTGCATCGGTCTCAAGCTGGATCAGCAAATCGGCAAGCGCGCCCAAGACACTCCCTGACGGCTCCGCGTCGGGGTCAACGCGGAACGTCACAATGTCACCGAGCTGCGTGGCGCGTTGACGACTCACGATGCAGCAGCCTCCGTTTCGGTGAGCACGCCGCGTTCGCGGAGGATCTGTACTACACGCGGAACATCGTCGCGCGGGATGACGTGACGGCCGGCAACCTTCGGCCAGTCGCTCGGATCCAGGATGCCGCGGTAAACGAAGTCAGAAATTGCCCGCGGTGCGATGCCCAGCTCTCGGGCCAGCTCCGAATAGGAGACAACGCTCATTTGCCGATCCTCGCAGTTGATGGGATGTTCCAACTGCGAGTAGTTTTGCTAGCACGGGAAAACTTGCAACGGAAACAGCCAGCGGAAAACGGAACGCTTCGCGTTCCTATTTATTTAGGCTGTTTGCGCGTCGATCCCTGCTTTCTTGGTCGCCCGGGTGTTCTCTTTTGGAGCGGAGCAATCCCCTCAGCCTGGCGGTACCGGCTCACGGCAACGGCTACAGCTTTCGCGGTTTTGAATCCCCGTTTTCCGTACTTTGTGCGGCTCATCTTGGCAATTTTCGGCCACGGCTTCGATAGGTCTTCGGCTTCAGTGGACGCCCATGCATCGCGGTCCAGATTTGTCGGGTCTTCAGAAAATTTTCCACTGTTCCCATTTTTCGATGGCGATTGGATCTCCAAGTGACCGGCCCCCCCGGTGATGGCCACGTGGTGGTTGGCCGGCATTGTTTCGCGGGCCAGCAATTCAATGGCAGCATCGAACGCCGCCAGCTCCGCAGCTTCAAACTGCGGCACCGTGTACGATTGCCAGGCGTCGCGGATCCGCGGCTTGATGCCGTCGCGGAAGATTACCCACAGCCCGATCATTGCTGACCGGAGGCTGTCGCGGCCGACGTAGCAGGAGAACATCGCGGCGGCAGCTTCGTCGTAGGAGACATTGGCGTCGATGCGTGGATCACGAGTGATCCAGAAGTCGATCACGCTCCATAACTTCCCGATGTGATGGTGCACCGAAGAGCGGTACACCCGATCAGGCGAGTCGATGATCGATCGAAGGGCCGCTGACAACTCGCGGGAAGCTCCCACGATGGTCGCAAATTCGTGGTCCATCCTTGCACCTACTGGTTGGCCGAGCCGGCCAGCCGTCGCCCTCGGGTAGGTGCGTCCGAAAGCGACGGCCAGCCAAGCGGGAGCTACCCGCAAGCCCGGTGTATCGGCTTATTTTATGAACAATCCTGCTTCTTTTTTAGGTGGCGTTTTTTGGTGCGCCAACTCCGCAACGTCTGCCCTATTTCCGCTGCCATCCCTGACTACCTTGAGGACCATCAGGCCGTGCCGCTCGTACATTTCGGCGGTTTTGAGGTTGGACTCGATGGCGAGGATCTGAGCCACCTGGCCGTGGACTTTCCATATTCGCTCGACCAGCACAAACTCTTTCCAGCGCGGCGCCGTCCATCCTCGGTCGTTAAAGTGCCATTCGGCCGGACACCAGTGCGCCTTGTCGCGCAGGCCCTGCAGCGTCGCCGCTTCGTGCTCCTTGCCGCGATGAGTGACCAGTGCGACGTGGTGTTGCTGGAGCAGCCCGATGAGCGGCAGGCGGTATTGCTCGCGCTCGATGTCGGGCTGAAAGCCGATGAACGTCTCGCGTGAGTTGCCGACCAGCGTGTAGTTCAGGTCAAGCAGGATGATCACGGGCGCTCCCCTGGCGTTTTATTCGCGGTCTGTGCAATACGCCACACGTTTCCGGAGATCCACGGCCGGCCCTCGGTCGTGAGGTACCCGGCTTCGTTCAGCCGCCTGGCGATTCTCCCAAAGGACAGACCCTCGGCCCGAGCTGATTCTATCATCGCCAGCACGTTGGCGTGGCGCCGCGGCCTCAGCTCTTCGCCGCTGAAAATAAGCCGTCGCGCTCTTGTTAGGTTCGCGGAAGAATTGCTCCAGGAAGCCGCCGACATAGGCGTGGTGATTCCTCGTCGCCGCCGGCAAGGCTAAAAGCGTCGCGCGGTGCTCGCGCAGAATGCCGACGACCAGCGCGCGCAAGGCGCGGTTTGCAATCCGTTCTTCCGCAAGTGCGACAAGCTCGTCGAACATCTTATCCGCCGCGAATCGCGACTGTTCCAGACACATCAAGGGATCAAATCCGTCGGCGGCGTCGCTCTCGGCGACGAGCCGGATCTTTTTAATCTCAAGCTGCGGCCCATAGCTGCTCTCGCGGTACGCGGCGCGAAGCTTGTAGAACTCGCCCGCCTGCCAGGCGTCGCGGCATTCGGCGGCCCAAGCCGAATCACTCCAGATCGGCGTGGTCACGGCGCGGCGTCGATCGGAAAACGTAACCTTGTAGTACGGCTTGTTGTCGCGCGTTTTCAGCTCCTCCTTGGCCGCCAGCAACGCAAAGAAGTCCGCCTCTTGATTGGGCGCGAGTTCACACATCGGGACAACGGGGCTTGATTGCGGCATGTTCGGAACACCGCGGTAGCGGCGGGCGAAAGAGAAGATGCAATGAGATACGCGATTGTAACGACGGTGCGGCTCAAACCCAAATCCTTTGGGAGCGACGGCGCCCGGGCATCGGGAGTTGCCGGGCTGGGTTCATGTTGACGTCGGCGTCGGGGCGAAACTGTAACAGGGGGTTTATCAAGCCCAACGGAACAAAGGACAGTAATGCAGCGAAGCCGAGTAAAATTACAAGCCGAAGCCGATGCGGCCCTGCAGCCGAAACGCGCGGTGGGCAAAGCGCCTGCGACTGTGCCGGCGACCGCCACGCGCTATGCGGCGGCGTTCCTGGACTATGCGCGGACGGAGTGTCGGTTGGCTGACAACACCGTCGCAGCATACCGTCGCGATCTGCGGAGGTTCACAACCTGGCTCGATCGCCGTGAAGTGACGGGCGTGTCGATTCAAGAGCTGGCCGACTATGTGGGCTGGCTGCACGCACAGTCCTTGGCCCCCGCGAGCGTTGCCAGGCATTTGGTATCACTCAAGGTCTTCTTTCGCTACCTGCAACTTGAAGGCGTGCTCCGCGACAATCTTGCCGAGCTGTTGGGGAGTCAGAAACTGTGGCAGCGCGTGCCGAAGGTGCTTGCACCCGAGACCGTCGATCGGCTGCTGGCTGCGCCGCGGCCGCGCGACAAGCTGTGGCGGCGCGATCGGGCGCTGTTGGAGCTGCTCTACGCCACCGGTTGCCGCGCCTCGGAGGTATCGTTTCTGCGAACCAGCGACGTGCATCTCGACGAAGGGTACTGCCGTTGCCGGGGCAAAGGGGACAAGGAACGCATGGCGCCGCTCGGGCAGCGAGCGATCGCAGCCGTCCGCGAGTATCTCGATCAAGAGCGGAGTGAGATTGTCGAGCGCCATCCAGCCTCCGGTGGTTGGTTATTGCTCACCGCGCGCGGCCTGCGCCTGCGGCGGGAACGGATCTGGGAACTGGTAAAGCGTTATGCCGCACGCGCCCAGGCGCCATCGAACATCAGTCCGCACACGCTGCGGCACAGCTTTGCCACGCATCTTTTGTCGGGGGGGGCGGACTTGCGTCAGGTCCAGGAGATGCTCGGCCATGCCAGCATCGCCACGACGCAGATCTACACGCATGTCGATCACGCGCGGTTGAAACGGGTGCACCGGGAGTTTCACCCGCGAGCGTAGCGGAAAGACAAGGAGACTGGGAGACTGGGAGACTGGATGCGGGGAAGTTTTTTCACTGGTGCGAGTTATTGCACAAAAACGGGAGTTGAGCGGAAATAATTCCCGGAGGCGATGGGGCGGGTTTCGCTGGTAAGTCTTGGTCGCAACACGGTTTCGGGAAGTAGCAGCAGTCGAGTCGGCCAGGAATTGTTGCAGTTTTGAACGTACTTTGACGTCGGCGAAATGGGGCAATCGAACCGCTGAAGCGTCGTCTGGATCCAGGTTCAAGGCCTTGCTGAAGCGCGCGCGTCTTGACCTCGGCGCAGGAGGGAACGGAGCCGCGCTGGAACGCGGACGACAAATCTTCGATACAGAACGCCTGTATACACTATTTGGCCGCCGCTGTCAAGCGGATTTTTGTGCCACCAGAGATCGAGCCACCGGTTCGTACAGGTTGTGAACGCCGGCACAACGCACCATCAATGCCCGCCGTGACGCTGTAACACGTCATGCACATCGCCTGGGGCATACGCTACGTCCGCAACCCAACGACCGAAACCCCCGTGAGCGTTCACGGCCTTGACCCATTCCTCGAGCGATTTCCGCTTCGCACGGCTTTCGTCGGTCTGTTGGCCCTTCACTTCCAAGACGAGCGTCAACCCGCTGGTGAGTCGGACTAGAAAATCGGGGCGGAACTTTCGTACGACGCCGTGATAGATGTAAACGACTTCGAAGCCCAAATGGTCGTTCTTAACCCAAGCCGCGACGTGTTGGTTTCGATCGAGTTCGAAGGCCTCGCTGGCTTCCCACGTGCTGTCGAAAACACACTGGTTGATGTGGCTTCTCGCGGTGGCGTGACACGGCCGGCCCGTGTACCACGTCGGCATGTCGCCGGTAGAGCGAATCGGCTGTGAGCGATCGAATACCGGTTCCAAAGTTTCGGCGTTTTGAAATCGTATGGCTTCCCAAATGTGCTGGACGACTCGGTTCATGTTGAGGGTCAACAGGACTCGGCGTTTCAGAGCGTCGCGATTGAACGAATCGGGCCGCAGCGAGATTCGATCGGAGGCCAGAAAACGCTCGACTAGCCGCACGAGCTGAGCGAGCAGCGACTCTCGATTGCCCTTCCAAGTCGGCCGAATCTGGTCGTAAACATCCCGCGCACTTTCAAACGTAATCTTTTGCAGGCGGAACTTATGGGCCAGCTCGTTCAAGTCGATTTCCGACCAGCGAGTCAAATCCGGTTTGCCTTCCAAGATCGCCGCCATTTGGGCGACGGTGACCGTGTTGCTCGCATCGAGCGGCAGCAGTTCGATAGCCCCAAGATCCAACGATAATACCGGCCGATACACGTGGTCGACCCGTACGATGTTTGGCCACGATATCTCGAATTGCCGCTTGTCCGGCACCGGCTCAATACGTGTTTTGGGTGGCGGCGGTGGCGGCGGCGGCCCGTCCGCCTCTTCATGCGGCAAGAACGTGAATGGAACTCCGAAGATGTTGACGTACTCGGGTGTAAAAAGCCCCGTCGCCTTTTCGACGTCGTACGAAGTGCGGCGCAGACCACGGCCGACGACCTGCTCGCAAAGCAATTGGCTGGTGAAGGCGCGCAAACCCATGATGTGGGTGACGGTCTTGGCGTCCCACCCTTCGGACAGCATGCCCACGGAGATCACGTTCTGAATTTGCTCCCCCGGCTGGCCGGGTCGGCCGACGGTGTCCACGGTCTTCCGCAGCCGCTCGGCTTGCTGCTTTTTCGTCAGGGGCCGCTCAACGGGCGCATCGCTGTCCTCCCCGTTCTCGTCGCTGGCCTCGACACCGCCATTCAGCGGCAACTCCTCTTCCTCTTCCTCGGCCTTTTCCAGCACCTTCGAGTCAATGTGGAGCGTACGTTCGGGAGCGCAGAGCTCTTCGATCCGAATCTTGCCGCGGTCGAAGGAATACTTGATGCGTGCGGCGGTCTCGGTGCGATTGGCAACGGTGATCATCACCGGGGGCACATCGATGCCCACGTGCTCCCACCACTTTTTCGTTTCCAGCCAATCCTTGCCCAACAGGTAATACCCGTTCGTTACCAGATCGGGCAAAGGCTCGTGCTCCTCAGCCGGGCGGTTGAGGTTATCCTTCACGTCCGCGTCCATGTAAATGTGGTACAACCGAGATCTGTAGTCGGCGGCGCCCGGCAGCGCGTCGTCGCGGACGACCACGCGCGGCGTTTTCACCAGTCCGGACTCGATGGCGTCGTTCAAGCCGAAGTCGCTCACGATCCAACCGAACAACGCCTCCTCCGAGCTTTTCTTGCCCGACGGGACAAACGGCGTCGCCGAAAGGTCGTAGCACGAGAGGATGCCGCGAGACCGGTGAATGCGGTCGAGACCCCCAACCCACTTCGTCGCTTCCTCGACGTCGGCTCTGGAAACGCCGGCCACCTTGGCGCCTTCAGGCACGCGCCAGGCGTGATGGGCCTCGTCGTTGATCACGACGATGTTTCGCGCCGCCGCCATTTTGCCCAGCACTTCGCGGACATACGCTTCATCGCTCTTCGCGCCGCGCTTGTCCACGCTCCGCCGTTTGGCGATCTGTTCCTCGCTGTCCCATTGCAGCGTGTGCCAATTATGGACCAGTACCTGACCCTGCCGCAGTTGCTCGCGAAGGCCCTGCGGCACGATGTTGAACTCGTCGTAGTAATTGCCCTCGCTATCAGGATACAGCACCGAGAGGCGGTTTTTCACCGTCAGGCCCGGCGCGACGACGAAGAAGTTTTTCGAGAATCGCTTGTCTTGCGGATTCGTGACCTTATTGAGGATCTGCCAGGAGATCAGCATGGCCATGACAATCGTTTTGCCGGAGCCCGTGGCCATCTTTGAGCAAATCCGCGGAAAGGGGCCGCCGTCGCCGGGAATGTCGATGCCTTGCTTCTCCGCCGGCGAGGCCTCGGCCAGCCAAATGAGCGTTTCAATCGCTTCGAGCTGGCAGAAGAAAAAGCGGCGGTGCTCCCGCTGTTCCGGGTCGTTCCAATGCTCCAAGAGTCGTTTCGTCGTGCCAGTAACGCCCGGATAGCCCGCCTCGCGCCAAGCCAACACGCGCGGACGGATTTTATTGACCAGCGGCAGCTCGTGAAACACTCCCGGATCGTCGAACGAGCGTGAACCCGGGCTGGCGACAACGTATCCGGCCGGGCGTCGGCCGGCGGTACGCGTGTGCAATCGCGACTCTCGGTCGTACTTCCAATACTCGGCCGGCTCGTCGTACGGCGAGTTGATGATAAGCTGGTCGATGTAGTAGGTGCGCTGCGGCATGTTAATTCATTACGCCGAACGCGTTACATTCCGAAGCTGGTCGATGTAGTAGCTGCGCTGCGGCATCGAGCGTTCTTTACGCCGAAGGCGTTACATTCCGAAGCCCAGGGTAAGCCGCAGCGGCGATAGCCGCGCAGGCGCCACCCTGGGTCAACGGCGGCCCAATATCTCATGAACCCCGAAGGGGTTCCACATCGACGTCACGCCCATTGTGGAACCCCGTTGGGATTCAACGTGATCATTTGCCTTACTATCCCCAGGGTGCGCGGCGAAGCGCCGCGACCCTGGCCTTCGGGGTTGAACGCCTTCGGCGTTCGTCGGTCGTCGTCGCTCAGTCCCAAACGTATCGTTCATCGATCTCGATGCCGTATTTCTTGCACAAACGTCGAAACTCGTCCTGGAACGATTCGTGCCGATGATGTTCGATTTGGTTGGCGATGTATTTCTTGAGTACTTCCACGTGAGACGGGCTGACGGAAAACGCGCCATAGCCGCGTTGCCAATGGAAATCGCCCAGTCGCGGATTCTCCTCTTTAATCCATTTCGAGGAGTCTCGCTTCAATTCGCGAATAAGCGTGGAGACGTCAAGCGTCTTCGAAAGCCGGCAAAGAATGTGAACGTGGTCCTCCGTGCCACCTACCCGGAGTGATGGCGAGTCTTGGTTGTCGCAGATGCCCTTTAAGTAGGCGTGCAATCGTTCGCGAAATGCGGAGTCTTGTAGAAACGGTTGGCGGTTCTTAGTTGAGAATACCAAATGCACGTAGATTTGAACGAGCGATTGAGGCATGTCCGGATTCCTTACGCCGAAGGCGTTACATTCCAAAGCCCAGGGTAAGCCGAGTGGCGTCAGCCGCGAAGGCGCCACCCTGGGTCACTGATCGCGCCAAATATCCCATGAACCCCGAAGGGGTTCCACATCCGTGGGTAATTGGCGCCCCATTGTGGAACCCCGTTGGGGTTCAATATGTTGTTTCCGTTCTGTTCCCAGGGTGCGCGGCGAAGCGCCGCGACCCTGGGCTTCGGGGTTGAACGCCTTTGGCGTACGTGACAGTTTGTCACGGCTCCAAACCCACAACCCGCAAACTCTCAATTCCCCGATCGTCTACGATCTTCACCGCGATCCGGCGATGATCGCCCGCGGGAAAAGGCAGCGACGTTGTCCCGCGGTACTGCTCGATCAGCTCTTCATCGATCTCGGCCTTGAGGTTTTTCGCCAGGCGCGACCAGCCGTCTTTCTCGCCCGACATCGGAAAGAAAACCTGCCGCGGGTAGAGGCTGCGGCCGTCGTAGTCGGTATCCAACAGCCACATGGCGATTTTGGTCGTGTCGCCCGATTCGATCGCGCCTGTGCGCGTGTTGTAGTAATCGAACCCGTGGATGATGACGCGATACTCGCGGTCGGCCTGCGATAGCTGTACGTCCGGCTGGCCGATCAGCCAGTAGGAATCGTTGCTGGTGCGTTTCTTTTTGAGGTCGTCGGTCAACATGTCGGCGTTCATTTGCGCTTTGAGCAGCGTGACGCCGGGCCAGTTGGTTTCGTCGATGTCTTTGGCCGCCTCGGGATCGAACTGGAAGGCGGCGAAGATCACGAGCTTGGGCTTCGGGCGCAGCGTTTCGGCTTCTTCCAGCGCGCGGGCGACCTGGCGTTGTTCGAGCGGAGCGTGTTCGGGGCCGAAGGAAATGACGGCGCGTTGCGGCGCGGCAGCGTCACGTGGGCGAATCTCTCCGAGACTCGCATCCGCGTCTCGGAGAGACGCGTCCACGTGGGTTTCCGCGTCGGCATGTAGCCAGCGCGTGCCGCCGAGAGCTTCGACGCGAGAGAACTCGATGCGCTGACCGCCACGGCCGCGGATGCCCGTTTTCAACAGCTCGTCGCGCCATTCGGCCTGGCGCACCGTTTCGCCCGATCGAGCGATGGCGGTAGCAGTAGGGTGGGGTTAC